>CBIHLJ010000001.1:0-246414 GCA_966210745.1 uncultured Pseudoxanthomonas sp.
TTCCTGAATCCACTAAAATTCCGCTTCTGTCCGCCCTCGATGGTAGGCAGGCTCCAGAAAATAACTACAGAAACCAAGGAATCCACATGTACGCAGTCGTAGTCACGGGCGGTAAGCAGTACCGCGTGATGAAGGGCGAGACGCTCCGCGTCGAGAAGCTCGAAGCCGAAGCCGGCAACGAACTCACCTTCGACAACATCCTGATGCTGGGCGATGGCGAGACCATCAGCCTGGGCGACGCCCTGAAGGGCGCCACCGTCACCGCGAAGGTCGTCGGCCATGGCCGCGCCGACAAGGTGCGCATCATCAAGTTCCGCCGCCGCAAGCACCACATGAAGCGTCAGGGGCACCGGCAGCATTACACCGAAATCGAAATCACCGGCATCAACAAGTAAGGAGAAGCAGTCATGGCACATAAAAAGGGCGTAGGCTCATCGCGCAACGGCCGCGACTCCAACCCGAAGATGCTGGGCGTCAAGGTCTTTGGCGGTCAGGCGATCGATGCGGGCAACATCATCATCCGCCAGCGCGGCACCCAGTTCCATCCGGGTCCGGGCGTCGGCCTGGGTCGCGACCACACGCTGTTCGCGCTGGTCGACGGCAAGGTCGAGTTCTCGATCAAGGGCGCCAAGAAGCGTCGTACCGTGAGCGTGGTGACGGAAGCCTGAGGCTTTCGCACACGCCGAGCGAAGGGCCCCGCCGCGTGCGGGGCTTTTCGTTTGCGGGCATGTCGTTTCCAGTGCATGACGCCGGTCGCATCCCGCATTCGTTCCACATCCCCTCATTACGTCAGTCCAATCCCATGAAACTCGTAGACGAAGCAGAAATCCAGGTCGGCGCCGGCAACGGCGGCAACGGTTGCGTGGGGTTCCGCCGCGAGAAGTTCATTCCGCTGGGTGGACCGGACGGAGGTGATGGCGGCAACGGCGGCAGCGTCTGGCTGCAGGCCGACGAGAACCTCAACACCCTGGTCGATTTCCGCCACCAGACCCAGTTCCGCGCCCAGCGTGGTGAGAACGGCATGGGCCGGCAGATGTACGGCAAGGCGGGTGAAGACCTGACCATCACGGTGCCCGTCGGCACAGTGGTGACCAATGTCAGTACCGATGAAGTGATCGGCGACCTCACGCAGCACGGCGACCGCCTGCTGGTGGCCAAGGGCGGCAAGGGCGGCCTTGGCAACATGCATTTCAAAAGCTCGATCACCCGTGCGCCGCGCAAGGCCACGCCGGGTGAAGAGGGCGAAGAGCGCCTGCTGAAGCTGGAGCTCAAGCTGCTGGCCGATGTCGGCTTGCTTGGCTTTCCGAACGCCGGCAAGAGCACCTTCATCCGCGCGGTGTCGGCGGCGACGCCGAAGGTGGCCGACTATCCGTTCACCACGCTGTATCCCAACCTGGGTGTGGTCAGCGTGGAAGCCCACCGGAGCTTCGTGATCGCCGACATCCCGGGTCTGATCGAAGGCGCGGCAGATGGTGCCGGGCTGGGCGCGACGTTCCTGCGCCATCTGCAACGCACGCGCATCCTGTTGCACCTGGTGGACATGGCGCCGATGGAAGGCGGCGTGGACGGCATCGATCCGGTCGAGCAGGTCCGCGCCATCGAGCGCGAGCTGGAGAAACATGACCCCGAGCTGCTGCAGAAGCCGCGCTGGCTGGTGCTCAACAAGGCCGACCTGATGTTCGAGGACGAGGCCAAGGAGCGCGCCGACGAGATCATCGCCAGCCTGGGCTGGACCCAGCCCTGGTACCAGGTATCCGCGATCTCCCGCGAGGGCACGTGGCCGATCATGAAGGACGTGATGGCGTTCTTCGATCGCCAGAAGGAAGAGGCCGACGAGGCCGCCCGCGAGGGTTGAGAAAAAAAGCCCGCCGGAAGGCGGGTTTTTTGTGTGGTCGGGCGACCATCCGGTTCCGGCGTCCCGGCATTGACGCGCAGGCAAAAAGAAACCCGCTTTGCGGCGGGCTTCCTTGTCTTCGCGTTGCGTACCGCCGTGAATCAGGCCGCTTGCAGGGCCTTGATGCGGGCGTTCAGGCGGCTCTTGTGGCGGGCAGCCTTGTTCTTGTGGATCAGGCCGCGCGAGCTCAGGCGGTCGAGGATCGGCTGGGCCGAGACGAACGCGGCCTGGGCGCCGGCGGCGTCGTTGGCGTCGAGCGCCTTCAGGACTTTCTTGACGGCGGTGCGCAGCATCGAACGCTGACCGGCGTTGCGCGCATTGCGCACGACGGTCTGCTTGGCGCGCTTCTTGGCGGACTTGATATTGGCCACGGTGGGATTCCTGATGAATACCTGAGAGAATTCAGGGGGTGAACGGAAGACGGGTAATTGAGCCGGAAATTATGGGGCATTCAATGGGTTGCGTCAACCTGGGTCGTCCCCGGGAAAAGGGGGGGCGATGAGCGGCAACCGGCTCCTGCGTTCGACCGCCATCTTCAGCTCAATGACCTTCCTGTCCAGGGTGTCCGGGCTGGTCCGGGACCAGGTCTATGCCATTGTCTTCGGCGCGAACCCGGCCATGGACGTGTTCATCGCCGCGTTCCGCATCCCGAACTTCATGCGGCGCCTGTCGGCCGAGGGCTCGTTCTCGATGGCCTTCGTGCCGGTGCTGGCCGAATACAAGGAAAAGCACGGTCAGGACGCGGTCAAGGGCCTCGTTGACCGGGTGACCGGCACCCTGCTGGCAACCCTGCTGGTCGTCACGGCGGTAGTGCTGCTGACCGCACCCTGGCTGACGCGGGTCATCGCGCCCGGCTTCGAGGTGGGCAGCGAGAAGCATGCCCTGTTCGTCGAGATGCTGCGCATCACCTTCCCTTATGCGCTCTTCATCTCGCTGGCCTCGCTGGTGGGCAGCATTCTCAACAGCTACCAGCGGTTCGCCATTCCGGCACTGTCGCCGGTGCTGCTGAACCTGGCGATGATCGCCGCGGCGCTGGGACTGGCGCCGCTGATGGGGAATTCCGTCAAGGCGCTGGCGTGGGGCGTGTTCGCCGCCGGCATCCTGCAACTCTGTTTCCAGTTGCCGGCATTGGCGAAGCTGGGCCTGCTGCCACGCCCCAGGCTGGATGTCGCCCATGCCGGCGTCCGCAAGATCCTGACCCTGATGGTGCCAACGCTCTTCGGCTCGTCCGTGGTGCAGTTCAACCTGCTGTTCAACACCATGGCAGCGTCGTACCTGATCGGGAGCAGCATCACCTGGCTGTACTACAGCGACCGTCTGCTGGAGTTCCCGCTGGGCATGTTCGGAGTCGCCATAGGCACCGTGATCCTGCCGCACCTGTCCAGCCGGCACGCCGCCACCGACCCCGACGGTTACTCGAAGGGGCTCGACTGGGGTTTCAGGCTCTGCCTGATGATCGGTCTGCCGGCTTGCGCGGGCCTGATCCTGTGCGCTGAGCCGCTGATGTCGACGTTGTTCCAGTACCGCAGCTTTACCGTGGAAGACGCGCGCATGAGCAGCTGGAGCCTGATCGCGCAGTCCACGGCCGTACCTGCCTTCCTGCTGGTGAAGGTGCTGGCGCCGGCGTTCTACTCTCGCCAGGACACCCGCACGCCGGTGAAGGCGGCCGTCGTGGCCGTATTGACGAATGCCCTGTGCACGATCGGCCTGTTTGCGGGGCTGCTGTACGCCACGCCGACGGGCCAGGCCGCTCTCCAGGCGGCGGAGGGAAGCTGGACGCAGGCGCTGGCCACGATCCCGGGTGCCCATGCCCTGCTGGCACTGGCCATCGCCATCGCCGGCTGGGTCAACGCCCTGCAGCTGGCCTGGCTGCTACGGAAGGCCGGTGTCTATCGCCGTCAGCCGGGATGGGGGCGCTTCCTCCGTCAGATCGGCGTGGCGACGTTCGCCATGACGCTCGTGGTGTTGGCCTTCCGGCTGGCCTGGCCGGACTGGTCGGCCTGGGCCTGGTGGGAGCGCGGGTGGCGATTGGCGGTGACGGTCGGCGCAGGTGGCGCGCTTTACGGCGGCCTGCTTTGGCTGCAGGGCATCCGTCCACGTGACCTGCGTGGGCATTGAAGCGGGCCTGGACGGCTATACTTCAAGGTCTTGCAACATCCCGGATCCGCCGTCGGGCGCATCCGTTCTGACAGGAATCCATGAGCAGGCTGTTCCGTGACGTCGATGGCGGGCCTCTGTGCCCGCACGGTAGCGTGGTCTGCATCGGCGCCTTCGATGGCCTGCACTCGGGCCACCGTGCGCTGGTGCGGCATGCCGTCGCCCGTGCCCGTGCGCTGGGCGTGCCGGCGGTGGTGGTCACCTTCGAGCCGCTGCCGCGCGAGTTCTTCTCGAAGGACCATCCGCCGCCGCGCCTGACCCTGGCGCGCGCCAAGGTCAAGGGCCTGCTGGACCTGGGCGCTGATCGCGTCGGCCTGCTGCGCTTCGATGCCAAGCTTTCGGCGATGTCGGCAGAGGACTTCGTCCGCACTCTGCTGGTCGGCCGGCTGGCAGCCCGCGAGGTTTGGATCGGCCCGGAATTCCGCTTCGGCCATCGCCGTGGCGGCGACGTCGGCCTGTTGCAGGCGATGGGGAGCGAACTCGGCTTCAGTGCCGACTCGATCCCGCCGGTCGAAGTGCAGGGCGACCGCGTCTCCAGCACCCGCATCCGCGAAGCGCTGAAGGGCGGCGACTTCACCACCGCCACCCGCCTGCTGGGTCGGGCGTATGCGATCGGCGGCCGCGTCGTGCGCGGCAAGCAGCTCGGACGCACGCTCGGGTTTCCGACCGCCAACCTGCGCTTCCCGAAGACGCCGGCTCTTTCCGGCATCTACGCCACCTGGGTGCACGGCGTGGGCGACCAGCCCTGGCCGTCGGTGTCCAGCTTCGGCACGCGGCCGACCGTCGACGGGGTGGAGCCGTTGCTTGAAGCCCATCTGTTCGATTTCGCCGGCGACCTCTACGGGCGCCATATCGAAGTCGAATTCGTCGCCAAGCTGCGCGATGAACTGAAATTCCCCGATCTGCCCAGCCTCACCGAGCAGATGCACCGCGATGCGGACGACGCGCGCGACATCCTTTCCGAACATCAACGACGAGCGACGGCGTGAGCCAGGACTACAAAGCGACCCTCCATCTGCCCGCCACGGATTTCCCGATGCGCGGCGACCTGCCCAAGCGCGAACCCGACACGCTGGCGCGCTGGGAAAGCCAGGGCCTGTATGCGCAGCTGCGCGACAACGCCAAGGGCCGCCCGCTGTTCGTGCTGCACGACGGCCCGCCGTACGCCAACGGGGCGATCCACCTGGGCCATGCGGTCAACAAGATCCTGAAGGACATCATCGTCAAGTCGAAGTACCTGGCCGGCTTCGATGCGCCTTACATCCCGGGCTGGGACTGCCACGGCCTGCCGATCGAGATCGCCATCGAGAAGAAGTACGGCAAGGTCGGCGTGAAGCTCGATGCGGTCGAGTTCCGGCAGAAGTGCCGCGAATACGCCGAGTCGCAGATCGATATCCAGCGCAAGGACTTCAAGCGCCTGGGCGTGATCGGCGATTGGGAAAACCCGTACAAGACGCTCGATTTCCGTTTCGAAGCCAACGAGATCCGCGCGCTGGCCAAGATCGTCGCCAATGGCCACCTGACGCGCGGCGTGAAGCCGGTGCACTGGTGCTTCGACTGTGGCTCGGCGCTGGCCGAGGCGGAGATCGAATACGCCGACAAGGTGTCGCCCGCCGTCGATGTCGCGTACGCCGCGCGTGATGCGCAGGCGGTGGCGCAGGCGTTCGGCGCCGATGTGCCCGCCGATGTCGAGGTCGCTTTGCCGATCTGGACCACCACGCCGTGGACGCTGCCGGCGTCGCTGGCGATCTCCATCGGCGGCGAGCTGGAATACGCCTTGGTCGAAGGCCCCGCACACGACGGCAGGCGCCGCTGGCTGGTGCTGGCCGACGCATTGGCCGCGCGCGCGCTGCAGCGCTACGGCATCACCGACGTGGTCGTGCATGCACGGATGAAGGGCGGTGCGCTGGAAGGCCTGCTGTTCGCGCATCCGTTCTACGACACACGCGACATCCCCGTGCTGCTGGGCGACCACGTGTCGGCCGAAGACGGTACCGGCGCCGTGCACACCGCGCCAGGCCACGGCCAGGAGGACTATGTCGTCAGCAAGCAGTACGGCCTGCTGGACAAGTACACCGCCGCCCAGCTCAATCCGGTCGATGGCCGCGGCGTGTACCTGCCGTCCACGCCGGCCGCGCATGGTGTGGAACTGGCCGGCCTGCATATCTGGAAGGCCAACGACGTCATCATCGACGTGCTGAAGCAGGACGGCACGCTGCTCGCCTTCAGCAAGATGGAACACAGCTATCCGCACTGCTGGCGCCACAAGACGCCTATCGCGTTCCGTGCCACGCCGCAGTGGTTCATCTCGATGGAGCAGGCTCACCTGCGCGCCGACGCGCTGGAGGCGATCAAGCAGGTCGGCTGGTTCCCGCAGTGGGGCGAAGCCCGCATCGCCGGCATGGTCGACGGCCGTCCGGACTGGACCATCTCGCGCCAGCGCACCTGGGGCGTGCCGATCGCGCTGTTCGTGCACCGCGAAACCGGCGAGCCGCATCCGCGCAGCGTCGAGCTGATGCGTGCGGTCGCCGACCGCGTAGAGCAGGGCGGCGTCGATGTCTGGTACACGCTGGATGCTGCCGAACTGTTGGGCGACGAGGCGAAGGACTACGACAGGATCACCGACATCCTCGATGTCTGGTTCGATTCCGGCGTCACCCACGAAGCGGTGCTGCTGGACCGCGGCATCGGCAAGCCGGCCGACCTCTACCTGGAAGGCTCGGACCAGCATCGCGGCTGGTTCCAGTCCTCGCTGCTGACCGGCGTGGCGATCGACAAGGCGGCGCCGTACAAGCAGTGCCTCACCCACGGCTTCACCGTGGACGAGCACGGCCGCAAGATGTCCAAGTCGCTGGGCAACGGCATCGAGCCGCAGGACATCATGAAGACCCTCGGCGCGGACATCCTGCGCCTGTGGATCGCCAGCGCCGACTACAGCAACGAGATGTCGCTGTCGCAGGAAATCCTGAAGCGCAACGCCGATGCCTACCGTCGCCTGCGCAACACCGCGCGCTTCCTGCTCAGCAACCTCAACGGCTTCGATCCCGCCCGCGACCGGGTGGCTCCGGCCGACATGGTCGCGCTCGACCGCTGGATCGTGCATCGCGCCTACGAGGTGCAGGAGAAGATCAAGACGGCCTACGACCGCTACGACTTCGCCGAGATCGTGCAGGCACTGCTGAACTTCTGCAGCGTCGACCTGGGCTCGCTGTACCTGGACGTCACCAAGGACCGCCTGTACACGATGCGCGAGGATTCGCGCGGACGCCGCAGTGCGCAGACGGCGATGTTCCATATCGCCGAGGCCTTCGTGCGTTGGGTGGCACCGGTGCTCAGCTTCACCGCCGACGAGATGTGGACCTATCTGCCGGGCGAACGCGCCGGCAATGTGCTGTTCGCCACCTGGTACGACGGCCTGGTGCCGCTGCCGGAAGGCGCCGCGTTGAATGCCGCCGACTTCGACGAACTGCTGGCGCTGCGCGAGCAGGTCGCCAAGGTGCTTGAGCCGATGCGCGCCAACGGCCTGATCGGCGCCGCGCTGGAAGCCGAGATCACGGTGTCGGTGAATGCCGCCACCGCGGTGAAGTGGCAGCCGCTGGCCGAAGAGCTGCGCTTCCTGTTCATCAGCGGCGACGTCACTGTTTCCGAGGTCAGTGCCGATGAGGTCTTCGTGCTCGCCACGCCGACCACCAAGGCCAAGTGTGTGCGCTGCTGGCACTACCGCGCCGACGTGGGTACGCATGCTGAACATCCGGACCTGTGCGGTCGCTGCGTCGACAATATCGACGGCGCTGGCGAAGACCGCCGCTGGTTCTGAGTTTCCCCTGTAGGAGGGACTGACCAGCCATTCGGCTGTTTAAAGCCAGCCCCGACTGCGTCCTGATCGAGGCATCGGGGCTTAGGCCCCTCCTACAGGTTTCTCCCAACAGGAACACGATGAACAGACACCCCAAACCCAACGCGCTGATCTGGCTGGTGCTGTCGGTCGTTGTCATCGCGCTTGACCAGTGGTCCAAGGCCTGGGTGCTGGCCTCGCTGCCGGAGTACACCGCCATCCCGGTGATCGACGGCTTCTGGAACTGGTACCGCACCTACAACACCGGCGCCGCCTTCAGCTTCCTCGCCGATGCCGGCGGCTGGCAGCTGTGGTTCTTCACCGTGCTGGCGGTGGGCATCAGCAGCCTGCTGGGCTTCTGGCTGTCGCGTACCGCGCGCGGCGACTGGCGCCAGGCGTTGCCGTACGCGCTGGTGATCGGGGGCGCGCTGGGCAACGTCATCGACCGCCAGATCCATGGCCATGTAATCGACTTCATCCAGTGGCACTGGCGCGAGCATTACTGGCCGGCGTTCAACATCGCGGATTGCGCGGTGGTCGGTGGCGCCATTGGCATTGCGCTGTTCGGCCTGTTCGACGGCAAGAAGAAGGCCGCGTAGGGCGGGCCCCGGCCCGCCGCCACGTGATGTACCCATACGGTGGGCCAGGGCCCACCCTACGGGAATCGCGGTGGCTCGCCTTCACCCCGTTCCCCTCTCCCGCGGGCGGGCGGGCGAGGGGCGCAGGTGCCATGCGGCATCGGCGCCGGCAACAGTTTCATCTTTTCATTTCCCCGGCTTCGGTAATATCGGTCTTATGGACGTCCTGCTCGCCAATCCCCGTGGTTTCTGTGCCGGTGTCGACCGTGCCATCGAGATCGTCAAGCGCGCCATCGAAACGCTGGGCGCACCGATCTACGTGCGGCATGAAGTGGTGCACAACCGCTTCGTCGTCGATGACCTCAAGCAGCGCGGCGCGATCTTCGTGGAAGAACTTGACGAAGTACCCGACGGCGCCACTGTCATCTTCAGTGCGCATGGCGTGTCCAAGGCTGTGCGCAGCGAGGCTGAAAATCGTGGCCTGAAGGTCTTCGACGCCACCTGCCCGCTGGTCACCAAGGTGCACCTTGAAGTGGCGCGTCATTGCCGTGGCGGTCGCGACGTGGTCCTGATCGGCCACGCCGGCCACCCCGAGGTAGAAGGCACGATGGGTCAATGGAGCCGCCAGGGCGGCGACGGCCACATCTACCTGGTGGAAGACATCGAGCAGGTGACCACGCTGGACGTGAGCCAACCCGACAACCTGTTCTACACCACCCAGACCACGCTGTCGGTGGACGACACGGTTGGCATCATCCAGGCGCTGCAGGCGCGGTTCCCGGCCATCCAGGGCCCGAAGAACGATGACATCTGCTACGCCACCCAGAACCGCCAGGACGCCGTGCGCGATCTGGCCAAGGAATGCGACCTCGTGCTGGTCGTGGGTTCGCCCAACAGCTCCAACTCCAACCGCCTGCGCGAGCTGGCCGAACGTGATGGCGTGGAGTCGTACCTGATCGATGGCGCGCACGAGATCGATCCGCGCTGGGTCGAGGGCAAGCAGCGCGTCGGCGTGACCGCCGGTGCGTCCGCGCCCGATGTGCTGATCGAAGGCGTCATCCAGCGCCTGCGCGATCTGGGCGCGGGTGGCATCAGCGAACTCGCAGGCGAGCCCGAAAACATGGTCTTCGCCCTGCCCAAGGAACTGCGGTTGCAACTGGTGTCCTGACGGCTCCTGGCGCCAGCCCCGGACCAACCGGGGAATGACGCCGCGAAGCAAGCAACTGCTTCAAACCACCATGCGGGGAGACGGACTCCCCGTGCGGCCGGGCCCCAATGAGAGACAGAAATGCGCCCGAGGCCTCGTCACCGCGGGCGCCAGCCGGCACCTGTCCGGGGGCAGGTCGCGCTCAGCGGTACACGCGCTCGCAGCGACGTTCTACGATGCGGTCGCCCTTGTCTTCCTGGCTGTTGCCCTGCACCTTGCGGCCGATGGCGCCGCCGGCCACGGCGCCGCCGACAGTGGCGACTTTCTTGCCGCTGCCGCTGCCGACCTGATTGCCCAGCAGGCCGCCCACGACCGCGCCGATGGCGGTGCCCGCCACGCGGTTGGGGTCCTTGCTGTTCTTCTGCACTTCCACGTTCTTGCAGACGACCTTGCTGCCGTCGTTGAAACGGCGGCCTTCGTCTTCCGGGCCATACGTCTGCGCTGCAGCGGCCGACATCACCGACATCAGGGCCAGCGGCAGCAGGAGGCGAGGGGTATTCATGGCGAATCTCCTTGGTGGGTATCGCCATGCGAGCCTGCGCGGCCCGTCGCGAACGACAAGTGAAATCCACATAGCGCGTTCATGCCCCGGTTCGCTGTGCGTGACGCCCCCACTACAAACATGACGGCGGGCTGACGGATGGCGGGTGATCTTGACGGGCGCACCACACCGGCCGCCTTACGTTGCAGGCAACGAGACGTGAGGAGTCGCGCCATGCATACCCCTGAAGAACTGGAAAAGAAGCTCTGGAAAGCAATCAAGTCCGATCGCACCTTGATGCTGGGGCTCGATGGTGCGGAGGCGGGCCATACGCGGCCGATGACCGCGCTGCTGGAACATGAAGGCCGTGGTCCGCTGTGGATCTTCACCGCCACCGACAACCAGCTTGCCCAGCGCACGCGATCGCCGCAGCGGGCATTGGCCACGTTCGCGTCGATGGGACACGATGTGTTCGCCAGCCTGCAAGGCATGTTGGTTCGCGATGATGATCGAGCGGTTATCGATCGCCTGTGGAATCCCTTCGTCGCCGCATGGTACGAGGGCGGCAAGGATGATCCGAAGCTGGCGCTGCTGCGCTTCGATGCCGAGCACGCGGAGATATGGCTCAACGAGCAGAGCCTGCTGGCTGGCGTGAAGCTGCTGTTCGGCGTGGACCCCAAGGAGGACTACCAGGACAAGGTGGCCGACGTGGACCTGCGTACCCATCCTGCTTGATCCGGGGGCATCGATAGGCCGGAAGTCACGCCTTTCCCAACGGCGCCTGACTCCGGCTGCACCGGTTTGGCCGGCGCGCGTTGTGACGCCCGTGAACAGGGAAAACCAACGCGCTGGAACAGGGGCCAGGCCGCGGTGATCACTCACCGGATGTCATGCCCCATGTTGTTGTATTCGCAAACCCATCTTCACAACCTGCTGGACCGCCTGGAAACCAGCGACGCCCGTACCACCGGCCAACTCGAAGCGCTCACCGTGTGGGTGGCGGCGCTGGTACAGACTCATCCCGACGGCGAGCGCCTGCGTGCGACCGCACAGGCATTGTCCGCACGCAGCCCATTCCGTGCGTTGTGCCAGTACCAGGAGGAGGTGGCTGCCTACGACGCCACGTTCTGCCAACTGCAATCGCTGGCCGCGCCCGCCGATGTCACGCCGCGCGTGCGCATGCCGTTGCCGCCCAACGTATGAGGCGCGCCTCGCCTGATGCCGGCCGCCGTCGCGTACTGCGCACGCGCCGCCATTGCGAAGGCAGTGCCCCCGCGCTGACACCCCTGCGCGCCGCTGGCCTGCTGGCTGTGACGGTGGTGGCGATGGGCGCGGTGGCTGGCCGGACGCATCGCGCTCGCCCCTCATCCGGCCTTCGGCCACCTTCGGCCACCTTCTCCCTGCTTTGCGGGGAGAAGGAAACTTCGGCGGTGAGTGCGAATGTCCTGCATCAGGAAGAGGGCACCGCGCCAGCGATCCTTCGACGGGGACGCACTTGCAGCCAAGCTGGGCGAAGCTAGGGCTTCGCACAACGGTACCCGCGTGGCCGCCGTGGCTGTTTCACCGGATCCGGCAGGCCGCTGCTGCGGCATCGACCACGCGTGCAGTGTCGCGCGGGGTTTGCAAAGACCATGTCAACGCGCAGGGCCGAACCGGCCTGAAGTGCGGGCCGGGTCACACCGCGGCGTGAACGCGTGCTGTCTCGCGCATCAGTGCGTGGCTGTCTGCGACGAGGTGCCGGTGACGTCGATGAAGACAGGGTTGGAATAGAACCACAGGTCCTGCCACGGGTCCTCGCCGGGCACATCCGCGTGCGGCGACGGCTCGTGCGTGCTGCTGCCACGCGCACGCACGAAGGCGCCGCGTGCAGGCACCGGCACCTCCCACCTGACGGACAGCCAGTCGCCGTCGCGATGCCAGCCCGCAGGGTCCCAGCGTCGCGTCTGCATGACCGGGATGCCATCGTCGCCGGGCGAGCCGACGATCAGCTCCATCTGCGCCAGCACGGGCCGCTCGCCATGGGCATTGGGCGTTGCCGGTTGCCGCACGCGCAGGTCGATGCGCATCGTGCTGGCCGCCGGGAGCACGAGTGTGTCGCCCAGGGTTGCGACGTGCGCCGTGCCGCCGTTGCCGCGCACCGTCAGTTCCAGCGCGTCGATCAGGTCGCCGGTGACGGCGAACATGCGGCCTTCGCGCAGGCCGCCGAGGATGTCGCCGGCATCGCGTCGTGCCCACACGTAGGTCTTGCTGTACTCGCCCGGATCGTAATCGCGTCCGCCGTCGCGCAGGTTGTGGTGCGAATCGGAGGTGGCGGTGATCCAGAGGCGACGGCCTTCCGCGAGCAAGGTGTCCCACACGCCGCCGACCTGCGTGGTCATCTGGTCGAAGCCGCCGAACGTCGGCGCGGCGGCGTTGCGGTACAGGCCGCGCTCGGTGCGCGTGGCCTGGTGGCCGGGCGCGCCTTCCATGCCCACCAGGACCTGCGGCGCAGTGTCGTGCCAGGCGCGCAGTTCGGTCGGTTCCACCTCGCCCCACTGGCCCACGCCGGTGGCGGTGCGCGAAGGGTGGTTGACGAACATCAGCGGTGGTGCGGGCAGGGTACGCATGTGCGCCAGCGCATCGAGCATGGTCTGCGTGTCGTCGCGCTGCACGCCGTCCACCGGTTCGTTGCGGCTGAAGCGGCGTTCGATCTCGACCAGTTCATCGCGCTCGCGCGGGCCTGGAGCGATGATCAGCGAGGCGTGTTCCGCGGCCGGCACGTCGAATTCCATGCCGTTGAACTGGATCAGTGCCGGCACCTCCCTGCGCGCCTGTTCCAGCGCGGGCCAGGCGTGGTCGCGGGTCACGGCGGAGTGACCGGGGCCGCCATGATCGGTGTGCACGATCCAAGTGAGGCCGAACGTCTGCCCCTGCCGGGCGTTGCGGCTGCGCGTGTACGGCGAATCGCCACCGCGGATGGGTGTGGGCGGGGAGGTACTGCGATCCCAGTCCACGCTCCATTCGCTGTGCACGTGGTGGTCACCGGCTTGCCAACTGCGACCGGAGTGGGGATCGGTGGCGCAGGCGGAAAGGAAGAGGGTCGACAAGACCGGCAGGAAGAGGGAGCGCATCGAAGTCCTAGCGAAGCGCAATGCCGCCGCGGCGTGCGGCGGTATCGCAGGAAGAAGAAGCGCGCCGCGGGCATTCGCCGGCGGCGCGCAGGTGCTCAGAAGTCCGCGCGCAGGCCCAGGCTGATGCGGCGGCCCGACTTCTCGTACATCGTCGGGAACGACGGGTCCATGGTGTAGCCGCTGGTCTCTTCGTCCGTCAGGTTGATGCCCTTCAGGCTCAGCTTCAGGTGGTCGCTGATGCGGTAGCCGATCGATACGTCCAGCTGACCATAGGCGTCGCGCCAGATCGGGTACATGTTGTAGCCGATCGACTCCACGTACTCGTCCTTGTGGTTGTACGACACGCGCGCATCGAAGTGCTGGTTCTCGTAGTAGGCAGTCAGGTTCCAGGTCTTCTCTGCCAGGCCCGGCATCGGCGTGCGGATGCCCAGGTCGGATTCACCGGCCAGCGAGCTGTCCAGCATCGTGTAGTTCGCGTTGATGCCGAAACCGTCGAGGGATGCGTGCAGCGCGGACAGCGGCAGGTTGGCGATCAGCTCGATGCCGTCCACGTCGTACGAGCCGTTGGCGTTCACCGGCTGGTAAACGTCGAAGTCGTAGTAGCCGTTGAGCGTGCCGTTGGCGTTGTAGACGGCCACGTCCTCGACCACGCCGGTCAGCGCGTTCACCACCACGCCGTCGATCTTCTTGCGGAAGTACGACGCCGCCAGCAGGCCGCCGTTGTCCAGATACTTTTCCAGGCCGATTTCCCACTGTTTGGCGTAGGTGGGCTTCAGGTCCGGGTTGCCGTCGGTGAAGCGGAACGAGCTCCAGCTGGCGGTGCGTTTGTAGGCCACGTCGGTCAGTGCCGGACGGATCAGCGTCTCGGAGCCGGCGGCGCGCAGCAGCAGGCCGTCGGCGAGTTCGGCGGTCAGGTTGAAGCTGGGCAGTACGTCGGTGTAGCCGCCGTCGCTCGACACCGGCGTGTCGGTATAGCCGGTGCTGCCGTCCGGATTCTGCACAGGATGGTAGCCGAACGACACCACCGAGGTGTCGACGTAGCGCGCGCCCGCGTTCACCGTGACCGGCACACGACCGAGGGTGAAGTCGAAGTTGGTCATCGCGTACAGCGCGGCGACCTCTTCGTCCACGCGGTAGTACTGTGCGTCGTCGAACGGCGTAGAGAAACCGGGGTAGCGGAAGTAGCCGCGGGCGAAGTCGTTGGACACCTGCTGCCAGTCGAGGTCCTTCACGCTGTAGGCACCGCCGGGGACGATGTCGCCGATCCACTGCAGCGGGCTGTCGGCCAGCGTGCGCGTGTTGACCCACGACGTGTCGCCGGGGCCCGGACCGGTGATCTTGAGTTCGCCGTACTGGCGCTCCTTGCTGCGGTCGGTGTAGCGGCCGCCGAACTGCACGCTGCGCAGCGCAGGCAGGAACGGCAGGTCGAGCTTGCGGGTGACGTCGAGCTTGGCGGCGTACTTGTCGTCGTCGATCTTCTCCAGCGTGGTTTCATACGCCTCGAACAGGTAGCGCTCGGGCGAGGCGTACATGTCGAAGCCGGCGGAACTGGCGCTGGGGATGGTCTCGCCGCCGCGGCCGGTCCAGCGCGTGCGCGACGGCGCATAGGCGACGTGCTTCAGGTTGGAATAGTCCAGCATCTTCTCCGCACCGGAGTAGCCGGCCATCGCTTCCACGTCCCAGAGATCGTTGTTCCAGTCCAGCGCCAGGCTGTACTGGCCGTAGTCGGTCTTGTTGATGCGCTCCTTGCTGAGGAACTCATGCTGGGTGGCGGTATAGGACACGTCGCGCAGCACCAGCATGCCGTACTCGGACAGGGTGGTGTCGTCGTACTCGTGGATGGTCTCCAGTGTGCTGCGGCTGGAGGCGGAGTAGGCGGCGGCGTCGTATTCGTCTTCGGTCGTGTCGTAGCCACCCACCATCGCGTCGAACGTCAGGCTGAAGGTGCTGCTGGGCCGGTACTGCAACGAGGCGGTGGCGCCCCACTTTTCCTGGTCGTTGAGGTAGACGCGGTCGCCCACCTTGTCCTGGAAGATGATCAGGTTGCTTTCTGCGGTATCCGCGCGGTTGTCGATGGTCCAGCCGGTGTCGCGCTCGACCACGGCCTCGGCCTGCGAGCCGCGGGTGCCGGAGGCGCCCAGGAAGCGCGACAGCGGACGGAAGTTGATGCCCGAGGTGGAGTCGGTGCGGTTGGTGCGCTGCGCATGCGCGAAGGAGACCAGTGCGCCCCAGTCGCCCCAGGTGTCGCTGGCGAGGAAGGCGAACTTGGGGTCGGTTTCTTCGGAGATAGAGTTATGCGCGCCCTCGGCGGAGAACACCAGCTTGCGATCGCTGTAGTCGAACGGCCGCGCGGTGGAGATCTTCACCGAACCGGCGATGCCGCCTTCCTCGTCGGCGGCGGTGGGCGACTTCTGCACGGTGACCTGCTGGATGATCTCCGAGGCGAACAGGTCGAATTCGACATCGCGCCCGCCGCTGCCGGAGGCGGTGGCCAGGTCGTTGATGGAGACATGGGTGTATTCCGACGGCAGGCCGCGCACGTTGACCTTGCTGCCCATGCCCTTGTTGCGCTCGATGGTCACGCCGGGCATGCGCTGCAGTGCTTCGGCCAGGTTCTGCTCGGGGAAGTCCGCCACGTCGGTGGCGACGATGGAGTCGGAGAAGCCCACGTTGTAGCGCTTGATGTCGACGGCCTGTTCCAGGCTGCGGCTGTAGCTGCCGACCACGGTGACGCTCTCCAGGTCCTGCGCATCCACCGCCTGCGCGCTCGGCGTGGGTGCAGGGGCTGCGGCAGCCGGCGCGGGCGACGGGACGGGCGTTGCGGGGGTGTCGGCTTCGATGGTGACGGTGCTGGTGTTGAGGTAGCGGTAGCGCAGGCCGGTGCCCTGCAGCAACTGCGCGAGCGCCTGGTCCGAAGACAGGCCGGCGGGCACGGCGCGCGTGCGGGGATTGCCGGCCTGTGCGGTGTAGACGAACTGCAGGCCGGTCTGGCGCGAGAGTGCATTGAGTGCACTGTCGAGCGATTGCGGCGGGATGGCGTCGGTCGCGACGGTCGCCTGCTGGGCGGCGACGTTGGCGGTCGCAGCCTGCAGGGCAAGAGCAATGGAAAGGGCGAGGATTCGGCGCATCGTGGGATCCGGGTGGAGTGGGGTGGTGGCGCGCGATCGCTCGCGCGCACCCCCACTACGAGGGGGCACGGCGGCGGTCGGGCACCGTTTTCTCCGTGAATTTTTTCTTACAGCGCCGGGATCACCACGAGCCGTGCGCGGGTGCGCGGCGCGAACGCACGCGGATCTGGCGCGCATCGGCACTCACCGCGAGCGTGGGTTGTTCGTCGAGGAAAGCGCGCAGCGAGGCAAGGTCGTCCGCGCGCAGGTTGCCGGTCAGGCGCAGCGCGCCGGCTTCGCTGTCGTCCACGCGCAGGCGCACGGTGTTCATGCGGTTGAAGCGGTCGGCGATGTCGCGCAGTGGTTCGTCACGGAACACGACGCGCCGTTGCCACCATGCCGTCATGGTCGCGACATCTTCCTGCACCACACTGACGTGGTGGTCGGCATAGGTCACACGCGCGGACTGTCCGGCGGAGAGGTCGGCGAGCAGCCGTCCCTTGCCCGCGCGGTCGACTACGTGGATGCGGCCCTCGGCCACGCCGAAGCGCGCCTGGTCGCGCTGCAGCGACACATCGAAGGTGGTGCCGATGTCGCGCACTTCCAGTCCGGCGGCGTGCACGGTGAACGGGCGGCGATCTGCGGCGACCACGAAACTCGCCTGGCCGCGCGCCAGTTCGATGCGCCGGCGCAGCAGGCCGACGGTCACGGTGACGTCGCTTTCCGCGTTGAGGTGCATCACCGTGCCGTCTTCCAGCGTGACCATGCGTGGGGCGCCCTGCGCGGCGATGTAGTGGTGCGTCGACGGCAGTGCCGCGTGCACTGCGATGCCGATGCCGAGCAGCAGGGCCGCTGCGGTCACGATGCGCGGCAGACGCCACGGCGGTGTGCGCGTGACGCGTGGACGCGCCGGGCGCAGGGGCAGCGGCACGACGTTGTCGCGCTCGTGCGGCAGAGCGGCGTCCGCCGGCAGCCCGCGTACGGCATCGCCGATCTCGGCGGCGACGCGGGCGATGGCCAGGTACTCGCGCAGGTGCACGGGCGAGGCCACCAGCCATGCCATGAAACGCTGCTGGTCGTCCGGGCCCAGCGCGCCCTCGCGCTGCATCACGTGCCAGTGCGCGGCTTCGCGGGTGGCGGCGGACGTGCCGGGCGGGAACAGGGGCGTGGCCATCACGCGGTCCCCATCGCGCGACGGCAGACGGCCAGTCCGCGCACCACGTGTTTCTTCACCATGTGCGGCGATACGCCCAGGCGCTCACCGATCTGGCGGTAGGTCAGGCCGTCGCGGTACTGCATGACGAGGACGGCGCGCGTGCGCGCTGGCAGGGTCGCGAGCAGGGCCTGCATGTGCTGCCGGCGCTGGGCGCGCTCGGTCGCGTCTTCCACGCCTTCCGCGTGGGTGACGAGGGCCGCCACCTGCTCGACATCTTCCATCGGAACGGGCGTGCGTTGCCGGCGTGCAGCCTGTTCGCGCGCCAGGTTCAACGCCACGGTGAACAGGTAGGCCTCGGGGTTGGCGATCTGCTCGCCCTGGCCCTGGTGCGCACGCAACAGGCGCAGGTAGGTTTCCTGCACCAGGTCCTCGGCTTCGTCGTTGGCGCCGCGACGGGCGAAGAACCCACGCAGTGCCGGTGCCTGGTCAGTGAACACGCGGGTGAGTGCGCGCAGCGCGTGTTCGGCCAAGGTCCCGTCCCGCCCCGTCGGAAAGGGCGGCAAGGTACGCGGTGAGGATGACGGTTCGGTGACATGCGCCTGACATCAGAGGCGACTGACGCTGCGCAGACGTATCGCGCCGGCGGCCACGCCCTGCTGTGCTGCCGCGAGCGTGCGCAGTGCCTGCACGACCGTGCCCGGCGTCGTGCACGCCAGCGTCACCTGGCCCCAGGCGATGCATTGGCCGGCGTCGTAGACCTCGTAGTCGGCGAAATAGTGGCGGGTCTTCGTGGCGTCGTCAGCGTCAGGTACCGACGTGCACATCGCACTCGCATTCTGCGTAGCCAAGCTGTTCCAGTGCGATCTCCAATGCCAGGGCGTAGCTGCGCGCGCCGTAGCCGTCGACCACCGCGAGACGGCGGCCGGTGGTGGCGGGCAGGGTGCCTCCATCGAGGTCGTCATGCACTTCCACGTACGGATGGGCGAGGCCCTGCACGGCACGCTGCAGCAGCGGATGGTCGGTGAGCGCACCGGGGTCGAGCAGCGTGGCGCGCACACCCCATTCGTTCGCCAGGCGCAGCGCGGTCAGCACGTCCGTGATGGAGCCGCAACTGCGCACGGCCAGCGTCTGGCCGGCACAGCCGGCCCGCTGCACCAGCGCGCCGAGCACCGACGGCGGCAGAGGACGCGCTGGCGAGGCGAGGTTGTCGTGGCGCTCGGGGCCACGGATGACGAGGATGGACATGAGAGGCTCCGGCTCAGGCATGGAAGGGCTCCGCGGCGTGCGCGTGGTCCACGCGGCGCAGCGCGATGTCGAGCGCCAATGCGTACGCACGCGGCAGGTCGTCCCGCAGGATTACGGTGACCAGCGACGCGTGCTGCGGATGCACGCGCGGCTCCAGCGCATGCGCGGCGTCGTCGTGCACTTCGATGTAGGGCGACGCCAGGCCGTCGAGCGCATCGCGCAGGGCCCACGTCTGCGCGACGCCGTCGAGCGCAAGGTCACCGATATCCAGCAGCATGTCGCTGCGTGCGATGTCCGCACGACGCAGGCCGCACAGCAGGTCGCGGATCGTCGCGAAGGTACGGCAGTGCAGGCGCTGCCCGGCGGCATTCGCGCGTTCGCGCAGCGGAGGGTCGAGGGACGAGGCGTCGGGAAGCGCGGCATGCGGGCCACGCAGGATCAGGATGGACATGCATCGGGTCGTGGCGCACATCGCGTGCGGTGGAGCCACGATAGGTCCGTGCCGCGTAACAGCTCCATGCGCTTCGGCGCCGGATGCGTAAAGAACGCGTAGCGTTTCAGCGCTGCGCGATCAATATCGCGCCGGCCAGCGCCAAGGCCGCGGCCCATGCCGCGTCGGACGTGCATGCGCGATGCCACCACGCGCCGCGGCAGACACCGGTGGCGATGAGCTGGATGGTCGCGAGCATGGCCAGCAGATGCAGGCCGACGGCGGCCAACATCAGCAACAGCGAACCGGTGGCGGTGATCGCGCGCGCTGGCGCTTCCGCCATGCACAGCGGGACCAGTGCGGGCACCAGCATGAAGCCGCTGCCGTGTGCGGCGCCCGTCAGGCAGGACCAGGCGGCCAGGTCAGCGCGTGATCGGCGGACGACCTGCGATGGAGGGGAGGGCGTGATGCGCGCACGCCGTACCAGTCGCCACGCCGCGAGCGCAAGCAGACATCCGCCCGCCACGATCTGCATGCGCTGTGGCGCCAGGCGCACGCCCTGCATCACCAGTGCCACGACCAGCGCCACCGACAGCGCATGTCCTGCGGCGATGGGCAGCAGCGCGCGCCGCACGTCGCGCGCATCGCCGCTGCGGCTCGCTTGTGCCGCGGCGAAAAGCCAGCCGTTCGCCGGACTCAGGCCATGGAGCGCTCCGAGACCGGCGATGGCGAGCCACGGCCACCAGGCGTCGGGCAGCGACATGATGGCGTGGCGTCAGGGCTTCGCCGCGCAGCATCCGCTGGCCGCGCCGAGCGGCGCCGCATCGTAGCGGTCGTGGTGGCGCACCCAGGCCATCGGGTAGTCCTCGGCGTCTTCATTGCGCCCGTGCGGGGTGAGGTCCAGCAGCGCGTAGGTGTGCATCATTGCTTCCACGCCACGGCCGTAACGCGAATAGGTGTGGAAGACCTCGCCGGCGTCGTCGCGCACGAACACACTGATGCCGGGGGCTTCCTCGTGCGGGAACGGTTTCCGCGTGTAGTTGTAGTCCACCATGCCGCGCGACATTTCCTCCTGGTTGAAGTTGACGCCGAAGTCGTGGTTGAACGAAGTGCCGTGCGAGGACACCCACGGGAAGGTCCAGCCCATGCGATGGCGGAAGGCTTCGATATCGGCCAGTGGTGCGCGCGAGACGGCGACGAGGGTGAGGTCGCGCTGGGCGAGGTGGACGAGCGCGCCGGCGTGGTGGTCGGCCATGAAGGAGCAGCTCTTGCAGCCCTGTTCCCAGCCGGGCGCGAACATGAAGTGCTGCACCATCAACTGGCGGCGGCCGTCGAACAGGTCGGCCAGCGTGCGCGCGCCTTGCGGCGTGTCGAATGCGTAGGGTGTTTCAACGCGCACCCATGGCAGGGCGCGGCGTTCGCGTGCGATCTGGTCATGCAGGCGTGTGAGTTCCTTCTCGCGCGCCAGAAGCGCGAGGCGGGCGGTGCGCCATGCGTCGCGGGTGACGATGGCGGGCGTGTCGTGGGCAAGCATGTCCATGGCGGGATTCCGGTCGTGGCGGCTGGCGGTGGGAGGCGCAGGCGTGCGTCGGCCTTGCCAATGCCGCGGGAGCATCGGGGAGGAGGGAGCGGGCGGTGCCGCGCGATGCGGCGGGTGTGTCAGGCGGTGCGCGAGGGTCGGCGTACGGCGCGGAGCTTTCCGCTCGGACCGCCGCCGCAATAGAACAGGTCGGCGCCGTCCGATTCCAGGCCGCTGATGTGCGCGCCCGCCGGCATGTCAAGGCGTTCCAGCACGCGCCCGTCGCGCGGGTCGATGCGCCGCAGGTCGCTGTCGTCGCCATCCCAGGTGGCGTGCCACAGGTCGCCGTCGACCCAGGAAACGCCGGTGACGAAGCGATCAGAGGCGAGTGTGCGCAGGATCTTCCCGGTGTCCGGATCGATCTGGTGGATGCAGCGATCGCGGTACTGGCCCACCCACAGGCTGCCTTCGGCCCAGGCCATGCCCGAGTCGCGGCCCGCACCCGGCGCGGGAATCGACGCCACCACGGTGCCGGTGGCCGGATCGATCTTGTCGATGCGGGCTTCTGCAAGCTGGTAGAGATGCGTGCCGTCGAAGGCGGTACCGGCATCGCCGGGACGGTCGATGCTGCGGACGACGTCGCCGCTGGCGGGTTCGATGGCCAGGATGCGTTCGCTGGTGGCGGCCCAGACATGGTGGCCGTCGTGGGTCACCCCATGGATGCTGGGCGCACCCTCGAACGGTCCGTATTCGCGGACGATCTCCGCCGTGCGTGCCGGCGCGGCATGGCGGGGGGTGGAGGCGGTGTCGTTCATGCGGAACTCCGGATGCGCTGGGTGTGTGGCCACTCTACGCAGCCGGCAGCACGGCAGGGAGTAACAAGATGGTCGTGAATCCGGACAGCGGCGGCGCCAGCCAGCGTTGTGCGCGCGCATGGCCCACCGAACGCGCGTGGCCGGCGCTTTCCAGTGCAACGAGCGCGCGCTGCACCGAGCGCTGGCCCATGCCGGTGGCGAGCGCCAGTGCCGAGGTGGACCACGCCATGCCGTCCGCCAGCAGGCCCTGCAGGGTGGCCTGGTCGCCATCCAGCGGAGGCGCAAGTACCGCGACGGCACCGGCGCGGTGCGGCACTAGGTGGAAGCCACGGTCGCTGGCGGTGATGTCGGCCAGTGGCGCGATGAGGCGGCGCAGGCGTCCGATTTCCACGCGCAGGCGCACGCGATGCGTCTCGTCCGGCTCGCGTGTGCGGAACACGCGCGCGATCAGCGCGTTGCGGTCGACATCGCCGGGCCAGCCGATGGCGAGCGCGCGCAACAGTGCGAACAGCACCGGGCGTCGCGCGAGCGGCAGCGTCGCATCCGCCTCCCGCAGCGCATGGCGCACGGCGTCGACCACCAGCGCGCCGCTGGCGAGCAACGCGTCCACATCGTCCAGCGTCACCGGTTGCTCGTGGCCGCCGTGCAGGAGGCGGGCGGCGGGGCGTTGCAGGATGGCGGCGACATCCGCGACTTCGGCGGCCAGCGCGGGAATGCCGGCCTGCGTCGCGGCGGCACCTGCCTGCGCCAGCGCGTGGCGGGCGTCGCGCAGGCGCAGCGAACGCAGTGCGATCTCCGTGCGGGCAAGCGCAGCAAGCGCCTGGTGCGCGGGCGCACCCGCGTCCACGCCAAGTGTTGCGAGCGAGGTGGCAGCCGCGTCGAGTCGGCCCAGGAGAAGGTGGCGGCGGACCGCGATCAGGCGCGCGTGTGTGGCATTGGCATGGTCGCCGCGGGCGGCGAGCGTGCGGGCGGCGTCATCGAGCGCGCGTGGCGCAGCGCCGAAGTCGCGCAGGGCCAGTGCGACCTCCGCTTCGGCGACCACGCAGCGTGCACGCGACACCGCTTCGCGCGCGCCGAAACCACGTGCTGCACGTCGCAGCAGTCCACGCGCACGTGGGTAATCGCCGAGCTGCGCCATCGCGATGCCGCGCAGGGCCAGGGCGGGCGGATCGTCCCGCCAGCCGACATGGTTCAGTGCGCCCAGGACATCGCCGGACGAGAGGGCGCGCCCGGCGGCGGTGATCAGGGAATCCATGCCGGCAGCCTACCGCGCCGTCGGTCCGCCGTCGCGGATTCAGGCCGCCGCCAGTTCCCGTCGCATGCGCGCATGGTCGCGGCGGTACTGGCGTGCGAGCTGCGTCTTCTTCGTGGCGCTGAGAATCTTGCCGGAGACCTGGAAGAACTTCTTCTCCTCCTCGCGCAGGTGATGGTGCACCTTCTCCGACAGCTCGCGCGCCTTCTTCAGCCAGGCGACGTAGCGGGGATCCAGCGACTGGAGGTCTTCGACCAGTTCGTCGATCTCGTGGTGCTCGTGCAGCGCGTGCCGCGAGGAATTCAGGCCGCGGTCGTCCATCAGGATCGGCACGTAGAGGAATCGCTCCTCCGCCGCCGCGTGCGCCGCCAGTTCGATGCGCAGGGCGGTGAACAGGTCCAGCCGCTCGCGCGTGCCGGGTTTCGAACGCAGCAGGCGGCGGCACAGCGAGCGCTGCGTTTCATGGCTTTCGTGCAGGGCGTCGTAGATGGTTTCGGGCATGGGCAATGTCCTGGCGAGCGGCGTGGAACGGCAAACGATCAGGGCAGGGTGCGCACCTTGGGTTCGCGCGCGTACTGGCGGGTACGCGCGGCCTTGATGAAGGCGGCCGTCCCCGACGCCTTCACCACACCCGCGTCCTTGCCGATACCGGCCGCCTTGATGACGGCGGACGCGCCATCGTCATGGGCGATCGCCTTCAGGTGACCGAACGCATCGCGCACCCAGTCGACCGCCGCGGCCTCCGTCGCCATGGCCTTGCCTGCGGCGTCCGACAGCACCACGGCCACGGCGTCGAACACCATCGACGGCGTGCCGGCGAGTTGTCCGTCCGCCGGCAGTCGCTTGCCGTTGCCGAGTTTCGCACCGCCGATTTTCGGTGCAACGATCTTGACCTGTGCGCCATCGGCTTCCGCTGCCTTGCGCAGCGCGGCGATCGTCGCGGCATCCGAGCCGTCGTCCACCAGGATGCCCACGCAGCGGCCCTGCAGGGTCGGTTTCATCTTGCCGATGATCTGCAACGCGGGCGACGGCGGCATGTCCTGTGGCTTGACGGCGGTGGGTGGCGCAGGCGGCAGCGCCTCCAGGCCGAGGCCGTTGGCGACGCGCTGGGCGAGATCGGCATCGATGTGGCGCAGATGTCCTACGATCGCCTCGCGCACGTGCGCGGTCTCCACCTTCGAGAGCTCGAACACCAGCGCGCCCACCATGTGCGCCTGCTCGGGCGCGGTCTGGCTGCGGAAGAACAGCCGTGCCTGGCTGTAGTGATCGGCGAAGCTCTCCGGGCGCACGCGCCCCTTGTGGCCATCGGCCATGCTCGCGTGGCTGCGGAAGCCAGCGGGCGTCTCGCGCGGCGTGTCCCCCTGCAGGCTGCTGGGCTCGTAGTTCACGCGGCCCTTGGGCACGTGCATCTGCATGTGCCCGTCGCGCTGCAGGTTGGCGAACGGGCACTTCGGCGCGTTCACCGGTATCTGGTGGAAGTTCGGCCCGCCCAGCCGTGACAGCTGCGTGTCCAGGTAGGAGAACAACCGGCCCTGCAGCAGTGGATCGTTGCTGAAATCGATGCCGGGCACGATGTTGGCGGGGCAATAGGCGACCTGCTCGGTTTCGGCGAAGAAGTTGTCCGGCCAGCGGTCCAGCACCATGCGGCCGATCACCGTCAGTGGTACGAGCTCTTCGGGGATCAGCTTGGTGGGATCCAGATGATCGAACGGGAAGGCATCGGCCTGTTCCTCGGTGAACAGCTGCACGGCCAGTTCCCATTCCGGGAAGTCGCCCTTCTGGATGGCCTCGAACAAGTCGCGACGATGGAAGTCGTTGTCGGCCGCCTGCAGTTTCACGGCTTCGTCCCAGACGGTGGACTGGATGCCGAGCTTCGGCCGCCAGTGGAACTTGACGAAGGTGCTGTTGCCCTTGGCGTCGAGCAGGCGGAAGCTGTGCACGCCGAACCCCTCCATCATGCGCAGCGAGCGCGGAATCGTGCGGTCGCTCATCGCCCACATGATCATGTGGAAGGCTTCCGGCGTCAGCGAGATGAAATCCCAGAACGTGTCGTGTGCGCTGCCGGCCTGCGGATAGGCGCGGTCGGGTTCCATCTTCACCGAGTGCACCAGGTCCGGGAACTTCATCGCGTCCTGGATGAAGAACACCGGGATGTTGTTGCCCACCAGGTCCCAGTTGCCCTCCTGCGTGTAGAACTTCACCGCGAAGCCGCGTACGTCGCGTGGCGTGTCCACCGAGCCCGCGCCGCCGGCCACCGTGGAGAAGCGGCAGAACACCGGCGTACGCACGCCGGTCTCGTTCAGCACGCGCGCGGTGGTGTACTTCTTCAGCGACTTCGTCAACTCGAAGTAGCCGTGCGCGCCGGAGCCGCGCGCATGCACGATGCGCTCGGGAATGCGCTCGTGGTCGAAGTGGGTGATCTTCTCGCGCAGGATGAAGTCTTCCAGCAGCGTCGGTCCGCGATCGTGCGCACGCAGCGAGTTCTGGTTGTCACTGACCGGGATGCCCTGGTTGGTCGTTAGCGGTGGATGCGGGCCGCCGGCGCTGAAGTGGAGTTCGCCGCCCGCGCCGCGCGTCGCGTTGTCGGCGGTGGGACGAGGGGAGGATTTCGCGGGGGATTTGCGCGCTGCCATGGGGGATCTCCTGGACGGCGTGGGGGGCACTCCGTGGTGGAGGGCCTTGGCACGCTTCATCATCGGCGTCGCCGCGTGGAGGCCGCGTTAGGAGCCGTTGACGGGGGACTGACGCACGGTCGCGGACACTGGCTGTCCGCATCCGGTGGCATCACTGTCGCCTTTCCCCCTGGAGATGACGCAATGGAAACGAACGAACTGCATCGCGGCCGCCTGATCGATCACATCCAGCTGGTCGTACGCGACCTGGACGCCAGCCGCACGTTCTACGCGGCGGTATTCGACGTGCTCGGCATTCCGATGGCGGGCGAGGGCGGCAATTACTTCTGGGCCGACGAGTTGTTCGTCTCCACCGCCGACAGTGAAGCGGCGGATGGAAAGCTCACCGGGCGCCACCACATTGCGTTCCAGGCCCAGGACCGCGCGATGGTGGACCGCTTCCACGAAGTCGCGCTGGCGCACGGCGGCAAGGACAACGGCGCGCCAGGCCTGCGCGATTACCACCCCGGCTACTACGGCGCGTTCGTGCTCGACCCTGACGGCAACAACATCGAAGCTGTGTACCACGGTGAAGCGAAACGCAGTGCAGCGTCGGTGAAGGTGGAGTTCTGAGAATCCTTCTCCCCGCGTGGCGGGGAGAAGGTGCCCGGAGAGCCTGCCCCGTACTTGATACGGGGGCGGATGAGGGGCAAGCGCGAACGTGGAAACACCATCGCGATGTTCGTTCACACGAATTCCGTTCGCGCCTCACCCGCCTTCGGCACCCTCTCCCCGCTTCGCAGGGAGAGGGAACGGCGATTGTGCGCGCTGGCTTACAGAAACATCCCACCCGACGCCTCGATGCGCTGCGCATTCACCCACCGGTTCGCCGGCGACAGCAGCGAAGCGACCACGCCACCGATGTCGTCGGGCACTCCCACGCGGCCGAGCGCGGTCTGCGAGGCGACGAAGGCGTTGAGCTGCGCGTTGTCGCGCACGGCGCCACCACCGAAGTCGGTCTCGATCGCGCCGGGCGCGACGATATTGACCGCGATGCCGCGCGCACCCAGTTCCTTCGCCTGGTAGCGCGTCAGCACTTCCATCGCGCCCTTCATCGCCGCATACGCGGCGTAGCCGGGCAGGGCGAAACGGGCCAGGCCCGAGGAGATGTTGATGATGCGGCCGCCATCGGCGATCAGCGGCAGCAGCGTCTGGGTGAGGAAGAACGGTCCCTTCAGGTGCACGTCGACCAGGGCGTCGAACTGCGCGCGCGTGGTCTCGGCGAAGCCAGCGTGCACGCCCATGCCGGCGTTGTTGACCAGATGATCGAAGCGCTCACGGCCCCACGCGGCGAGGTGCGCGCGCACCGCGTCGGCGAAGGCGTCGAAGGTGTCGCTCTGGCCGACATCCAGCGGCAGCGCCGCGGCGCGCTGGCCGAGGGCTTCGATCTCGGCGACGACCGCCGCCGCTTCGGCCTGCTGGCTGCGGTAAGTGATGAGGACATCGTGACCCTGGCGGGCGACGGCCAGGGCCATGTTGCGGCCCAGGCCGCGGCTGCCGCCGGTGATCAGGGTGAGGGGGGAGGAAGCGTTCGTGGTCATGGCAGGTCTCCAGTTGGGGAATGCGGTGGATTCACCGTGGAGGCACTGTATTGGGTGGGATTGGGCGGATAAATCGGCATAAAATGATTTCACCGTTCGTTCAGTGCGAACAATCGCCGGAGCCGTCATGAATCGTCTCGACGCCATGCAGGCCTTCGTCCGGGTCGCAGAGATGGCCAGCTTCACCCGCGCCGCCGACAGCCTGGGCCTGCCCAAGGCCAGCGTGTCCACCGCCGTGCAGCAGTTGGAAGCCTGGCTGGGCACGCAACTGCTGCACCGGACCACGCGGCGCGTACAGCTGACCCAGGACGGGCAGGCGTTCTACGAGCGCTGCCAGGATCTGCTGGCGGACATGGACGAAGTGCAGCATCTGTTCGCGCGCTCGCCGCAGGCACTGCGCGGGCGCCTGCGCGTGGACATGCCGGCGCGCTTCGCGCGGCACTTAGTGCTGCCGCACCTGCCGGCGTTCCTGCATGACCATCCGCAACTCGCGCTGGAACTGAGTTGCACCGACCGGCGCGTCGACGTGGTGCGCGAGGGCTTCGACTGCGTGCTGCGCGTGGGCACGCTGGCCGACACCAGCCTGATCGCGCGGCCGTTGGGCCAGCTGCGCGTGGTGACATGCGCCAGCCCAGACTACCTGCAGCAACACGGGGTGCCGCAGTCGCCGGATGAGCTGCACACGCATCGGCTGATCCACTACGCCAGCCAGTTCGGTGGCAAGCCCGATGGCTGGGAGTACTGGGACGGCGCGCGCTACGCCAGCGTGCCGATGGAAGGTGCGTTGACGGTGAACAGTTCCGACGCCTACGAAGCTGCCTGCATCGCCGGACTGGGGTTGATCCAGGCACCGGTCGCCGGTCTGCGCACACTGCTGGATCAGGGATTGCTGGTGGAGGTGCTGCCGCAGTACGCCGCCGAGCCGATGCCGGTGACGCTGCTGTACGCGCACCGCCGCCACCTGCCGCAGCGCGTGCAGGCCTTCATGGCGTGGCTGGCGGAGACGGTGCGGCCGCACCTGCAAACGGACTGATGCGTGTCCGCTGTTTTTGTGGGAGGGACGTCAGCCGCGAAGATGCCTCAGGGGAACGGCGAAAGGCTTCGCGAGTGACCTCGCTCCCAGCGGGAATATCCCGGGCCGGAAAGCAGAAGGCCCCGCAGTGCGGGGCCTTCTCTTGTGGATGCGCTGGCGACTTAGGCCTCCACATCTTCCTTGTAAGCATCCACCGGGATGCAGGCGCACATGACGTTCTTGTCACCGTAGACGTTGTCCACACGCGCGACCGGCGGCCAGTACTTCTGCAGCTTCAGCGTGGCCAGCGGGAACGCGGCCAGTTCGCGCGGATAGGCGTGGGTCCACTCGCTCGCCATCACCATCGTGGCGGTGTGCGGCGCGTTCTTCAGCGGGTTGTCCTCGCGGTCCAGTCGGCCGTCCTCGACAGCGCGGATCTCCTCGCGGATCTCGATCATCGCGTCGATGAAGCGGTCCAGTTCGTGCTGCGATTCGCTCTCGGTCGGCTCGACCATCAGCGTGCCGGCGACCGGGAAGCTCAGCGTGGGCGCATGGAAGCCGAAGTCGATCAGGCGCTTGGCGACGTCCTCGGCGCTGATGCCGGTGCGGTCCTTGAGCGGGCGCAGGTCGAGGATGCATTCGTGCGCCACCAGCCCGTTGCGGCCGGTGTAGAGCGTCTCGAAGTGCGGCTCCAGTCGCTTGGCGATGTAGTTGGCGTTGAGCAGCGCCACCTGCGTGGCCTTGCGCAGGCCGGCCGCGCCCATCAGCGTGATGTACATCCAGCTGATCGGCAGGATGCTGGCGCTGCCGAAACTGGCCGCGCTGACCATGCCTACGTCGCCTTCGCCGCCCAGCTTCTTCGGCAGGTACGGTGCCAAGTGCGCCTTCACTGCGCACGGGCCGACGCCGGGACCGCCGCCGCCGTGCGGAATGCAGAACGTCTTGTGCAGGTTGAGGTGCGAGACGTCCGAACCCCACTTGCCGGGCTTGGCCACGCCGACCAGGGCGTTCATGTTGGCGCCGTCGGTGTACACCTGGCCGCCGTGCTGGTGGACGATGTCGCAGATGGCGACCACGTCTTCCTCGAACACGCCGTGCGTGGACGGGTAGGTGATCATGATCGCGGCCAGGCGCTCGCTATATTTCTCGGCGGCGCGACGGATGTCTTCGACGTCGACGTTGCCGTTGGCATCGCACTTGGTGACCACCACGGTCATGCCGCACATCTGCGCGCTGGCCGGATTGGTGCCGTGCGCGGATTCGGGGATCAGGCAGATGTCGCGGTGCGCTTCACCACGCGCGCGGTGGTAGGCGCGGATGGCGAGCAGGCCGGCATATTCGCCCTGCGCGCCCGAGTTCGGCTGCAGGCTGACAGCGTCGTAGCCGGTGCATTCGACCAGCATCGCTTCCAGCTCGTCGATCAGCTGCGTGTAGCCCTGCGACTGTTCGGCCGGCGCGAACGGGTGGATGTTGCCGAACTCCGGCCACGTCACCGGGATCATCTCGGCGGTGGCGTTGAGCTTCATGGTGCAGCTGCCGAGCGGGATCATGGTGCGGTCCAGCGCCAGGTCCTTGTCCGACAGCGCACGCATGTAGCGCAGCAGTTCGTGCTCGCTGTGGTGCGTGTTGAACACCGGGTGGGTCAGGAAGTCGCTGGTGCGGCGCAGGGCGGCCGGGATCATCGACGGCGCGCTGGCGTCCAGCGTGTCGACCGACGGCAGTGCGGCGCCTTCGCCGGCGAACACGCCCCACAGTGCGTCGATGTCGGCGCGGGTGGTGGTTTCGTCCAGCGAGAGGCACAGCGAGCCGTTGCCGCGCACACGCAGGTTGATGCGGGCGGCGTGGGCGCGGGCGAGGATGGCGTCGCGGGCGTCGCCCGGTTCGATGCACAGGGTGTCGAATGCGCTGGCGTGCACGGCCGGGTAGCCCAGCGTGCGCAGGCCTTCGGCGAGGATGGCAGTCAGGCGCGCGACTCGGTCGGCGATGCGCGCCAGGCCCTCGGGGCCGTGGTACACGGCGTACATGCTGGCCATCACCGCCAGCAGCACCTGCGCGGTGCAGATGTTGGACGTGGCCTTTTCGCGGCGGATGTGCTGCTCGCGGGTCTGCAGCGTCAGGCGGTAGGCGGCCTTGCCTTCGGCGTCGACCGACACGCCGATCAGGCGACCCGGCATGCTGCGCTTGTAGGCGTCGCGGCAGGCCATGAAGGCGGCATGCGGGCCGCCGAAACCGAACGGCACGCCGAAGCGCTGCGAATTGCCGATCACGATGTCGGCGCCCATCTCGCCCGGCGGCTTCAGCAGGGTCAGCGCCAACAGGTCGGTGGCGACGACGAACAGCGCGTTGTGCGCTTGGATGGTCTCGGCGTCCTTCGTCCATTCCTCGACCCAGCCGCTGGAGGCGGGGTACTGCACCAGTACGCCGAAGTAGTCGCCGGCGGCGAGCTTCTGGTGGAAGGCGTCGGTGGAACGCACCACGTCGACGGTGATGCCCAGCGGCTCGGCGCGGGTCGCGAGCACTTCCAGCGTTTGCGGATGGGTGTCGCCGGCGACCAGGAAGGTGTTCGACTTCGACTTGGCCGAGCGCTTGGCCAGCGTCATCGCCTCGGCCGCGGCGGTGGCTTCGTCCAGCAGCGAGGCGCTGGCGATCTCCATGCCGGTCAGGTCGGTGACCATGGTCTGGAAGTTGATCAGCGCTTCCATGCGGCCCTGCGAGATCTCCGCCTGGTACGGCGTGTAGGCGGTGTACCAGGCCGGGTTCTCGAGGATGTTGCGCAGGATGACCTTCGGCGTGTGGGTGCCGTAATAGCCTTGGCCGATGAAGCTGCGGAACACCTGGTTGCGGTCCGCCACGGCGCGAATCTTGGCCAGCGCCTCTTCCTCGTTGATCGGTGCGGGCAGGGCCAGCGGCTGCGCCGACTTGATGCTGCCCGGCACGATGGCGTCGGTCATCGCATCCAGCGAGTCGTGACCGACCACGCGCAGCATGTGCGCGATCTCGGCGTCGTTGGGGCCGATGTGGCGTTCGAGGAACGCGCCGTGGTGTTCCAGCTCGCGCAGGGAGGGGGTGTTCGACATGGCAGGCATCCGGAAGGGCAATAGGGCCAGCGTGCGGAAGCCGCACGTGGGGTGCCCCTCTGTCCTTTTGCCTGAGAGTTTGGAAGCGCGCCGACGAGGAAGTCGCGTGCTTCGTGCCCCTTCGGCGCCGGCGCTGCCGCTTGGGCGGCCGGTCTCTCCAGAGTGTTTGCAGCAGCGGTGGTATCGGGCCTGAGCGATTACGGGCGTTTGCGCCTTCGGCAGCACGTCGCGGGCGACGGGCTTCTCCCACCTGGTCTTGCCGGCGGATTATAGCCCGCCGCGGCGGGCCGCCGGCGGTTTCGGCGTACCATGTGCAGCCCCGCGTCGCCTGTTCATGCATGCCGGCCGCGCCCGCCTGGAGTTTTTCCCCGCAATGACGGCCCCCCGCGCCATCTCCAACCGCCGCCTGGCCCTCCTGCTGGGTGGGCTGGCGATGTTCGGTCCGTTCTCCATCGATACGATCTTCCCGGCGTTCCCCGCCATGGGCTTGCACCTGGGCGCGGACAAGGTGGCCATGCAGCAGACGATCAGCGTGTACCTGCTGACGTATGCGCTGATGAGCCTGGTGCACGGGCCGCTGTCGGACACGTTCGGCCGCAAGCGGGTGATCCTGGGGGGGCTGATCGTGTTCCTGCTGGCGTCGGTGGGCTGTGCACTGTCCACCGACATGGCCACGCTGCTGTTCTTCCGCGCCGTGCAGGGCCTGTCGGCGGGCGTGGGCTTCATCGTCGGGCGCGCGGTGATCCGCGACGCGCGCAACGGCGACGACGCGCAGCGGCTGATGAGCCAGGTCTCCATGATCTTCGGCATCGCGCCTGCCATCGCGCCGATCGTGGGCGGCTGGATCCTGGGCTGGAGTGCGTGGCCAATGATCTTCTGGTTCCTCGCCGCCTTCTCGCTGCTGTTGCTGGTGGCGGTGGTTGGCTGGCTGCCGGAAACGCATCCTCCGGAAGCGCGCCTGAAAGTCTCGCCCCGCCGCCTGCTGCGTGATTACGTGGGCATCGTGCGCAACCGGCGGTTCGTGCGGCTGGCGCTGGCCGGTTCACTGAGTTTCGGCGGCCTGTTCCTGTATATCGCCTCTGCGCCGGCGTTCGTGATGGATCTGCTGCATCTGAACGAGCAGCAGTTCGCGTGGCTGTTCCTGCCGACCATTGGCGGCATGGTGCTGGGCGCGTTCCTGTCCGGGCGCGCGGCGGGGCGTGTCGAGGGCGCACGGCTGGTGAAGATCGGTTATGCGTGCATGGCGGTGGCGATGGTGGCGAACGTGGCCTACAACGCGTGGGCGGGCGACGACATCCGCGTGCCCTGGGCAGTGCTGCCCATGATGCTGGCGGCGCTGGGCGTGGCGCTGGTGTTCCCGATCCTGACCCTGGCCATCCTGGACATGTACCCGCGCCAGCGTGGCGCCGCGTCGTCGCTGCAGGCCTTCAGCAACCTGGTGATCAACGCGATCATCGCCGGCCTGCTTTCGCCGCTGCTGAGCCAGCATGGTCTCCACCTGGCGCTGGGCATGGCCGGCTTCGTCCTGGCAGGCTGGCTGATGTGGCAATGGGAAGCGAACGCCAGCCGGCGCCTGCCCGCGTGCCCGCGCGAGCCCGCTGCGCTCGAACCCACCGATCAACTCTGACTTCCTGCGAGACCGTCCATGTCCATCCAGTCCAAGGCGCGCCGCGAGGCGAAGAAGCGCAAGGCGACCAAGGCCCACAACCAGGCGCGGGCGAATGCGCCCGCCATCGAGCCGCATGCCGAGTTGCGCAATCCCGAAGGCGAGCTGCTGGCCGGCGTGGTGCGCCAGGCTGGCGTCTGGGTGCTGGGCATGGACGGCCGCATCGCGGGCACCTCCGACAGCGCCGCCGAAGTGCTGGCGATGATCAAGCAGGCGGCGGTGCTGCACGAAGCACAGGGCAACGCGGTGCGCCTGGTGTATTCCGACGAACTGCGCGACACCGCCGTGATCGAAGCCGCCACGCAGGGGCTGACGCTGGAACAGTTCGAAGCGCAGCTCGCCGAACAGATGAAGACGGGCAAGCCGGATCCGGCGCCGGACGTGAACTGAGGCGCGTTGTATCCCTGTAGGAGCGACGTCAGTCGCGACCGCGGACTGGGACTGGCCATCGACGAGTCACGAGGTGGCCGTGGTTCCGCTGCCGCACTCTGTGCTCATCTTGGTCGCACTCGACTCCTCCAGCCGTGCGGTCGCGACTGACGTCGCTCCTACAAGGTCGCATGCGGTCGGCGCAGCCACACTGTCAGACCCGCCGTGACGCCCACCGGCACCCAGACCCAGCGCAGTTCCGAGGCCAGCACCTCGGCGCCACGCGCGCTGAAGAAACGATTCACGAATGGCGAGACTTCGATCACCCGCCATGGAGCGAAGTGGCGTGCGTCGGACCACGGCCAGAACAGCGCGACGCCCAGGCCACCATCGGTCAGCATGTCCAGCAGCGGGTGGGAGGCCACGCACAGGGCGATGAACAGGAATGCGGTGACGGCGCGCACCCTCAACCATCGCGCGAAGCCCGCCGCGAATACGCCGCAGAAAACGGCGAATGCGAGCGAGTGGCTTGCGCCCCGATGGCCGAAATCATGAGCGTATTCGATCCCCAGCTTGAACATCGCCACGTCGGCATCCGGCAGCATCGCGGCTGCCATGCCGGCCAGCACGAGCCTCGATGGAATGCGATGCCTGCCGAGTGCGATGCCGGCGGCGAGCGGAAGTATGGCGTGGGTGATGATGGTGGGCATGGACGATCCGATGCGTGTGGAGCGTCAAGGCTCGCCCGCGGGCATGGGCGGTCGATGAAGCCGGCGTGAGGCAAAGAAAAAGGCCGGCTTGCGCCGGCCTGTCAAGAGCGAGTCTCGTGCCGTAATCAGCGTTCGAGTTGGGTCGTGCGCAGCGGTGCCGGCCGACGCGGGCTATCGGTATGCGTAGGCGACCTGGCCGGCGTTTCAGGCGTCGTCACGATGCGCGCACCTTGGGTCTGCGCCATGGCACCGGCTGTGGCGCCTGCGCTGCGGACGAGAGGTTGCGAGCCGTTCTCGCGGACGGGATCGGCGGCGATCCATTGCTTGATCTGGGGGAATACCAGGTTCAGGCGGGAATAGTGATCGCGGTTGAACGAATCGTTGAGGTTGCCCGTGTTAGTGCAGGTCGCCCTGCCGCCGAGTAGGCCACCGCGCAGCCGGTAACTTCCATCGGTGTGCAGCGTGAAGAGGCCTGAGCCACTGCTGCCACCTTCCGTTGTGCCCTCAAGCCAGCCGACGGTGAACTGCTGCGCATACGCGTCGGTGACGTGCTGGCCGCGGGAGTATTTCTTCGCATCGCCTGACGGATGATGGATGCCGATGACCGGTGCGTTGGCCACCAGTGTGCTGGCGTCCCAACCCGCGAAGGTCGCCGACGGGGGCGGCGCGTTCCGCAGCCGAAGCAGCATGGCGTCTGTGGACGGGTCGAAGAACATGACGTCGGCCCCCCCCGTCAGCGGGTTGGAACGCACACCATTCACGACACCGCACGAAGAGTTCTCGTATCCCCAATAGGTGTTGAGGCTGGCAGCCACCTTGCTCCGGTCCTGCACTGGCACGTCGTCATCGCCTCCGGCGAAGCAGTGATCCGCCGTGTAGAACCACGGCGTCTGACTGCTTGGCGTCGTGTCGTTCAACAGCGTCCCGGTGCAGATGTACGAACCCAGGATGCTGCCTCCCGTGGCGTATACATTGAACACCATGTGCGCGACGGCGTTCTTCGCATGCGCATAAGCAGGGCCCAACTGAGCTACACGGCATGCCGCGTCGATGTTACAGCTCCCCGAATCGCCCAGCGCCTTCAGGATCTTGAAGTCGTTGCGAGTATTGGTGAGCAGGTGCGAGACATGGGGAGCCTGCAGCCGGGCCTGCACCGCCTTGACGTGGGCGGGACGGTAGATCTCGATGATCTGGGTTGCCCCGTCGGTCACGGGCGACCAATACATGCCGTCTGCACTAGCAAACGCCTGTGCCTCGGCCGCAGTGACGGCTGCGACCACGCGACCGGGCGCATCCGTGCCGGCAAAGCGCAGCTCGACATGCGGATGAAGCGACTTCACCTGAAGGCCTACGCGCAGGCCCAGCGCATCCGGCGAACCGACCTGCAGTCGTGCGACCGCGCCACCCGACTTGAGGGGTACCCAGCGCAATGCAGGCGTGGTGCGTTCCATCCCTTCGCCAGTCAACGTGCGGCCGATGCCGATCTGGACGGCCTTGACGCGCTGGCGTGCGTTTCGCCGATCCATCTCGACAAGACGCTCAATGGCCATTTCGCGATAGCCCTGATGGCTGACGCTGCGGGCAGGAAACTGAGCCAGCTTCCACGCGGGGGCAGGCTGCGCAGGCGTGCGGCTGGCTTCGCCGGCGACCTGGGTCACTCCGGCGCTGGCAGCGAGGGGCAGTGCTGCGAGCATCGTGCTCGCCAAGCATCGCAAGATCATGGATCGCGTCACTTTTTGGACCTCCGTGTCGGAGTGTGGATTGGAAACGGGCGGGCCGAGCGTGGCCCGCCCGAAGGACGAACTCAGGGCTTGGCCGGTGCCGCTGCAGTGGCAGGCGCGGCGGCCTGCCAGCCGCAGGTCTGCCCTTCGTTCTGCTGCTTCAGCCAATCCTGCAGCGGGGCGAAGTATTCCAGCACCGCGCCGGCGTCCATCTTCTCGCCGCCGGTGAGTTCCTTCAGCGTGGACTGCCACGGCTGGCTTGCGCCCTTTTCCAGCATCGCCCAGAACTTCTGGCCCGCCGCCTTGTTGCCGTAGAAGCTGCAGTTGTACAGCGGGCCCTTGTAACCGGCCGCGTCGCACAGGCCCTTGTAGAACTGGAACTGCAGCACGTGCGAAAGGAAGTAGCGCGTGTACGGCGTGTTGCCCGGCACATGGTACTTCGCACCCGGATCGAAGAAGTCCTCGCCGCGCGCGGTCGCCGGCGCCACGCCCTGATACTTGGCCTTCAGTTCCCACCAGGTCTTGTTGTAGTCGGCCGGCTTGATGCTGCCGTCGAACACGCCCCAGCGCCAACGGTCGATCATCAGGCCGAACGGCATGAACGACACCTTCGCCAGCGCCATGCGCATCTGTGCATTGATCAGCGCCTCGTTGGTCTGCTGCTGCGCATCGACCATGCCGATCGACTTCAGGTAGTCCGGCGTCATCGCCAGCACCATGGTGTCGCCGATCGCTTCGTGGAAGCCGTCGTGCGCGCCGGTCTGGAACAGCGGCGGCAGCTTGTTGTAGGCCAGGTAGTAATACACGTGGCCGAGCTCGTGGTAGATGGTGGTGAAGTCTTCTTCGTTCGGCTTGATGCACATCTTGGTGCGCACGTCGCCGGCCATGTTCATGTCCCAGGCGCTGGCGTGGCAGACCACGTCGCGGTCCATCGGCTTGATGAACTGGGTCTTGGTCCAATAGCTCTCCGGCAGCTTGGGCATGCCGAGGCTGGTGTAGAACTCCTGCGCGCGCTCGGTCATCTGCTTGGCGACCTGCAGTTGCGCTTCACGCTCGGCCTGGAACAGCTTGTCGGTGCCCGGGCCGGGGCCAGCCTTGCCGAGCGCCACCTGATAGTCGGCCTGGTACTGCTTCTCCAGTGCGCCGGTGATGTCCAGGCTGCCGGCGCCCTTGTACGGTTCCAGCACGTCCCACAGATTGCCCCAGTCCTGCTGCCACATGTTGCCCATCAGGTGCGCCGGCAGCAGGCCGTTGACCTGTCCCTTCTCCACGCCATAAGTGGCCTGCAGTTTGGTGCGGGTGTAGCAGTGCAGTTGTTCGTACAGCGGCTTGACCTGGCCCCAGAGGCGGTCGGTTTCCGCGGCGATCTCGGCCGGCGTCATGTCGTAGCCGCTGCGCCACATCTCGCCGGCGTCGGCGAAGCCCATTTCCTTCGAGCCTTCGTTCACCAGTTCGACGAAGCGCGTGTAATCGGTGCGCATCGGCTGCGCGATGGTGTGCCAGCCCTGCCAGGCGTCGAGCTGGGCGTCATAGTCGCGGCTGCTGCGCAGCACTTCCTCGAGTTCGCCCAGCTGGCGGCACTTCTTGTCGTCGCCTGCTCCGGTGCAGTAGGTGCCGGCACCGTACGTGCCTTCCATCTTGGTGGCGATCTGGGTCAGCTCGGCCAGCTTGGCCGGGTCCTTCGGTGCAGGCATCGCGGTGGCCAGCTTCAGCAGCTGGATGGCGCGCGCGGTCTCGGGCGACATCTTCTGGCCTTCGAATTTCTTCGCCTGTTCGATCCAGCTGTTGAGCTGGGTCAGGTAGCGCTCGTTGCCTTTCGCGGCCAGCAGCTGGCTGTCGTCGTTGATGTAGGTGCTGGACAGCCACTGCGCAGCGGTCAGTTCCGGGTACATCTTCTTGAGCTCGTCGTTGACCCGCGCGATGAACTGGTCGGCGGTCTCGCCTTTCGGCGCGGCAGGCGTGGCCGTTTCGGTGGCAGGCTCATCCTTCTTGCAGGCAGCGAGCGTGGCGATGCTCGCGCCGACGGCGAGGGCGAGCAGGAGGTGGCGATGCTTCACGGGACGTCCTTCAGGGTGCGCGGGCGCAGGAACCGGAAGGGTAGTGAGGGTGGGGGAGGGGGTGCAAGTGCGGCGCCCATTTCCCCTGTAGGAGCGACGTAAGTCGCGACCGCAAGGCGTCGGCGCCCATCTCCCTCTGTAGCCGGATGCATCGGCTTGCACGTCGCCGGAAGGTGGACGGTCGCGACTTACGTCGCTCCTACAGAGACACCCAGCCTCAGCGGTGCGGCAGACCACGTTCCCGCAGGAACGTCCGGGCATCCTCGGCATCCTGCTCGAACCACGCCTGCGTCGATCCGAGCCGATAGGTGTAGCCCCACGCATCCATGTCGGCCATCAGCCGTCCACGCCCCACGCCCGGCAACTGGTCGGCCAGGATGATCTGCAGGCAGCAGGTGGCGTCTTCCTCGATCACCGAGTCGGTGGCATCGGTATGCACCAGCGCCCGCCGCTCGGGCGGAAGCACGATCAGGTGGCAGGCTTCGTGCAGCATCGAATGCACGGGCGTGTCACCACGCACATAGACGTTGTGGGCGATGACGCCGGCCTCGGGCTCGCCCCAGAAGCTGCCGGGGATCGGTGCGCCATCGTCGACACGATGCAGACGCAGTCCGTAATGCGAGAGCAGGGCATCGGCCGCGGCGAAAGCCAGCGAAGCCACCCGCATCACCTCGGGTTCGGCGGTGTCTGTACCGACATCCATGGTCGAATCAAGCGAGGGCAGAGCAGAGCCCCGCCCCGGCGGTCAGGCGCTGCCTTCCTGCAGCGACACCGAGATGTCGAGCACGTCGTGCTCGCCTTCCTTGATCAGCTTCACGTTGACCGCTTCAGCATCGACATTCACGTACTTCTTGATCACTTCGAGCAGCTCGCGCTGCAGCATCGGCAGGTAATCGGGTGCGCCGCGGGTGGTGCGCTCCTGCGCGACGATGATCCGCAGTCGATCCTTGGCGATGGACGCGGTTTCTTTCTTCGGCTTGAGGAAATCGAACATGCCCATGCTCAGGCTCCGAACAGCTTGCTGAAGAAGCCTTTCTTTTCGACGGTGGTGAAGCGCAGCGGACGGTCTTCGCCCAGCAGCCTGCCCACGGCATCGTCGTACGCCTGGCCTGCGGGCGACTCCAGCTCCAGGATCACCGGCTCGCCCTTGTTGGACGCATTGAGCACGTCGCCGGATTCCGGGATCACGCCCAGCGTCTTGAGGCCCAGCACCTCTTCCACGTCCTTGATGCTCAGCATTTCGCCGCCTTCCACGCGCGACGGGCTGTAGCGGGTGAGCAGCAGGTGCGGCTTCAGCGTCTCGCCGTTCTCGGCCTTGCGGGTCTTGGAATCCAGCAGCCCGAGGATGCGGTCGGAGTCACGCACGGAGGACACTTCCGGGTTGACCACCACGATGGCCTGGTCGGCGAAGTACATCGCCAGGAACGCGCCCTTCTCGATGCCGGCCGGCGAGTCGCACACGACGTAGTCGAAACCGTCGTCGGACAGGTCCTTCAGCACCTTCTCCACGCCTTCCTTGGTCAGCGCATCCTTGTCGCGGGTCTGCGAGGCGGCCAGCACGTACAGCGTGTCGAAGCGCTTGTCCTTGATCAGGGCCTGCTTCAGGGTGGCTTCGCCCTGGGTGACGTTGACGAAGTCGTACACGACGCGGCGTTCGCAGCCCATGATGAGGTCGAGGTTGCGCAGGCCGACGTCGAAGTCGATGACCGCGACCTTCTTGCCGCGACGCGCGAGGCCGCAGGCGATGCTGGCGCTGGTGGTGGTCTTGCCCACGCCGCCCTTGCCGGACGTGACTACGATGATTTCAGCCAACGGTGTTCTCCTTGGTCGTTCTTCTATTCGGGGTAACGCCGCGCATCATTCCTGCGCGACGATCTTCAGTTGGTCCTGGTCCAGCCAGATCTGCACGGCCTTGCCGCGCAGTTCCTTGGGTACTTCCTCCATCACCTTGTAGTGACCGGCGACGGCGACCAGCTCGGCATGGAACTCGCGGCAGAAAATGCGCGCATCGGCATTGCCGCGTGCGCCGGCGAGGGCGCGGCCGCGGAGCGCGCCGTAGATGTGGATGGAGCCATCGGAGATGACTTCGGCACCGGCACCCACGGTGCTGAGCACGGTCAGGTCGCGGTTCTCGGCATACAACTGCTGACCGGAACGCACGGGGGTCTTCTGGACCAGGCCGGGTTTGGTGTCCGCCGCCTTGGACGCGGCGGGCACCGCTGCCGCTCTGGCAGGAGCGGCCTCAGCTGCGACCGGGCGGGCGGGGGGAGCGGCCGGGGCTGAAGCGCCTGCTGCAGGTTCGTACTGGGCGCGGAACTTGGCCAGCAGGGGCAGGCCAAGCTGTTCGGAGAGGTTTTCGGTTTCACGCGTGCCATAGGCCAGCGCTACCGGGAGGACGCCGGCACCACGCAGGCCGTCGATCAATGCACGTGCGGTTGCTTCGTCCGGCAGCCGGGTCAGGCCGCCGAAGTCGACGATCACGGCCGCACGGCCGAACAGCTTGGGCGCGCGCTCCACGCGCTCGCGCATCTCGCGGATCAACTGGTCGACATCGAGGGTGCGGATGCGGAGGTTGGCGATGCCGACCTGGCCGATCTTCAGTTCGCCGGCCTGTTCGTAGTCCATGGAGGCTCGCGTCACGCTCATGTACCCGTCGGCCGTTGCGCGCTGGCGTCGGCCAGCAGGCGGGTGCGGGCCCACGGGACATCAGGGAGGGCGTCGCCGTATGTGTCGCGCACCCACGGGTAACTGCACAGCTCCTTCATCAGCATGCTGGCGCGAACATCAGCCTCGGCCATGACGTTCTGGCCCACTTCGCGGAAACCGAAGCTGCCGTGGAAGAGCAGGGCCGGGTCGGCGCCGTGGTCGAGGAAGACTTCGCAGGCCAGTTGCGGATAGCGCAGCTCGGCGAAGCTCTGCACGTCGGCGTAGAACGCGCGGCCCACGCCACCGCCGCGGCGGCGGCTGGCCACCACGATGCGGTCGATGTAGAAGAACTGCGGGTAGCGCTCACGGAACCAGGCGAAGTTGCTGCTGTCATGGCCGGCGTCCGAGCCGAAGCCGACCAGGAAACCGGCGAGGTTGCCGTCGCGTTCTGCGACGCGGAAGTACTCGGCCTGTTCGTAGAAGCGGCGGACCTTGGCCGAATCCAGCGGCAGGATCGCCAGTCCGGCATTGTTGTTGAGGGCTAGGACGGAATCCAGCTCGTGCTCGCGCACGTCGCGGATGACAATCGACATTACCTGACTCCGAACGGGTCTTGCAGGGTGGCGCACGGCCAAGCGGGGATTATCGCATGGTGCCGCAGCGACGGGCGAGGCGGCGGGTGAGCGGGGGATGAACCCGGCCTTCCCCCGTTCCAACGCGGGCATGACTTTAGTTGGGACATGGCCGCGCACGATTCCGCCTAAGATGCCCGGATGTTGGGACGACTCAGCCATACCCGCCTGCTGCGCGCCGCCGGGCTCTACACGTGGGCCCTGGTGGGGATCCCCATCATCCTGAATGTGTGGGTGCTGCCGCCGTCCAGCGGAACGGACGAGCAGGGCGTGAACCTGCCGCTGACCGCGTTGTGTTACTTCACCTTTGGCGTCGTGTACTGGCTGGCGACGCGCGCGCTGGATGGCCGCCGGGATGGCGTGCCGGTGGCATGGAACGTGCCGTTGGCCATGGTGCTGACGGCAACCGCGATCGGGGTGGGGTTCTACACCCAGACCGGGCTGGGAGCCGTGCTGCTGCTGATCATGGCCGGCGTACTGCCCTGGCTGCTGGAACTGCGCTTCGCGGTGGCCTGGCTGCTGGCCGCGCACGTTCTGCTGGTGCCGTCGTTCATGGCGCGCGACGATTTCAATTTCTGGGAGGCCCTGTTCCAGTCGATGTTCTATGTGGGGTTTTCGGCCTTCGTGCTGATCACCACCTATGTGGCGCGCCAACAGGCCCAGGCGCGCGAAGAGCAGCGCCGGCTCAATGCGGAGTTGCGTGCCACGCGGGTGCTGCTGGCGGAAAGCGCCCGCGTCAACGAGCGCACCCGCATTTCCCGCGAACTGCACGACCTGCTCGGGCACCACCTGACCGCGCTGAGCCTGAATCTGGAGGTGGCCGGCCACATGACCGAGGGGCGCGCGCAAGAGCATGTGCGCCAGGCGCACACGCTGGCACGCCTGCTGTTGACAGATGTGCGCGAGGCGGTCAGCCAGCTGCGCGACAGCGGCGCCATCGACCTGGGGGCAGCGCTGGTCCCGCTGGCCGAAAAGGTCCCTTCATTGGCCATCCATATGGACATCGAGGAGCCCCTGACCCTCGAAGATCCGCACCGCGCCCATGTGTTGCTGCGGTGCACCCAGGAGATCATCACCAATGCCGTGCGCCACGCCGACGCCCGCAACCTGTGGCTGCATTGTCGGCGCGATGGGGCCAGGATACTGATCGACGCCCGCGATGACGGTGCCGGCAGTGGGCAGGTGGTCGCCGGCAACGGTCTGACCGGCATGTGCGAGCGCCTTTCGCAGTACGGTGGCGACCTGCGCATCGAGACACAGCCTGGGCGCGGCTTCTGCCTGCACATCGCGTTGCCCGTCAACGAGGCCATCCCCGGCCTCGCACCCCACCCCCTTCCCCAACCCGAACCCACACCCGAGCTCAGCTCCGGAGGAACCCCGTGATCCGTGTCTGTCTGGTCGACGACCAAACCCTGGTGCGCCAGGGCATCCGTTCCCTGCTGGCGCTGGACGACGGCATCGAGGTGGTGGCCGAGGCCGCAGACGGCAAACAGGCCGTCGACCTGGTGCCCCAGGTCAACCCCGACGTGGTGCTGATGGACATGCGCATGCCGGTGATGTCGGGTCTGGAGGCGCTGCAGGCGCTGGCCAGGACGGGCCAGCTTCCCCCCACCATCATCCTGACCACGTTCGACGACGACCAGCTCGTCCTTGCCGGGCTGAAGGCGGGCGCCAAGGGCTACCTGCTGAAGGACGTGTCGCTGGAGCAACTGGTCGGCGCCATCCGCACCGTGGCCGGCGGTGGCTCGCTGGTGCAGCCGGCCGTCACCCAGCGCCTGCTGTCCGGCCTGGAGCACATGCGCAACGAGTTCGTCAGCCTGGACCGTCCGGACCCGTTGACGGACCGCGAAACCGAGATCCTGCGGCTGATGGCCAGCGGCTTCTCCAACAAGGAGATCGCCAACTCGCTGGGCGTGGCCGAGGGGACCATCAAGAACCACGTCTCCAACATCCTCTCCAAGCTGGGCGTGCGCGACCGCACGCGGGCGGTGCTCAAGGCGTTCGAACTGCAGTTGGTCTGAGGCCCGCGGCAGGGTCTTTTGCTGCAGCGCACAGGTGCGCCAAGGCTCCCGAGGCCCCTTTCCATACGCCCCGGAATAGGGCGGCCAACCGGTGTCAGGTGGGCTGCCCGAAGGCTGCCAACCCTGCTAGGATGCGCGTTGCATTTTTTTCACGGCCGAGGCACCGGCCCCCGGAGACTCCTGAATGACCCGTTTGATCGAGTTCGTGATTGCGTTGGCGCTGGTTCTGGCGCTGTTTCTGGTGATCGGCCTGGTCCTGCCGTCCTCGCGCGAGTTGCAGGAAAGCGTCGAGACCAACCGTCGCATGACCATCGTGTTCGACACGCTGAACAACGTGCGTCGACTGAAGGACTGGAACCCGCTGATCCCGAGCGCGGCCAACGAACTGAGTTACTCGGGCGGGGAAGACAACGCCGGCGTCGGCGCGAAGGTGGACTTCAACTCCGCCAATGCGGGCTGGGGCCAGGGTAGCTGGGAAATCGTCGAGAGTGAGCGTCCGGCGCCGAGCGGTGGCGCCGGCAAGATCGTGTACGCGATCACCGACAAGCGCATGGGCAGCGACAAGCGCAGCGTCTTCATGCTGGAGCCGAGCGGCAAGAACAATCGCAACGTGAAGATCACCCAGAGTTACGAGGTGAAGTACGGCTTCAACCTGCTTGGCCGCTACGCCGGCATGTACGTGAGCCGCCATGTCGGCGACGCCGTCAAGGCCGGCCTGTCGAAGCTGACCAACATGCTGGCCACCGTGCCGAATTTCGATTACCGCACCGAAGGCAGCCCGCTGGTCGACCTCAAGGTCGTCGAGGTGCCGGCCGAAGATCTGCTGGTCGTCAACGCCGGCAACATCGACCGCACCAACGACGCCATCAAGGCGTCGATCAAGCAGAACCAGGAGTGGATCAAGCGCGTGATGGAGGCCAACGGCCTGGTCGCCGCCGGTCCGCTGCGTATCATCACCACCGACTTCGGCACCGAGAAGTATGCGTTCGACGTGGCGCAGCCGGTCCGCAAGGGCAGTGCGGCGCCGAAGGCCGATGCCGCCGCCGAAGGTGAAACGGCACCTGCCGCAGCGCCCGCGCCGGTCGCTTCCGCAGGTGAGTTGAAGGTCACCATCCCCTCGGGCGCACCGGTCGAGTACGTCCGTACCGAAGCCCGCAAGTCGGCATTCGCCAGCTACACCGGCTACATGGCCGAACTCGACAACCAGCGCAATGCGCTGCGCGCCTGGGCCGTCACCGCCGGCCACGAAGTCGTCGATCGTCCGTACGAGTCCTGGAAGTCGGGTGTCGATGGCTCCTTTGATGCCGGCGGCAAGTTCGACATCTACTGGGCGGTCAAGCAGTAACCCTGCCCGGACCATCGTCCGCAATGACGAGTACCACGCCAACGCGCCGCTTCATGCGGCGCGTTGCGTTTGTGGGAGCGCGGATCTCCGCGTTTCTTTCCGCCCCTGGCAGGATGCCGGCCCTTCCACGAGGTCTGCAGCATCCATGAATTACGACCGTCGCCAGCGCAAGCCTTCTTTCCTCGCGTTTTCCGGGGCCGTGTTCGCCGCTGCGGCTGTCGGCCTGTCGGCGTATGCCTCGCACGGCGTGGGTACCGGACTCGCGCAGTCGCACCTGCAGACTGCCGCGTTGTTCGCCTTCGGGCATGGGCTTGCCCTGGCGGCGCTGGCGCCCGGCACCACGCGGCGCATGGGCAAAGTGGCGCTGTGCCTGCTGCTGCTGGGCACGCTGCTTTTTTCGGGCAGCCTGGTGGGCGGCGCGCTGGGTGGCCTGAGCACGCGCCTCGCCCCGGCCGGCGGCATCACCCTGATGCTGGGCTGGTTGCTGTGGGCACTGGACGCGGTCCGGCGCTGACGCCATGCCCCGACACGCGCGCGGCTTCGACACGGAGCATGCTTGGGATCACTTGAGCCGGCGCGACCGCAGGCTGGGCACATGGATGAAGCGGATTGGCTATATCGAACCGCAGCCCACGTGGAAGAAGAGTTTCGATCCGGTCGATGCGCTGGCCAGGGCGATCCTTTACCAGCAACTGAGCGGCAAGGCCGCCGCCACCATCGTGGGGCGCGTGGAGGCTGCTATCGGCAGCACCCGCCTGCACTTCGATACGTTGGGCCGCATCGACGACCTCGCGCTGAGGGGCTGTGGCGTTTCCGGCAAAAAGGCGCTGGCGTTGCGCGATCTCGCGGCGCGTGAGCAACGGGGCGAAATCCCCACGCTGCGGCAGATGTCCACCATGCATGAGGACGACATCGTCGCCGCGCTGGTGCCGATACGTGGCATCGGCCGCTGGACGGTGGAGATGATGCTGATGTTCCGCCTGGGACGCCCCGACGTGCTGCCCATCGACGACCTTGGCGTACGCAAGGGCGCGCAGTTCGTCGACAAGCTCGACGCCATGCCGACGCCGAAGGAATTGCTGGCTCGCGGTGAGAAATGGGGCCCTTACCGGACCTACGCAGCGCAGTACCTGTGGCGCATCGCGGACTTCGGTGTCGAGGCGAAGACGCCGACGAAGCGTTCGCAGGATTGATGCTGCGCTACGCAACGGACAGGTAGCGATCCCACAGCAAGTTGCGGAACCGGTTGGCAGGGTCGATCTCGCGCTTGATGGCGGCGAAGATGTTCGCCTGTGGGTAGGCGCGCGCGAATTGCTGTCGCGTGGCATGCAGCCTGTAGGGCAGGTAGTAGCGGCCACCATGGTCCAGCGCGGCGTCGATCAGCGCGCGCGTCCAGCTGGCTGCACGCGCGTCCTGCCATGTGCGCTGTTTATGGTAGAGAACGAAGCAGAACATATCGCAGTCCGCCCAGCGCATGAGTGAGGTGGTATCCGCGATGGCATGCCGTATGGAAACGTTGAGGATGTCAGCGTCCGCAGCACGGAGGATGGCGCGCATCCTGGCGGTGAAGCGGTCGAACGCCGCCATCGGGATGAAGTACTCCTGCAAAAGATAGGTCGAAACCCGGCGCGTGCGGGGTTCGATCGAGGCAACGTCCAGACTGGCCTCGCAGTTGCGCATGATCACGCGCGGCTCGGTCAGCAGGCGGCGCGTCATGTAGCGATCGCGAAGTGCATCGCCGCCGGGCAATTCGGTTGCCGACCAGATGAGGTTCTGTTCGCGGCTGTAGTCCAGCCCCTCTGGCACCAACCGGCGCGCATCCGTCAAAGGCGCATCCGTTCGCGACCAGGTGATGGCCAGCGGGGCATCGAAATCCGGGGGAACCAGGTCGGCGTTGTGCATGACGACATCGCGCCCTCCCAGCACATGTGCTCGAAACCAAGCCGGATACTCGGAGAGCGGTACCGCCGCGACCTGACGTCCTATGCGCGCGTTGTGCGCCAGGTCGAGTTCGACCTCAGTGATCACGCCCAAGCCACCGTAGCCTCCAAGTGCCGCGCCGAAGAGGTCGGGGTCGCGGTCCCGGGAGAGCTCAAGCACACGGCCTACCGCCGTGACGAGTTGCAGGGCGCGGACCGTACCGGCGATGGCGCCTTCGCCGACGTAACGACCATGGCAGTTCACCGATACCGAGCCACCCACACTGAAATTGCTGTAGCTCTGCATGACCTTGATGGCCAGGTCATGCGGATCCAGCAACGCCTGCAAGCGGCGCCAGCGCATGCCAGCCTGCACGCGCACGGTGCGTGCGGTCGTGTCCAGCCGGAGCATCCGGTCCATGCCGGAGAGATCGAACTGGAGCGCGTCCGGTTCGCGTGTTTGCCCTCCCATGCTGAAGCGCGCGCCGGCAATGCACACGGCACCGCGCCAGGCACGCAGTGCGGCTGCAACGCCGGCAGTGGTGGCCGGCCTGACCACGCCGGCGATGCGGGTGCTGTCGAGGCCCGAAATATCGCTCGCCGCCCGCGCGGCCGAGTCGGCATGGCGGCCGCACGCGGAGAGCAGTCCGATGGTGCCGGCAGCAAGCGCACGCCCTAGCGCATCACGACGATGCATGCCGCTCAGACGTCCTGCCGGTGACGCCAATGCCACGGTTCGTAGATGATGCCGTGTGGGTTGTTGCGGGGGTAGCTCATCGTGAAACCGAAGTCGCCCGCGCAATGGGTCAGCCATGCAAATGCGTGCGTATCCTCGAACGATTCTTCGGCCGGCGGCTCACCGGGCGTGCCGATGTCGAGCGCATTGCCGCTGTGGTGTTCGCTGTAGCCGGGCGCGGCGTTGACGGTCAGGATCTGCTCCACGGCCAGCCCGCGCGCCAGCTTCCGTTCGAAGATGCCGAGTTGGTAGTCGTGGCTGCGATAACCGGAGATCGCATCCAGCGATATGCCCTCGCGTGCAGCAGCCGCCTGCATTGCGCGCCAGGCCCGTGCTGCACCGGCGGTCAGCCACAGCGGCCGGCGGTAGCGGTCGAATCCGGCGAAGGCGAGGGCGGCGGGTTCCGCAACCAGAGGCAATCCCGTTCGTTCGCCGTAAGCCTCATCCAGTCCCAACGCGTGGAGGCGATCCTGCAGGGCATGCAGGGGTAACGCGTCCGGCGCGCCGGCATCAAAACCGCGCGTGCCTGCTTCAAGCCTGTCCAGCGCATCCCACGCGTCATCCAGCCCCGGTTCCCGACGAAGGCATGGCACCAGCGGTTGCATGGCGCGGTGGGAGATCGCGGCCAGGTAGCGGCCGTCGTGCTTGCGGCGCAATACGGTATGCGCCGTCGCGACAGCGCGCGCGTCAGCGTTGCTGCGCACGCGCAGCAGGTCGGCAGGCCACAGTTCGATCTGCGCGGTGTTGAGCAGGATCGATTTCAGCGGTCGGGAGGGCAGGCGGTGCATGCCCGCAGCTTAACGGCGCGGCGTGGGTGCCGCCAGTTCGCGCAGGCGCGCCAGCACCTCCGCGGGGCGCGTCGGGCTGAGCATCAGGAGGCTGCCATCACGCTGCGGCAACAGCAGGACCCGGGTCCGGTCGGTGATCAGGCAGAAGGATCGGGTGAGGTTGCGCAAGCGGAAATGCCCAGCCTTGAAGCCGGGCAGGCTGAAGCCATTCGTCTTGAGCATCGGAGCCAGGTCGGTGTGTTCTTCCAGGCTCAGTACACGCGCCTTGTCGAGGTCGAAGGCTTCCACGGCGAGCTTCCTGGTGTAGAACGTCGCGAGCACCTGCAATTCGCGGTTGTCCAGCACGATCCGGCGGCGTCGCAGGGCGAAGGTGAGCACCACGCCGACGGCCAGCACGAACGGCACTGCCAGCCATGCCGCCGAGGGCGGCGGGGTGCGGGATTCCATCGTCATCGCCACGATCACCGCGCCGATGGCGGCAAGCACCGGCAGCCACAGCCACCAGGCGACGTGGGAGGGCAGTGGGGCGACGTCGAATTCCTGCTTCTGTTGCATGGGGTTCCTAGTGCGCGTCGGTGGATGGGATACAGCCCTGTAGGGTGGCGAGGTAGGCGCGCGGGTCGACCAGTGCGCGGCAGCAGAACAGCAGGCCGGTCGCTTGTGCCACCGCAGTGCGCGGCCGGAGCTCCCAGCGACCGCCGGCATGCACGACCGAGACGCCTTCGTCGCTCGTGGCCGCCAGTCCCAGCGTGACCCAGATGCGTTTGATCCGTCTGACGAGCCCGGCCACTGCGTTGCCGCTCAGGCCTGCTTCTTGAAGAACAGGCGCACCGACACTTCATGTTCGATGAAGAGGGTGCTGACCAGTTCCCATCCCTGCGTGCTCATCTTGTCCAGCTCCTGCTGGATGCGGTCGGTGAGCTTGCCGGCGAACATCTTGTAGGGCACTTCGACGACCTTGTGGCTCCAGCGGTGGTTCATGGCGATTCCTTCCTGGTGTTGGCGGACGCATCGCCCTTCGGCAACCGTCCGGACTTGCGCAACGCATCGCGCAGTACGTATTCGATCTGGGCATTGAGTGATCGCAGTTCGTCGTCCGCCCAGCGCTGCGCCGCCGCCAGGACCTCGGCATTGATGCGCAGCGGATAGGCCTTCTTGTCCTGCTTCTCGCTCACGGATTGTTCCTGTTGCGGCGCAGTTGCAGCAGCATCGACACGATCAGTGCATTCACCAGCACGACCATTGCGATCACGATGCCATGCACCCGCCCATCGTCGTTTCCGGCCCAGTACACGCCCACGGCGCCGGTCTGGATCGCCAGTCCCACCAGCACCCAGTGCAGGGCCATGCCGCGCGAGCGGGTATCGGGTTCGCGGCTCATCCATGCGCCGATCAGCAGGGCGGGCAGGCCGGAGGCGGCGAGGATCAGCGGGACGAGGGCGTGCATGCGCGCGGGCCCGCGTCAGTAGATGGAGCCGGTGTTGACGATGGGCTGGGTGCCGCGCTCGCCGCACAGGACGACCAGCAGGTTGCTGACCATCTGTGCCTTGCGCTCCTCGTCCAGCTTCACCACGTCATTCTTCTGCAGTTCGGCCAGTGCCATCTCCACCATGCCCACCGCGCCGGCGACGATGCGGGTGCGTGCGGCGATCACCGCGTTGGCCTGCTGGCGCTGCAACATGGCCTGGGCGATTTCAGGCGCGTAGGCGAGGTGGCTGATGCGGGCTTCGATCACGTCCACGCCGGCCTTGCCAAGACGCTCGGCGATCTGCTCCTGCAGGTGCTGCGAGATTTCCTGCGGATGGCTGCGCAGCGCGATCTGGCCATCTTCGTGCTGGTCGTAGGGATAGCTGGAGGCCATCGCACGCAGCGCGGATTCGGACTGGATGTGCACGAAGCTCTCGTAGTCGTCCACGTTGAACACGGCTTCGGCCGAATCCACGACCTGCCACACGATCACCGCGGCGATCTCAATGGGACTGCCATCCAGCTCGTTGACTTTCAGGCGGCTGCTTTCGAAGTTGCGGATACGCAGCGAGATCTTCCTCTTGGTGAAGAACACGTTGTTCCAGCGCAGGCCGTTGTCCTTCACCGTGCCTACGTACTTGCCGAACAGGCTGAGTACGGCGGATTGGTTCGGCTCCAGCTTGTACAGCCCGGCCATGATGGAGAGGGCGGTGGCGCCGAGCAGGGCGCCCAGCAGCAGGCCGGCAGGCTGTTTGTTGGCGGCGGCCGTGATGAAGATGGCGGCAGCCCCCAAAGCCAGCAGCAGGACCCCCAACAGGACCGGAATTCCGGGCAGCGACGACTTGGCGTTCTCTCTCATGGCACATCCCCTTGTTAGAGACTGAAAGATATCAATTTGATATCAGATGTCAACGGGGGTGCATCTGCCGTCCGTCGGCCCGCCCGGTAAACTGGCGCCCTCTTTCCATGGACCACCGCGCATGACGACCCTCGGCACCCCGCTTACGCCCCACGCCACCCGCGTCCTGCTGCTGGGTTCCGGCGAACTGGGCAAGGAAGTGGCCCTCGAGCTGCAGCGACTGGGCGTGGAAGTCATCGCCGCCGACCGCTACGCCGATGCACCGGCCATGCAGGTGGCCCATCGCTCGCACGTGCTGGACATGCTGGACCCGGCGGCGATCCGCGCGCTGATCGCACGGGAAAAACCCCACCTCGTGGTGCCCGAGATCGAGGCCATCCACACGCAGACGCTGGTGGAACTGGAAGCCGAGGGCGCTGCGCGGGTCATTCCCACCGCGCGGGCCGCACGGCTGACGATGGATCGTGAAGGCATCCGCCGGCTGGCCGCGGAAACCCTTGGCTTGCCGACCTCGCCCTACCGGTTCGTCGATACGCTCGATGAGTATCGCGATGCGGTGAAAGCCATCGGCCTGCCCTGCGTGGTGAAGCCGGTGATGTCGTCGTCCGGCAAGGGCCAGAGCACGCTGCGCAACGAAGTGGACATAGACACAGCCTGGGACTATGCCCAGACCGGTGGCCGCGCCGGTGCCGGTCGCTGCATCGTCGAGGGCTTCATCGACTTCGACTACGAGATCACCCTGCTGACCGTGCGCCACGCCGGCGGCACCTCGTTCTGCGACCCCATCGGGCACTGGCAGAAGGACGGCGACTACCGCGAGAGCTGGCAGCCGCAGCCCATGTCGGCGCGCGCGCTGGAACGCGCACAGCAGATCGCCCGCGCGGTGACGGATGATCTCGGTGGGTGGGGCCTGTTCGGCGTGGAGCTGTTCGTGAAAGGCGATGAGGTGTGGTTCAGCGAGGTCTCGCCGCGCCCGCACGACACTGGACTGGTCACGCTGGTGTCGCAGGAATTGTCGGAGTTCGCGCTGCATGCACGCGCGATCCTGGGCCTGCCGATTCCGGTGATCCGCCAGAGCGGACCGTCCGCATCCTGTGCGATGTTGGCGCATGGCCATGGCGTGCCGGTGTTCGGCAACGTGGAAGCGTCGCTGGCCACGCCGGATACCTCACTTCGCCTGTTCGGCAAGCCGCGTGTGGAAGGGCATCGTCGCGTGGGCGTCACGCTGGCGCGCGCGGACAGCATCGACGCTGCGCGGAACGTCGCACGCGATGCCGCCGCCGCCATCACCATCGAACTGGAATAAGGTGCCCGCCATGAACGGAAACACCGGCTATGCCGTGTTCTTCTTCCCGCAGGCGCTGGAGGCCCTGGGCGATGCGATCAAGCCCTACCTGACCAACCAGCCCGAGGGCCCGCACATCTTCTGCAGGGAGATCGATACCGGCGGCGCCTTCACCGAAATGACGCTGGTGGGCAAGGACGCCGAAGGCCATGATGTGCAGGTGGAACTGATGGTGCCGGGCAGCATGATCCGGATGATCGTGTCGGCGCAGAACGAATCGATATTCGGCTTCGGGCCGCGCGCGGCGACGATCGCGTCGTCCACGCCTACAGCGTGAGATCCACCCACACCAGGTGATGGTCGCTGCCATCGGCGATGGCAGCGTCCGGCTGACCCTGCTTCGGCCAGAACACGCCGCTGCCGGTCAACGTGAAGCCGGTGGACGGCAGCACGTAATCCAGTCGCAGCGCGCCGTTGCGGCGCCCGAAATCACCGGTGACGTGCGCGGGTGCGCCGCGGCGCTGCAAGCCCTTGGCGGCGTAGGCATGCGCGGTCTCCTCGCCGCCCTCGCTGCGCGGCGTGGGCATGCGCATCACGCGCGGGTGTTCCAAAAGCTCGATGATGGCTTGGTGTTGGCCGTCGCCGTCGGCGGGATCATTGTTGAGATCACCTGCGATGATGAAGCGCGCGTCGGCGGCCAGTCCTCCGCATCGCCCCCGGTCGTCGCAGAGCCACGGGACATCGCTCGCACCCAGGTATTCGCGCCACAGCCGGATTTCGTCGGCATTGCGCAGCCCGTTGCGGTTCTCCGGGCCATCGAACACCGGCGGCGTCGGGTGCGAAACCAGGAAATGCACCACGCCGTCCTGTGTGCGAACCGGCACGTCCCAGTGCGATTTCGACGACAGGCGCAACTGCTTCCAGACGGCGTCGGTGTAGAAAGGTTCGTGTGTCGTCGGGTCGACGGGGTTGGTGGCACCGGGCATTGCGCTCCAGCGCAACAACTGGAACGTACGCACCTGGGCCTCGTCGATCGGGAAACGCGACAGCACCAGCATGCCGTACTGGCCGGGGTGCAGCCCGTAGCCCCAGGCATCGTTGCCGCGCGCGCGTCCCGCGCCGCCAGCGCTGCCGTTGCGGTCCAGGTCCAGCCCACTGGGTACGCCGGTATTGACCGGCGCGAGGTATCGGTAAGGATATCGAAGCGGTTCACCGCCGCCGGTCTGGGCGACCTCGAGGTAGCGCTGCTGGAACAGATCGGCGGCACGATGCGCGTCGTCGTAGTCGAACTCGTTGAGCAGCACCAGGTCCGGCCGCACCTTCTGCAGCACTGCTGCGATCTTGCGCGCATGCGCGCTGTCGCCTTCCAGTTGCCGGATCACGCCACCTGCGTCATCGGAGAACAGTGACGTGTTGTAGGTCGCCACGCGCATCGCCACGGCCTGCCGGCCGGCAGGCTCGCCTGGCTTCTTGGGTGAGTGGCAGGCAGTGAGCGTCATCGTGAGCAGCAGGAAGAGGGTGCGCATGCGTGGATTCTGTCATGCCGCTATGACGGGCGTAAAAAAAAGCGCCCCGGAAACCGGGGCGCCGCAGGCCAGCGACGAGGTCGGCCCGGTGGAACGTCAGAACGAGCAGCCCATCGCTGCGTACGCGGTCTTGGCCTGATCCATCGCGGTCTTGCACTGTGCGGCCAGCGCCGTCTTGTCGGCGACGGCGGACCAGCTAGCCTTCGACTGCTCGATGCCCTGCTTCATCATGTCGCGCTGCGCTTCCGGCACCTTGTCGCTGATGCAGGCGTAGACCTTCTCCAGGTACTGGTCGCATTCCGCAACGCCGGTACCGGCATCGACCGTGTCGGACGTCGGGGCGGGCGCGGTGGTGGCGTCCGCTGAGGTGGCGTCCGCCGCGGCAGTGGTGTCTTCGACGACCGGAGCGTCCGCAGTGGATGCTGTGTCGTCGGCAGGCTTGCAGGCGGCCAGCGACAGGGTGGCGAGTGCCGCGAGGGCGAGGATGTTGAACTTCATGCAGGCTCCGGAGCGTTGTGTGGATGGATCAGGGCCGATCCGCGCGGGGCGTCGGCGAGCGGATTCTGTGGCATCCGTCACGTTCTGACTATTCACATTTGTATCTCACCTTCATCGTCCCGAGATGCTGCGACGGGCTACACGCGATTGCGCACCCAGCCGCGACCATCGAAGCATTCGAGCGGCTGGAAACGCCGCTTGTAGTCCATCTTGCGATGGCCATCGATCCAGTAACCCAGGTAGAGGTGCCTGTAACCATCGCGGCGCGCCCATTCGATCTGCCGCAGAATGGAGAGCGTGCCCAGGCTGCGGTCTTCCAGCGCGGGGTCGTAGAAGGTGTAGACCGCCGACAGCGCGCCCGGAATGACGTCGGTCACCGCCACCGCCAGCAACTGGCCGTCCTCGCGCAACTCCACGAAGCGGCCACGCGACCAACTGCCCACCAGGAACTGGTCGAACTCCGTCGCCCCGTGGTCGTCCATGCCACCCAGGGGATGGCGGGCGGCAAGATAGCGCCGGTAGAGCGCCAGGTGTTCTTCGCCACGCAGTGCGGCGACGATCCGCGTTTCCACGCGCGCGTTGCGTCTCGCGCAGCGGCGCTGGCTGCGGTCCGGGGCGAAGCCGTCCACCGGGATCCGCACCGCCACGCATGCACGGCATTGCCGGCAATGCGGGCGGTAGACGATATCGCCCGAGCGACGGAAGCCCCAGCCCAGCGCATCGGGATACAACTGCGGCAGGCGCGGGTCGCGCGGGTCCAGCACCAGGTCGCGCGCGACGCGGTCGGGCCAGTAGCCGCAGGGATGCTCACCGGTATGGAACAGGCGCAGGTCGTCGATAGGCTGGTTGTTCTCGCCCACGTCATCCTCCCCAGCGTGCCGCGAGTGGCCAGAACGCAAGGCCCGCCACTGCACCCACCAGCGCGCCCGCGAGGAGATCGCGAGATGTGTGGCGTTCCAGCGCAAGGCGCGACCATGCGATGGTGATCGCGAACACCAGCGCGACGACCATCCACAGCGTTCCCACCTTGTGCAGCAGGAGTGCGGCGAACACGACGAACGCGAGATGCAGAGACAGCTTGCACCAGCGCGCCAAGAGCATGGCCGCCAGGATCATGAAGGCCGACAACGCCAACCCGAGTGCAAGCAGCGGCAGCGTGCCGTGCCATGCGACCAGCACGGCGCCGGTCGCCAGCGCGGCCAGAAGGAAGCGATTCAAGGTACTGCGCTCATGCCGTGCGCTGGCATCCACGTGTTCCCAGCGGCCACGGCGGACCTGCCACCAGGAGAAGCCCATCACCAGCGCGGCGAATGCGCCGAAGCCCAGTGCCGACCACACCGCCGTACGGCGGTCTCCCCGCGCCAGCGCGATGGCGAGCACCGCCATCGGCAACACCAGCATCGGGTGACCGAAGATGGAAAGGGCGCGGGCGAGTGGGGCAGGCATGCGGTCAGCATACTGCGGCGCCGGTGTCGCGTGGATCGCGACCGTCCGCCGGCTGAACACGGCCGTCGGCACGTCAACGGGGGCGGCATCGGCGCGTTTTAGGTGTCAGTGGCGCAACCGGCGCCGCGTCTCCAGGAGAACGTGATGAACCGCAAGACCCTGCTTTTCGTGGCCGTGCTGGCCGCCCTTGGCGCCGGCTCCGCGCTGGCCGCCACACAGGCCGGCGACGCGCAGAAGCCGGCGCGTGCGAGTCTGGACAAGAATGCCGATGGCGCCATCGACAAGGCCGAAGCGGCGGCGCATCCACGCCTGGCCGAGCGTTTCGCCGATCTGGACAAGAACGGCGATGGCAAGCTGACTGCCGACGAACGTCCGCAACACAAGGGCATGCGCGGACATGGTCGCCATGGCGGATCGCGTCACGGCGATGGCTTCAGAAAGCTGGATACCGATGGCGACGGGAAGGTCAGCCGTGCTGAAGCCGCGGCACAGCCGCGTTTCGCCGAACGTTTCGACACGATGGATGCGAACCGGGACGGTGTGATCGATCGCGCCGACCGTGAGGCGCGCGGCAAGCAACGCCGCGACGAGTGGTTCGCCAAGGCCGATGCCGACAAGGACGGCAAGCTGACCCGTGCGGAGATCGATCAGGCGGACGTGCAACGCCGCGCCGAGTTCCAGCAGCGCATGCAGGCCCGCATGGATGAGCGTTTTGCCACTGCGGACAAGAACAAGGATGGCCGCCTGTCGCGCGATGAAGTCAAGGACAACAGCCGTCTGGCCGGTCGCTTCGATGCGCTGGACAGCAACAAGGATGGCGTCCTGTCTCGGGAAGAACTGGCCGCCGGCAAGGCTTCCCGACGCTGAGCAACACGTGCGCACCCGGGTTTCCGGGTGCGCACGGGCCGGATCGTCAGAAAGAGAGGCGGCCCGACACCACCAATCCCGCGAACACGCCCGCGCTCGCGAGTCCGACGGCAAGCACCAGACTCCAGAGCCGCCAGAAGCGCTGGCGTTCCATTTGCCGGCGCATGCCTTCCGGGTCGCGCATCGCGTCGCGCGCCTGCCGCCGCTTCAGGATGCGCGGCAACCAGAGGGCGCTGGCCCAGCAGATGCCGCCCATGTAGACCAGCGTCAGCCCCAGGTGCGGTATCCATCCGCGCACCTGTGTCAGTGCGACGATGCCCACGACGAACGCGATGATCAGTACGGTGCAGAACACGCCGTAACGCACCAGATCCCGCCGTTCGCGCGCGTCCAGCGGGTCCTTCAGCGGCTTGCGGATGCCGAACCACACCGCACTGATGCCGATGAGCGTTCCCAGCGCGGCCACGCCTGGCTGGCCTGTACATCGCGCGTGATCGCCAGCGCGATGCCGGTGATGGCGTTCTGGCACATCGCCACCACGCGGCCGTACGCCGCGTGGTCGCCGCGCGCGGCCGCTGGCTATGCGTCACGCAGGGAAAGTTCGATCGCCAGGGTGTCCATCGTGTCTCCATTATTCCGGGTCATGCAGGCACGACGACCGGCGCCTCGAAGTGTGACCCACCCTGGCCGGGCGGGGTGCTACAGCGTCAGTCGCCCGCTGTTGATGAGCGCATACAGGATGGCGCCGATGGCGAGTGCGCTGGTCAGTGCCACGGCCTTCCTGCCGATCACGTAGTCGTAACCGCGCCGCCTTTGCGTGTTTGCTGGATGGGCGAGGATCGGGTCCATGATCCGGGGCAGGGTGACCAGGTACTGGTAGTTGATCACGCACATGCCCGCCAGCGTGACCAGACCGATCGCCACCCAGCCGGTCGCGATGACCGTCGCCAGCATGAGACAGAACAGCCACACCGAGCCGGAGGTCGCATTGAGGGCCATGAAGCGGCGCACCTGCTGGCGTTCCTGCGCGCTCTGACAGAAGCGCGCGAGATACCACCAGGTGAAGGCATAGCCGAGCAGGCCACCGATCACGCCGCCCAGGACACCGCCGAGGGCGGCCGGATGCTGGGTGATCTGTTCGAAGATCACGCCCAACGAGCCACCGGCCACGCCGCCGGTGACGCCGCCGGTGGTCAGGCCACCCGTGCCCAGCTTGCCCACCAGTCCGGTGCCGAGTACGCCGGAGCCGATGACTGTCGCAGCGCTCGCCGCTGGCATTGCGCCGACCAGGCCGCCCAACACGATCATGGTGAAGGCTGCGCCGGGCGCCGTGGTGCGCGCGAAGTCGCTGAAGCGCTTCAGCAATTCTTCGCGTACGCAGGCGCGGGCGCGCGACAGGCGCTTGCGCACGGCGGCGTCGCTGAGTCCCAGCAACTCGGCGACCTGCTGCGAACTCTGGCCTTCGCGATAGAACAGCAGCAGCGCTTCGCGGCTGTCTTCGGGCAGGGACGAAATGATGTCGGTCGCGACGACTTCTTCTTCCGTCTGCAGCAACCGTTCGGCTGGCGTGGGGTCGGGATCGGCCGCCATGCCGATCGCGATCTCGGCCACTTCGCCCGACATGGGGCGACCGTGCTGCGCACGCAGCCAGTCGCGGGCCAGGTTGCGGGTGATCTGGCGCAGCCAGGGCAGGAAACTGGCGGTGTTCTTGAGCTTGTCGAGCTGCTGCCAGGCCTTGAGGAAGGCTTCCTGTGCGATGTCTTCACTCGCCTGCACGTCGCGGGTGATCGCCAAGGCAATCGCGGTGACGGTGTTCTGGCACGCGTTGACGATACGGCCGTAGGCGTCATGGCTGCCGCGCGCGGCAGCGGGCAGTTCGGTCTGCAGCATCAGGTCGAGGGCAAGGGTGTTCATCGGGTCGGGGTCATCGGGTGGCCTGATGACCCTGACGGGCCGGGAGGGCAGATGTGACCGCAACCGGCACTGCAGGTGACAGGCTCAACCGCCGGTGGCGGGCTGGATGCGGATACGGTCTTCTTCGGGGACCTCATCCGCCGGTGCGGGCGCGGGCGTCTCCTGCGGTTGCGGCACAGGTGCGGACGCAGGCACGGGGCGCCGCATCCACATCACGGCCGCAGCCAGGGCGATCAGCGCCAGCAGGATCAGACGGATGCGCCAGGCCCACGACCGCTGCGGCGCGGCGTCCGTTTCCTGGTCGGTGCGGAACGTCAGCGTGGGCCCTTGGCCCGGGCGCGTGGTTTCCAGCAGGCCCGCTTCGCGCAGCAGGGCCCGGGCGCGTGGCTGGTCCTCGGCATGGCGTACCCAAAGCGCGGGTTGAAGCTGTGCCTTCACCGGTTCGGTGTAGCTGAACTGTCCGCCGCGCTTGCTGTGGTAGGAGCGGCCGTTGCTGATGAAGACGGGAATGCCCGCCTCGGTCAGCATCTTGGCCACGCCTTCGACGGTTTCGATGCGCTGGCTGGAAAAGACTTGCCGCATGCAGGTGTCCTCAGTCCTTTGCCGGCACGGCCGAGGCGGCTTCAGCGTCCGGCACCACGCGGATCAGGCCTTCCTGCGCCGTGCTGGCGACCAGCCGGCCCTGGCGGTCGAAGATCTGCCCGCGTGCCAGACCGCGCGAACCGCTCGCGCTGGGGCTGTCGATCGAATAGAGCAGCCAGTCGTCCGCACGGAACGGGCGGTGGAACCACAGCGCATGATCCAGCGACGCCATCTGCACATTCGGCTGGTAGTAGCTGATGCCATGCGGATACGTCGCAGTGCCCAGCAGCTGGAAATCGGAGGCGTAGGCGAGCAGGGCGCGATGCAGTTCGGGCGAATCTCCGACCGGCTCACTCAGTCGGAACCAGACCTGCTGGAACGGCGGGCGCTTGGGCGGGTTCAGTTCATCGCGGGGGTAGACATGGCGGAACTCGAACGGGCCGCGCCGCGACATCCAGCGCTGCACCTTCGGCGGCAGGGTGGCCATCACCTCGGCGGGCACCGGCGGGGCAGTGGCGATGTCCTCCGGCTGCGGGACTTCCGGCATCGACAGTTGATGTTCCGCGCCGTCTTCCCCGGCCTGGAACGAGGCCGCGCAGAAGAAGATCACGCGGCCGTGCTGGATGGCGGTGACGCGGCGGACCGAGAAGCTGCCGCCGTCGCGCGTGCGGTCCACTTCGTAGACGATCGGCGCCTCGATGTTGCCGGCACGCAGGAAGTAGGCATGCAGCGAATGCGCACGGCGTTCGCCGCTGCTGCCATCCACGGTGGCCTGTGCGGCCGACAGCGCCTGGCCCAGCACCTGGCCGCCGAAGACGTACTTGGTGCCGATGTCGCGGCTCTGGCCGCGGAACAGGTTGTCTTCCAGCCGCTCCAGCGACAGCAGTTCGATCAGTTCGGAGACGACGGGTTCGGGGGCGGGCACGGCAGGGCCTGTTCGATGCAGTGGCGGCGGATTATACCGGGCCGTCCGTGATCGGCCTGCCCCTTGTAGGAGCGACGTCAGTCGCGACCGCACGCTCGAATGCGGCATGCAACACCGATCGAAGAGGATGGGAGTTTTCGCATCGATCCACTTGTCCGCGTTGATCCGTGGCTGACAGACGCTTCCGGCGTGCGGTCGCGACTGACGTCGCTCCTACAGGGAACCGGAGCTCGGCTGGGGCACCAGGCGCTTCAGCGGGATGGCACGCAGCACGGCATCCCACGGGAACAGCGGGCCTGGATCCATCTTGCGTGGCACGCTGATGGTGGGGTCGTCGCTGGCGGGCTCGCGCGCGGTGTCCAGATCCTCATGGCCGGCGATATAACGCAGCGAAGGCAACTCCTGTCGCAGGTGGTCCAGCAGCGTGGTCAGCGCATCGATCTGTGCGGCGGTGTAGGGCTCTTCCATCTTCTGGCTGCCGACGGTCAGCCAATCCGGGTAGCGGCCGGTGTTGACCAGCTCGATGCCGACCGAGCGCGGGTTGTAGCCGCGCACATGGTGGGCGACGCGTTCCGGCCGTACGTAGACGTGCACGCTGCCGTCCCGGTCGATGTAGTAATGGCCACTGTTGCCGGTGCCGGAGGCGTGCAGGATGCGTTCGCCGTAGTGCCGTGCCATCGCCAGGTCGGGCAGTTCCGTGCAGTGGATGACGACCAGGTCGATCTGCTGCAGTGGGCGGGCCTCCAGCTTGTCCTCGTACGGCAACGGGTCCAGTCGGGGGGCGAAGACAGGCAGGTCGGTGCTCATGCCTGGATGCTAGCAGGCGGGGCGGGGAACAGGCCGGTCCGGTAAACTGGCGACCTTTCCGCTGCGCGGGTTTCCCATGCCGCTCAACCCCGAATCCCCGCTGGCCAAGCTCATGGCCACCCTGCCGCGTGCCGGCAAGGTGGAATGGATCGGCCTGCGGCCGGCACGCGATGAGGTCATGGTCGCCAACGAGGCCGTCGAAGCCGTCACCGACGGCGGGCTGGTCGGGGACCGTTACAAGGGCGGCAGCGGCAAGCGCGGCATCACCTTGATCCAGGCCGAGCACCTGCCGGTGATCGCGGCGCTGGCACAGCGCATGGACCTGCAGGCGGCGCTGCTTCGCCGCAACGTGGTGGTGTCGGGCATTCCACTGGTCGCATTGAAGGAGCGCCGCTTCCGCATCGGCACCGCCGTGTTCGAGGGCACCGAGGAATGTGATCCGTGCTCGCGCATGGAAGACGCACTGGGTCCCGGTGGCTACAACGCGATGCGCGGCCACGGGGGCCTGTGTGCGCGCATCGTCGAAGGCGGCACGTTCCGCATCGGTGACGCGGTGGAAGCGCTCTGATGCGCGGCCACTGCATCCTGTCGCACGGCTTCGAGAGCGGTCCCGACGCCACCAAGGTCACCGCGTTGGCGGACGTCGCCGAACGCCTGGGGTGGAGCCACGAACGTCCCGATTACACCGACCTCGACGCGCGGCGCGATGTCAGTTCGCTCGGCGATGTGGTCGCACGGCTGGAGCGCCTGCGCGGCCTGGCGCACGCGGCGGCAGCGCGCGGTCCCGTGGTGCTGGCCGGTTCCAGTCTCGGCGCCTACATCGCGGGCCGCATCTCGCTGGAGGTGCCGGTGCGCGGCCTGTTCCTGATGGCGCCGCCGATCAGCATGGGCCCGCTGCCGGAACTCGACACCGCGGCGATGCCGGTTTCCATCATCCACGGGTGGGATGACGAACTGATCCCGGCGCAGGCGGTTGTCGACTGGGCCTTCCGGCGTCGCGCGCGTCTGCTGCTGGTGAACGACGGGCATCGCCTGTCCGATCACGTCGCCATGTCCGCAGAGGCCTTCGGGCAGTTGCTGACCGGGCTTTGAATTTCCCTGCCATCATTCCGGCCCAAGCCCGGCTTTCAGCCGCTGAATGGCGGGTCATCCATGTTGATCCTGCTTTTGCTCCGGAATGCCTGCGCAGAGCAAGATGGGTCCCAGCGTTCGCTGGGACGACGATCCTGTTTATCGAGGTTGCATCGTGAAATTTTTCGTTTCCTGCGCCAAAGGCCTGGAATACCTGCTCGCCGATGAGCTGCTTGCACTCGGCGTGCCCAAGGCCACTGCCACCGTTGCCGGCGTCAATGCGGAGGGCGAGCCCGTGGACGCGCAGCGCGCCGTGCTGTGGTCGCGCCTGGCCAGCCGCGTGCTGTGGCCGATCGCCGAGTTCGAGTGCCTCGACGAGCAGGCGCTGTATGACGGCGTGATGGCGATCGCGTGGGAGCAGCACACACGGCCTGAGCTGACGCTGGCGGTGGATGCGCATGTCTCTGGCGAGGCGATCACCCACGCGCGCTATGCCGCGCAGCGCGTCAAGGATGCCGTGGTCGACCGCCTGCGTCAGCAGGGGCTGGAACGGCCCTCGGTGGACGTGGAACAGCCCGACGTGCGCATCAACCTGTCGCTGCGCAAGGGGCGCGCGACGATCTCCATCGATCTGGGCGGTGGGCCGATGCATCGCCGCGGCTGGCGACAGGCGCAGAACGACGCGCCGTTGAAGGAAAACCTCGCGGCCGCCGTGCTGATGCGCGGCGGCTGGCCGGCGCTGTACCACGAAGGCGGCGCACTGCTGGACCCGATGTGCGGAAGCGGCACGCTGCTGATCGAGGGCGCGCTGATGGCCGCCGACGTCGCGCCTGGGCTGCAACGGCACGGCAACGTGTTGCCGTCGCGCTGGCTCGGCTTCGACGTAGCGTCCTGGCGAGTATTGTTCGCCGAGGCGGTACAGCGCGAAACAGAAGGACGCAAGGCGCTGCATCCGGTGTTCTTCGGCAGCGATATCGATCTGGGTTCGATCCGCGCCGCACGGGACAACGCGGTGCTCGCGGGCCTGGCCGGCCAATTGCAGTTCGAGGCGTGCGACGTGGCGCAACTGCCCGCGCGCGAAGAACCTCGCGGCCTGGTGGTCTGCAATCCACCCTACGACGAACGCCTCGCTGCCGACGCTGACCTTTACCGTGCACTGGGTGATGCCCTGCAGAGGTCGGTACCGCAGTGGCGGGCCAGCCTGCTGTGCGGCAACGCCGACCTCGGTTACGCCACCGGTCTGCGCGCCGGTAAGAAATACCAACTGTTCAACGGCGCCATCGAGTGCGCGCTGATCGTCTGCGACCCGGTCGCGGCGCCCGCGCGCGAACCGCGCGAAGCGAAGCCGCTGTCGGAAGGCGCCCAGATGGTCGCCAACCGCCTGCGCAAGAACCTGAAGAAGTTCAAGAACTGGCGCGCGCGCGAAGATGTCACCTGCTACCGCGCCTACGACGCCGACCTGCCCGAGTACGCGGCGGCCATCGACGTCTACGTGGAGGAAGGAGGACAGGGCCGCACCTTCCTGCACGTGCAGGAGTACGTCGCACCTGCCACCATCCCCGAGCATGACGTGCGCCGTCGTTTCAGCGAACTGCTGGCGGCCACGCGCGAGGTGTTCGGCGTGCCGCAGGAGCAGATCGCGGTGAAGTCGCGCGAACGCGGCAAGGGCGGCGCCAAGTACGGCCGCATGCAGCAGCGGGACGAGTTCATCGTGGTGCGCGAGTCGGGTGCGCTGCTGCGGGTCAACCTGTTCGATTACCTCGACACCGGCCTGTTCCTCGACCATCGCCCACTGCGATGGCGCATGGCGCAGGAAGCGCGCGGCAAGCGCTTCCTCAACCTGTTCTGCTACACGGGCGTGGCCAGCGTGCAGGCGGCGGTGACCGGAGCAGCGAGTACGACCAGCGTGGACCTGTCGGCCACCTACCTGCAGTGGTGCGCGGACAACCTGGCGGAGAATGGCCTGGGTGGCGCGAAGCACCGCCTGGTGCAGGCCGATGCCGTGCGCTGGCTGGAAGCCGAGCAGGCCGAGTACGACCTGGTCTTCTGCGATCCGCCGACGTTCTCGAACTCCGCGCGCGCCGACGATTTCGACGTGCAGAAGGAGCACGTCCGTTTGCTGCGTGCGGCAGTCGCTCGCCTGGCACCGGGCGGGGTGCTGTATTTCAGCAACAACTTCCGCCGGTTCAAGCTGGACGAGGACGCGGTGGCCGAGTTCGCGCGCTGCGAGGACATCAGCGCGAAAACCATCCCGCCGGATTTCGAGCGCAACGCCCGCATCCATCGCGCGTGGCGGCTGACACGGGCGTAAGCGGCCTCAACCTACGATGAGGACGAAGTCGCCGCGCTGGGACGCCATCGACATGGCCAGCGTGCTCCGGCTGGAGGCCAGGTCGGCGGCGGAGAGCGCCGTGCTCGGGGGGTGTGCGCGGTAGCTGGCGTCCTCGGCGAGGGTGTCGCGGACCACGTAGCCCATCAGCACGTTGACCAGTTCGCCGAGTGCATCGATGGCGAGTTCTTCGTCGCATTCCTCCGGCGGGATCGACAGCAGCGAGCAGGCCATGGCCCGGGCGGTTGCGCGACTGCAGCCCACGCCCACGAGCAGGGATTCGGAGCCGGCGTCGATGCGCACGTGCGCGGTGACGTCACAGGCCTCCAGCGCGGCATCGTCCGCGATGCCCGATGCCTGGCACTGGCTGCCGGCCAGGCGCGGGAACAGGCGATTGCAGACCCGGATGGTGCTGGTGGCCATGTTGGCCAGCGTGTGGCCCGCAATGCCCAGCGCCAGCGCATGGTTGGCCTCGTCGAGGTCGCGACGATGTGCGACCAGTTCTGCGTCGAGCATTTCCGCGCTCACCGCGCCCTGTTCGACCAGGATCTGGCCGAACAGCTTGCGGCCCTTCTTCTGCGCGGTCAGCAGCACATCGAGCTGCCCGGCATCCAGCAGCCCCATTTCCAGCGCGATGTCGCCGAAGCGACGGTCTTCGGCGCGCTGGCGCTCGTTGATGCGGCGGGCCTGCGCGGCATCCAGCATGCGATGGTGGACGGCAAGCTCGCCGAGCAGGGGATTGGACGCACGCTGCGCATCGAGCGCGGCGAGGAGTTGTGCGGAGGTGATGGTGCCGCGTTCCAGCAGGAACTGGCCCAGGAATTTCGCTGCCATGGTGTCGTCTCGTGCGGAGGTGAAGGAAGGACGTGCGTGGCGGTCAGGCGACCGCTTCGTGCAGCACGCGATCCATCACTTCGGGATCGATGGGCTTCTGCAGGTATGACTTGGCGCCCAGCTTCAGACATTCCTCGATGTCGCTCTGTGCGCCGAGCGAGCTGAGGATCACCACGCGCGCACCCGGGTCCTGCGCCAGGATCCGGCCCAACGCCTGCTTGCCGTCGCATTCGGGCATTACCAGGTCCATCAACACCACGTCGGGCTTCAGTGCCAGGTATTGGCTGACGGCTTCAAGGCCGTTGCCGGCTTCGCCCACCACATGGAAGCCGCAGTCGTCGAGCTGGCGCGCCGCCAGCATGCGCAGTGCGCGCGAATCATCGCAAAGCAGAACCGTCGGACGTGACGTCATTTCAAGGATCCCCCTGTGGATCGTGTAGGCCGCGCGCGGATGCGACGCGGGGCGACATGTAGGCAGTATCGGCCGGTCCAGGGAGTTCTTGAGAGGAGCGGGCGTCAGGGGGATGGGTCGCTCGCCAGCGTTTCCTCGATGCGACTGAACGCGGAATGCGCGCCGGCCGGCGAAGCACCGGCATCCGTCGCGAAGTACACCACGCCGGTGCCCGCGCGCAGGTTCAACCACAGTCCGGACCGCAGGCCATAGGCGTCGCCGGAATGACCCACGCGGGCAACCTCGTCGCCGAATGGATCGTCGCCGCAGCCGTCCACTGGGGTGGCCAGCGTCTGGACGGCGAGGCCGTAGCGGCAGAAGAACGCCTGGTTCCGTCCGTCGCCGGTGTCTTCTTCGTGCGTCACGCCGTTGCCGCCGTCGAAGGTCCACTGCGGCACCACCATGGCATCGACGCTGGCGGGCCTGAGCAGGCGCACACCGTCGATCTCCCCATGGTTCAGCAACAGGCGGCCGATCTTCGCCAGGTCGTTGGCCGAGATGCGCAGGCCGCCCTGCGGCGAGAACAACGCACCGTTCTCGCCGGGCTTCCAGCGCGTGAGGTCACAGTCGGCGCCTTCGGCGGTGACGACGGCGCAGGCCGGCTTCCCTGCGCGGTTGTCGTCGCGGACCACCTGTCGGTCGCGGTACAGGACCACCGCGTGCATGGCGGTGGCGTCGTCGCAGGCGGCCCAGTTGAAGCAGGCATCCAGCTTCAGCGGCTCCAGCACCAGCCGGCGCATCAGCAGGTCGAAGCGTTCGCCGGTGACGTTCTCCATCGCCATCGCCACCAGCGGGAAATTGAGGTTGGTGTAGCGGAAGTGCGTGCCGGGTGCGTGCGCATCGTCCCAGGCCTTCGGGTCGTCGAGGATCGTCTTCAGCGGTTGCCCCAGCGGCGTGGCGTAGTAGCCGGCGGCATCGGTCAGGCTGGAGCGGTGCGACAGCAGCAGGCGCAGCGTGATCGGCGTGTCCGGGTGCCGTGGATGGCGCAGGGGCCAGCCCAGGTACGTCGAGACGTCGGCGTCGAGATCGAGCTGGCCGGCTTCGACCAGCCGCATCACGCCGATCGACGTCACCAGCTTGGAGATCGAGGCGACGCGCACGGGATCGTCGGCGGTGACCTTGCGGCCGGTGGCGAGGTCCGCCATGCCTTCCGCGCGCGTACTGACCACGCCGTTGCGGTCGAAGGCGACGCGCACCTGCGCGATGGGTTCCGCAGCCGAGGCAGCCAGGACGGCGCCGAGGCAGGACAGCGACAGGGTGAGGCGACGTAGCAACATGGGCCAGTACCGTGTTGGGACCGGCCCCGACTTTACTTCATCGTCGGCATCACGAACTCGGCCGCATGCGTGTCCGGCCAGCGGGCGGTGATGGTCTTCAGGCGCGTATAGAAACGCACGCCGTCCGGGCCATGCACGTGCAGCGGGCCGAAGATGGAGCGCTTCCAGCCGCCGAAGCTGTGGAAGGCCATCGGTACCGGGATGGGCACGTTGATGCCGACCATGCCCGCCTGCACGCGGTGCGCGAACTCGCGTGCGGCACCGCCGTCGCGGGTGAAGATGGCGGTGCCGTTGCCGTATTCGTGTTCGTTGACCAACTGCAGCGCGGCATCCAGGTCGGGCACGCGCATGACGCACAGCACGGGCCCGAAGATCTCCTCGCGGTAGATCGTCATGTCCGGCGTCACCCGGTCGAACAGGCAGCCGCCGAGGAAGAAGCCTTCGGCGTGCCCGTCGACCACGTGGCCGCGTCCATCGACGACGAGGACCGCGCCTTCCGCCACGCCGGCATCGACGTAGCCCCGCACCTTGTCGCGGTGCGCGCCGGTAACCAGCGGGCCCATCTCCGGATCCAGGCAGCCGGGCCCGATCTTCAGCGCCGCGACTTTCGGCGCCAGTTTCGCCACCAGCGCATCGGCGGTGGCATCGCCCACGCAGACGGCGACGGAAATCGCCATGCAGCGCTCGCCTGCGGAGCCATAGCCGGCGCCCAGTAGCGCGGACGCCGCCCCATCGAGGTCGGCATCGGGCAGCACGACCATGTGGTTCTTCGCGCCGCCCAGCGCCTGCACGCGCTTGCCGTTGGCGGAGCCGCGCGCATAGATGTATTCGGCGATCGGGGTGGAGCCGACGAAGCTCAGCGCCTGCACGCGCAGCTCGTCCAGCAGGGCATCCACCGCCGCCTTGTCGCCATGCACGACGTTGAACACGCCGTCCGGCAAACCTGCCTTCTTCAGCAGGTCGGCCATGAACAGTGCCGCGGACGGATCGCGCTCGGACGGCTTCAGCACGAAGGTGTTGCCGCAGGCCAGCGCCACCGGGAACATCCACAGCGGCACCATCGCGGGGAAATTGAACGGCGTGATGCCGGCGACGACGCCGAGCGGTGCGTATTCACTCCACGAGTCCACGTCGCGACCGACGTTCATCGAGTGCTCGCCCTTGAGCAGGTGCGGGATGCCACAGGCGAACTCCACCACCTCCAGCCCACGCGTCACTTCGCCGCGCGCGTCGGACAGCACCTTGCCGTGTTCGGAGGTGATGATCTTCGCCAGGTCGCCGGCATGCGCCTCCAGCAGTTCCTTGAAACGGAACATCACGCGTGCGCGGTTCAAAGGCGTGGTGGCGGACCATGCGGGGAAGGCGGCGGATGCGGCATCCACCGCCTGCTTCACGTCATCGGCCGAGGCCAGCGGCACGCGTGCAGTGACGCGGCCGGTGGCGGGATCGAAGACGTCGCCGAAGCGGTCGCCCGTGCCGGCGGCCTTGTGTCCGTTGATGAAGTGGGAAATCGCTTCGGCCATGGCGGACTACCTGGTGGAATCCCTCGCCCCGCGTGCGGGGAGAGGGTGCCCGGAGGGCGGGTGAGGGGCGACGGCGCCCGTGTGGAGAGTGCGATGCGATGTATCGAGTGTCCGGGCGTTCGAGTTCTGGTTGCCACGTGGAGTGCGGTGGCTCCGCCGTGCCCCTCATCCGCCTTCGGCACCTTCTCCCCGCAAGCGGGGAGAAGGGAACAGCAGGGTCAGGCGAGTGCTTCGCGCGCCGGCACGTACGCGTAGCCCAAGTCGTCGGCGACCGCCTTGTAGGTGATCTTGCCGGCGTGCACGTTCAGGCCGTTGAGCAGGTGCTCGTCGTCCAGCATGGCCTGCTTCGCACCCTTGTTGGCCAGCTGCACGGCGAAGGGCAGGGTGGCGTTGGTCAGGGCGAAGGTGGACGTGCGGGCGACGCCGCCGGGCATGTTGGCTACGCAGTAGTGGATGATGCCGTCCACTTCGTACGTCGGGTTCTGGTGGGTAGTGGCCTTCGAGGTCTCGAAGCAGCCGCCCTGGTCGATCGCCACGTCCACCAGCACCGAGCCGGGACGCATCAGCTTCAGCTGGTCGCGCGAGACGAGCTTGGGCGCGGCCGCGCCGGGGATCAGCACCGCGCCGATCACCAGGTCGGTGTCGGGCAGGCGTTCCTCGATGGCATCGCGGGTGGAATAGATCGTGGTCAGCTGATGGCCGTACAGCTCGTCCAGGTACTTCAGACGGTCGAGCGAGCGGTCGAGGATGGTGACGTGCGCGTTCATGCCCATCGCCATGCGCGCGGCGTTGATGCCGACCACGCCGCCGCCGATCACCAGCACTTCCGCCGGCTTCACGCCCGGCACGCCGCCGAGCAGCACGCCGGACCCGCCCTGCGCCTTTTCCAGCGCATGCGCGCCGGCCTGGATCGACATGCGACCGGCCACTTCCGACATCGGCGCGAGCAGCGGCAGGCCGCCCTTGCGGTCGGTGACGGTTTCATAGGCGATGCAGGTGGCGCCGGAGGCGACCAGCGCCTTGGTCTGCTCGGGATCGGGCGCGAGGTGCAGGTAGGTGTAGAGCACCTGGCCGGGGCGCAGCATCGCGCACTCGTTCGGCTGCGGCTCCTTGACCTTGATGATCATGTCGGCGCGGGCAAAGATCTCCGCCGCCGTGTCGACGATCTCGGCACCGGCCTTGACGTACTGCTCGTCGGTCAGGCCGATGGCCTTGCCACCGTCGCGCTGGACGATGACCTGGTGGCCATTCGAGACCAGCTCGCGTGCGCCGGCCGGGGTAAGGCCGATGCGGTATTCGTGGTTCTTTATTTCCTTGGGGACGCCAATCAGCATGTTGCTCTCCAGTAGCGGGAAGGGGCTTCGCGCGTGGGGAGCGCTGGTGCCATTGGTCCGTAATTTTACGCGGTTGCCCGTATGGTGTCCGCCAAGACATTCACGATCCGGTCGATGTGGTGCTTCTCCACGATCAGCGGCGGCGACAGGGCGATGACGTCGCCAGTCACGCGGGTCAACAGGTGGCCTTCGTGGAAGGCGCGCGCGAACACGTCGTAGGCCCGGGTGCCGGGTGCGCCTGCTCGCGGGGCCAGTTCGATGGCGCCGACCAGGCCGATGTTGCGGATGTCGATCACGTTCGGCAATCCCTTCAGCGAATGCAGCGCGTCCTGCCAGTAGTCGCCCAGGGTGAGTGCCTTGTCGAACAGGTTTTCCTCTTCGTAGGTATCCAGTGTGGCCAGCGCGGCGGCGCAGGCCAGCGGATGGCCGGAATAGGTGTAGCCATGGAACATGTCGATGGCATGGTCCGGCCCGCTCATGAAGGAGTTGAACATGCGGTCCGACACGAAGGTCGCACCCATCGGCACGCAACCGTTGGTGATGCCCTTGGCGGCGGTGATCATGTCCGGCGTGACGCCGAAGCGTTGTGCGCCGAAGGCATTGCCCACGCGGCCGAAGCCGGTGATCACTTCGTCGAAGATCAGCAGGATGCCGTGCTTGTCGCAGATCTCGCGCAGCCGCTGCAGGTAGCCCTGCGGCGGGATCACAACGCCGGCGGAACCGGAGATCGGCTCGACGATGACGGCCGCGATCGTGGAAGCGTCGTACAGCGCGATCTGCCGCTCCAGGTCTTCGGCCAGTTCGATGCCATGCGGCGGCAAGCCCTTCGAGAACGCATTGCGCGACACATCCAGCGTGTGGCGGATGTGCGAGACCGCGGGCAGGCCGGGGCCGAACCACTTGCGGTTGTTCGGCAGGCCGCCCACCGACATGCCGCCGAAACCGACACCGTGGTAGCCCTTCTCGCGACCGATGAAACGCGTGCGCTGGCCTTCGCCGCGCACCCGGTGGTAGGCCAGGGCGATCTTCAGCGCGCTGTCCACCGCTTCCGACCCGGAGTTGCTGAAGAACACCTTGTTGAGGTCGCCCGGCGCCAGTGCGGCCAGGCGCTCGGCCAGCTTGAACGGCAGCGGCGAGCTCATCGAGAAATTGGGCGCAAAGTCGAGCGTGCCGATCTGCTGCTTCACCGCTTCCACGATGCGCGGACGCGCGTGACCCGCGTTGCAGCACCAGAGGCCCGCCGTGGCATCGAGCACCTCGTTGCCGTCGACGTCCTTGTAGTACATGCCGGAGGCGCTGGCGAGCAGGCGTGGCTTGGCCTTGAACTGCTTGTTGGCGGTGAACGGCATCCAGAAGTGGTCCAGCGAACCGGGCGCTTCCAGGTTCTGGCGGGCGTAGTGGTCAGCCAGGGCGGCGGAGGTGTCGTCGGCGCTCATCGCGGCTCCAAGAGGGTTCGGGGCGGATGGGCGAAGCTTAGCGCGTTGAAAAAACTTTACAACCGACGATAGGCATAGACCTGTCCTTGTAGGAGGGGCTTCAGCCCCGACGCTTGTGCTCGAAAGGCGTCGGGGCTGAAGCCCCTCCTACAAATGCGGGTCCGGGGCTCTCCAACAGGGTTGCCCAGGGGTGTAAAGTATCCCGCAACACTTTCCGCTTTCCTGACAGGGTGGTGATGGACATCGGCGCACGCCTGCAACTCGTCCGCAAATCCAAAGGCCTCAGCCAGCGCGAGCTGGCCAAGCGCGTGGGCGTCACCAACAGCACCATCTCGCTGATCGAACAGAACAAGGTCAGTCCCTCGGTCAGCTCGCTGAAGAAGGTGCTGGACGGCATTCCGATCTCGCTGGCCGACTTCTTCACCCTGGACCTGGAGAAGGGGCTGCCCGATAGCCCGTTCTATGTGGCGGGAGACTTGCCGGATGTCGGCAGCAACGGCATCCACTACTTCCTCGTCGGCCAGCACCGTCCGCAGCGCCAGATGTGCATCCTGCGCGAAGTGATGCCGCCTGGCAGCGACACCGGCGACAGCATGCTGGCGCACGACGGCGAGGAGGGCGGCGTGGTGATCGCCGGCGAAGTGGAGGTCACGGTCGGCGAGCAGGTCCGTGTGCTGAAAGCCGGCGAGGGCTATTACTTCGAGAGTCGCACGCCGCACCGCTTCCGCAACGTCGGCGACACCGATGCCGTGATTGTCAGCGCCAATACACCGGCAACGTTCTAGATGATTCGAGCCCCTCTCCCGTCGGGAGAGGGGTTGGGGTGAGGGTCCGGCGAAGCCAGTGAGTTATCGGCATCGTGGACTCCGCCGAACCCTCATCCGGCGCTTCGCGCCACCTTCTCCCGGTGGGAGAAGGGAACACAGCCAGGAGCTTCCATGAGCAACCCCCGCACGCAACAGGACTGGCAAGCGATGGCCGCCGGCTTGTCGATCCGCACCCAGGCCTTCATCGACGGCAAGTACGTCGATGCTGCCTCGGGCAAGACCTTCGACTGCATCAGCCCGATCGATGGACGCGTTCTGGGCCGGGTCGCCGATGGGCAGGAAGAGGATATCAACCGCGCGGTCGCCGCTGCGCGACGCAGCTTCGATGCAGGCGCGTGGTCCAACGCGCGACCGACGCATCGCAAGAAGGTGCTGCTCAAGCTCACCCAACTGATCGAACAGCATGCCGACGAACTGGCGCTGCTGGAGTCGCTGGACATGGGCAAGCCGGTGGGCGATGCGCGCAGCGTCGACATCGCGGCGACCATCCGTTGCATGGGCTGGACCGCCGAGGCGCTGGACAAGGTATACGGGGAAGTCGCCGCCACCGGGCAGGATGAGCTGGGCCTGGTGACGCGCGAGCCGCTGGGTGTCATCGGCGCGATCGTGCCGTGGAATTTCCCGCTGCTGATGGCGTCGTGGAAGCTTGCCCCGGCGCTGGCGATGGGCAACTCCATCGTGCTGAAGCCGTCGGAGAAGTCACCGCTGACCGCAATCCGGCTGGCCGAACTTGCCGTCGAAGCGGGTATCCCGGCCGGCGTGCTCAATGTGGTCCCCGGCTTCGGCAAGACCGCAGGCGAACCGCTGGCGCTGCACATGGACGTGGACGGACTGGTGTTCACCGGCTCCACCGCGGTCGGCAAGCGCCTGCTGCAGTGCGCGGGCCTGTCCAACATGAAGCGCGCGTACATGGAGTGCGGCGGCAAGAGCCCGAACATCGTGTTCGCCGACGCGCACGACCTCGACGTGGCCGCGAAGGCGGCGGCGGGCGGCATCTTCTACAACCAGGGCGAAGTCTGCACCGCGGCCTCGCGCCTGCTGGTGGAGCGGTCGATCAAGGATGAGTTCGTCGCCCGCGTGGTCGAGGCCGGCAAGGCCATGCGTCCGCGCCATCCGCTGGACCCCGGCGCGCCGATGGGCGCGATGGTCGACGAAGGGCAGACCCGGCGCGTGCTTGACTACATCGCCAAGGGCAAGGCCGAAGGCGCAAAGCTGGCGCTGGGCGGTCAGCGCGCCGAGGTGGTGAGCGGCGGGTGCTACATCGAGCCGACCGTCTTCGATGACGTGGCGCACGAGCACACGATCAGCCGCGAGGAGATCTTCGGACCGGTGCTGTCGGTGATCGCCTTCGACAGCGAGGAAGAAGCGCTGCGGATGGCCAACGACAGCGAGTACGGGTTGGCGGCCGGCGTGTGGACGCGCGACATCAGCCGTGCCCACCGCGTCGCCCGCAAGCTGCGCGCGGGCAGCGTGTGGGTGAACTACTGGGACGGCGGCGACATGACCGCACCGTTCGGTGGCTACAAGCAGTCCGGCAATGGTCGCGACAAGTCGCTGCATGCCTTCGACAAGTACACGGAGATCAAGGCGACCTGGATCAATCTGGGGGGCTGAGTCTTCTCTCCTTCTCCCTGCCAGGCGGGGAGAAGGTGCCCGGAGGGCGGATGAGGGGCGGGCGCGGCAATGGATCGGCGGGCATGCATCGCGTCTCCGTTCGCCCATCACCCGCCTTCGGCACCCTCTCCCCGCACGCGGGGAGAGGGGACTCACCGCATGAAGTTCTTCTGCCAGAATCGCCCCGACCCAACGACCGTCCCGTCCATGACCGCCACCGCCGCAGCCTCCACGCCCACCAACTCCCCCGGCCGCGTGCTGTTCGCCAGCCTGATCGGCACCACCATCGAGTTCTTCGATTTCTACATCTACGCGACGGCGGCGGTGCTGGTGTTCCCGCATCTGTTCTTCCCGCAGGGCGATCCCACCACGGCGACGTTGCAATCGTTCGCCACGTTCGCGCTGGCGTTCATAGCGCGGCCGGTCGGCTCGGCACTGTTCGGACACTTCGGCGATCGCATCGGCCGGAAGGCGACGCTGGTGGCGGCGCTGTTGACGATGGGCATCTCCACCGTGCTGATCGGGCTGCTGCCGACCTATGCGCAGGTCGGCATCGTGGCGCCGTTGCTGCTCGCGCTGTGCCGGCTGGGGCAGGGCATCGGCCTGGGCGGTGAATGGGGCGGTGCGGTGCTGCTGGCGACGGAGAATGCGCCACCCGGCAAGCGCGCGTGGTACGGCATGTTTCCGCAGTTGGGGGCGCCGCTGGGATTCCTGTGTTCGACCGGCATCTTCCTGTTGCTGACCGAGGTGATGACGGACGCGCAGTTCCTCGCCTGGGGCTGGCGCATCCCGTTCGTCGCCAGCGCGGTGCTGGTGTTCGTCGGCCTGTGGGTGCGGCTGAGCATCACCGAGACGCCGGATTTCCAGAAGGCACTGGATCGCGACGAGCGGGTCAAGGTACCGATGGTGACCACCGTGCGCGAGCATCCCTTCGCACTGGTGACGGGCACGTTCGCACTGGTGGCCACGTTCGTGCTGTTCTACCTGATGACCGTGTTCGCGCTGAGCTGGGGCACGTCGAAGCTGGGCTACACGCGCGAGCATTTTCTGATGCTGCAGATGGTCGGCGTGCTGTTCTTCGCTCTCACCATCCCGGTGTCGGCGCTGTATGCGGACCGTTTCGGGCGCCGGAACGCGATGATCGTGGCCACGCTGTTGATCATCGGTTTCGGGTTCATCTTCGCCCCACTGCTGGAATCCGGCAGTGATCTCGGCGTGCTTGCGTTCCTCGCGCTCGGTCTGGGCGCGATGGGGCTGACATACGGCCCCTGCGGCACGATCCTGGCGGAGATGTTTCCCACGGCGGTGCGCTATACCGGCGCGTCGTTGGCATTCAACCTGGCAGGCATCCTGGGCGCGTCGCCCGCGCCGTACATCGCCACGCGCCTCGGTGAACGCTATGGCCTGGCGTCGGTGGGTTGGTACCTGGCCGCGATGGCGGTGCTGACATTGTTGGCGCTGCTGGTGATGCCGCGGGGCAGGCCGGCGCGCTAACCGAACAGCCGCTTCACCGTGCGGCTGAGCCAGCCGCCCTGCTGATGGTCGCGGACGAACTGGTTGAGATGCCGCTTGACCGAATCCGCATAGGCCTTGTCATCGTTGCGGATGTGATTGAACAGCCAGCGCGACAGCATGCTGCGCAGCTCGTCGACGATGTCCTCGCCTGCTTCGAAGCGCAGGCGGTATTCGGATACGCGCTTGGTGAACACCTCGTGCACGCGACGGTGCGCGGCGCTGAACGGGTAGCCGGCTTCTTCCATCAACTCCTCCTCGAAGGCGAAGTGCGAGAGGGTGTAGTCGACCAGTTCGTCGATCACTTCGCCCACGGCGAAGCGTTCCATCGACTTCTGGGTGACGTGCAGATGGTTGATCATCTCCACGATGCGACGGTGCTGGCCATCGATGATGTCGATGCCGGTGTCCATGTCGTCCTGCCAGATCAGCAGTGTCATGTGTGTATCCCCTGCCGGCGGATGCCGGAATGCGCAGGGAATTTAGGTTCGCACCGAAGTCGTGGCATTGATCGGGATCAATGCTGCGGCAGGGGGTTGCAGCAGAGGTTGGCCGTTGTAGGAGCGACGTGAGTCGCGACCATAGACCCAACGGATTCGGCAGTCTCGGATTCTGCCGACGCCATTCTCCGCGTTGTGCCCGCTTTTTCAGCGTCGACCCGACGCGGGCGTATCGACTTTGCGGTCGCGACTCACGTCGCTCCTACACAAGAGCGACGCCCCTCAGCCGCTGGACACCACCCGGTTCCGCCCGCCGGCCTTGGCCAGGTACAGCCGCCGGTCCGCTTCGCTGAGCAGATGATTGAGCGTCTGGCCCGGGAAGCGCGTCCGGAAGACGCCGATGCTGACCGTCATGCGCAGCTTGTTGCTGCCGATGTCGACCTCCAGCGCTTCTATCGCGGTGCGCAGCGATTCGAAGTACTCCACCGCTTCGCTTTCACCCAGGTAGGGCACCAGTGCACAGAACTCCTCGCCGCCGAAACGGGCGATCAGGTCCTGCGTGCCTGCATGCCGCGCGATCGCCTGCGCGACGGCTTTCAACGCGACATCGCCGGCCTCGTGGCCATGGGTGTCGTTGATGTGCTTGAAATGGTCGATGTCGATGATGGCGGAGGTGACCGCCTGCTGCCGCCCCAGCGTGTTCGGCAGCAGTGCGTGGCACTCTGCCAGGAAGTGGCGGCGGTTGGGCAGGCCGGTCAGGAAGTCGCGCGTGGCCAGGTCCTGCAACGTGCCGATCAGTTCCAGCTGGTCGATGTTCTGCGAGACGCGGCAGAAGAATTCCTCGCGCGAGAACGGTTTGTGCAGGAAGTCATTGGCGCCGCTCTTGAGGAAGCGCGGCACTAGGCTTCCATCGCTGGTGCCCGAGATGCCGATGATCGCCAGGTGGTCGCGCGCATGGCGTGCGCGCAGGCGGCGGGTGAATTCATGCCCCTTCATGCCGGGCATTTCCTGATCGACGATGGCCAGGCGAACATCGGGGTTTGCGTCGAGCATGGCGAGCCCGGCTTCACCATCGGCCGCCTCCACCACGCGGAAGCCATACATCGACAGCAGCGCAGCCGCATGCTGGCGGGCCGAGCGCGAGTCGTCGACGATCAGCGCGGCAATGCGGCGGTTGCGCTCCAGCCGCTGCACCAGCCACACCAGGTAGTCGATGCTGCCCGGGGTGTTCTTCAGCACGTAGTCCACCACCTGCCGACGCAGCACCTGCTCGCGCAGGGTGTCGTCGTAGACGCCGCTGACCACGACCGTCGGCAACTGGCGCGACAGGAAGAACTCGACCACTTCGTCGTGGCTGCCATCGGCGAGCACCAGGCTGGTGACCACCATGAACCAGTCCGGATGCTTTTCCAGCATCGTGCGCGCCTCGGCCAACGTGGACGCGTAGACCACCGGCAGGTTGAGTTTCTGCTCGATGGCCTCGCCGATGAGTCGCGCGTGCGTGCGCGAGTTCTCCACCACCATGATCCGCTGGGGCAAGGGAGAAGGCGTGGCGGGGGTGGGCGGAACACGCAGGGGTGTCGGCATCGTCATCGGCGCTACGGGGTATCCATGAACCCGGTATCGGCCGGCCCGGGGCGTACTTGAGAGCGCCGTCACGGAATCGGATCGTTTGCGGGGCGGGTCACCAGAGCGCGTCGCGCAGCTTGTACCAGGCCATCGCCGCCACCAGCAGGGGCGTGCGCAGGGCGCGTCCGCCGGGGAACGGGCGGTGGTCGATCTTCGCGAACAGGTCCAGCCGCTCGGACTGGCCGCGGATGGCCTGGGCCAGCGTGGTGCCGGCAAGCCCCGCCGCGATCAGCCCATGGCCGGAAAAGCCCTGGGCGAAGTACAGGTTCGGCGCCAGCCGGCCCCAGTGCGGGGCGCGGTTGAGCGAGATGTCGATCATCCCGCCCCACAGGTATTCGATGCCGACATCGCGCAGCTGCGGGAAGACGCGGTGCATGCGACGTGTCATCACCCCGCGCAGGTTCGGCGGGGGCAGGGTGGAGTAGCTCGCGCGGCCGCCGAACAGCAGGCGGTGGTCGCGGCCGAGGCGGAAGTAGTCCAGCGCCCAGTTGGTGTCGGCGACCGCCATGTCATTGCGGATCAGGTCGCGTGCAAGCGCCTCGCCCAGCGGCGGCGTGGCGGCGATGTAGGTGCCCACGGGCATCATCCGCGATTCCAGTTCCGGCGCGATGCCGCGCAGTAGTGCGTTGCCGGCGAGGATCGCGGTGTCGCAGACGACTTCGCCCTGTGCCGTCTTCAGCATGGGGCGTGCGCCGCGCACCAGCTGCGTCACCCGCGACCCCTCGAAGATCCGCACGCCGGCATCCAGTGCGGCGCGGCCCAGGCCCAGTGCGTATGCCAGCGGGTGAAGGTGACCGCTGACCGGGTCGTACATCGCGCCGAGGTAGCGGTCGCTGGCCAGTTCGCTGCGCAGGCGCTCGCGGCCCCACCATTGCACCGGGTGCTGGTAGCGGGTGTTGAAGTCCTCGACTGCGTGTTCGACCTCGCGCTGCTGGCGCGGCTTGATCGGTACCGTGGCGTGGCCGTCGCGCCAGTCGCAGTCGATGCCATGCCGTTCGATCCGCCCGCGCAGCCAGCGCAGGCCGTCCAGAGACAGGTCGAACATTTTCTTCGCATCATCGAAACCGACCAGCGCTTCCAGCTTCGCTTCGCCGCAACTGAAGCCGGCGATCGCTTGGCCACCATTGCGCCCCGAGGCACCCCAGCCGATGCGTTCGGCTTCCAGCACGACCACCTTGTAGCCGGCTTCGGCCAGTTCCAGCGCTGCCGACAAGCCGGTATAGCCGGCGCCGAGGATGCAGACGTCGGCATCGATCCGGTCCTGCAGTGTGGGCTGTGCGGGCAGAGGCGTCGCGCTGGCTGCGTACCAGCTGTCGGGATAGGACGTGCCGGGGGAGACGGTCATGACGTTCCCCTGCCGTCATTCCGGCGTACGCCGGAATCCATCTTGCTCTTGCTGCTGCCGGACAGCGAAACAGCGACGTGGATGACCCGCCGTTCGGCGGTTGAGAGCCCGGCGTACGCCGGAATGATGACTGGAAGAGCGCGCGACATTCGTCTCACACCGACCGCAGGTACCACGCATATTCCAGATCCGTCACCTCGGTGTAGAAGCTGTGCATCTCCTTGAGCTTCTGCTGGCCGTAGATGTGCTGGAAGGAAGTGCCGAACTGCTCGCGTATGAACTCGCTGCCCATGAATGATCCGATCGCCTCGCGCCAGAACGGCGTGCGCACCTCGGTCTGCTCGTAGGCGTTGCCAGTGATCGGCGAGCCGGGATCGAAGCCCTGCTCCATGCCGTGCAGCATCCCGGCCAGCACCGCGGCGGTGACCAGGTAGATGTTGGCATCGGCACCGGCGATGCGGTGCTCGATTCGCGTGTTGGCTTCGTCGCTGTGCGGGATGCGCATGGCGACGGTGCGGTTGTTGTAGCCCCACACATCGTTGAGCGGCACGAACGCATTCAGGACGAATCGGCGGTAGCTGTTGGCATGCGGTGCGAACAGCAGCAGGCAGTCCTGGTCGCTGCGCTGCAGGCCACCGATGGCGTGCTTCAGGGCCTCTGCCGGTGCTGAAGGCGGCGAGGCGAAGATGTTGCGGCCCTCGGCATTCAGCACGCTGGCGTGGATGTGCATGCCGCTGCCGGCCTGCTCGGCGAACGGCTTGGCCATGAAGCTGGCCATCAGCCCCTGCTGCTGCGCGGCGGCCTTGATCGCGCGCTTCAGGTAGATGGCGTCGTCGCAGGCGAGCAGGGCGTCGTCTCGGTGTTTCAGGTTGATCTCGAACTGGCCCGGTGCGTATTCCGCCACCGCGGTGTCCGCGGGAATACGCTGCGCCCGGCAGATGGCGGCCACTGCATCGGTGAAGCCCCGATAGTCGTTGAGGTCTTCCATGTAGTAGACCTGCGTGCTGGTGTTGCGCTGGCCGGTGGCCGGGTTGATCGACGTGCGTGGGCGACCGGCATCGTCCATGCGCTGGTCGAACAGGTAGAACTCCAGTTCCACCGCCACCACCGGCTTCAAGCCGCGTGCGGCGTAACGCGCCAGCACACGCTTGAGGACTTCGCGCGGATTGGCTTCGAACATGCCACCCTGTGCGTCTTCCATGCTCAGCAGGAGTTGTGCGGCCGGGCGGGGCGACCACGGCACCGGCCGCAGCGAGCCCGGCACGGGGCGGCACACGCGGTCCTCGTCGCCGATGTCGTAGCCCAGGCCGGTTTCTTCCACCGTATTGCCGGTGATGTCCGTGGCGATGAGCGACATGGGCAGGCAGACGCCGTCGCGGTAGACCTTTTCCAGCGCATCGCGGGTGATGCGCTTGCCGCGCAGCAGTCCGTTCATGTCGGGAAGCAGCAGGTCGACCTGCTCGCATTCGGGCATCGCGGCCAGCGTGGCTGCGTCATCGGCAGGCAGGGAAGGCGCGTCGGAATCGGGGCGCATGAGGGTCATCCAGGAGGCTGCGTCGCAGCTTAGCAGAGCGGTCGGTGCGTCAAGAATACTCAACGCATGAAATTCCGTAACCACCGTAAATGCCCGAAATTGGTGCCGCAGCGCACCATATCGGCGCCGAAAGCGTCATATGAGGGCTTCGTGTTGTAAAAATAAAACGGCCGGGTTAACTTGCCTGCAAGCCACTTCGGGCTTCCTGCATGACCCCGCTGCCGCGGGTCGGTCTGCCGACCGACCACAAGCAAATCGGTGCGCATCCCTTCCTTGCCGTTGGCGAGAAGTACGTGCGCGCGGTGGTCGACGGGGCAGGCTGCCTGCCGCTGCTGGTGCCCACGCTGGACCCGGTGCTGCCGCTGCGTCAGGTGCTCGACGGCCTCGACGGACTGCTGCTGACCGGGGCGGTGAGCAACATCGAGCCGCACCACTACAGCGACGAGTCCAGCTATGAGGGCAACCTGCTGGATCCGCGCCGTGATGCCACCAACCTGCCGTTGATTCCGCTCGCCATCGAAATGGGCGTGCCGGTACTCGCCATCTGCCGCGGCTTCCAGGAAGTGAACGTCGCCTTCGGTGGAACGCTGTACCAGAAGGTCCATGAGCAGCCCGGTTTCATGGACCACCGCGAGAACAAGGACGATCCGCTCGACGTGCAGTACGGGTCGGCGCACGGCATCGCGCTGGTGCCGGGCGGCATGCTGGCGACGCTGGTCGGCGATACGCAGGCGACCGTCAATTCCCTGCATGGGCAGGGCGTGCGCCGACTGGGCGAAGGACTGGTGGTCGAGGCGCAGGCGCCGGACGGTCTGATCGAGGCCTTCCGCCACGACGGACCGGCGTTCATGCTGGCGGTGCAGTGGCATCCCGAATGGAAGGTCGCGGAGAACCCGTTCTACCTCGCGATTTTCCAGGCTTTCGGCAATGCCTGCCGTGCCCGTGCGGCACACCGCGGAGCCGTGGCATGAAGCGGCGGCATCCACCGCCATGGGAGGGCGGGCGCTGAAGCGCCCGTGTCCGATGTGGCTGGCCCTCGCGCCGGCACCTCCCTTCCCAGGACCGTGTTTCCCATGAGCCAGAAACAGACACAGCGAAAGAAAGCCGCAGCCGCCGAGCCTTCCGAAAGCTCACTGCGCCGTTGGCTGAAAGAACGCAGCATCACCGAGGTCGAATGCCTGGTGCCCGACATCACGGGCATCGCGCGCGGCAAGATCATCCCGGCCGACAAGTTCAGCCACGACTACGGCACGCGCCTGCCCGAGGGCATCTTCGCGACCACCGTCACTGGCGACTATCCGGACGACTATTACGAGCTTACTTCGCCGTCGGACTCGGACATGTTCCTGCGGCCCGACCCGGACACCGTCCGCATGGTGCCGTGGGCCACCGATCCCACCGCGCAGGTCATCCACGATTGCCACACCAAGGACGGCAAACCGCATGATCTTGCGCCGCGCAACGTGCTGCGGCGCGTGCTGGCGGCCTATGAAAAGGAAGGGTTGCGGCCGGTGGTCGCGCCGGAACTGGAGTTCTTCCTGGTGCAGAAGAACACCGATCCGGATTTCCCGCTGCTGCCACCCGCCGGTCGTTCCGGCCGTCCGGAGACCGCGCGCCAGTCGTATTCCATCGATGCGGTCAACGAGTTCGACCCGATCCTCGACCTGATGTACGACTACTGCGATGCGATGGAACTGGACGTGGACACGCTGATCCACGAATCCGGCGCCGCGCAGCTGGAAGTCAACTTCACCCACGACGATGCGCTGTCGCGCGCTGACCAGGTGTTCCTGTTCAAGCGCACGATGCGCGAAGCGGCGATGCGCCATGGCGTATATGCCACCTTCCTGGCCAAGCCGATGGAGAACGAACCCGGCAGTGCCATGCACATCCACCAGAGCCTGCTGGACGTGAAGACCGGCCGCAATGTCTTCACCGGCAAGACCGAAGGCAAGGGCAGCAAGCTGTTCGGCCACTACCTGGGTGGCCTGCAGAAATACGTGCCGATGGCGATGGCGTTCTTCGGTCCCAACGTCAATTCCTATCGCCGGCTGGCGCTGGGGCAGGTGGCGCCGATCAACGTGCAGTGGGGCTACGACAACCGTACCTGCGGCCTGCGCGTGCCGATGGATACGCCGGAAAACATGCGGGTGGAAAGCCGGTTCGCCGGTTCCGATGCCAACCCTTATCTCGCCATGGCAGGCACGCTGGCGTGCGGCCTGCTGGGCATCCGCGAACAGCTCAAGCCGACCGAGCCGTTGTCCAGCAGCGCGCAGGATCTCGGCTTCGAGCTGCCCCGCTCGCTGGGCGAGGCGCTGGATGCGCTGGAGGACTGCAAACCACTGCAGGAATTGATGGGCGCGCGTTTCGTGCGTGCCTATGTATCGGTGAAGCGCAAGGAATACGAGACCTTCTTCCGCGTGATCAGTTCGTGGGAGCGGGAGTTCCTGTTGTTGAACGTCTGAATGCTGTTCCCTTCTCCCGCCGGGAGAAGGTGGCGCGAAGCGCCGGATGAGGGTACGGCTGCATCGGGATGGTTCACCGCCGATGGTTCTGCCGGACCCTCACCCCAACCCCTCTCCCAATAGGAGAGGGGCTCAATCATTGGAGCTTGTATGACCCGACTCGACACCCGCACCCTGCAGCAGCTCGATGCCGAGCACCACCTGCATCCGTTCAACGACAACGCCGCGCTGGCGAAGAAGGGCACGCGCATCCTCACCAAGGGTGAGGGCTGCTATGTCTGGGATGCCGACGGCAACAAGCTGCTTGATGCCTTCGCCGGCCTGTGGTGCGTCAACATCGGTTACGGCCGCAGGGAACTGGGCGAGGTGGCGTCGAAGCAGATGACGCAGTTGGCGTACTACAACAGCTTCTTCCAGTGCACCACCGAGCCGACGATCGCACTGGCGGCGAAGCTGGCCGAGCTGGCGCCGGGCGATCTCAACCATTCCTTCTTCGTCAATTCCGGGTCGGAGGCCAACGACACCATCCTGCGCATGGTCCGGCACTTCTGGGCGGTGCAGGACCAGCCGCGGAAGAACATCTTCATCGGCCGCCACGATGGCTATCACGGCACCACCATGGCCGGCGCCAGCCTCGGCGGGATGAAGGGCATGCACAAGCAGGGCGGCCTGCCCATCCCGGACATCCACCACATCGATCCGCCGTTCTGGTTCGCCGACGGCGGTGACCTGTCGGAGGACGAATACGGCCTGGTCGCGGCGCGCCGACTGGAGCAGAAGATCCTGGAACTGGGGCCGGAGCGCGTGGCGGCCTTCATCGGCGAGCCCATCATGGGCGCCATCGGCGTCTATATTCCGCCGAAGACCTACTGGCCCGAAATCGAGCGCATCTGCAGGAAGTACGACGTGCTGCTGGTGGCGGACGAAGTGATTTGCGGTTTCGGCCGCACCGGCGAGTGGTTCGGTTCGCAGTACTTCGGTTTCCAGCCGGACATCATGCCGGTGGCCAAAGGCATCACGTCCGGCTACATCCCGCTGGGCGCGGCGATGTTCAACGACCGCGTGGCCAAGGTGCTGAAGGAGCAGGGCGGCGAACTGGCGCACGGGGCCACGTACTCGGGCCACCCTGTGTGCGCGGCGGTGGCACTGGAGAACATCCGCATCCTTCAGGACGAGAACATCGTCGAGCGTGCGAAGACCGAGGTCGCGCCCTACCTGGCGCAGCGCTGGGCCGAGCTGGGCGAACACCGGCTGGTCGGGCAGGCGCGTATCGCCGGCATGGTCGGTGCGCTGGAACTGGTGCCGGACAAGGGCAAACGCGCGTTCTTCCCCGAGCGCGGTACCGTCGGTCCTCGCTGCCGCGATCACGCGCTGAAGCATGGACTGATCCTGCGCGCGACCTGGGATGCGATGCTGCTGTCGCCCCCGCTGGTGATCACGCGCGCGCAGGTGGACGAGCTGTTCGACAAGACGTGGAAGGCCCTCAACGACACGGCGGCGGATCTCGGCATGTAACGTCATCGAACGGTCCGTGCGCTGCGTCACAGCGCCGCGGCCCGGGCGTATGATGTTTCCTTCCCCCGATGCTGATTCCATGGAGACCCCGATGAAGCTCAAGACCCTCACCGTCATGCTGGCCGCCGCCGTGCTGGCTGCCTGTGGCGGCAAGGACGAGACGGCCGCAACAGGCGCGCCCTCGAAGACCCTCAACGTCTACAACTGGTCGGACTACATCGCGGAGGACACGATCCCCAATTTCGAGCAGTCCACCGGCGTCAAGGTCACGTATGACGTGTTCGACAGCGACGAGATGGTCGAGACCAAGCTGCTGGCCGGCAGCAGTGGTTACGACGTGGTGGTGCCGTCGCTCAGTTTCCTGGGGCGTCAGATCCAGGCCGGTGTGTTCCTCCCGCTGGACAAGAGCAAGCTCCCGAACCTGAAGAACCTCGACCCGAAGATGCTCGAGCGCATCGCGCTGCAGGACCCGGGCAACCAGTACGCCGTGCCGTATCTCTGGGGCACCAGCGGCATCGGTTACAACGTCGACAAGATCAAGGCCATCTTCGGCGACACCGCCGTGACCGGCAGCTGGGACGTGGTATTCAAGCCGGAGAACGCGGCCAAGCTGAAGGATTGCGGCATCACCGTGCTGGACACGCCGTCGGAGCTGATCCCGATCGCGCTGAACTACCTGGGCGAAGACCCGCACAGTTTCGATCCGGCCACCATCGACAAGGCGGCGGCGCTGCTGAAGTCGATCCGCCCGTATATCCGCAACTTCCACTCTTCCTCGTACATCAACGATCTGGCCAACGGCGATGTCTGCCTGGTGGTGGGCTGGTCGGGCGACATCATCCAGGCGCGCGACCGCGCCGCCGAAGCGGGCAACGGCGTCAACGTGGCGTACTCGATCCCGAAGGAAGGCGCGCCGCAGTGGTTCGACATGCTGGCCATCCCGAAGGACGCCAAGAACGTCGACAACGCCTACGCCTTCATCAATTACCTGCTCGACCCGAAGGTGGCGGCGGCGAACACCAACTACGTGACCTATCCGAACCCGGTGCCGGCGTCCCGGCCGCTGGTCGAGAAGAGCATCGCGGACGATCCGACGATCTATCCCCCGGCGGACGTGGACGCGAAATTGTTCACCTTCGCGGTGCTGCCGCCGGAAGTGGATCGCCAGTACACGCGCATCTGGACGGAGCTGAAGACCGGACGCTGAAACACAGGAGGGCGCGGGCCATGACGGACGCGCCCTTCGTCATCGTGGCGTCACCCACGGGAGCGGGTGGCGACACAGGGGAGGGGAGAAGGGGAGCAACGCCGGCACGGAACAGGCCATTGCAATGACAGCATGCCCGCGCCGGCCACAGGCCGGTACGGGACCACATCAAGCCGCCCTTGCGGGCCGAACGGAGAGAGATTGATGAAACTGCGCGTACTGGCAACCACCCTGGCCCTGTGCACCCTCGCCGCATGCGGCGGAAAACCCGCCGGAGAAGGCGGCACCGATACCGGAGGCGCCAAGCAGGTCAACGTCTACAACTGGTCCGACTACATCGCCGAAGACACCATCCCGAACTTCGAGAAGAGCACCGGCATCAAGGTGACCTACGACGTGTTCGACAGCAACGAGGTGCTGGAAACCAAGCTGCTGGCAGGCAGCAGCGGTTACGACGTGGTGGTGCCGACGATGAACTTCCTCGGCCGGCAGATCCAGGCCGGCGTGTTCCTGCCGCTGGACAAGAGCAAGATCCCCAACTACGCCAACCTCGACCCGGCCATCATGAAGCGGCTGGAGAACCAGGACCCCGGCAATCAGCATGCGATCCCCTACATGTGGGGCACTACCGGCATCGGCTACAACGTCGACAAGGTGAAGGCCGCGTTCGGCAACACCGACATCGCCAACAGCCTGGACATCGTGTTCAAGCCGGAGAACATCGCCAAGCTGAAGGATTGCGGCGTGACCTTCCTGGATACGCCCTCGGAGATCATCCCGATCGCCCTCAACTACCTGGGCGAGGATCCCAACAGCCAGGACGCGGCGGTGATCGACAAGGCCGCCGCGCTGCTGAAGACGATCCGCCCGTACATCACCAATTTCCATTCCTCGCAGTACATCGATGCGATGGCCAATGGCGATACCTGTTTGGTCCTGGGCTGGTCGGGCGACATCATCCAGGCGCGCGACCGCGCCTCCGAAGCGGGCAACGGCGTCAACATCGCCTATGCCATCCCGAAGGAAGGCGCACCGCAATGGTTCGACATGCTGGCCATCCCGAAGGGCGCCAAGCATGTCGATGAGGCCTATGCCTTCATCAACTACCTGCTCGACCCGCAGGTGATGGCGAACAACTCGAACTTCATCAGCTATCCGAACGCCATCCCCAAGGCGAAGGATCTGATGGAGAAGGCCATCACCGAAGACCCGACGATCTACCCGACCCCCGAGGTCGAGGCCAAGCTGTTCACCTTCGCCATCATTCCGCCGGAAGTGGACCGACAGTACACCCGCATCTGGACGGAACTGAAGACCGGCAAGTAAGCGCCGCGGCCGGTACGGGCGATGCCCGTGCCGGTGTCCAGCGGACCCACGCGATATATCGATGGCCGGCGCCCACGCGGTCCGGCGACCAGGGGAGTTCCATGGCGGCAGAACAGGGCAACGGCGGCAAGGACGCGGGGCAGGGCGGCAAGGCGAACCCGCAGGAGTACCTGCGCATCGTCGACGTGCGCAAGGAGTTCGACGGCTTCGTCGCCGTGGACGACACCAACCTGACCATCCGCAAGGGCGAGATCTTCGCCCTACTGGGCGGATCGGGCAGCGGCAAGTCGACGCTGCTCCGATGTCTCGCAGGCTTCGAAAAGCCCTCGTCCGGAAAGATCTATCTGGACGGTCAGCTGCTCAACGACCTGCCGCCGTACGAGCGACCGCTCAACATGATGTTCCAGTCGTATGCGCTGTTCCCGCACATGACGGTGGAACAGAACATCGCCTTCGGTCTGAAGCAGGATGGCCTGTCGAAGGATGCCATCAGGAAGCGCGTGGAAGAGATGCTGGCGCTGGTGCAGCTGGGCAAGCTGGCCAAGCGCAAGCCGCACCAGCTTTCCGGTGGACAGCAGCAGCGTGTGGCGCTGGCGCGATCCTTGGCCAAGGGCCCGAAGCTGTTGCTGCTCGATGAACCGATGGGCGCGCTGGACAAGAAGCTACGCTCGCAGATGCAGCTGGAACTGGTGAGCATCATCGAGAAGTCCGGCGTGACCTGCGTGATGGTCACCCATGACCAGGAAGAGGCGATGACCATGGCCACGCGCATCGCGCTGATGGACCAGGGGTGGATCCGCCAGGTCGGTACGCCCGACGAAATCTACGAGCAGCCCACCAGTCGCTTCGCCGCCGAGTTCATCGGCTCGGTCAACCTGATCGAGGGCGTGGTGGAGGAAGACGAAGCCGACTACGTCACCATCCGATCGCCGCAGCTGCCGGACCCGATCTACATCGGCCATGGCATCTCCGGCTTCGAAGGACAGGAAGTCGGCTTCGCGGTGCGGCCGGAGAAGCTGGGCATCGGCAAGCAGGAACCCGAACAGCCGCACAACAAGGCGAAGGGCGTGATCGAGGACATCGCCTACTTCGGCAGCCACTCGGTCTACCACGTGCGCCTGCCGAGCGGTTACAAATTCATGGCCAACTTCGCCAACGTGCAGCGCTGGGCCAGCGAGGGACTCACCTGGAATGACGAAGTCTGGGTGTGGTGGGGCGACAACGACGGCGTGGTGCTGACCTCATGAACATCCTCCGCTCACTGGGCAAGCGCCTGCCGGGACCGCGCTGGGGCGTCATCTCGGTGCCCTACGTGTGGCTGCTGCTGTTCTTCGCCATCCCGTTCCTGATCGTGCTGAAGATCTCGTTCGCCAAGCTGGCGATCGCGATGCCGCCGTACACGCCCATCCTCGAGTACATCGACGAGGCGTTGACGCTCAAGCTCAACCTGGGCAACTACACCGCGCTCTTCACCGATTCGCAGTACATCCAGGCGTATCTCAGTTCGATCAAGATCGCGGCCATTTCAACGTTCCTGGCCTTGCTGGTGGCGTACCCCATCGCCTACGTCATCGCGCGCCTGCCGCCGTCGTCGCGCAACATCGCGATGATGCTGGTGGTGCTGCCGTCGTGGACATCGTTCCTGATCCGGGTCTACGCATGGATCGGCATCCTCAAGAACAACGGCCTGCTCAACAACCTGCTGATGAAGATCGGCATCATCGACGAGCCGCTGCAGATCCTGTACACGCCGATGGCCGCGTACATCGGCATCGTCTACTGCTATCTGCCGTTCATGGTGCTGCCGCTGTACACCAACCTGGTGAAGCACGACAACCGGTTGCTGGAAGCGGCCTACGACCTGGGTGCCAAGCCGTGGAAAGCGTTCTTCACCATCACCCTGCCGCTGTCCAAGGCCGGCATCATCGCCGGCTGCATGCTGGTGATGATCCCGGCGGTGGGTGAGTTCGTCATTCCTGAACTGCTCGGCGGGCCGGACACGCTGATGATCGGCCGCGTGCTGTGGGGCGAGTTCTTCAACAACCGCGACTGGCCAGCCGCATCCGCCGTGGCCATCGTCATGCTGATCCTGCTGCTGATCCCGATCCTGATCTTCAACCGCGTACAGCAGCGCGAGCTGGAAGGGAGGCTGACATGAGCCGCGTCGGACAGCGCACGGTCAACTGGATGGTGCTCGGACTGGGTTTCGCTTTCCTGTACGTGCCGGTCTTCATCCTGATGGTGTACTCCTTCAACGAGTCGCGCCTGGCCACGGTGTGGTCGGGTTTCTCGTTCAAGTGGTACGGCGAGCTGTTCCGCGACGAGAAGATGCTGCGCGCCGCGTGGATCAGCATCAAGGTCGCGTTCTGGACCGCCAGCGCCGCGGTGGTACTGGGCACGATGGCGGCGCTGGTGATGACCCGCATGCGCCGCTTTCCCGGCAAGACGCTGTTCGGTGCGCTGATCACCGCGCCGCTGGTGATGCCGGAGGTGATCATCGGCCTGTCGATCCTGCTGATGTTCGTGTCGCTGGGGCAGTTCATAGGTTTCAAGCCGGGCGGCATCCTGTCGATCTGGATCGCACACGTCACCTTCACCCTGGCGTTCGTCACGGTGGTCGTGTCCTCGCGCCTGTCCGAGCTGGACAAATCGCTGGAGGAAGCGGCGATGGACCTGGGCGCCAACCGCATCAAGGTGTTCTTCCTGATCACGTTGCCCATCATCGCGCCGGCGCTGGTGTCCGGCTGGCTGCTTGCCTTCACGCTGTCGCTGGACGATGTGGTGATCGCCAGCTTCGTCGCCGGCCCCAGTTCCACCACGCTGCCGATCGAGGTGTTCTCGTCGGTGCGACGAGGCCTGAGCCCGAAGATCAATGCGCTCGCCACCTTGATGATCCTCGTGGTAAGCGTGGCGGCATTCCTGGGCTGGTGGTTCATGTACCGCGAGGAGAAGCGTCGCCAGCGCGACGTGCAACTGGCGTTGCAGGAGAACGGATAGCAAGCTTGAAGTGGGTGGGCAGGTCGCCGATGGCACCTCGCAGCGCTTGCCCGTCATCCCAGCGTAGGCTGGATCCGACTTGCTTCTGTCCTGGAGCCTGTGGGACTGCGCGAAAGTCAAAATGGATCCCAGCTTGCGCTGGGATGACGGCGGAAGAGTCCCGGGCGGTCAACTGGCGTTGCAGGAGAACCGGTGGCAAGTTGGAAGCGGGTGGCAGGTCGCGGATGGCATGACCAGCGCTTGCCCGTCATCCCAGCGTACGCTGGGATCCAACTTGCTTCTGTTCTGGATCCTGCGGGACTGCGCGAAAGTCAAAATGGATCCCAGCCTGCGCTGGGATGACGGTGGAGGAGTCCCGGGCCCTCAGCGAGCGTTGCAGGAGAACGGGTGGCAAGCAGGACCCGCCACGGCGGCGTAACGCCGCGGCTCGCAGAATACACTCGGCTTTTTCCAGGCATCACGACATCGAACGAACGCCATGATCATCGAAACTGTCAATCCCGCGACCGGACAGGTCGAGTACCGCCACGAACTGATGACTTCCGCGCAGGTCGATGCCGTGTTGGCGGCGTCGCAGCAGGCGTTTCCGCGCTGGGCCGCACTGTCGCTCGCCGAGCGGGGCAAGCGGCTGCGTGCGGTCGGGGCCGAACTGCGTCGCCGCCGCGACGACATCCAGCGCATCATGACGGCGGAGATGGGCAAGCTGCGCAAGGAAGCCCTGGCCGAAGTCGACAAGTGTGCCGGCGCCTGCGACTACTACGCCGACCACGCGGCCGATTACCTGCAGGACCAGCCCGTCGCCACCGATGGCCAGCGGAGCTACGTGCGCTACGAGCCCCTCGGCTGCGTGCTGGCGGTGATGCCGTGGAATTTCCCGATATGGCAGGTCTTCCGCTTCCTCGCACCCGCCTTCATGGCCGGCAACGTGGCCGTGCTCAAGCATGCGAGCAACGTGCCGCGCTGCGCCGACATCATCGGCGAGGTGCTGTCGGCCGCCGGCTTGCCGGACGGTGTGTTCGGCGTGCTGCATATCGACAACGACCAGGCAGCCGAGGTGATCCGCGACGCGCGTGTCGTCGCCGTGACGCTGACCGGCAGCGAGCGTGCGGGGCGTTCCGTCGCCGCGAATGCCGGCGGCCAGTTGAAAAAGAGCGTGATGGAACTGGGGGGCAGTGATGCCTTCATCGTGCTGGACGATACCGACTTGGAGAAGACGGTGGCCGGCGCGGTGGCGTCGCGCTTCGGCAACGCGGGCCAGACCTGCATCGCGGCCAAGCGCTTCATCGTGCAGGACGCGATCGCGGACGAGTTCGTGAAGCGCTTCGTCGAGGCGGCATCGAAGCTGCAGCTCGGCGATCCCCAGGACGAGGCCACCACGCTCGCACCGATGGCGCGCCAGGACCTGCGCGATGAACTGCACAAGCAGGTGCAGGCCAGCGTGTCGAAGGGCGCGAAGGTGCTGTTGGGCGGCCAGCCCGATGCGTCGCATGCGGGCTATCCGGCGTCGATCCTCGATGCCGTGGTGCCGGGCATGCCCGCCTACGAAGAGGAACTGTTCGGCCCGGTCGCCAGCATCCTGCGCGTCAGGGACGATGCCGAAGCCGTCCGCGTGGCCAACGACACCACGTTCGGTCTGGGCGCCAGCGTGTGGACGAAGGACGTGGAGCGCGGCGACCGCATCGCACGCCAGCTTCAGGTGGGCGCCGCCTTCGTCAACGCGATCGTGCGCAGCGATGTGCGCCTGCCGTTCGGCGGCACCAAGCGCTCCGGTTTCGGCCGCGAGCTGGCCGAACACGGCATCCACGAGTTCATGAACGTCAAGTCGGTCTACGTGGCCTGACCCGTGGTGCAGCGCCGGGCTTGCCCGGCTCCGTCGTGGTCGAGAAAGCTCCTCTCGTAGGAGCGGCTTCACCCCCGACCGCAGACCGACCGGTGACTGCTGCTGCTTCGATCTGAATCCTGGCCGGGGCTGAAGCCCCTCCTGCAGCGGGCATGCCATCGGTGGAACGGATGGTTACGTGGTTTGCCGTTCCTAAGCCGCCATGCCGGTGCCATCTTGTCGGCAGTCGAACTGGAGGCACCATGAACACCCTGACCGATACCACGCCCGCCCGCGTGATCCGCACGATCCGCGGTCGACCCACGTCCGATGGCGCCGGCGTCAAGCTGACGCGCGTGATCGGCGGCCCCGACCTGCCGGACCTCGATCCGTTCCTGCTGCTGGACGAGTTCGGCACGGACAAGGCCGAGGACTACCTCGCCGGTTTTCCCGAGCATCCGCACCGCGGCTTCGAAACGGTCACCTACATGCTGGACGGCCGCATGCGCCATCGCGACAACCATGGCAACGAAGGCCTGCTGACACCGGGTGCGGTGCAGTGGATGACCGCCGGTCGTGGCCTGGTGCATTCGGAGATGCCCGAACAGGAATCCGGGCGCATGCGCGGCTTCCAGTTGTGGGTGAACCTGCCGGCGCGCGACAAGATGACGGCGCCGAAGTATCAGGAATTCGCGCCCGAGAAGATCCCGGTCGCACATCCGGCCAAGGGCGTCGAGGTGAAGGTCATCGCGGGCGCTGTCGGCGACACGCAGGGCCCGATCTCGCAACCGGCCACCGATCCGGTGTACCTCGACATCGCGCTGCAGCCTGGACATGCGTGGGAGTACACGCTGCCCGCGGGCCACAACGCGTTCGCCTACGTGTTCGAAGGCGCGCTGACGGTGGGCGAGGGCAACGAAGCCCGCCCGCTGGACACGCACGAGATGGGGGTGCTGGGCGGTGGCGACACGCTGCAGCTACGTGCAGGCAGCCAGCCTGCGCGGTTGATCCTGGTGGCGGGCCGCCCGCTGCGCGAACCCGTCATGCGGCATGGTCCCTTCGTGATGAACACGCGGCAGGAACTGATGCAGGCCTTCGTCGACTTCCAGGAAGGCCGGTTCTGACGCGAAGGACGGAATGCCGTTCCGTCGTAGATGCCGCCGGTGGCGTCAGTTGCCGGCGGACAGCTGCGCGCTGGCGGCGCGTACATCGAGTTGCTGGGCCAACGAGATCATCGAGCCCAGTTCTTCCGCCGAGTCCGCGTTGATCCAGACCTGCGCGTACTGGTCGTCGTCGAGTTCGACCACGGTGATGCGGCGGGACGCCATGGCCGGTGTCGTTTCCTGTCCGCCCAGGTCCAGCCTGTACCAGTAGATCTCCTCGCCGGAGAACGTGCTCTCTTCTTCGCGCAGGCGCCGTTCCAGGCGGATCTTCGGATCGCGCGAGGTCAGCATCACGTTCAGTACCTGGCGTCCATCGGCGGTGATAGCCTTGCAGGCAATGAAGCTGGCATCGGCGCGCTGCTCCCACTGCAGGCCGGCGCTGGCGGGCAGGGTTGGGCACGAGGGTGCAGCCTGCGCCCACGCGGAGGCGGAAAAGAGGCAAAGGCAAGCAGCAATCACGGTCTTCATGGAAATCCCCTGGGTGGAGCGCCCCGGTAGGCGGAGCCAATTCGTCCGCGTCGTGGCAGGCCGCGTGCGGCCGCTGCGTAGTCCCCTGGCATTCCACGACGTCGGCTGCCGTTTTCCCCCGGCAGTTGATCCGACCATAGCCCATGCTGCGTCGCAAAACAACGCAAGGGGCGGCCGAAGGGCGACACCCGTCACGCCGCGGGTCGGTCCTGTGCCCGGGGTTTCCGGGCACAGGTTGCGGGGCTCAGTCGCGATCCCGTCCCAACCAGCCGTAAAGCATGCCGCCGATCAGGCCGCCCAGGATCGGGGCCAGCCAGAACAGCCACAGCTGCCCGATGGCCGCCGGGCCGGCGAACAACGCCACCGCAGTGGAGCGTGCGGGGTTAACCGATGTATTGGTGACCGGGATGCTGATCAGGTGGATCAGGGTCAGTGCCAGACCGATCGCGATCGGTGCGAAGCCCGCGGGCGCACGCCCATGGGTCGATCCCATGATGACGATCAGGAAGAACGCCGTGAGTACCACTTCGGTCAGGAATGCCGCCGCCACCGAGTAACCGCCGGGCGACATGGCGCCATAGCCGTTGCTGGCGAAGGCGCCCGCCGCATTCGGATCGACCGCGAAGGCCGGGTTGCCGCTGGCGATCTGCCACAGGATGAAGCCGGCCGCGAGGCCGCCAAGCACCTGCGCCACGATGTACGGCACCAGGTCCTTGACCGGGAACCGGCCGCCCGCCCACAGACCGAAACTCACCGCCGGATTGAAGTGCCCGCCCGAAATATGGCCGAACGCGTACGCACCCGTAAGCACGGTCAGGCCGAAAGCCAGTGCCACGCCGAGAAAACCGATGCCGAGCGGGTTGCCGTCACCGCCGAAATGGGCTGCCAACACCGCGCTGCCGCAGCCGCCCAGCACCAACCAGAATGTCCCCAGGAACTCCGCCGCGAGCTTCTTTGCCAGACTCATGCCAACCCCCATCGGTGTGCGTCCCGTCACATGACGGTGCGCGCACGATAGCGGAAGCCGCTCGCCGCAAGTGTTTGCTTTGCGTTATGCCGCGCGCATTCAAACGGCAATGAAGGAAGTGTCACATTTGCGCGGACGCGGGGGTCCATCAGCGTTCGGGCAGGGGAATGAACTCGGTTTCGCCCGGTACATGGCCGAAGCGACCGTCCAGCCAGTCCTGCTTGGCCTGTTCGATGCGCTCCTTCGAACTGGAAACGAAGTTCCACCAGATATGACGCGGCGCGTCGAGCGGCTCGCCGCCCATCAGCAGGCCCTTGAGCGGCGTCTTCGCGCGCAGCACCGGTCGGGTGCCACGGTCGAACACCACCAGATGCTTCTCCGGGATGTCGGCGCCGTCCACCTGGGCGTCGCCCTCGAGGATGTAGAGCGCGCGTTCGGCGTGGCCGTTGTCGATCTCCAGTTCCGCGTCCGGCTGCAGGTCGACGGCGACGTTGAACGTGCCGCTGAATACTTTCACCGGCGATTCCTGGCCGTATGCCTGGCCGGCGATGACGCGCAACCGGACACCCGGGCGCTCCAGCACCGGCAGCGTGGCCGCCGTGTGGTGGTGGAACCCGGGCGCGACCTCTTCGTACGACGCCGGCAGTGCTACCCAGGTCTGCATGCCGTGCACCGCGTGCTGGCCGGTACGGACATCCACCGGGGTGCGTTCGGAGTGGGCGATGCCACGACCGGCGGTCATCCAGTTGACGTCGCCGGGCGTGATCACCTGTTCCGAACCCAGCGTGTCCTTGTGGTTGATCGCGCCGGACCAGAGGAACGTCACCGTGGCCAGGCCGATGTGCGGATGCGGGCGGACATCGATGCCGCGCCCGGGCTCGAACACGGCCGGCCCCATGTGGTCGACGAATACGAACGGTCCCACGCTGCGGGCCTGCAGGCTGGGTACCGCGCGGCGCACATTGAAGCCGCCGCCGAGGTCGTGCACGCGGGGAGCGATGATCGTGGTCATGGAAGCGTCCTGATCGGGGTGGGCTGAAGCATCGCACGCGGGGCCGTCGCGTCGGCAGACGATACGGAAACGATCCGTTGCAGCGCATCCCCCATCAAGGGCATGAGCCGAGGTGTGTCGCTTTCAGTCCCGTCGCGATGCCAACCGGTCGGCCAGCCGAGTGGGTTCGGGCAGGCGATAGCCCCGCAAGGTCCGCAGAACGCCGTCGAGTGCACCCTGCATCGACACCCGGTGGCCGGGCGACACGATCAGCGGATTGCAGCGCACCTTGCTTCGCAGCGCCCAGCCGATCTGCTCGCCCCGATGGATGAGGGGCGTGCGCTCTCCGGGTGCGGCGCCGAGCGCATCGTGTTTGCCGCACAGCACGTTTTTCGCCACGCCGATGCTGGGCAGTCCGGTCACCACGCCGAAATGTGCGGCGATGCCCAGCCAGCGCGGATGCGCGATGCCCTGGCCATCGATGAAGGCGAGATCCGGCGCGTGCGGCAGGCGTTCCAGCGCCGCCACCAGCGCGGGCAACTCGCGGAAGCTCAGCAGGCCGGGGACGTAGGGCATGGAGGTGGGGACGCGCACCACCTCCGATGCGACGGGTTGCAGCGTGTCGGCAGTCAGCAGCACGGCAGCGGCACGCGTGATGGCGCCTTCGTCTTCGAAACCGACATCGAATCCTGCCAGCCAGCGCGGCACCTCGGGCCTGTCGTCGCGCAGCACGACCTCCGCCGCCAGCGTCTCCTGCAGCCGGCGCGCGTGCGCGATGCTGCCATCCCAGTCGCCGAACAGGGCCTTCATCGCGCGGTCGGTGCGCCGTAGCGCTGCACCTCGAGGGTTGCCGGCCGATCGGCATGCACCCGGACGATGGAGACGCGATCGTATTCGGTCTCGTCCATCGGCGCCGCGGTGCATCCGCACAAGGCAGCCACAAGGTCGGGCACGGTGTTGCTGTGGCCCACCACGAGCACGGTGCCAGCGCGATGCTTCTGCTTCCATTGCGCGGCGATGTCGGCAGCCGGGCCGCGCGCGTAATACGCTTCCACCACCAATCCATGCGCGGTGGCGGCAGGCTGCGCGGTCTGCTGGGTGCGGCGGAACTCGGTGGCAAATACCGCGGCGAGCGGGACATCGCGCAGGCGCTGGGCCAGCGCCTCGGCACGGGCCAGGCCTTCGGTGGAGAGGCTCGGATTCTCCCGATCGTCGGTCGCCTTCTCGGCGTGCCGCACCACGATGAAAGTAAGTGGTGCCGAAGCGGCATCACGCGGAGGTATGGTCACGCACGCACCCACCAGCGACAGCATGAGGGACAGGGCGAAAAAACGGAGCAGGTGCGGCAGGCGCATGGCGATCCCGGGTATGACGGCAACATCGAGCGTGCAACGGTGGGCGGGACCGCGCAAGCGGCGTCCTCACACGGCTGCGGCTACGATAGGGCTCCATGCGTGAAGAAGGGGGCACCATGCGCAGGTGGTTGCGTCGGCTGGGGATCCTGCTGCTTGTCCTGGTGGTGGCGTCGTGCACGGCGCTGTACAGCTACGGAAGGTTCGCGGAGGCCGCGCGCGGCCCTGCTTCGATGTCCCTGCCGATCGCCGCCGATGCCACGCCGCTCGACCGCACCATCGCGCCCTTGCTGCGCGAGCATCCGCGCCGGAGCGGGATGGCCTTGTTGCAGGACAACCTGGACGCGTTCACCGTACGTGCCGCCACGGCGCGCGCGGCAGGCCGCAGCCTGGACCTGCAGTACTACATCTGGAACCAGGACTTCACCGGCAACCTGCTGAGCTACGAAGTGCTGCGCGCGGCCGATCGCGGCGTGCGCGTGCGCCTGCTGCTGGACGACATGACGGCGCATGGCAAGGATTCCCAACTCGCCGCGCTGGATGCACATGCCAACATCGAGGTGCGCCTGTTCAACCCCTCGCGCAGCCGTGCCGGCGTACTGGGCCGTGCCAGCGAGATGCTGCTGCGCCCGGTCAGCATGAACCGCCGCATGCACAACAAGGCCTGGATTGCCGACGGGCGCGTGGCGGTCGTGGGTGGCCGCAACGTGGGGGACGAGTATTTCGACGCCGCCGCGCAGACCAATTTCCTCGATCTGGATGCGGCACTCATCGGACCTGCTGTCGCACAGACAGCGGCGATCTTCGACGACTTCTGGAACAGCGCCTCGGTCATTCCACTCGCAGCGCTGACGACCGCGGAGGAAGGCGCGCTGGAGCGGCTGCGCGAGAACGGCGATGCCGGTTATGCGTCCGCACAGGCGGGCGACTACGTGGCGAGGTTGCGGCGTTCCCCCGGCGTCCGCGCGCTGGTGGGAGGCAATACGCTGCACTGGCTGGATGACGTGGGTGTGTATTCCGATCCCGCCTCCAAGGGCCAGGGGGAAGGACAGGGCCAGTGGCTGGTCCATCGGCTGGGCAGGGCGATGGGCGAGGCCAAGCGCCAGCTCCGGGTGATCTCGCCGTACTTCGTGCCGGGCGACGAGGGCACGCGCTGGCTGGTGGCCAGGCGTGCGCAGGGCGTGGATGTCAGCGTGCTGACGAACTCGCTTGCCGCCAACGACGTCATGGCCGTGCACGGGGGATATGCACCCTACCGGGTACCGTTGCTGGAAGGTGGCGTGACGCTGTTCGAGCTGATGCCGCATGGCGACCAGGACAGCAGCCTGTTCGGTTCCAGCGGCGCCAGCCTGCATACGAAGGCCTTCGCCGTGGACGATGACACCGGCTTCATCGGCTCCTTCAACCTCGACCCGCGTTCAGTCAACCTCAACACCGAGATGGGCGTGCTGTTCCGCGATCGCGGTGCCGCCGCCGCGCTGCTGCGCAGCTACCAGGCCAAGATCGCGCCGGACACGAGCTATCGCGTGTACCTGCAGGATGGCGCGCTGCGCTGGGAAGATGCCTCCGCGCAGCCGCCGAAGGTGTGGGAGCGTGAACCGGAAGCCAGCGCATGGCGCCGATGGGTGGCGCGTGCCGTCGGCTGGCTGCCGATCGAATCGCAGCTGTAGCAGACCGCGCGAGGACGCGATGGATCGCGCGCCCTGTAGGAGGGGCTTCAGTCCCGATGCTTTTCGGTCAGATGCGGAACGACGCCGCAGGAAAGCGAACATCCATCCGTCAGGCGGAGCTTTGCGTTGCCTGACGGAGAATCATCGGGGCTGAAGCCCCTCCTGCAGGTGACACGCCGCATCACAGCGCCAGCGTGGTCAGCAATGCCTTGGCTGCATTGAAGCGGTCGGGCGCCTCCGGCAGTGGCACCTTGATGCGCAGCTTGTCCGGGCCGTCCATGGTGTAGAGCTTCGGCTGCTTCTGGATCAACTGGATCACCGCCATCGGGTCGATCTTCGGCTTGGTCTCGAACACGATGCGGCCGCCATGCTCGCCCAGCTCCAGCTTGCGTATGCCCATCTCGTTCGCGGCGAGTTTCAGTTCCGCCGTGGCGAACAGGTACTTGGCCGGGTCCGGCAGCAGGCCGAAGCGGTCGATCATCTCCACCTGCAGGTCGCGCAGTTCGTCCTTGTCGCGCGCGCTGCTGATGCGCTTGTACAGGGTCAGGCGCGTGTGCACGTCGGGCAGGTAGTCGTCCGGGATCAGCGATGGCACGTTCAACTCAACCTCGGCGCCGCGGCGTTCCTGGCCCAGGTCCACGTCGGGCAGGTGCCCGGCCTTGATCGAGCGCACCGCGCGCTCGAGCAGTTCGGTGTACAGGCTGAAGCCCACCTCGGCCATCTGGCCGCTCTGGTCCTCGCCCAGCAATTCACCGGCGCCGCGGATTTCGAGATCGTGCGTGGCGAGTGTGAAGCCGGCGCCCAGTTCGTCCATCGATGCGATCGCTTCCAGCCGGCGTTGTGCGTCGGCGGTGATGCTGCGCTTGTCCGGCACCACCAGGTAGGCGTAGCTGCGGTGGTGCGAACGGCCGACGCGGCCACGCAATTGGTGCAGCTGCGCCAGGCCGAACTTGTCGGCGCGGTTCATGATGATGGTATTGGCGTTCGGAATGTCGATGCCGGACTCGATGATGGTCGTGCACAGCAGCACGTTGAAACGCTGCTTCTGGAAATCCAGCATCACCTGTTCAAGCTCGCGTTCCGGCATCTGCCCGTGCGCGACACCGATGCGTGCTTCGGGCACCAGTTCCTGCAGGTCGCGCTGCATGCGGCCGATGCTTTCGACGTCGTTATGCAGGAAGTACACCTGGCCACCGCGCGCGAGTTCGCGCTGGAATGCTTCCTTCAGCATGGCCGCGTCCCATGGCGTGACGAAGGTCTGCACGGCCATGCGGTTGGCCGGCGGCGTGGCGATGATGGACAGGTCGCGCAGGCCGGCCATCGCCATGTTGAGCGTGCGTGGGATGGGCGTGGCGGTCAGCGTCAGCAGGTGCACGTTCGCGCGCAACGCCTTCAGCGCTTCCTTCTGGCGCACACCGAAGCGCTGTTCTTCGTCGACGATCACCAGGCCGAGATCCTTGAACTTCACGTCCGGCTGCAGCAGGCGATGCGTGCCGACGATCACGTCCAGCTTGCCCTCCGCCAGGCGATCGAGCTCGGCCTTGATCTCCTTGGTGGTCTTGAAGCGCGACAGCACTTCCACCTTCAGCGGCCAGTCGGCGAAGCGGTCGCGGAAGTTGCGGTAGTGCTGCTCGGCCAGCAGCGTGGTCGGCACCAGCACCGCCACCTGTTTGCCGGCGCTGGCCGCAGCGAAGGCGGCGCGCACGGCCACCTCGGTCTTGCCGAAGCCGACGTCGCCGCAGACCACGCGATCCATCGGCTGGCTGCTGGCCAGGTCGCGGATGACCGCTTCGATGGCATGGTGCTGGTCGGGAGTCTCCTCGAACGGAAAGCCCGCCGCGAACGGCTCGTACATCGCGCGGTCCAGGTGCAGCGCCAGGCCGGCGCGGGCCTGCCGGCGCGCCTGGATCTCCAGCAGTTCGGCGGCGACGTCGCGGACCTTCTCGGCGGCCTTTTTCTTCGCCTTGGCCCATGCCTCGCCACCGAGCGAATGCAGCGGCGCCGTTTCTACCGACGCGCCCGAGTATCGGCTGATCAGGTGCAGCTGCGCCACCGGCACGTACAGGCGATCGCCCTTGGCGTATTCGATTTCGAGGAACTCACCCGGCATGCCGCCCACGTCCATCGCGATCAGTCCGCGATAGCGGCCGACGCCGTGGTCTTCATGGACGATGGGCGCGCCTTCGGTCAGTTCGCCGAGGTCGCGGATGATCGCCTCGGGCTCGCGGCCGGTGCGCTTGCGGCGGTGCGCCTGGGTGGCGCGTTCGGGGAACAGCTGGCGCTCGGTGAGTACCGCGATGCGCGGATCGTCGAGGGCGAAGCCGTCTGCGAGCGGAGCGACCGCGATGGCGAAGCGTAGGAGCCCCTCTTCCTCTGGTAGAGGGGATGGGGTGAGGGTGCGGGACGTGCGCGGTGGCTCCGTCTTCGTGGTCTTCGCCGTACCCTCATCCAGCGCTTCGCGCCACCTCCCCCCGGAGGGAGAAGGGAAAAACGCAGTGAAGTCTGCCACCACGTCGGGTTTCAACTCCGCCGCCTGCAGCACCTCGAGCAGCGCTTCGCGACGGCCTGCCGAATCGGCGGCGATCAGCACGCGGCCCGGGTAGTGGCCGAGGAACGACTTCAGGGCCTCGCCGGCGGGTGCGTCCTTCGCCGCGACCGGCAGCGGCGGCAACGGCTGGTCGCCCAGCGGCTGTGCGTCGGCGTAGCGGCTGTGCTGCGCGCCGCAGACCTCGATGCGCGCGCGCTGGTTGAGTTGCTCGCGCAGGCCATCCGGAGGCAGGTACAGCTCTTCCGGTGGCAACAGCGGGCGTTCGATGTCGTGGCGGCGCTGTTCGTAACGATTGCGCGTCTGTGCCCAGAAGGCCTCGGCGGCTTCACCGAAGCCGTCGGTGAGCACGGGCAGCGTGTTTTCCTGCAGGTAATCGAACAGCGTGGACGTCTGGTCGAAGAACAGCGGCAGGTAGTACTCCACGCCCGCCGGTGCCAGCCCGGACTTGAGGTCCTGATAGAGGGCACTGCGGCGCGTGTCCACGTCGAAGCGGTCGCGCAGCAGCGTCATCGCGCGTTCCACCGACCGTTCGTCCAGGGGCACTTCGCGCCCTGGCAGCAATTGAACGGTATCGGTCCGGTCGAGCGAGCGCTGGCTTTCCGGGTCGAAATGGCGGATGGAGTCGATGCTGTCGTCGAGCAGTTCGATCCGCAGCGGCGCCTCCGCGCCCATCGGATAGACATCCAGCAGGCCGCCACGCACGGCGAAGTCGCCCGGGTCCAGCACTTGCGGGACATGGCGGTAGCTGGCGGCTTCGAGCCGGCGTTTCTCGGCATCGAAGTCCAGGCGCTGTCCGACGCGATAGTCGAAGCTGCCGCCGACGATGTGGCGCAGCGGAGACAGGCGCTGCATCAGCGTCTGCACCGGCACGATCACGATGCCGCGCGCAAGCGTGGGCAGGCGGTGCAGCGCGGCCAGGCGCTGCGACACGATGTCCGGGTGCGGGCTGAACTGGTCGTAGGGCAGCGTCTCCCAATCGGGGAACGGCACCACCGGTACGTCGGCCACCGTGCCCAGCAAGGTGTGCAGGTCCGCTTCCAACTGGTGCGCTTCGTGGTTGTCGCGCGCGACGACCAGTAACGGCCCGTCATGCGCGCGGGCGGCGGAGGCGATGGACCAGGCCAGCGCGGTGGGCGACGCAGGCGCGCGCCACCAGGCGCGGGATTGGCCGCCACGAGGCAGGGGCGGAGCGGGCGGGGCAGGTTTCTTGGTATCGGTCATGGGTACACAAAACAGCGGCAGCGCCGGACACCATGGGGTGCCCAGCGCAAAGGGAGGTGGAGTTTACCAAGTGCGCGCCGGCGGGCCGTCACGCCCGGGACGGATCACTCGGCGGTGAGGGGATCGATCACCTGCGTCACCGTGGAAATGCGGTTGGCCGGGAAGCCACCAAGGCGTGCGTGTTCGCGGACCAGCGCTTCGCTGGGGGCGCGGTAGACGCAATAGACCTTGTCGTCGGTGACGTAGCTGTGTTCCCACTGCACCAGCGGGCCGAGTTCGGACAGCACGCTGCAGGACTTCTGCGAGACGGCCTTCAGTTCGGCCGGCGTCATCAGGCCAGCCCCCTCGATGTCGCGTTCGATGAGGTAACGGGGCATGGCGATCTCCTCGGCGGGCTCAGGGGCGGGCTTCCAGTACCAGGTTGAACGGCGTTTGTGCCGCGCGCCGGAAACGCCGGAATCCGGCTTCGACCATGACCTGGTGCAGGCGGGCCTGGCCGGCCTGGGCGCCGAGCGCCGGTCCATGGCGGGCCAGCGACACCGGCACACAGATCTGCGACGACGCGCCGTAATACACGCGCCCCACCGCATTGAGATTGTCTTGCACGTGGTCGCCGGCGAAGGGTTCCACCAGCAGGCAGTGACCATCCGGTTTGAGGGCGTCGTGGGCGTGTCGTGCCGCGCCGATCGGGTCGCCCATGTCGTGCAGGCAGTCGAAGAACGTCACCAGGTCCAGGCCGTCTTCGCCGTAGCTGACCGCGTCGGCCACCTCGAAGCGCGCATTGCGCACGCCGCTTGCCTGTGCGCGTTCGTTGGCGGTGCGGATCGAATCCGCATGGTAGTCGTAGCCGACGAACTGCGAATGCGGGAAAGCCCGGGCCATCAGTACCGTGCTGGCGCCATGCCCGCAGCCCACGTCCGCCACCAGCGCGCCGTGCGTGAGCTTGTCCACCACGCCGTCCAGCGCGGGCAGCCATTCGGTCAGCAGGTGGGCGTGGTAGCCGGCGCGGAAGAAGCGCTCGGTGCCATGGAACAGACAGGCGTGGTGCTCGCCCCATTCCATGCCCTGGCCGCTGCGGAAGTTCTCGGTGGTGCGTTCCAGTGCATGGAAGGCGGCTTCGACGATGTAGTAGGCGCCGGCCAGGTCGACCGGGCTGTCGGGATTGGCCAGGCAGAGCGCCTGCGCGTCGTCGAGCGAATAACGGCCGCTGTCGGCGTCGTAGGTGACGTAGCCGCCGGCGGCCTGGTTGGCCAGCCATTCGCGGATGTAGCGCTCGTGCGTGTGCGTACGCTGGGCGAGGTCGGCAGGCGTGGCCGGGGAATCCGCCAGCGCGCGGTACAAGCCCAGGCGGTCGCCGACCAGCATCAGCGTGGCGCTGATCGCTGCACCGAGATCGCCGACCGCGCGGCCGAGGAAGGTGTTCAGGCGATCATTGTCGATAGCCATGGGCCGTGACCTGGGCGAACACGGCAGGGCTTGCCGCCAGCCCCCTGCACGGCAGCCTACGCCTGCGCGTCGATGCCGGGGCGGCCGTTGATCGGAACGTCAGCGCTGCGCGGCTCAGGCTTCTTCGTTGAGATCCAGTACCACGCGGACCAGACCGGAGCCGTCGTTCTCGCGCACGCGCTTGAACCCCAGCGACTGCGCCAGCGCGAGCATCGGCTGGTTGGAATCCAGCACGTCGCCATACAGGCGGTCGAGCTTCTTCGAGCGCGCCCACTTGGCGAGCTTGCGCATCAGGTGGCGGCCCAGCCCCTGGCCGGCGATGAAGTGGCTGACCAGGATGGCGAACTCGGCATCGCGCGTGCGCGAAACCATGGCCGCGCGGGCCACCGCACCCACCAGCGCTTCGCCCGGCGGCAGCGTTTCGGCGGCGACCAGCGCGAATTCGGTATTGGGGTCGGGATGCGCCAGGCGCTGCGCCATCTCCGGTGTGAGCTCCTTCAGTGCGTAGAGGAAACGGTGGCGTATTTCTTCCGGCCCCAGCAGTCCGAACGCGCCCTGGATGGGGCCGGCGTCTTCAGGCCGGATCGGCCGGATCAGCAGTTCCCGCCCATTGGGCAGGCGGAAGTGTTCATGCCAGGGCGGGAGGCGTTTCGGTGCGGTCATGATGTGATGCTCGCATGAAATCCGGAGACGGGGCGAGGGCCGTGGCGTCGCTGGTTCAGGCGCCGTGGCGTTTGCCGCGCAGGCGCGAGATGGCGGTGACCACGGCCACGATGATCGCGCCGGCGACCACGCCGACGCCTGCATTGAACAGGCCTTCCCACAGCCAGCCCACACTGCCTTCCGCGTAGGGCTGGATGACGTGGTGCAGCGCCGGGATGCTGTGGACGAGGATGCCGCCACCGACGAGGAACATCGCGGCGGTGCCGGCGATCGAAAGGAATTTCATCAGGTAGGGCGCGCTGTAGAGGATGCCGCGGCCGAAGGCGCGCTTGAACCGCGCCCAGCCGTTCTCGCGGACATCGGAGGTCAACGCCAGGCCGGCATCGTCCAGCTTCACGATGCCGCCCACCAGGCCGTAGACGCCCACGGTCATGATCGCGGAGATCGCCACCAGCGTGAGCACCTGCTCCATGAAGGTGCGTCCCGTCAGCGTGCCCAGCGAAATGACGATGATCTCCGCCGACAGGATGAAGTCGGTGCGGATGGCGCCGCGGATCTTGTCCTTCTCGAACGCGACCATGTCCACGTTCGTGTCCTGCACCGCCTTGACCAGTTCGGCGTGGTGCTGGCTGTCCTTGTCCTTGCCATGCAGGAACTTGTGCGCCAGTTTCTCCACGCCCTCGAAGCACAGGAAGGCGCCGCCCAGCATCATCAGCGGCGTCACCAGCGGGATGTTGTAGCCCTTGCCGTGCAGCCAGGTTTCCAGCGCGCTGATCGCCAGTGCGGCCGGTACCAGGATGGCCTTGTTGACCACCGATCCCTTCGCCACCGCCCATACCACGGGCAACTCGCGGTCCGCCTTCACGCCGGTGACCTGCTGGGCATTCAGCGCGAGGTCGTCGCCCAGCACGCCGGCCGTCTTCTTCGCGGCCACCTTGGTCATCACGGACACATCGTCCAGCAGCGTGGCGATGTCGTCGATCAGGGCGAAGAGACTGGATCCGGCCATAGATGAAGGTCGTCGTCGTGAAGGGGAAAGGCGCGATTCTCGCACAGCCCCCTGACCGGGCCGCGTGATCCCGATGCCGGGGTCAGTCCGGTGCGCGCAGCCACTCCAGCCGGTGGCTGGCGCCGGCCTCGCCCAGGGCGGCAGCGAGCGCCGGCAGCACCGGCGCCAGCGCCTTGTCCAGTTGCCAGGGCGGATTGAGCACCAGCATGCCGCTGCCGGTGAGGCGCAGCGGCGAGTCATCCGGCCGGACCTGCAACTCGGCGACGAACGCCCCCTTGGAGGGCAGCGAGGTCGCCTTGCGGAAGAACGGCGACAGCGTGCGCCGCTGCTTGATGGGGTACCAGACCGCATAGGTCGCGGCCGGCCAACGCTCCAGCGCGTCCCGCAGCGACGCGATGATCTGCGGGTACTCCGCATCCTGGGCTTCGTAGGGTGGATCGATCAGCACCAGGCCGCGTGCGATGCGCTGCGAACCCGCGCGGGGTGGCAGCAGCGCCTTCATCGCAGCGTAGCCGTCGCGCGCGTGGACGGCGACGCGGTCGTCGCCGGCGAACAGGTCCTTCAGCGCCTGCGCCTCGTCCGGTTGAAGCTCACAGGCCGCCAGCCGGTCCTGGTCGCGCAGCGCCTGCGCGGTCAGCAGCGGCGACCCGGGGTAGGCGATCAGCGCCCCGACCGGATTGCTCGCCTGCACCGCGCGAAGATAGGCCTCGACGAGTTCCGGCATGCGCGGCGCGTCGAGCAGCTTGAACACCCCTTCGTCGGCTTCGGAGGTCTTGCGGCTTTCCGAGCCGCCGAGCAGGTAACGGCCGCGCCCGGCATGCGTGTCCAGCACGAAGAACGGCGTGTCCTTGCGTTTCAGCGCATCGATCATGGCCAGCAGCACGACGTGCTTGAGGACGTCTGCATGGTTGCCGGCGTGGAAGGCATGGCGGTAATTCATGGCGCGCAGCATATATGCTTGCGCCATGCCCCGTGTATTGATTGCCGAAGACGAAGCCGCCATCGCCGATGCCGTGCTGTATGCCCTGCGCAGCGAAGGCATCGAGGCCGACCACTGCCTGCTGGCGCGCGAGGTCGCGCCGCGTGTGCGCGCCGGTGGCGTGGACGTGGTGGTGCTCGATGTCGGCCTGCCCGATGCCAGCGGCTTCGATGTCTGCCGCGAACTGCGCGGTTTCAGCGACGTGCCGGTGATTTTCCTGACCGCGCGCAACGACGAGATCGACCGCGTGCTGGGCCTGGAACTGGGCGCGGACGACTATGTCACCAAGCCGTTCTCGCCACGCGAACTGGTGGCGCGCGTGCGCGCCCGCCTGCGGCGTGCCGGCGGTACCGTCAAGGCCGCGGAGGGGGAATGGGCCGCGCGCGGCGACTTCGCCATCGACCGCGACGGCCACCGCATCCGCTACCGGCGGCAGGTGCTCGACCTGACCCGCTACGAGTACGCGCTGCTGGATGCGCTGCTGCAGCGGCCGGGCGCGATCCTCAGCCGTGCGCAGCTGATGGACCGCGGATGGGACAGCGACGCCGACAGCGCCGACCGCACCGTCGACACCCACGTCAAGACGCTGCGCGCCAAGCTGCGCGCGGCTGGCGCCGACTCCGACCCGATCCGCACGCACCGCGGGCTGGGCTACGCGATCGAGGCCTGAGATGCGGCTGGGGCTGAAGCTCGTCCTCGGCTTCTTCCTGATCGTCGGCATCGCCGCATTCTTCGTGATGCGGGTGTTCGTCAACGAAGTGAAGCCGGGCGTGCGCCAGGCGATGGAATCCACGCTGGTCGACGCGGCCAACGTGCTGGCCGAAATGGCCGCCGACGACCTGAAGGCGGGCCGCATCACCGACGGTGCCTTCGCCGGCAACGTGGCCGCTGCGCAGCAGCGCGACCCCAAGGCCTGGGTGTGGCGTTTCCAGAAGCGCTCCGTGGACTACCGCGTCACCGTGACCGACGCGCGCGGTAGGGTGGTCTTCGACTCGGAGGGGCGCGATGTCGGCCGCGACAACTCGCGCTGGAACGATGTCTACCGCACCCTGCGCGGCGAGTACGGAGCCCGTTCCAGTCCAGAATTGCCGGGTGACGAGACCAATACGGTGATGCACGTGGCCGCGCCGATCTACGATCCGGCCGATCGCGCCACGCTGCTGGGCGTGCTGACGCTGTCGCAGCCCAACCGCAGCATCGAGCCCTTCATCGTCGCGAGCCAGCGCAGCATCCTGTTGCGCGGCGCCTGGCTGATCGGCATCTCCGCCCTGATCGGCGTGCTGATGACGTGGTGGCTGGTGCGCGGCATCGGCGGGTTGAACCGCTACGCGCAGGCGGTCAGCGCGGGTGAGCCGGTGCCGCCACCGCGTCCGCGCGCCGACGAGATCGGCGACCTCGGCCGCGCACTGGAGACCATGCGCCGCAAGCTGCAGGGCAAGGCGTACGTCGAGCAGTACGTGCAGTCGCTCACTCATGAGATGAAGAGCCCGCTCGCCGCGATCCGCGGTGCCGCCGAGCTGCTGCAGGAGCCCCTGCCCGAAGCGGACCACCAGCGTTTCGTGCGCAACATCCAGACCCAGGAACACCGGCTCACCGAGACGATCGACAAGCTGCTGGCACTGGCCGAAGTGGAACAGCACGGCTGGCTGCAGCGCCGGGAGCGCGTGGACACCGCGGCGCTGGCCGACGAGGTGGTGCAGGGCCTGGATGCCAAGCTCACCCCGCATGGCGTGGACGTGGTGCGCGTGCCGCAGGCGGGGGCCTGGGCGGTGGAAGGCGACGCCTTCCTGCTGCGGCGCGCGCTGGGCAATCTGCTGGACAACGCCATCGCCTTTTCGCCGCCCGGCGGCACGGTGGAACTGGCGGTCGAGGCCACGGACGGACTGGTGCGCTTCATCGTCCGCGACCGGGGGCCGGGCGTGCCCGACTACGCACGCGAGCGCGTGTTCGAGCGCTTCTATTCGCTGCCCCGTCCCGATGGCGGTCAGCGCAGTTCCGGCCTGGGCCTGCCGTTCGTGCGCGAAGTGATGCGCCTGCACGGGGGCGAAGCCACGCTCGACAACCGCCACGACGGCGGTGCCGAAGCAATACTTTCGCTGCCCCGGCTCTAGCCCACACTTCACACAGCCTTCAAACACGCTTCCTGCCGGTTGCACACCGGCACCGGACGATGCATCCCGTATCCAACCGGGACATCGACATGAAGTCATTGAAGTTGCTGTTGCGTTTCCTCACCGTCGGCGGGCTGGTCCTGCTGCTGCTCATTCCGCTGGTGATGATCCGCGGGGTCATCCAGGACCGCGAGCGTTACCGCACGCTGGCCGAAACACGTGTCTCGCAGAGCATGGCGGGGCCACAGCAGGTGGTCGGCCCGCTGCGCGTCGTCCCGTGGCGCGAAGAGCGCCTCGTCAACGCGTTGAACGAAGACGGCAAACCCGAGGTGCGCCGGGATGTGAAGGAAGGCTACCTGCTGCAGACCCCGGCCACCTTGACCGTGGACGGCCGCCTGCAGCCGGGCGAGCGGCGCATCGGGCTGTACACGGTCAATGTGTACGAATGGAAGGCGGCGATGAAGGCGAGTTTCGCACCGCTGCAGGTGCCGGGTGCCGACGGGCGCATCTACGGGCAGCCCTACATGGTGGTCGGCATGGCCGATGTGCGCGGCCTGGTCGGCACGCCGTCGCTGAAGGTCGATGGCGTGCCGCGGAAGCTGGGCGCCGGCACCGGCGCGCTGTCGTCGCGGATGGAAGGCATCCATGCGCTGCTGGAGGTGCAGGGCGGCTCGCTGCCGGCGAGCGAGGTGCACCTGGACATGGCACTGGCCGGCACCCAGACCATCGGCATCGCGCCGATCGCGGACAGCAACGACATTGCGATGAGTTCGCCCTGGCGCCAGCCGCTGTTCGGTGGCCGCTTCCTGCCCAACAGCAAGACGCTGGGCGATGCGGGCTTCACCGCGCGCTGGCAGGTCTCTTCGCTCGCGAGTGCCGCGCAGAGCCAGCTGGAATCCGCATCGGGCAAGCTGACGCAGCCGCCGTCGCTGAGTGACACGCCATCCGGCTACGGTGCCGAAAGCAGCGATACCGCCATCGACAGCGCGGTGGTCAGCCTGGCGGATACCGTGGACGTCTACACGCAGGTCGACCGCGCCAGCAAGTACGGCATCCTGTTCGTGGTGCTGACCTTCGTCGGCTTCGCGCTGTTCGAACTGATCAAGCGCCTGCCGATCCATCCGCTGCAGTACCTGCTGGTGGGCCTGGCGCTGGCGATCTTCTTCCTGCTGCTGCTCAGCCTGTCCGAGCACATCGCGTTCTGGCAGGCCTATCTCGTCTCGGCCGCCGCCTGCATAGGACTGCAGTTCTTCTACCTGTCGGGCGTGCTGCAGAGCTGGCTGCGCGCGGCGGGTTTCGCCACCATGCTGACCGCGCTGTATGGCGTGCTGTACATCCTGCTGAAGTCCGAGAACAACGCACTGCTGATGGGCTCGTTGCTGCTGTTCGGCATCCTGGCGGTGATCATGTGGGTCACGCGCAAGGTGGACTGGTATGCGCTGGGCACGGAACTGCGCTGAGGCCGCCATGATCGATCCCGCCACCCTGCATCGGCGTGCCCGGCGCGTACTCCCCGAGAAGATCGGGACCGACGCGGTCATCGTCGATGCCATGGACGATGCCACGCTGGCCACGCTGTTGTTCCCGCTTGTGCATCGGCGCAGGGGGTACCTGCTTTTCAGGCTTTCATCGCAGACGATCGCCGCCCTGGTATCGCGCGCGGCCGGTTATCTGCAGGACGCACGCCAGGCCAGGGAAGGCCTGGGGCGCCGGACGCATCCCCTGACGTACGCCGCGTGGCGCGACCAGGGCCAGGGCGCGTCGCAGCGGTTCGACACGCGCAGCGACGACGGCCGCGCGGCGTTGTGCCTGCTGCCTGCCGCGGCCTGCGCCGTGTACGTCTGGGATGATCGCGGACTGCAACACAGCGACGCATTCCCCGCACCCCCCTAGCGACGGGACGTCGTGCGGTTGCCTCGCCCCGGCCGGTGGCGTGCGCTAGAGTCCAGGGATGAACTCTGCGCACACCATCGGCCTCTTCCGTGGGCCGGAAATCACGCCCTGGCTGGATGATGTCGCGCGCCTGCGCGTGGCTGTGTTCCGCGATTGGCCCTATCTCTACGAAGGCGATCCGGACTTCGAGCGCGACTACCTGGCCGCGTACGCCCGCTCGGCGGAAAGCGTGTTCGTGCTTGCGATGCAGGGCGGGGAGGTAGTGGGGGCCTCCACCGGCCTGCCGTTGGCGGACGACACCGAAGCCTTCCGCCAGCCGTTCCTGGACAGCGGGATGGATCCGGAGGACGTCTTCTATTTCGGCGAATCCGTGCTGTTGCCGACCTACCGCGGCCATGGCATCGGCCATGCGTTCTTCGACCACCGCGAAGCGCATGCGCGCGCACTGGGGCGGTTCGGATGGACCGCGTTCTGCGCGGTGGACCGCGAAGCGGACGATCCTCGCAGGCCGGTCGGGCATCGCACCCAGGAGGCGTTCTGGGACAAGCGCGGCTACACGCGGCAGCCGGGCATGGCGATGCGGTTGGCGTGGAACGAGATCGGCCGCGGCGAGGTGGATCATGCGCTGACGTTCTGGTTGCGCGGACTGGGACCGTCGCGATGAAGGTCGCCGTCGCCAAGTACGCCGTCGAGGCGCCCGCGGATTTCGGTGCCTTCGCCGAGCGACAGGCCGTCGTGCTCGGTGAGGCCGCTACGCTCGGCGCACGCATCGCCGTCCTGCCGGAGTATCTGTCGCTGGAACTGGCCGCGACCTTCGACAGTGCCACTCGGGCCGACCTGCACGCATCGCTGGCGGCGATCCAGCGCTATCGCGATGACTGGCTGGCACTGTACCGGCGGCTGGCTGTGGAGCTCGACCTGCACATCGTGGCCGGCAGCTTCCTGCTGGCGCAGGGCGATGGCCGCTACCGCAACCGCAGCGATGTGTTCGCGCCGCAGGACGCGCACGCATGGCAGGACAAGCTGCAACTGACCGGTTTCGAGAAAGCGTTGGGCGTCATCGAGGGCGGCGATGCGCTGAAGGTCTTCGATATCGACGGCGTACGTGCCGGCGTGTCCGTCTGCTACGACGCCGAGTTTCCGCTGCCGGTGCGTGCGCAGGCCGAAGCCGGCGCGCGCCTGTTGTTGGTGCCCAGTTGTACGGATACGGATGCCGGCGCCACCCGTGTGCGTGTCGGCTGCCTGGCGCGTGCGCTGGAGAACCGGATGTTCGTGGCGCAGGCGGTCACCGCGGGCGAAGCCCCGTGGAGTCCCGCCCTCGACGTCAACACCGGCGATGCAGCGATCTTCGCGCCCATGGATCGCGGTCTGCCCGATGACGGGGTGGTGGTGCAGACCCGCGACGACCAGGTGTGGGCCATCGCGGATCTCGACGTTGAGGCGCTGGAGCGCAGCCGGGCCAATGCCCAGGTGGCCAACGACCGCGACTGGCCGGGGCAATGGCAGCCGTCGCGGGTGCGGGCGAGAGCGGTCGGGTTCGATCCCGTGTAGGCGCACCCTGTGGTGCTCCTGCGTGCTTCGTTGTTCAGCGCTCCCAGCCGAACACCTCGACCAGCGGCTTGCCGAACACCTCCGCGATGCGGAACGCGCACTCCAGCGTGGGCGAATATTTGCCGGCCTCGATCGCGGCAATCGTCTGCCGGGTCACACCCACGCGCTTGCCAAGGTCGGCCTGGGTCATTTCGCCAGCCAGGAAGCGCAGCGTGCGGATCTGGTTGGTGACCCGGGCCTCAGACATGTCCGCCTCGACGATAGCCATGGATGACCAGCGTGGCGTGGACGCATTCGGCGGCGGCGATCGCAAGCAGGGTGGCGTGCACGATGGTCCAGCCGCCGGTGGTGAAGGGCATCACGCAGCCGACGAGGATGATGCCGGCCATGAGCACGTAGTAGGCGTAGACCGAGGCGCGGGCTTCGATGCGGCGGTCGCGCTCGTCGATGGGCGTGGGTGTGCCGTCTTCTTCGCGATGGCGTCCGAACAGGGTTGTCAGCAGGGCGATGACCCCCAGCGAGCCCAGCGCGATCGCTAGCAGGCCGATCCGCTGCCCCATGTGCATGCCGGCGACAGCGTCGGCATTGACCGAGACATAGGTGAAGTACAGCGCGAACACGACGGCCAGCGCCGTCAGCCAGACCCAGGCGAAACGTTCTTTCGACAGCATGGTGGTGCTCCCCGTTGGTGGATGGACGGGAAGCAAGGTAAAGCCTGATTCACTCAATGTCAACAAAATATAACATTGGGTTTATCAAAATTGACTTGGAGTTCGCTGTACTTGTCGCTTGGTGCCGCGCCCCGCTCAGCCCAGCAGGCTCACGCCCGGCACCAGCCAGATCGAAAGCGTCGCCAGTGCGGTGCCGATCACCGTTGCGGCCAGTACGTCGCTGGGGTAGTGCAGGCCCAGTACCACGCGCGAGACCGCCACGCAGGCGGCGAACGGGATCAGCAGGGGGGCCAGCACCGGGTAGTGCGCCAGCGCCACGATGGTGAAGGCCACCGCGTGCAGCGTGTGGCCGGACGGAAAGCTGAATTCGTCCAGCGGCGCGATCCATGCGCGGATGCGCACATCCGACGCGAACGGGCGTGGCCGCTTCGTCCAGCGCTTCAACGCCTTGTACAGCGTCAGCGCGATCACACCGGTCGCCGCCAGGTGCGCCGAAGCCGCCAGCCCGTCCAGGCCATCGGCGACGACCAGCGCCGCCATCAGCACGTACCAGAACACGCCGTCGCCCAGCCGGCTGACAAGGGCGAAGAAGCGGCGCACGCCGTTCCATTCGCCCCAGCGATTGGCGAGCAGGCACCAGCCGGTGTCGCGGCCGATGAGGGGATTACGCGGCAGCAACGGACGCATGGTGGCTTCTCCGTGTCAGGGCGAGGTCGGTCAGCAGGGCATCGAAATCGGCGGACACCTGGTCCGGGTGCAGCGCGCGCATCGCGTCGCTGGCGGCATTGCCCATGGCGCGGCGCGCAGGAGCATCGCCCGCCAACCGCAAGGCCGCGGTGATGAAGTCGTCGTCGCTGTCGACGGCGGCGCCGTGCACGCCGTCGATCAGGTGCTCGCGCGCGGCACCATAGTTGAAGGCCACCGTGGGCACGCCGCTGGCCATCGCCTCCAGGGTCACGTTGCCGAAGGTTTCGCTGTGGCTGGAAAACAGGAACAGGTCGCCGCTGGCGAAGTGCCGCGCCAGCGCGTCGCCACGCTGCACGCCGCAGAAGATGAAGTCCGGATGCTCCTGCGCGAGCCGCGCGCGGATCGGGCCGTCGCCCACCCACACGAACTTCGCGGACGGATGCTGCTGCCGGATTGCATCGAAGGCCCGGATCGACAGGTCCAGGTTCTTCTCCGCCGCGATGCGGCCCACGTAGATCACCGCCAGATCGTCCGGCTGCAGGCCCCACTGCGCACGCAGGCGGTCATCGCGCCGCAGGGGGCTGAAATGCTGCGCGTCCACCGCCCGCGCCAATCGCACCACATGCCGGAAGCCCTGCGACTGCAGGAAGTCGGCCAGTTCGCGCGTCGGGACCAGCGTGGCGTCCGCGTCATTGTGGAAGCGGCGCATCCAGCGCAGCGCAGTGTGTTCGAGGAAGCGCGCGCCGTAGTCGCGCATGTATTCGTCGAAGCGCGTGTGGAAGCCCGTGGCCACCGGAATGCCAAGCCGGCGCGCGGCGCGCACGGCAGACCACCCCAGGGGGCCTTCCGTGGCCACGTAGATGGCGTCTGGCGGCGACTGCTTCCACTGCGCCAACAGGCGCCGGGTGGCGGGCAGGCCGAATCTCAGTCCGGGATAGCGCGGCAGGCTGGCGCTGCGCACGAGCAGCGTGTCATCGGCCGAGCCGGCATCGGTCGCCTGCCGTGGGCGTACCAGCGACACCGCGTGCCCACGCTGGCGCAGGCCGGTTTCCAGCCCCTGCACGGTGAGGGCGACGCCGTTGACCTCCGGCGGATAGGTCTCGGTGACAATGGCAAAGCGCATGCGCAGCTCCACGTTTTGCGCATGCTGAGGGCGGGAGATGTAGCGTGTATTGCAGCACGGTTACCGGCACATGACGCCGCAGGAAGACGCCCCTCAGCGCATCTTCGGCTTGCCCGAGCGGCGGCCCCCCGTGGCCGCCTGGCGCAGCAGATGCCGGAACCGTGGGCATTCGAGGTGGCTGGGCGCGGAGCAGGCCGCAGCGTGGCGCAGTCCGTCGCGCATGGCAGTCAGGCGCAGGATCATCACGTCCAGCTCCCGGGCCTTCGTGCGCAGGCTGCGGCGGTCGATATCGGGCCGGCCGTCGGCGCCGAACATCGCCGCGATTTCGTCGAGCGAAAATCCAGCCGTTTGCCCCAGGGCAATCAGCGCCAGGCGTTCCAGTACGTCCGGATCGAAGGTGCGGCGCAGGCCATGGCGTCCGATCGATGCGATCAGCCCTTTCTGCTCGTAGTAGCGCAGTGTGGATGCGGGTACGCCGGACCGTTTCGCGACCTCGCCGATGTCCATCACGACCCCGCTTGACTTGAAGTTGACTTGAAGTGGCATCGTGCACGCCATGGTCGTGCGGCGCAAGCGTGCGCCGGACCTTCAGCCTGGGAGAACGCTATGGATTACTTGACCTGCACGCTGCTCGTCGGCATCGGTGCCACGCTCGCGATGGATGCCTGGGGCCTGCTGCGACGAGCGATCTTTGGCGTGCCTGTCGCCGACTATGCCCTGGTGGGGCGTTGGCTCGGCCATATGCCGACGGGGCGATTCCGCCATGCCGCCATCGCCCGCAGCGCCTCCGTCCGCGGCGAACGGACGCTGGGCTGGTGTGCGCACTACCTGACCGGCATCGCCTTTGCCGGTGTGCTCCCCATTGTCTGGGGCGTTGCGTGGCTGCGTGAGCCTACGCCGGGGCCGGCACTCCTGGTGGGACTGGTCACCGTCGCCGTTCCGTTCCTGCTGATGCAGCCTGGCATGGGCGCCGGCGTCGCGGCGTCCAGGACGCCGCGTCCGGCCAATGCGCGCATGCACAGCGTGTTGAACCACCTGATGTTCGGCGCAGGGCTCTATCTGTCGGCCCTGCTCGTACGTCCGCTTTTTTTCTTCTGATCCCATCTTTCCAACAGGAGTCTTGCATGCGTATTCCCACCCGTTTCGCGCCGTTGCTGTTCGGTGCGCTGCTCTCCGCCATCATGGTGTCGTTGGTGTCCGCGTTCGTGCTGCTGGTCAACCAGGGACTGCATGCGGACTTCCTGGCAACCTGGGCGCGCAGCTGCGCCACGACGTGGCCGGTGGCCTTCGTCGCCGTCACCCTGCTGGCGCCGTGGGTGCGTCGGATCGTCGCGAGGCTGACGGCCTGATTCTTCAGCGCGTGAAGGCCGCCATCAGGCCGCGCGCTGTCCCCGTGCCGCCAACCGATGCCCCAGCCACGCCATCGGCAGGTAGGCGAACACCAAGTCCACCACGGTGAACCAGGGCGGTGAGGGCAGCATGGCGACGGCCGCGATGCCGCCCATCAGGAAGCAGGCGCCGACCACCCACGCCGGGCCGCGCGTGCGCCCGGGTGTCGCCAGCGTGGCGACGAAGGCCCCCACCAGCGTGCCGACCGCATGGGCCAGGAAGGGGAACAGGAAATGCTTCGGATCGAACAGCGGCATCGCCGCCTTCAGGCCTTCCGTGGTGGTGGTATCGACACCTGCCGGCAGCGGGATGACATGCCCGCTGAGCATGACCAGACCCATGTTGGCGACGCTGCCGACGAACAGCCCGGCGATGACGGCCAGGATCAAACGGATCACACGCTTCATGACAACCTCCGGCAAGGATGCGAGGGATTGCCGGTCGGCGTGGGGCCGGCCGTGACTGGGGGCGACTATAGCCGAGCCCGCCCCAGTCGAGAGACATGCTGTCGGACATAGGGGTTGATGCCACCCGGGACGCGCCACAGGGTCACCACGCGAACCCTTCCTTCCACTCGCTTTGCGGCAGCCACGTCGTCTGGTCCGTCGATGCAGCGTCGATGCTGCCTGACGCCACGCTGCGCGCCACCATCGGTTCGATGTCCGAGAACCGCATCGCGCGCGCGCCGATCCCCGCGCCGATCAGGTTGTTGTGGATGTCCATGGCGTTGGAGCGCCTGCCGCGCCGTTCCATCACGCCGTTGACCAGGCCGACAGCGCGCGCATCGAGCGTGTAGGCCACCACCGCGCTGGCGAGCGTGTGCCGGTACGCGTCCAGCGGCCCATGCCGACCACCCGGGAGCGGGCTTTGCAGGACGTGGGACCAGGTATAGGTCAGGACGAAGGCGGGGTAGGCTGCCATGAGCAGTACGAGCAGTACGAGCCCGGTCAGCCACCGACGTTTTCGTTTCAACGGTGGCATCGGCATTACGGAAGGCGTCGCAGCATCAGATGTCATGCGGCTCAACCACCACCGCCGTGCCGTAGCACAGCACTTCAGTAAGGCCGGCCATCACGTCGGTGGCATCGTAGCGGACGGCGATGATCGCGTTGGCGCCCAACTGACGCGCGTGCTGCAGCATGTCGCGGTAGGTCTCGTCGCGCGCTTGCTCGCACAGTTCGGTATAGATGGTGATGTTGCCGCCGAACAGCGACTGCAGCCCGCCCAGGAAATTCCCGACGATCGAGCGCGACCGTACCGTGATGCCGCGCACCAGGCCCAGGTTGCGGCGGATGCGGTAGCCCGGCAGTTCCAGTGCCGTGGTCACCATCACGTCATTCAGGGGCGAAGCCGCCGGGCGCGTTGCCGGTGAGTTGTATGGGTCAGCCATGCAGTCTGCCTGTGGTGGTGTCGGATGCCGGATGGCGTAGGCCGGGGTAAGAGGATCGAGGTTCCACGTCTCTCATGTCCAGTTCCTTCCGGCATCCGATCCCCATCGGCCTATCAAATGATGCATGCGTATTGGTCTGCCACGGATGTCGGACACCTCGATCACGTTATGGACTGCATTCTGACGGTGATGCTGAAACAGCGTCAGGGTGAAACCAGCGATTGCGTGGCACCATTGCTGGCGCCTATCTCGCCGATGGTCGCGAGATCAATCCCCTCGATGCACGCAAGGTTGTAGCCGTATTCCGTCGGGACGCTGCGGCGTTGGTGATGCGTGTAGATGCCGCAGACGCTGCAGAAATAATGCCTGGCGATCTTCGTGTTCCACTGGTACACGCTGAGCTTGTCCTCACCGCGCGTGACGCGCAACCGGTCCACGGTGACGCCCGCCATGATGGCGCCCCGGCGACTGCACATGGAGCAGTTGCAACGGCGTATGTTCTCGTGGCCGTTGACCAGGTCCACCTCGAACTCGACCGCCTTGCAATGGCAGGTTCCCTTGACGGTCTGCTGAGTGATCACCGCTGCGCTCTCTTTGTCGGCTGGCCGGCGGATCCGCCGTGATGCGGCATCATAAGCACGGACTGCCGCGGGTAGACAGGTGGGACCAGGGACTGCCTCAGGGCACGCGTTCGCCGCGCGCTGCGGTGAACAATGCGTACCAGTCTTCCCGGCTCAGCTCGATGCCGTCGGCCGCGCAGCACGTTGCCAGGCGAACCGGGTCGGTGGTGCCGACGATGGGTTGGATGCCAGCGGGGTGGCGCAGCAGCCAGGCGAGCTGGATCGCTTCCGGTGTGACGCCTTTCTCTTCCGCCAGGTGGCAAAGCAGCTGGGACGTCTGGCGGACCACCGGATCGGCGAACTCCGAGGCCGTTGCGAACTTGCCGCCGGCCAGCGGTGACCACGCCTGCACGCGGACATCGTGCAGGCGACAGTAATCGAGCGTGCCTGCCGCTGCCGCGTAGGCATGGCCGGTGGTGTTGGTGACCACGCCGTCGTCGATCAGGTGATGGTGCAGCAGGCTGACCTCCACCTGGTTGGCAACCAGCGGTTGCCGCACATGCCTGCGCAGCAACGCGATCTGTCCGGCCGTGTGGTTGCTCACGCCGAAATAGCGCACCTTGCCGGCGGCATGCAGGTCGTCGAACGCGCGTGCGACCTCTTCCGGCTCCACCAGTACATCCGGGCGGTGCAGCAACAGGACATCCAGGTGCTCCACGCCCAGTCGCGTGAGGCTGCCATGCACGGATGCGACGATGTGCGCATGACTGAAGTCGTAGCGTCCCGGCGCGCCCGCCGGCTCGTCGGCGAAGCGGATGCCGCACTTCGACTGCAGCACCATGCGCTGGCGCAGGCCGGGTGAGGCACGCAGTACGTCGCCGAACACCTGTTCGGACTTGCCGCGGGCGTAAATGTCGGCATGGTCGAACAGGGTGATGCCATGGGCCAGCGCGGTTTCGACCAGGCGCTGTGCCAGGCGGCGTTCGTCGGGGGTCACCGGCGTGCTGTCCCATGCGCGGCTCAGCTGCATGCAGCCATAGGCGATGCGGGATACCGGCAGGTCCTTGGCGAGGAGAACGGTCTTCATCGTGTGCGTGCGAAGGGGGGAGGCGGCATCATGCCAGAGCGTCGTCGCGCTTCAGTTGCGCTGGCGCTCGACCATGAGTGTCTGCGCCAGCGCCTCGACCTCCAGTGGTCGCGCCAGGTAATAGCCCTGCACGTCATCCACGCCGAGCGCCTGCAGTGCGGCCAGTTCCGACGCGGTCTCCACGCCTTCGGCGACCACGCGGGACTGGGTCTGGCGGGCGAACTCGATCAGTGCCGCAGCCAGCGCACGCCGTGGTGAATCGGTGTCGATGTCGCGGGTGAGACTGAGGTCGAGCTTGATGATGTCCGGATGGATGGCCAGCACGTGCCGCATGCTGGCGTAGCCGGCGCCAGCATCGTCCACCGCCACGCGCACGCCGGCCTCGCGGAGCGGCACCAGGCGCTCGTTGAGCAGCTTGTAGTCTTCGACCAGCGAATGCTCGGTGATTTCCAGTACCACGCGATGCGGGTCCAGGTCGTCGATGTAGCCGTCGATGCCACCACTGATGATCGTCTGCGGCGAAACGTTCAGCGCCACGTAGAAGTCGCCATGGATATGGCGGAGGCCATCCAGTGCCGACAGGATGGCGTTGAGTTCCAGGCGCACGCCCAGGCCGATCTCGCCGGCTTCGGCGAACCACACGTCCGGCGGGCGGCGCGGTTCCAGGTCGAAGCGCGACAGGCACTCCACGCCGATGATTCGGCGCGTGCTGCTGCGGTAGATGGGCTGGTACACCATGTGCGGCTGGCCCAGTTCCAGCACCGAGGTGATGCGGTCCACCTTCTCCTCGTGTTCCTGCACGGCGTGCAGGTCGCCGTCGATCTGGTAGGCCAGCAGGTCGGCGAAGGCGCGCATCATGTGCAGGTCGCGTTGGCCCAGCGAGAGGTTGGGCGACAGGCTGAAGCAGCAGAAGGTGCCGTAGATGCGTCCGTCGCGCAGCTGGATGGGAACGCTGATGTGTGCGCCGATCGGGAGGTCGCGCGTTTCGGGCACGCGCTCCAGCAAGGGAATGGCGGCGGTGTCGGGAATCAGCTGCGGGATGCTGCCTTCGACCACCCGCATGCAGTAGCCCTCGTCGAGCGGGCTGGAATCGCCGGGCAGGATGGGCGCGCGATCAAGCCGGGTGGCGACATGACGGAACACGCGGTGGCTGCCGTGGAACTCGCTCACGAAGGCCACGTCCATGTCGAGATGGCGGCGCACGGCATCCAGCAGGCGGTCCACGTTGCGGCTGATGGACACGGCCCCCGGGCCGCCTTCCAGCCAGGCGTCGGACAAGGGCGCCTCGGGATTGCTTCGATCGATCACGGCTTCCTCCTGAATGCACGTACGCGACGAATCACGGCCGTCGGACGGGAAGGATGGCGTGGGAGAAAAGGGATGGGCCACGCCGCGAATCCGGGGCGGGTCCGAGTGTAACCTCAAGTCACACTTCAGCGGTGCGTCGGCCGTTCACGCCACGAAGGGCTTGAACGCTACGCCCAGGCCCTGCATGTCTTCGGGTTCGCCGACCAGGTCCGAGCGCAGCAGCGGACGTGCGTCGATCCATTTCTTGCTGACCACCAGGTCCAGACGGTCGCCGTTCGCGGTCAGGTCCAGGCGCGGGATGGCTTCGGCATCGTGCGAGCGGTGCAACAGCACCGCCAACCGCAGCAGCGCGGCCTTGCGCTTGGCGCTCAGCAGCAGGCGGTCGGGCAGGGCATCGAAGGCCATTTTCGGCACGCCACGCCGGTGGGTGCGCACCAGCGCGGACAACACCTGCTGCTCCTGGCGCGAGAAGCCTTCAATGTCGGAATGCTCCAGCAGGTAGGCCCCGTGCACGTGGTACTGGCTGTGCGCGATGGCCAGGCCGATCTCGTGCAGGCGCGCGGCCCAGCCGAGCATCCGCGCGTCGTCGTCGTCCAGGCTCCAGCTCTGCTCCACTTGTTCGAACAGGCGCATCGCGGTGGCTTCCACGCGCGCGGCCTGGAATTCGTCGATGCCGTAGCGCTGCATCAGCGCCGCCGTGGAAAGGTCGCGCGGATCGTTGTCGCTGCCGCGACCCAGCATGTCGAACAGGATGCCTTCGCGCATGGCGGCCTTGCTGACCATCAGGCGCTGCAGTCCCAGCGCCTCGAAGGCCGCCTCCAGCACCAGCACGCCGCCGGCGATGATCGGCCGGCGGTCGCTGGACAGGCCGGGCAGGTCGATGTCTTCGATGCGGTCGGCCTGCAGCAGTTTGTCGCGCACCTGTGGCAGCGCTTCGGCGGTCACCGCGCCTTTGGTCAGCTTCATCGCCGCGCAGATGTCGCCAATGGCCTTGTTGGTACCGGATGAGCCGATGGCTTCCTGCCAACCCAGGTTGCGGTACAGGCCGGCGAACTGCTGGAATTCGGCGCCGATCTCGGTGAGCGCTTCCTTCCAGCGCTTGCGCGACAGCTTGCCGCCGGGGAAGAAGCGCCGTGTGCTGGCGATGCAGCCCGCCTGCAGGCTTTCGCGTTCAAGCGTTTCGAAGCCACGGCCGATGATGAATTCCGTCGAGCCGCCGCCGATGTCGATCACCAGCCGGCGCTGGCTGGATTTCGGCGGCTGCGCGTGCGCGACGCCAAGGTAGATCAGGCGCGCTTCTTCGCGGCCCGAGACAACTTCGATGGGTTTGCCGAGCGCAGCTTCCGCAGCGACCAGGAAATCCTGCGGGTCGCGCAGTTGCCGCACGGTGTTTGTGGCCAGCGCGCGCACGCGCGTGGCGGGGATGTCGCGGATGCGCTGGCCGAAGCGCGACAGGCAATCGAGGGCACGCTGGCGAGCAGCGGCGGACAGCCCGCCCTTGCCATCCAGGCCGTCGGCCATGCGCACGGTTTCGCGCAGCCGGTCCACCACGCGCAGCTGCCCCAGCAGTGAGCGCGCCACCACCATGTGGAAGCTGTTGGACCCCAGGTCAATCGCGGCCAGCAGGTCCCCGTCCTGGAGCGGCGGGGAGGTGGAGGAGGTCAGGGGCGCCATGCGATCAGTTTAACGGGTGCAGGCATGCAATGTGTCGGCGTGATGGTGCGACGCAGGGTCGCGTTGTCGCATCACACCTTCGCCAGCAGCGTACCCTGCGCCGAGTGCGGCGCGTCATCACCCGGCGTCAGTTTGACGTAGCTCCCGTCCACTTGCAGTTCCCACGCGTTGCAGTTGTCGTCGAGGTAGTTCTGCAGGCCGTCCTTGAACACGCGCGTGGCGAGCTCCTTGTCGAGGATCGGGAAGCAGGTCTCCACGCGGTGCAGCAGGTTGCGTTCCAGCCAGTCGGCACTGGCGCAGTACAGTTCCGGCGAGCCGTCGTTGCCGAACCAGTAGATGCGGCTGTGCTCTAGGAAACGCCCGACGATGGACCGCACGCGGATGTTGTCGGAGATGCCGGGCACGCCGGGGCGCAGGGCGCAGGCGCCGCGCACGATCAGGTCGATCCGCACGCCCGCCTGCGATGCTGCATACAGGGCGCGGATGATGCGTGGTTCGTTGATGGCATTGATCTTGGCGATGACGCGCGCAGGCTTGCCGGCCTTTGCGAGCCTGGCCTCGCGTTCGATCTTCTTGATCAGGCCCGGGTGCAGGGTAAAGGGTGATTGCAGCAGGCGCTTGAGCTTGGTGGTAGGGGCCAGGCCCGACAGCTGCTGGAACAGCAGGTGCACGTCGGTGCCGATATCCGGGTCGCTGGTCAGCAGGCCGATGTCGGTATACGCGCGCGCCGTGCCGCTGTGGTAGTTGCCTGTGCCCAGGTGCACGTAACGACGCAGCTTGCGGCCTTCGCGGCGCACGATCAGCAGCATCTTGGCGTGGGTCTTGTAGCCCACCACGCCATAGACGACCTGCGCGCCGGCTTCCTGCAGCTTGTCCGCCACGCCGAGGTTGGCGTCCTCGTCGAAGCGCGCGCGCAGTTCCACCACCACGGTGACGTCCTTGCCGTTGCGCGCGGCCTGCACCAGGGCCTCGACCAGGGCCGAGTCCTTGCCGGTGCGGTACAGCGTCTGCTTGATGGCCAGTACATCGGGATCGACGGCGGCCTGCTTGACCACTTCGAGCACGGCAGCGAACGAATCGAACGGGTGGTGCAGCAGCACGTCGCCGTCGGCGACCTTCTCGAAAATCGCATCGCTGTCGCGCAGCGTGCGCGGGGTGAATGCCGGGTACTTCAGTTCCGGGCGCTGCACCAGGTCATAGACCTGGATCACGCGGTTGAGGTTGACCGGTCCGTTGATCGGGTACACCGCATGTTCCGGCAGGGCGAAGTTCTGCAACAACTGCCGCACGATGGGCTTGGGGCAGTCGTGGGCGATCTCCAGCCGCACGGCCGGCCGGTAGCCGCGGCCCACCAGTTCGTCACGCAGGGCCAGCGCCAGGTTCTCCACTTCCTCTTCGTCGACCACGACCTCGGAGTTGCGGGTCACGCGGAACTGGTAGGAACCCTTGACCTCCATGCCCGGGAACAACTCATCGACGAATACCGACAGCACCGACGACAGCAGGACGAAGTCGTTCTCGCCGCCGGACACGCGCTGCGGCAGGTGGATGATGCGCGGCAGCGAGCGCGGCGCGCGGACGATGGCGAGGTGGCCGGCGCGACCGAACGCATCCTTGCCCTTCAGCACCACCACGATGTTGAGCGACTTGTTGAGGATCTTGGGGAACGGATGCGCCGGGTCCAGGCCCAGCGGCGACAGCACCGGCATGATCTCGTTGCGGAAGTAGGCGCGCAGCCAACGCTTCTGGCGTGCGTTCCAGCTGTCGCGACCGAACACGCGTACGCCGGCTTCGGCCAGGCCGGGGCGCAGCACGTCGTTCCAGCACTTGTACTGTGCATCCACCAGTTCGGCGGCGCGGTCGTGGATCTTGTTGAGCACGGTGGCCGGGCTCATGCCGTCCGCGCCTGGCGGCAGGCCGAAATCCAGCGCATGGCGCACGGTGGCCGCGCGGATCTCGAAGAACTCGTCCAGGTTGGTGCACGAGATGCACAGGAATCGCAGGCGCTCCAGCAGCGGCACCGACGGATCCTGGGCCTGCGCCAGCACGCGGAAGTTGAAATCCAGCTGGGACAGCTCGCGGTTGAGGTAGAGCGCCGGGTCGCGCAGCGCGTCATCGCCGGTCGCGGGGGCAGGCATCGTGTCCAGGGCGGCGTTCATGCGGTCTGGCTGTCCGTGATGATGGGGGTGGGGGCGTCGAGGCGCGGCTCCACGCGTTCGGCACCGAAATGGATGGAGAACAGGCTGCCCTGGCCCACCTCGCTCTCGATTTCGAGGCGCGCCTGGTGCAGGTTCAGCACATGCTTGACGATCGACAGGCCCAGGCCGGTGCCGCCGCTTTCGCGTGAGCGGCTGGTGGACACGCGGTAGAAGCGCTCGGTGATGCGCGGCAGGTGCGAGGTGGGGATGCCGTAGCCGGTATCGCGCACGCTCAGCAGGGCGCCGTCGCCCTCGCGCGCGAAGCGCACGGTGATCGTGCCGCCGACCGGTGTATAGCGCACCGCGTTGCTGACCAGGTTGGAGAACGCGCTGTGCAGTTCCTTGTTGGAGCCGGACAGGTCGACGTTCGCCTCGTCCTGCATGACGATGGTGTGGCGTCGCTGGCTGAGGGCCTCGGCTTCGCGCCGCAGCGTGGCCAGCATCGGCGCCATGGCTACGTTCTCATCGGGCAGGCTGTCCTGCGCTTCCAGCCGGGACAGCGTCAGCAGGTCTTCCACCAGTTGCGTCATGCGCTGCGACTGCTTCTGCATTTCCGACAGCATCGGCGCCCAGTCCGGATACTCGGTGGGCTCCAGCATGTCCAGGTAACCATGCACGACGGTCAACGGCGTGCGGAGTTCATGCGAGACGTTGGCGACGAAATCACGGCGCATCTGCTCCAGGCGCAGCATCTTGCTGACATCGCGCGCAACCAGCAGCCAGTACTCGTCGGAATAGGGGATCAGCCGCAGGTTGAGGCGCAGGTTCGGGTCCACCGGTGAGGCGGCGTCGAGCATCGGTTCGGCATTGCGGCCGGCGGCCAGCCAGTGCGACATCGGCAACGGCTGCAGGCGATCACCGACCGGGGCGCCGATGTCCGTCGGGTACTGCAGGCCGAGCAGGCTGGTGGCGGCCTTGTTGAACCACTGCACGCGCTGGCTGTTGCGTTCCACCACCACGACGGCATCCGGCAGCGCGGCGGCGGCGGCGCGATAGGCGCGCAGCATGTCGAGCAGGCGGCGCTTGCGGGTACGCATTTCGGCCTGGCCACGGAACAGCAGGCGGTCGAGTTCGTTCCACACGCCCCTGCCTTGCGCCGGCTCGAGTCGCTGGCGTGCGGTCAGGCGCAGCAGCACCTTGCGCAGGCGCCAGTAGTGCCACGCGACCACGCCCAGCGCGGCGATGGTCACGATCGGCCACACCTGGCCGACCAGCAGGCCCACCACCACGGCCAGCGCCAGGATCAGCGCCAACTGGCCGAGCGTCTTGAACCAGGCGGAACGGATGTCATGGGGCATGGGGCGATTGTAGGCAGATGTGTATGACAGGAGGGATGGGACTGCAGGGGCGTGATGGGTACAGGGATTGGAAGATGGTCAGCCGGGGCGCGATGTGCCGTGCGGGCAGGGGTCCGTCGTCATCCCGGCGCAGGCCGGGATCGATGTCGCTCTTGGCGCTGCTTGCGTCATTCCAGAGCAGGAACAACGGCGAGCGCAAAATGGATCCCGGCCTGCGCCGGGATGACGGAAGGGGGGTGGTAGGTCTTCGTCACATCCCCACAGCGATGGAAGAAGGCGCGTTCACACCGGATGTCCGGACCTGCCGGAATCCTCACATCGAGGCCGAGAAGCGGTAGCCGGAACCGCGAACGGTCTGCACCATGTTCTCCAGGCCATGCGGCTCCAGGGTCTTGCGCAGGCGCCGGATATGCACGTCGACCGTGCGTTCCTCGACGTACACGCTGCCACCCCAGACATGGTCCAGCAGCTGCGTGCGCGAGTAGACGCGCTCGGGGTGGGTCATGAAGAAGTGCAGCAGGCGGTATTCGGTGGGGCCGATGGCAACCGGCGTGTCGCCGGCGAACACGCGGTGGGCGGCACCGTCGATGCGCAGGTTGCCCACCGCGACGCTGCCGTCTTCATCGTCGTCGCGCGAGCGGCGCATCACCGCGCGGATGCGGGCCAGCAGCTCACGTGCGGAGAACGGCTTGACCACGTAATCGTCGACGCCGGCTTCCAGGCCGCCGACGCGATCGTTCTCTTCGCCGCGAGCGGTCAGCATGATGATGGGCACGTCGCGGGTCATCGCGTCCTTGCGCCAGCGGCGGGCCAGTTCCAGCCCGCTGGTGCCGGGCAGCATCCAGTCCAGCAGGATCAGGTCCGGTACGCGGTCGGCGATGGCGTTCTGGGCCTCGCGGGCGTCACCGGCATGGATGGGTTCGTATTCGCCCTTGCGCAGGGCGAACGCCACCATGTCGCGGATGGCGGGCTCGTCGTCGACGATCAGGATGTGCTTCTGCACGCAGGATCCGGTGGGCGAGGGGGACCGTGCCAGTAGACGACAATTTTATGACGTTTACATGACATGCCGTCGGAGTGTCACAAGGCGCGCCGGCGCGGGCTCAGCGGCGTTCGACGTCGGGGTCGCGGATGCCCTGGCGACGCAGTTCCAGCACTTCCGGGGTGATGGTGGCGATGCGGGCATCGATCCTGGCGCGGGCGTAGAAATCCAGGTCGCCTTGGTTCTTGAGATTCTGAAGCTGGATCAAGGCCTGTTCCGGCCGGCCATTCAGATAGGCGGCCTCGGCGTAGGCTTCACCGGCGCGGGCGGTGTCGCCTGCCAGTTCGTTGGCCCTGGCGAAGTGCTGCTGGAACACCGGATCGTCGCCCGCGCGCGCCATCAGCGGGCGCAGGATGGCTTGCGAGCGCTGCCCGGCCTCGCGCCCGCCCTGTTCGTTCAGCACCTTCGCGTAGGTCAGGACCGCCGGACGGTTCTGCGGTAATCGCTGCAACAAGGCGTCGAAGCGGCGATTGGCCGCCGCCGGGTCGCCGGTGCGCGATTCCGCCTCGCCCAACGCCAGCGTTATCCAGAGGTTGTCGGGATGTTCGTCGTCCAGGCGGCGCAACTCCGTCAACGCGGTCCTGCTGTCGCCGCCCTGCAGATGGGCGATGGCCAGTCCGTAGCGCTGGGGTGCCGTCAACGGCTTGCCGGCCTGCCGGCGCAGGGTTTCGTACTCCCGTACGGCGGCAGAGGGCGTGCTGGCGCTGAGTGCCCGCAGGCGCTCGCGCGCCCAGTCGAACTGGCCGGTGTCGCCGCGCTGGAAAACCTGGGTTGGCAGGGTCACAGGGATGGGCAGCAACGGGTTGTCGCTGCGGGATTCCGGGAGCGTTACGCCACGCCGGTCGAAGCGTTCGACGTGCTCGCCGCCGGGAACGCGGGTGGTCGCGGTGATCTGGTCTCCCCGCAACTGGTCGGCGCGCTGGCGGGCCTCACTGATGCGGGTGGTGGTGACCGGGTGGGTCTGCAGATAGTCCGGCACCTGTTCGCGTCCGCTGCCGCGGCTGGCGCGGGTGGCCTGCTGGAGCTTGGCGAAGAAGCCGGCCATGGCGTCGATGTCGTAACCGGCGCGGGACAGGGTGCGGATGCCGACGCGGTCGGCCTCGGATTCGTTGGAGCGGGTGTAGTCGATCTGGCGCTGCTGCATCAGGCCCATGGCCGAAGCGATCGCCGCCTGTGACGCATCGCCGCTGGAACTTCCTCCCGCCGCCTGGGCCAGCACGATGGCCCCCAGCATGCCCAGCAGGATCGGAACCTGGTCGCGTTGCGCCCGTTCCACGCCGCGCAGCACGTGTTGCTGGGTCACATGGGCGATTTCGTGGGAGAGCACGGCTGCCATCTCGTCTTCGCGGTCCGCCGTCAGCACCAGGCCGGCATTCATGCCGATGTAGCCACCCAGCGTGGCGAAGGCATTGATCTGCCGGTCGCGCATCATGAAGAACGTGTACGCCTGCTGCGGGTTGTCGCTGTCGGCGCCCAGCCGGCTGCCCACGGTCTGCAACCAGTCCGTGATCAGCGGGTCTTCCAGCAGATAGCCGTAGTTGCGCAGTTCGCGCAGCATCATGCCGCCGTACTCGGCCTGACGTGCCGGCGTGAGCAGCTCGCCCGCGGACGAGCCGATGTCCGGCAGCCGTGTGTCCTGGGAGGCTGCCAACGGTGCCGCGAGGGCCAAGGTAAGGGCGGTGGCAAGCAGGATGGGGCGCAAACGATGGCTCCGTGGCGGATAATGGGCAGCCGGGTCAGGATGACGGGTCGCTGATCCGGGCGAGTGAATACGTGGTTAACCGGACCAGTACCGGCCCGCACTGTTCCATGGTCCCGACTGGAAGTCGGCCCGATGCGCCCGATATCGGTCAGGACCACAGCATGCCCCTTTCGTTCCGGAGAACTCCCTTGAGCGACACCCCGCAGGGCGCCACCGCGCCCGAGATCACCCTCTACAGCACCGCCATCTGCCCATACTGCGTGGCGGCCAAGAACTTCCTCAAGAGCAAGGGCCAGACCTGGACCGAAGTGCGCATCGACCTGGATGCGGCCGCGCGCGAGAAGATGATCGCCAAAGCCAGGCGCACCAGCGTGCCGCAGATCTTCATCGGCGAGACCCATGTGGGCGGCTACGACGACATGATCGCGATGCACCGTGCGGGCAAGCTGGAAGCCCTGCTCGCAGGGGAATCGGCATGAGCGCAGACGACGACAGCCAGGACCGAGTGAAGGCATTCACCGAGTTCCGGCAGCGCATGAACAAGCGCATCCTGGACGAGCCCAACCAGGTCGTCCGCCGCTTCTTCGCGCTGGACACGCAGACCTATCAGGCAGGCGCGCTGGATGTGAAGACGAAGGAACTGCTGGGCCTGGTGGCCTCGATGGTCCTGCGTTGCGACGATTGCATCAGCTACCACGTCGCCCAGTGCAAGGAGGTCGGGGTGACGCGCGAGGAGTTCTTCGAGACGTTCTCGGTGGGCCTGGTGGTGGGGGGCTCCATCGTCATCCCGCACCTGCGCCGGGCGGTGGATTTCCTCGACCAGTTGGAAGGCGGGCAGGCTGACGCGCCGTCGGCGCACGAACACTGAAGCCCAGTGAGGGCGGCGCAGGTCCATCCCCCGTCCGTCCTCCTCCATCGTCCCAGCGAAGGCTGGAACCCATCTTGATCTTTGTCCCCCGCCTTTGACGTGTGAAGGAGGAGCAGAAGCAAGATGGATCCCAGCTTTCGCTGGGAAGACAGCTCGGTGGCGATCCATTCCGCCCATGCCCCGCAGACCCCGGCCTCCGACCGTTGTCGATGGCGAGGCAGACAGGTTCACCCACGGGCACCGAGCCTCTCGCCTGCCTGCCTGCCTGCGTCCGTCCTCCACCGTCGTCCCAGCGCAGGCTGGGACCCATCTTGATCTTTGCCTTCCGCCTTCGCGGTGTGAAGGAGGAGCAGAAGCAAGATGGATGCCTGCTTTCGCTGGGAAGACAGCTCGGTAGCGATCCGTTCCTGCCATGCCCCGGCGGGACGACCTCCGACCATCGTCGATTAGGGGACTTGTCGGCCGTTCGGGCATAATTGGCGGACAAATCTTCCTTTTCGCGCCCGTCGCGGCCCCGCCCGACGCGTGCCCCTGTTCGGAAACCCCACTCAATGACCCAGACGATTACGGTCATCCGCGGCGACGGTATTGGCCCGGAGATCATGGACGCCACCCTGTACGTGCTGGAAGCACTCAAGGTCGGCCTGGCCTATGAAGAAGCCGATGCCGGCTTGGTCGCGCTGGAAAAGCACGGCGATCTGCTGCCGCAGGCGACGCTGGATTCGATCCGCAAGAACGGCGTGGCGCTGAAAAGCCCACTGACCACGCCGGTGGGCGAGGGCTTCAGTTCGATCAACGTGGCGCTGCGCCGCCACTTCGACCTGTATGCCAACGTGCGCCCGGCCAAGTCGTTCCCCAACACCAAGTCGCGCTTCCCGACGGGCGTGGACCTGATCACCGTGCGCGAGAACACCGAAGGCGCGTACATCGGTGAAGGCCAGTCGATCTCGGAAGACGGCGAAACCGCGCTGCTGACGCAGAAGATCACCCGCAAGGGCTCCGAGCGCATCGTGCGCTACGCCTACGACCTGGCCCGCAAGACTGGCCGCAAGAAGGTCACCATCGTCCACAAGGCCAACATCCTGAAGACCACCTCGGGCCTGTTCCTGAAGGTGGCGCGCGAAGTGGCCGCGCTGTACCCCGAGATCCAGACCAACGAGATGATCGTGGACAACACCTGCATGCAGCTGGTGATGCGTCCGGAGCAGTTCGACATCATCGTCACCACCAACCTGTTCGGCGACATCATTTCCGACCTGTGCGCCGGCCTCGTGGGCGGCCTGGGCCTGGCGCCGGGCGCCAACATCGGTGTCGACGCGGCGATCTTCGAAGCCGTGCACGGTTCGGCGCCGGATATCGCCGGCAAGGGCGTGGCCAATCCTTGCGCACTGCTGTTGGGCGCCGCGCAGATGCTGGACCACCTGGGCCAGCCGGAGAAGGCCGAGCGCCTGCGTGCGGCCATCATCGCCACGCTGGAAGCCAAGGATTCGCTGACCCCGGACCTGGGTGGCGAGGGCACCACGATGTCGTTCGCCAAGGCGATCGCCAGCCGCGTCTGATCGCTTACGACGCCTTGCCGCGCGGATGCGTGCGGCAAGGCGGGTTGGGTGATCGTTCCCCCTGGGGTATCCTCGACCCCATGTTCCTCATGACGCTTGCCGTCGCGCCCGATGGGATCGCTGGCGGTCATTGACTGGACCATCGTCGCCGCCTATCTGGTGGCGACCCTGCTGGTGGGAGCGTGGGTGTCCCGGTCCGCGGGGCGTTCGCTCGAGTCCTACTTCCTGGCCGACCGCGCATTGCCGTGGTGGTGGCTGGGCACTTCGATGGCCGCGACCACCTTCGCCGCCGATACGCCGCTGGTGGTTTCAGGCCTGGTTGCCAAGCATGGTGTGGCAGGCAACTGGTTGTGGTGGTCGTGGGCCATTTCGCACGTGTCGGTCGCCGTGGTGTTCGCCGCGCTGTGGCGGCGCTCGCGCGTCCTCACCGACGCGGAACTGCTGGAGCTGCGCTACTGCGGCCGCTCGGGCGCGTGGTTGCGCGGGTTCAAGGCGGCGTTCTTCGCGATCCTCATCAACGCCATCATCCTGGGCTGGGTGGTGCGCGCGATGGTGAAGATCGCGGCGCCGTTCGTTGACTGGACGGCGTGGCTGGGTGCGGATGCGGTGGCGTCGTTCGCCGCGATCTGGCCGGATGCGCTGCTGATCGGCACGCCGGGCGACACGCTCACGGTGGTGGTGCTGTTCTGCCTGATCGGTGCCTATTCAAGCCTGGGCGGCATCCGTGGCGTGATCCTGACCGATCTGCTGCAGTTCTGCATGGCGCTGGCCGGTGGTGTGCTGTTCGCGTGGTTGGCCGTGGATCATGTGGGTGGACTCGCGGGTCTGCGCGAAGGGCTTGCCCGGCATTACGACGTGCCGCAATTGCTTGCGTTCGTGCCAGCAGCGGATGCCGCGTGGCTGCCGTTGCAGGTATTCCTGGTCTATGTGGCGGTGCAGTGGTGGGCGCAGTACTACAGCGACGGCAGTGGCTACCTGGCGCAGCGGATATTCACCGCGCGCGATGAGCGGCACGCCGTGGGCGGCGCGCTGTGGTTCGCCGTGCTGAACTACGCCGTGCGCAGTTGGCCATGGGTATTGGTGGCGCTGGTGGCGCTGGTGGTATTCCCGCTTGGTATGGCCGGCGAGGGCGCGGCCGCGATCGTCGCCGAGGACCGTGAAATGGCGTATCCGGTGCTGATGGCGCAGCTGTTGCCGGCGGGTGCGCTGGGCCTGCTGTTTGCTTCGCTGCTGGCCGCCTTCATGAGCACGGTGGATACGCACCTCAACTGGGGCGCCAGTTACCTCACCCATGATCTTTATCGGCGCTTTCTGCATCCGGACGCCAGCCAGGCGCGCCTGGTGTGGGTCAGTCGCGTGTCCGTCGCGCTGCTGACGGTCATGGGCGTACTGGTGGCCTCCCAGATCGACAGCATCGAACAGGCATGGCGCTTCTTCATCGCGTTGGGCGCGGGTCTCGGATTGCCCTCGATGCTGCGCTGGTTCTGGTGGCGTGCCAACGCATGGACCGAGATTGCAGGGATCGTGTCGGCCGTGGTGTCTTCCGTGTTGCTGTACCGTGGTTTCCCGCAGGTGCGGGCGGAGTATCTGCTGCTGGCCATCGTGGGCATCTCCACCTCCAGCGCGCTGCTGGCGACGTTCCTCACCCCGCCGGTGCCCAGGGAACACCTCGCCGCTTTCACGCGACGCGTGCGTCCGCCAGGCTGGTGGCGCGATCTTCCGGATGCGGCACCCAGGCGCTCGCTCGCGTGGTTGGGACTGGCGTGGCTGGCCGGCAATACCGGCGTGTTCGCGCTGATGTTCGGCATCGGCTCCCTGTTGCTGGGAACGCCCGTGGTTGGCGCAATCCTGGTCATCGTGGGCGGCGCATCGCTTGTGGCGACGCTGTGGAGTAGCGGGCGCTACCGCAAAGCCTCGGGCCTGGACTAGCGAGGAGAGGCGCGGGGCAGCGTTCTCTTTTTGTCGGCCGGTGTCCCATCCATGAGGTTGGCCGGTACGATGCCGGCACGCACAATCCGCGGCCCCTCGCAGAAGACCCCGCCATGTCCGTCCGTCCCAGCGCCCTGGCGCTGACCCCGTTGCTGCTGTTCCTCGCCTTGTTCTTCGGTGCGGGCTTGTACTTCACCGCGCAGGGCGAGGCGATGGGGTTCTATCAGCTGCGCGCGCCCGTGGCGATCCTGCCGGCGCTGGCGCTCGGCGTATGGCTGGCGCGTCGTCGCGGATTGCCTGCGCAGCAGACGCTGCTCGCCGGCATGGGCGACGGCAACGTCATGCTGATGTGCCTGATCTTCCTGCTGGCGGGCGCGTTCGCCACGGTGTCCAAGGCGATCGGCGCGGTCGATGCCGTGGTGGCGCTGGGCCTGGGCGCCTTGCCGGCGAGCCTGATCCTGCCGGGGTTGTTCCTGGCGGCGGCGTTCGTCTCGCTGTCGATCGGTACCTCGATGGGCACGGTGGCGGCCGTGGTGCCCATCGCATTAGGAGTTGCCGATGCTGCTGGGCTGGACAGGGTGCTGGTGGTCGGCGCGGTGCTGGGTGGCGCCATGTTCGGCGACAACCTGTCGATCATCTCGGATACCACCATCGCCGCCACGCGCAGCCAGGGCGCGGAGATGCGCGACAAGTTCCGTGAGAACTTCAAGATCGCGTTGCCGGCCGCCATCGCAACGCTCTTGGTTTTGGCAACGCTGGGCGACGTGGCGCCGGTGGCTGCGCCCGATGCGGCGTCACCCTGGCTGGTGTTGCCCTACGTGCTGGTACTCGGATTGGCGCTGGCCGGACTGGATGTGGTGCTGGTGCTGGCCATCGGGCTGGTCGCTTCGGGCATCTTCGGTTTCGTGCTGGTGGACGACTACGACGCGGTGTCCTACGTGGGCGACATCTACGTGGGCTTCGAGGGCATGGTGGAGATCACCCTCCTGTCCATCCTCATCGGTGGCCTGGCCGCCCTGATCAAGGCCACCGGAGGCCTGGACTGGCTGGCGCAGGTCATCGCACGGTTCGCGCGGGGGCATACGGGGCGCCGGTCCGGCGAAATCAGCATCGCGGCGCTCGCGGCGGGTACCGACGCGTTGACGGCGAACAACACCGTCGCGATCCTGGTCACCGGGAGCCTGGCCAAGGACATCGCCCAGCGCCACGGCATCAGTCCACGAAGGGCGGCGAGCATGCTCGACATCTTCGCCTGTGTGGTGCAGGGCGTACTGCCCTACGGCGCACAGATCCTGCTGGCGGCCTCGCTGGCGGCGGTGTCGCCACTGGCGCTGGCCGGCAGCGTGCATTACTGCTGGTGGCTGGCAGTGTCGGCACTGGTGTTCATCGCCTGGTCGACGCGGCGCGCCGCCACGGTCGCGGACCCGGCGTCACAGGATGAGGCGGTCGGCCCATGAAAAAAGGGGCGCCGAGGCGCCCCTTTTCTTTCGCGAGGAATGGAATCAGTCGCGCGACTGCAATTTCGACAGCAGGCGCAGCAGTTCCAGGTACAGCCACACAAGCGTGACCATCAGGCCGAACGCGCCATACCACTCCATGTATTTCGGCGCGCCCTGCTCGACGCCGGTTTCGATGAAGTCGAAATCCAGCACCAGGTTCAGCGAGGCGATGACCACGACGAACAGGCTGAAGCCGATGCCGACCAGGCCGGATTCGTGGATCAGCGGGATCTTGATGCCGAAGAAGCCCAGCGCGATGCTCGCCAGGTAGACCAGTGCGATGCCGCCGGTGGCGGCGACCACGCCGAGCTTGAAGTTCTCGGTGGCCTTGATCAGGCCGCTGCGGTAGGCGAACAGCAGCGCGAACAGGATGCCGAAGGTCAGCATCACGGCCTGCATCACGATGCCGCCGAACTGCGCGTTGTACACCGCGGAGATCGCGCCGAGGAAGAACCCTTCGACCAACGCATACAGCGGTGCGGTGACGGGCGACCAGGTCTTCTTGAAGACGGTGATCAGTGCCAGTACCAGGCCGCCGATGGCACCGCCCCACATGTACACCGCGAAGCCGGGGGCGGGCAGGCCATCGGGTCCGAGTGCCTGGTTCCACGAGAATGCGGCTGTCAGCACGGTCAGCAACAACAGGATGCCGGTCTTGTTGATGGTGCCGTTGAGTGTCATCGCCTCGCCGTCGCGCGCGACGACCGCCCCGCTGCCAAGGTCGAGGAAGGTGGATTCCTTCAATGCCGGATTGCCGCTGCGCATCATCGTTCCCTCATGTGGTTGCCGGACGTCTGTCCCCAGTGTCTGAGCATATCGCAAGCGATGGAGCATCAGGTTTCGTTTGACAGCAGGGCCGCAGGTTCCGACAATACGCGACCTCGTTGGCGTCCAGACGCCATGCCGGGACCCTCGTCGGGGTATAGCGCAGTCTGGTAGCGCATCTGCTTTGGGAGCAGAGGGTCGGGGGTTCGAATCCCTCTACCCCGACCAGTCTGATGTGCTGCCAGTATGTTCCGGCAGGGCGGGGATGCGACAATCCGGACCGGGCGCCCGTAGCTCAACCGGATAGAGCACCGGCCTTCTAAGCCGGCGGTTACAGGTTCGAGTCCTGTCGGGCGCGCCACTTCCGGTGCGGACCGGAAGGATGCAGGTTTCAGTGGTGGCTGTAGCTCAGCTGGTTAGAGTACTGGATTGTGATTCCAGATGTCGGGGGTTCGAGTCCCCTCAGCCACCCCACTGATCGAGGATCTCCGCACCGCGGGGGTTCACAGAAAAAGAAGATGCGGTTACACTACGCAGCCAGTTTTTCGGGGCCGTTAGCTCAGTTGGTAGAGCAGTTGACTCTTAATCAATAGGTCCAAGGTTCGAATCCTTGACGGCCCACCAAACCCGAAAGCGCCCGGCTCACGCCGGGCGTTTTTCTTTGCGTGACGATTCACCTTGGCGCGGGCCTGTGTATGCCGGCGGATAGTGTCGACAGTCGCCTGTTTTCTTCCGGCCCCGGCCGGCTCGCGGGTACAATCGCCAGGCCTTGCGAAAGTGGCGGAATTGGTAGACGCACTGGATTTAGGTTCCAGCGGGTAACCCCCGTGAGGGTTCGAGTCCCTCCTTTCGCACCACGCGCCCTCTCGAAGGCAGGGGCGTCCACCGGCCGGCCCCTGTCGCGCCGTCGCCTCACCTGGGGTCGTTCGGCCGAACCTCGTCTTCAGCACTGAAACGCCCGCCCCGCTGGCAGCCTGCCCCGGAATCAGCGAAACTAGCAAGTTCCGCAGGGCGGGCCTCGCGCTCTTGTCCCAGGCGTCCCGGATTATCAACATCGCCCCGGCTGTGCCGTGGCCGCAGGAGTCAGTGAGTATGCAAGTTTCGGTCGAATCGGTCGGCAACCTCGAACGCCGCATGAGCTTCAGCCTGCCGGCTGAGCGCTTGGACATCCACGTCGGCGGTCGCCTGCGCGAACTGTCGCGCACCGCGCGCATCAAGGGCTTCCGCCCCGGCAAGGTGCCGGCGAAGGTCATCGAACAGCGTTATGGCGACCAGGTCCGCGCCGAGGCCCTCGACGGCCTGCTGCGCGAGACGTTCAACAATGCCGTGCGTGAGCAGGAACTGCAGCTGGCCGGCAATCCGCGCATCGAGAAGCAGGGCGAGGGCGAGCTGGATTTCGTGGCCACGTTCGAAGTGGTGCCGGACTTCGGCGACGTCGACGTCTCCAAGCTGACCGTGATCCGTCACGCCGCCGAAGTGACCGACGCCGACATCGACCAGATGGTCGACAACCTGCGCATGCAGCGGCGTACGTTCCAGGTCGTCGAACGCGGCGCAAAGGAAGGCGATCGCGTGGCGCTGGAGACCTGGTCGCAGGCCGGTGACGAGCGCATGCCGGCGGAGGGCATCGAGAAGGGTGCCACGCTGATCGGGTCGGGCGTGATGTTCGGTGAGATCGAACAGGCGCTCGTGGGCTTGGCCAAGGGCGACGAAAAGACGGTGTCGGTCACGTTCCCCGCCGACTGGCGCGTGCCGCCGCTGGCGGGCAAGCAGGTCGACGTGCACGTCAAGGTCACCGAGGTGGCCGAGTCGGTACTGCCCGAGGTGGATCGCGAGTTCATCCGCAGCTTTGGCGTGAAGAGCGGCGATGCCGAGCAGTTTCGCGCCGATATCCGCAGCAACCTGGAGCGTGAGCTCAAGGGTGCCCTGATGACCCGCCTGCGCCGCGAGGTCGGCGAACAGCTGATCGCCGTCTACTCGCACGTCGAAATGCCACCGCGCCTGGTCGAGAACGAGGCGCGCGCGATGGTCCAGCAGGCGGCCGAGCAGGCCCGCCGCCAGGGCCAGCAGGTGCAGGTCCCGGACAACGCGCACGAAGGCTTCCTGGATGCAGCGCGCAAGCGCGTGCTGGTTGGCCTGCTGGTGGGCGAGGTGGCCCGCCGCAACCAGCTGCGCCTGGACCCCAAGCGCCTGAACGAGACGCTGCGCCTGATCGCCTCGACCTACGAGGAGCCGGAGCAGGTCATTGAGTTGTACCGCAACGATCCCCAACTGATGAACAGTCTGCAGGGTCGTGTGATGGAAGAGCAGGTGATCGACTGGATCGCCGAGCGCGCCCAGCACACCGAGCAGACGCTTTCCTTCCAGGAAGCCATCCGCAACTGAGCCGGGCACCCGTCCGGGCAGAAGGTCCGGCTATCCTAGGCCGGACCTTTCCACGAACGACAGGCGCGAAAACCGAATGAGCATCCAAACCCAAGCCCTCAACCTGGTGCCGATGGTGGTCGAACAGACCAGCCGCGGCGAGCGCGCCTACGACATCTACTCCCGCCTGCTGAAGGAACGCGTCATCTTCCTGGTCGGCGGCGTGGATGACCACGTGGCGAACGTCATCGTGGCCCAGATGCTGTTCCTCGAAGCGGAGAATCCCGAGAAGGACATCAGCCTGTACATCAATTCGCCGGGTGGCGTGGTGACGGCGGGCATGGCGATCTACGACACCATGCAGTACATCAAGCCGGACGTCAGCACCATCTGCGTGGGCCAGGCGGCCAGCATGGGCGCGCTGCTGCTGGCGTCGGGCGCGAAGGGCAAGCGGTATGCGCTGCCGAACTCGCGCGTGATGATCCACCAGCCGCTGGGGGGCTTCCAGGGCCAGGCGACGGACATCGACATCCATGCCCGCGAGATCCTGACCCTGCGTGCCCGGCTGAACGAAATCCTGGCCAAGCACACCGGGCAGTCGCTGGAGACGATCGAGCGCGACACCGAGCGCGACAACTTCAAGAGTGCGGCCGATGCCCAGGCCTACGGATTGGTCGACCAGGTGCTGGAACGTCGCCCGGACGACTCCATCCAGTCGGCCTGATTCCCCGGATTGCCCGCTTTTACGGCACGAATCCCCTGTTCACGGGCCCGGCTGACACGCCGGGGCCGTGTGCTATTCTCCGACCGCAAGCCCCCGAGGGCAGGTTGAGCGACCGAGTATTACCAGCATGAGCGAAGATCGTCAGGGCCGTTCCGGCGACAGCACCAAAATCCTGTACTGCTCGTTCTGCGGCAAGAGCCAGCACGAGGTGCGCAAGCTGATCGCGGGTCCCAGCGTGTTCATCTGCGATGAATGCGTGGAGCTGTGCAACGACATCATCCGCGAGGAGCTGGAGGAGAAGGCGCAGTCGGCCCGTAGCCACCTGCCCAAGCCGCGCGAGATCCTCGAAGTCCTGGATCAGTACGTGATCGGCCAGAACCGGGCCAAGCGCACGCTGGCGGTGGCGGTCTACAACCACTACAAGCGCATCGAGAGCCGCAGCAAGAACGATGAGGTCGAGCTGGCCAAGTCCAACATCCTGCTGGCCGGCCCGACAGGTTCCGGCAAGACCCTGCTGGCCGAGACGCTGGCGCGCCTGCTCAACGTGCCGTTCACCATCGCCGACGCCACCACGCTGACCGAAGCCGGTTACGTGGGCGAGGACGTGGAGAACATCATCCAGAAGCTGCTGCAGAAGTGCGATTACGATGTCGACAAGGCGCAGCAGGGCATCGTCTACATCGACGAGATCGACAAGATCTCGCGCAAGAGCGAGAACCCGTCGATCACCCGCGATGTATCGGGTGAGGGCGTGCAGCAGGCGCTGCTGAAGCTCATCGAAGGTACCGTGGCCAGCGTTCCGCCACAGGGCGGGCGCAAGCATCCGCAGCAGGAATTCCTGCAGGTCGATACGAAGAACATCCTGTTCATTTGCGGGGGCGCGTTCGCCGGCCTGGACAAGATTATCCAGCAGCGCAGCACCGAGGCCGGCGGCATCGGGTTCGGCGCCAAGGTGAAGAGTTCCGAGAAGAAGTCGGAAATCGGCAAGGTGCTGTCGGAGGTCGAGCCGGAAGACCTGATCAAGTTCGGCCTGATTCCCGAATTCGTGGGCCGCCTGCCGGTGGTCGCGACGCTGGAGGAACTGGACGAGACCGCGCTGGTCAAGATCCTGACCGAGCCGAAGAACGCCATCACCAAGCAGTTCAAGAAGCTGTTCGAGATGGAGGGCGTGGAACTGGAGTTCCGCGCGGATGCCCTGTCCGCCATCGCCCGCAAGGCGCTCAAGCGAAAGACCGGCGCCCGTGGCCTGCGCACCATCGTCGAGTCGGTGCTACTGGACACGATGTACGAACTGCCGTCGCTGGAAAACGTCAGCAAGGTGGTCGTGGACGAGTCGGTCATCGAGCACAAGTCCGAGCCGTACCTGATCTACCAGAATCCGCCCGCACCGAAGGTCGCGGCGGCCGAGTGACCGGCCCCGCGAAGCGGTCTACGACAGGCGCCCTGGTGGCGCCTGTTCATTTTCCGCGCGCCGATTCCAACGCACTGCTTTTGTTGCAGTTTCCAGCCCGCTATTGCATCCCGATGCCGATGGCCCCATAACGGCCCCATTGGTGTTTCGATGCCCCGTATTCCGCACTTCGCTGGAGCCCCCATGCCCCGCAACCCCCAGACTGAAACCCTCGACCTGCCGGTCCTGCCGCTACGCGACGTGGTGGTGTTTCCGCACATGGTCATCCCGCTGTTCGTCGGGCGCGACAAATCCATGCGTGCGCTGGAACAGGCGATGGAGGCCGACAAACGCATCATCCTGCTCGCGCAGAAGTCCGCAGAAACCGACGATCCCGCTGCCGCCGACGTGTACACGGTCGGCACCCTGGCACAGGTGCTGCAGTTGCTGAAGCTGCCCGACGGCACGATCAAGGTGCTGGTCGAGGGCACGGCACGCATCAGCGTTTCCAACGTGGACGAACGCGATGGCGCGCTGTATGGGCAGGGCGAGGAGATCGACTCCACCGACGGACGCGAGCCGCGCGAGATCGAGGCGGTCGCGCGTTCGCTGATGGGCCTGTTCGAGCAGTATGTGAAGACCAACCGCAAGCTGCCGCCCGAACTGCTGCAGACACTGGCAGGCATCGACGAACCCAGCCGGCTGGCCGATACCATCGCCGCGCACCTGGGCGTGCGCCTCAGCGACAAGCAGCGCTTGCTGGAGACCATCGAAGTCGGTGAGCGGCTCGAACTGCTGGTCGGTTTCGTCGACGGCGAGATCGACGTGCAGCAGTTGGAGAAGCGCATCCGCGGCCGCGTGAAGTCGCAGATGGAGAAAAGCCAGCGCGAGTACTACCTCAACGAGCAGATGAAGGCCATCCAGAAGGAACTGGGTGAACTCGACGAAGCGCCCAACGAACTGGAGGACCTGGCGCGACGGATCGCCGAGGCGGGCATGCCGAAGCCGGTTGAGACCAAGGCGCGCAACGAGCTCAACAAGCTCAAGCAGATGTCGCCGATGTCGGCCGAAGCCGCCGTCGTGCGCAACTACCTGGACTGGGTGCTGGGCGTGCCGTGGAACAAGCGCACCAAGGTACGCAAGGACCTGAAGGTCGCGCAGGACACGCTGGACGCCGACCACTACGGTCTGGAGAAGGTCAAGGAGCGCATTCTCGAATATCTCGCGGTGCAGTCGCGTGTGAAGAAGCTGCGCGGGCCGATCCTGTGCCTGGTCGGTCCTCCGGGCGTAGGCAAGACCTCGCTGGGCCAGAGCATCGCGAAGGCGACCAACCGCAAGTTCGTCCGCATGTCGCTGGGTGGCGTGCGCGACGAGGCCGAGATTCGTGGGCATCGTCGCACCTACGTGGGTTCGATGCCGGGCCGCATCGTGCAGAACCTCAACAAGACCGGCAGCAAGAACCCGCTGTTCGTGCTGGACGAGATCGACAAGATGTCGATGGACTTCCGCGGCGATCCTTCTTCGGCCCTGCTTGAGGTGCTCGATCCTGAGCAGAACAACGCGTTCAACGATCACTACCTGGAAGTGGACCTGGATCTGTCCGAGGTGATGTTCGTCGCCACGTCGAACTCGCTGAACATCCCCGGCCCGTTGCTGGACCGCATGGAAGTGATCCGCATCCCGGGATACACCGAGGATGAGAAGGTCAACATCGCGCAGCGTTACCTTGTCCCGAAGCAGCTGAAGGCCAACGGCCTGAAGGCGGACGAGCTGAAGATCGCCGAAAGCGCGATCCGCGATCTGGTCCGTTATTACACCCGCGAATCGGGCGTGCGCAACCTGGAGCGCGAAGTCGCCAAGATCTGCCGCAAGGTGGTGAAGGAGATCGCACTGGGCGGGGCCAAGGCGCTGGCAAAGAAGAAGACGACGAAGGCGGCGACGGTGCAGGTCGCGTCGAAGAACCTGGAAAAGTACTCCGGCGTGCGCCGCTACGATTTCGGGCGTGCGGAAGAGCAGAACGAGATCGGCCTGGTGACTGGCCTGGCCTGGACTGAAGTCGGTGGCGACCTGCTCCAGATCGAGGTTGCGCTGGTGCCTGGCAAGGGCGGCATGATGCTGACCGGCCAGCTTGGCGACGTGATGAAGGAATCGGGTTCCGCCGCATTGTCGGTAGTGCGCAGTCGCGCAACCAGCCTGGGAGTGGATGCGGAATTCCTGCAGAAGCACGACGTGCACCTGCACGTGCCGGATGGCGCCACGCCGAAGGACGGGCCCAGCGCGGGCATCGCGATGGCGACGGCGCTGGTGTCGGCGCTGACGAAGAATCCGGTTCGCGCCAACGTCGCCATGACCGGCGAGATCACGCTGCGTGGCCGCGTCACCGCGATCGGCGGCCTGAAGGAGAAGTTGCTCGCGGCGCTGCGTGGCGGCATCACCACCGTGATCATTCCGGACGAGAACAAGAAAGACCTCGCGGATATCCCCGCCAACGTCACCGAGGGTATGAAGATCGTGCCGGTGAAGTGGATCGACGAAGTGCTGGACCTGGCACTGGAGCGCCCGCTGGCGCCGGTACCCGCCGATGGCGGCGGCGAGCGCACGGTGCCGACGGCGGAGAAGGAAAGCGGCAAAGGGTCGCAACAACCGGACGTGAAGCACTGAACGATGTGACGGATGGGGGCTCGAATCGCCCCGAAACCCGCGTCATTACTGGGTTTTCGGGTTGCGTGGCTTTTTTTGCACTGGTATAACGACGACACCCGCGCGCATGGGGCGATGCCTTACTGCGTGTGGATATAACGACCGGTTCCCGTGAGGCAAGCGATGCCCCGTGGTTCCGGTTACTCATTCCGCGGTTGTGCCGCAAAGGGAGTTACTCAATGAACAAAACCGAATTGATCGATGCCGTCGCCGACGAAGCCGAAGTGTCCAAGGCCGAAGCTGGCCGCGCCGTCGACGCCGTCATCTCCAGCATCACCAAGGCCCTCAAGAAGGGCGACACCGTGACGCTGGTCGGCTTCGGCACCTTCCAGGTCCGCAAGCGTGCAGCACGCACGGGCCGCAACCCGAAGACCGGCGACACCATCAAGATCAAGGCGTCCAAGAACCCGGCCTTCAAGGCTGGCAAAGCCCTGAAGGATGCCGTAAACTAATCGACTCGCTGCCGATGGCAGGGTGCGTGATGCACCTGGGGTGCTTAGCTCAGCGGTAGAGCGTCTCCCTTACACGGAGAGGGTCGGGGGTTCGAAACCCTCAGCACCCACCACCTCGGGGCGATGCAAGGTTAAAAAATTTGCAGGACGGTCTAGCGTAAACCGCGTAAATCGTCTTACAATGTTTGTCTCAGCGCGGAGTGGTAGTTCAGTCGGTTAGAATGCTGGCCTGTCACGCCGGAGGTCGCGGGTTCGAGTCCCGTCCACTCCGCCATTACACCCGGAAAGCCCGCGAAAGCGGGCTTTCTGCTTTCTGTTCGTGTCACGCCGCACTGTGACCGGGAAGGTGCTCCCCGGCAGCGTGATCCGCTAGGTGGCGAGACGCCGTTGTCCCGGCACGCTAAACTGCGCGGCTGAAAGAATCCGAGCCCCGTGCACACATGCTGCAGAAACTCCGCGACAAAACCTCCGGCTGGGTCGCCAGCCTGATCCTGGGCCTGCTGATCATTCCGTTCGCCTTCGTCGGCGTGAACGAGTACATGACCGGTGGCACCGCCAGCGACGTGGCCCTGGTCGAAGCGCCGCCGACGTGGTGGGAGTCGGCACCGCAATGGTGGCCGGCTTCGATGCTGTGGCAGCGCGAGGAAGTCACCCAGGATGAATTCCGCGCCGCATTCGAGCAGGCGCGTCAGCAGCAGCGACAGGCGCAGGGTGAGGCGTTCGATCCGCGCGAGTTCGAGAGTGTCGACAACAAGCGCAAGGTGCTCGAGCAACTGATCGAGCAGAAGGTGCTGGCGCTGGCGTCCAAGCGCGCCGGTATCGTCGTGGGCGATGCAGCCGTGCAGAAGATGATCCTGAGCGAGCCCGCGTTCCAGATCGACGGCAAGTTCAGCCAGGAGCAGTACCAGTTGCTGCTGTCGTCGCAGGTGCCTGCGATCTCGCCACTGAAGTTCCAGGAAGACCAGCGCGAACGGCTGCGCATGATGCTGGTGCCCCAGGCGATCAGCGATTCCGACTTCGTCACCGAGGGCGAGCAGGAGCGCATGTGGAAGTTGCTGGGCGAAACGCGCGACATCGGCATTGCCCTGTTGCCGCCGGCTGCCGAGGACGCCACGCCTGTCAGCGATGCGGACATCAAGACCTGGTATGACGGGCACAAGGACGACTTCAAGCAGTCGGAGCAGGTCTCGCTGGAGTATCTGGAAATCAATGGGGCCACGCTGCCGGTCGCGGCGGTGGCCGACGAGGTTGCGTTGCGCAAGCGCTACGACGCGGAGAAGTCGCGTTTCGTATCGCCCGAGCAGCGCGTGGTCGCCCACATCCTGATTGCGGCCGACGCGACTGCCGATGCTGCTACGCAGAAGAAGGCGGAAGAAAAAGCCGCTGCGTTGGCCAAGCAGGCGCGTGAGGGTGCCGACTTCGCGGCGCTGGCGCGCGCCAATTCCGAGGACCCGGGTTCGAAGGACATGGGTGGCGAGCTGCCGCCGTTCGCGAAGGACGGTTCGATGGTGAAGCCCTTCGAGGACGCCGCGTTCGCCATGCAGGCCGGTGAGATACGCGGGCCGGTGAAGAGCGATTTCGGTTACCACGTGCTGCAGTTGAAGCAGGTCACGGGCGGTACCGGTCGCAGCTTCGAGGAAGTGCGCGACGAACTGGCGGCTGAAGAAGCCAGCAGTGAGCGCGATCGCGCGTTCAACGACCTTGCTGGCCGCGTGGTCAATGAAACGCTGAAGAATCCGACCGCGCTCGCCCCCGCCGCGCAGGCCACGGGGCTGCCGCTGCAGAAGGTCGGTCCGTTCTCCCGCACCGATCCGCAGGGCATCGCGACCGTACCGGCCGTGCTCCGTGCCGCCTTCTCGGACACGCTGGTCCAGGATGGCACGATCAGCGATCCGATCGAGATCGCCCCCAACCACAGCGTCGTCATCCGGGTCACCCAGCACACACCGGAACAGGCGTTGCCGATGGACAAGGCGCGTGATGCGGTGGTGGTGGCCATCCGTGCCGACCGCCGGGAGAAAGCTGCGCAGGCTGCCGCAGATGCGCTGGTCGCGCGGGTGCAGAAGGGCGAATCGCTGGCGACCATCGCCACGGCCGACGGTCTGCGCTACAACGAACTGCCCGGCCTGCGTCGTGGCATGCCGATGCCGACGGCCGAGGCGAACGAGGCGATCTTCGCCGCCGCGCGCCCTGCTGAAGGCAAGGCGACGGCGGGCAAGGTGGCGCTGGGTGACGGTGCCTACGCCATCTTCACCGTCAACAAGGTGACGGAGGGAGCGATCGCCGACATGCCGCCCGAAGAGCGCGCGACGATGCAGCAGCAGATGACGCAGTTGAACGGCGGCATTGCGACACAGGCGTACGTCGACGCGCTGCGCAAGCGTTTCAAGGTCGAAGTGTTCGAAGACCGGCTCTGAGCCGGGTATCCCTCGCCCCGTGAAGAATCCCGCCGAACGGCGGGATTTTTTTTCAGCCCGGCCCGCGCATCAGGCCGGATCGTCGTCCAGCTTCAGCACCATGCCTGGGCGAAGGACGGCGTCCGCTTTCAGGCCATTCACGCGCAGCAGGTGCGCGGTGGAAATGCCGTACCGGCGCGCGATGGTCCAGGCCGACTCGCCGCTTCTCACAACGTGCGTGCGTGAAGGGGCGGGTTCGCTGCCAAGCATGTCCGCGCTGGCTACGGCGGGTCGGGGGGCAGGGGTGTCACTCACGCCGGTTGCGCTGTCGTCGCCGGTGATGGCGGGTGCGAGCAATCGCAAGGGCTTCGTTCCGCGGCTGAAGCGGCCTGCAAGCGCAGGATTGAGGCGTTTGAGAAGCGTGGCGGATTGTTGCTGGCTGCGCGCCCAGGATTCAAGTGTGGCGTCCCCTGGCAGCGTGTGTGCCGCCAAACGCGGCACGGGGCGGTCCATCTGTCGCAGCCAGGCATCGCGGTCGTCGGCCTGCTGGAAGATGCAGGCGAGCGCGTGCAGTTTTTCCACGTAGGCGTACGTGATGCCGGATAGGCCGGGCAATTCCGCTGGCCTTGCATTGCGTGCGTTCATGCCTGCGCGGCGCATGGATTGCAGCACGCGGTATTCCCCCGCGTTGTAGGCCATCACCGCCAGCCTCCAGTCGCCGCCGAACATGCCGTGCAATGTCTTGAGGTAGCGGATGGCCGCCTGCGTGGAGTCCACCGGAGACAGCCGTCCGTCGTAGCCCTCGCGCATGGGGACGCCGTGGTTGCGGGCCGTGATGCCGATGAATTGCCACAGCCCTGCTGGGCCGCTGGGGTTGCGCGCACCGGGCTTGTAGCCACTTTCGACGAACGGGATGAGCGCGAACTCGGTGGGCAGGTGGGCATCGCGCAGGGCATCGACCACGTAGCCGAACAGCGGCAGCAGGTCTTCCTGTGCGCTGGCGAGCTGGCCTGGCGCATGGCTGAAGTGCTTTTTCCAGCGGCCATTCGTTGCCTGGCTGTCGCACTCCGGATCGGCGAGCCCATCACGGAAGCGCTGGTAGATATTCAGGCCGCTGCGCTGGTGCGTGGCGAGCAGGCTCGCGGGAGCAAGCGGATCGACCGCTGGCGCTTCTGGCATTGGTGCCTGCGTCTCGATGGAGGGCGCAGGATCGGCGCCCATCGCAGCGTGGGAGGTGATGGCCAAGGCTGCGGCGAGGATCGCCCGGTGCATTAGGTTGCGTCTGCTCATGCGCGAAAATCGTTCTTCCATTGCCTCAGTGTCGCGAACGTTTCCACCCGGTCGGCAGGCGGCCTTCCAAGACGATGAGTGACCGCCTCATGCACGGCTTCGTCGTCCACCCGCAGGAAGGGATTGGTTGCCACCTCGCTGGCCAGCGAGGTGGGCAGGGTGGGGCGGCCGGCATGGCGCATGGCGCGGGCTTCCTGGATGCGCAGGCGCAGTGCCCGGTTGTGTGGGTCGACGGTTTCGGCGAAAGCAGCGTTGGCCAGGGTGTACTCATGGCCGCAACAGACCAGCGACGGGCCAGCCAAGGCGGCCAGGCGTTCCAGCGATGCGAGCATCTGTGCCGGCGCCCCTTCGAACAACCGGCCGCAGCCCAGGCTGAACAGGGTATCCCCGCAGAACAGATGGGGCGGCCCCTCGCTGCCGCCTCCATGGAACGCGATATGGCTGCGGGTGTGACCGGGCACCGAGAGCACCGACAGCCGCCAACGCTTCACCTGCACGACGCTGCCGTCGCCCACGCGCTCCGTGGCTTCGGGAATGCGTTCGTCTTCAGGGGCGAACACCGGCAGCGTCGGCCAGCGCTCCCTCAGGGCGGCGACACCACCGGCATGGTCGGCGTGATGGTGGGTGACCAGGACCGCAGCGGGCCACAAGCCGTTGCCGGTCGCCGCCAGCACCGGCGCCGCGTCGCCGGGATCGACCACGAGTGCGTCGCCGTCGTCGTCGACGAGCGCCCAGATGTAATTGTCGTCGAAGGCGGGCAGGGCAAGCAGGCGCATCGGCGGACGGGCTCCGGGCGGGAACGGACGACCGGGCGCGGCGTCCTCTACAATCCGAACATGCCTGCCTTCGCGTTTACCCGTCAACCCGATGCCCTGGCGTGGTTCGGGACGGGCTGCGGCGGGCCGATCCTCGCGTCGGAGCATGCCCGGGTGAACCAGGCGCTCACCAGTCGCATCCCCCAGCCCTGGCTCTGGGTATTGCCGGAGGGCGCAGACCCCTCCATCACCGTCCCCGCGACGCGCGGGTTGCGCCTGAGGGCGACGGCGGGCTCGCATCGCCTGTCCGGACCCGTCCATTGCGGGCTGCCCTTGCCGCTGCCCACCGAGGCCGTGGGCGTGATCGTGCTGCAGCACACGCTGGACGCTGGCGATCCGCAACCGCTGCTGCAGGAATGTGCCCGGGTGCTTGAACCCGGGGGGCGCCTGTGGCTGTTCGTCCTCAATCCGTGGAGCCCTTATCGCCTGCGCTGGCGCGGCACCGGGTTGAAGTCGCGTGCGCTGGACCAGTGGCGCCTCCAGTTGGCGGCAGCGGGGCTGACGATGTCGCAGCATGTCCTGCACTACGGCCCGGTCTGGCGCGGCATGCCGGACGCTCCCGGCAACGGACCTGCACCGTTGCGCGCCGCCCGCCTGCTGGAAGCCGAGAAGCGCGTGGCCGGCCTGATTCCCCCCGCGCCTTTGGCGCGCGCGTGGCGCACCGCGCCCGCAGCCTGACATTCGACCAAGAGGACACATGAAGCACGTCAGCATCCATACCGATGGTTCCTGCCTGGGCAATCCGGGCCCAGGTGGCTGGGCAGCGCTCCTGCGCTACGGCGAAAAGGAACGCGAAGTGGTCGGCGGCGAGGCGCAGACCACCAACAACCGGATGGAGCTGATGGCCGCCATCGCTGCGCTGGAAGTGTTGACGGAAGGCTGCGAGGTCACCCTGCACATCGATTCGCAATACGTCCGCCAGGGCATCACCGAATGGATGCCCGGCTGGGTGCGGCGCGGGTGGAAGACAGCCGGCGGCGATCCGGTGAAGAACCGCGACCTCTGGGAGCGTCTGCATGCGGCCACGGCTCGCCACAAGATCGACTGGAAGTGGGTCAAGGGCCACAACGGCGATCCCGACAACGAACGCGTGGACGTGCTTGCGCGCAACGCGGCCGTACGTTTCCGCAGCGGCGCCGTGGCGTGACCACGCCCCTCCTGCCGGGACAGGTCGTCGCCCAGACAGACCGATTGCGCCTGTACGCCATGTCCGATGACGCGCACGCCGATGCGGCCCTGATGCTGGCGTTACTCAATGATGCCGGCTTCATCCGCAACATCGCAGACCGCGGCGTCCGCAGCCTGGAGCAGGCGCGCGACTACCTGTGCAATGGCGCGTTGCGCAGCTACGCGGAGCACGGGTTCGGCATGTACGCCGTCCAGCTGAAGGACACCGGTGCGCTGATCGGGAACTGCGGGCTGGTGCGGCGCGAGGGTCTCGATGGGCCGGACCTGGGCTATGCCCTGCTGCCCGACCACTGCGGCCGAGGCTACGCATGCGAGGCTGCGCATGCGGTGATCGCCGATGCGAGGACCCGGCTAGGCATCACCCGGCTGCAGGCCATCGTCAATCCGGACAATGCGGCCTCCATCGGCCTGTTGCAGAAGCTGGGATTCGAATTCGAGAGAATGGTCGTCCTGCCACACGTCGAGCATGCGCTCGACCTGTTCCACCTGAATGTCCCTACGGAAGCCAACGCCTGATGCGCCAGATCATCCTCGACACCGAAACCACCGGCCTGGAATGGAGGAAAGGCAACCGGGTGGTCGAAATCGGCTGCGTCGAACTGCTGGAACGCAGACCCACCGGGCGTACGTACCACCAGTACATCAACCCGCAGCGCGAATTCGAGCAGGGAGCGGCGGAAGTCACCGGGCTCAGCCTGGAGTTCCTCTCCGACAAGCCGCTCTTCGCCGCCATCGCGGACGAGTTCCTGGCCTTCATCGACGGTGCGGAGCTGGTGATCCACAACGCCGCCTTCGACGTGGGCTTCCTGGATTACGAGTTGTCGCGGCTGGGTGAGCACTATGGCCGCCTGGCCGACCGCGTCACCGTCGAAGATTCGCTGCTGCTGGCGCGACAACGCTATCCTGGCCAGCGCAACTCGCTGGACGCGCTCTGCAAGCGGCTGGGCGTGGACAACACCCACCGTCAGCTGCACGGCGCCCTGCTGGACGCCCAGCTGTTGTGCGACGTGTACCTGAACCTCACCGCCGGCCAGAGCGAAATCGGATTCGGGGGAGCGGAAGACGCAGCGCCCGGAACCTCCACGATGGTCGTGCATCAGTTCGATTCGGCCGTTGCCGGCGCGCGTCCGCGCGTGTCGCCCACGGTGGACGAACTGGCCGCGCACGAAGCGCGCCTGGCGACCCTGCGGAAGAAGGCGGGTGGGCGGTGCCTGTGGGACCCACCCGCATTCGAGGCCGGTTGAGCGGCCCTTGATGCGTCAGTGGCAACGCACCAGGACGGCGGTGACGTTGTCCGAACCGCCGCCATCCAGCGCGGCGGCAATCAGGGTATCCACGCATTCCTGGGCGCTGCAGTCGTCGTACTTCAACGTCGCGGCGATGCTGCGGTCATCCACTTCTTCGGTCAGCCCATCGCTGCACAGCAGGAGCTGCATGCCCGGCCGGAGTTCGCCGGTCATGGTTTCCACGTTGAGATGGTTGGGGTCGGTGACGCCCAGGGCCTGGGTGACGACATTGCGGTGCGGGTGGGTACGGGCCTGCTCGCTGGTGAGCGCGCCCTGCGCGATCAGTTCCTGCACGTAGCTGTGGTCTTGGCTCAGTTGCGCCAGTTGGCCTTCCCGCCACAGGTAGGCGCGGCTGTCGCCGACCCATGCCACTTCGAACCGGTTGCCCTGGATGCGGGCGGCCACCACGGTGGTGCCCATCGGCAGGGTGTCGTTGCGGCGGCGCGAGGTGCGGATGATCTCCTCGTCGGCGATCCGGATGGCCTGGGCCAGCGGCGTGCCGTCGCGGATCTCGCGCACGATGGTCTCCCGCGCAAGCGCGCTGGCCACCTCACCGCAGGCATGGCCGCCCATGCCATCGGCCACCAGCCAGAGCCCGAGCTCGCTGTCGCCGTAGTAGGTGTCCTCGTTGAGCTCGCGCCGGAGCCCGACGTGGGAGATGTGGCCGAATTCGATCATGGTGCCCTGTCTGTTCGGACGGATTTCGCCTATCCGGTCATACGCAATGATCCGGTCGGACAGGACATCGGGCAAGGTTGATGTGCTTCCAAAGGGCAACAAGGGTTCATCCAGGTGCAGGCGGAGTGACGAGTCGATGCGGATCGGGGCCGTCGGCTTGTCCGGATGCGGTCCGCCACGTATCATTCACGGCCCCGGGGCAGCCCGGGGCCACCGGAGAGGTGGCAGAGTGGTTGAATGTACCTGACTCGAAATCAGGCATACGTTAATAGCGTATCGAGGGTTCGAATCCCTCCCTCTCCGCCAGTTTCAAGAAAGCCCCCGCAAGGGGGCTTTTGCGTTTCAGGGCTTGGAATCCAACGCCGCGGCTGCCCGCGCAAGCGGCTGCGCCTAGAATGGCGTTCTTTGCCCGGGAGCCGTCATGTCCGAAATCCTCGTCCCCGTTTCCTTCGGTGAGCTGCTGGACAAGATCGCCATCCTCCAGATCAAGTCCGAGCGCATGAGCGACCCCGCCAAGCTCGCCCACGTGCGCGATGAACTGGCCGCGCTGGAACACAGCTGGATGGCGCATCCGGTCGCCGGTCACAACATCGCCGAACTGCGCGCCCAGCTGAAGGCCGTCAACGAGCGCCTGTGGGTGATCGAGGATGATGTACGCCTGAAGGAGAAGGCGCAGGCATTCGACGAGGATTTCATTCGCCTGGCCCGCAGCGTCTATATCGAGAACGATGAGCGGGCGCGGATCAAGAAGGCGATCAATCTCGCGCTGGGGTCCAGCTACGTGGAAGAGAAGTCGTACCAGGACTACCGGGGCGGCAGCACGTCCTGACAGGACCCCGGGCTACCCGTCAAGATCGTTGCGGCGACGTTCGAAGGCGGCGATGGCGTCTTCCACGGTGATCAGTTCCATCACGCCATCGTGCTCGATCTTGGTTCCCCACTTCAGCGCCGCGGCCGGCCGGCCCTTGTAGCGGCGCGCGGCATCATCGTAGCGATCCACGCAATAGCGGATGCTGGAGTAGGGGCCGCTGCGAAGCGGGTTGCTGGCTGCATGCAATCCCAGCACGGCCGTACCCATCGCGTTGGCGATGTGCATGGGACCGGAATCCGGCGTCATCACCAGGTCCGCGCGCGCCAGCAGGGCCGGCAGCTGCTTGAGGGTGTCCTTGCCTACCAGGTCCAGTGCCGGCGAGCGCATGGCCGAGATGATTGCGTCGGCAGTGCGTCGTTCCAGGTCGCTGCGGCCTCCGCACACTACGATGCGCCAGCCCTGCGCGGCGGCGTGGTCGGCCACTGCGGCGTAGCGATCGGCGTACCAGTTCCGCCGTTCGTGGCTGGAGCAGGGCGAAATCACCAGCGTGCGCTGCCCGTCTGCACTCCACTGGGCAGCCGCCCAGGTGTGCGCGTCGGCGGGTACCGGCAGGTCCCACACCACATCGGTCTGTTTCAGGCCGAGGGGTTCGCAGAAGCTGCCGATCGCGTCGAGCACGTGGATGCCGGGCCGGTCAGGGATGCGTTCGTTGACGACGAAGCCATGAAGGTCCTTCGAGCGGCTGCGGTCGTAGCCGATCCGGCGTCGGGCAGGAATGAAGGCCGACAACAGGTTGGCGCGCAGCGCCACCTGCATCTGCAGCAATGCGTCGAATCCTCCGGCAGGCAACGCGCGGCGCAAGGCCCGCATGCCGGCCAGTCCGGTCTTCTTGTCGTAGGTGTGGAAGGTCACGCCTTCCAATCCTTCGAGCAGCTTGAATCCGCCCTTGTCGATCACCCAATGCAGGTGCACCCGGGGCCATTCCCGCTGCAGGGTGCGCACCAGCGGCACGACATGGGTCACGTCGCCGAGTGCGGACAGGCGAAGCAGGCAGAGTGATTGGGGAATCGTGGACAAGTGTTGTTAGACTCGCTGGATGGTCGGATTTGACGCCTCGGAATCCCTGACGCCGTTCCGCGAAGGCAGCGGATACGGCGCGATTCTGTTCGACCGCAAACACCTGCGGCAAGCGGATCCCGACTGGTTCGCTCCGGAGAAGTGGGGAGACCGCGCCCGTCCGGTCGACAGTGGTGGGCGGGGCGGGGCCTGGTTCATCGATGCACCCTCCAGCCAGTGCGTGTTGCGCCACTACCGGCGCGGGGGCTTGGCCGCGCGCTTCAGCCGGGACCGCTACCTCTGGCACGGCCCGGACCGCACACGCAGTTTCGCCGAATTCCGGCTGACGCGCGCGCTGCTGGCGCGCGGACTGCCGGTGCCACGCCCGGTGGCCGCGAGCTACGTGCGCGACGGCATGTTCTATCGCGCCGCCATCCTCCTGGAGCGAGTGATGGAGGTGCGCACGCTGGCCGACATCGCGGGCCAGACCGATGGCCATGCGCCATGGGAAAGCACCGGCAAGCTGGTGGCGCGCTTCCATCGCGCGGGCCTGGACCACGCCGACCTCAACGCACAGAACATCCTCTTCGACGGAAGCGGGCATGGCTGGCTGATCGATTTCGACCGCGGCCGGTTGCGCATTCCGGCCACGGCTTGGCGCGAGCAGAACCTGGCGCGGCTCAAGCGCTCCCTGCTCAAGCTGCGCGGCGAACGCAGTGCGGACGAAGTGGATCACGAGTTCGCGCACGTGCGCCGCGCCTACGACCTTGCCTGGTCGCGAGGCTACTGACATGGACTGGGCGCTACGCTTCCTGGGCGTCGGCAACGCCAGCGCCGTCGAACTCGGTTCGGCCATGGCCTCGCTCGAACGCGGTGGGCAGCCCTGGCTGGTGATCGACTGCGGCGGCGAAGGGCTGACGGCGTATCAGGCCCGCTATGGCGCGATGCCCGATGCGGTCTTCGTCACCCACCTGCACCTGGACCATGTCGCCGGTTTCGAACGCCTGTTCGTGGCCAGCTATTTCGACACCGCGCGGCGGGGCAAGGTTCGCCTCTATGTCCCGGCACCGTTGGTGCCGCTGCTGCATCAGCGCATCGCCAGTTACCCGAATGTATTGGCCGAGGGCGGTGCGAACTTCTGGGATGCGTTCCACTTGGTGCCGGTGGGCGACGCGTTCTGGCATGACGGCCAGCGGCTGGAGGTGTTTCCCGTGCGCCATCACTGGCCTGATACGGCATTCGGGCTGCGTCTGCGCGGCAGCGTGGTCTGGACCGGCGACACGCGCCCGATCCCGGAGATGCTGGCACGCCACGCCGATGCCGGTGAACTGATTGCCCACGACTGCGCGTTGCACGGCAATCCTTCGCACAGTGGTATCGACGATCTGGAACGCGAATACCCGGCGTCCTTGCTGGCCCGCTGCGTGCTGTACCACTACGCGAGTGCTGAAGAAGGTGTGGCACTGCGCGCCCGTGGTCATCGCGTGGCGATGCCCGATGAGGTGATCCCGTTGGCGCAGCCCCTCCCGACGATGCTGCCGTGAATATCTCTGCACTGCCACGTGATCTGCTGGGACGGCCGTTACACGACCTGCGCCTGTCGGTCATCGATGCCTGCAATTTCCGGTGCGGCTACTGCATGCCGGCCGACCGCGTGCCCGAAGACTACGGTACCGACGCCTCGCAGCGGCTTTCCTTCGACGAAATCGAAACGCTGGTCCGCGCCTTCGCACGGCTCGGCGTGCGCAAGCTTCGGTTGACCGGCGGCGAGCCGCTGCTGCGCAAGCGGTTGCCCGAGCTGGTACGGCGCCTGGCGGGCATCGCCGGACTTGAAGACATCGCGCTGACCACCAACGGTATGTTGCTGGCGACACAGGCGCGTGCGCTGCACGATGCGGGCCTGCAGCGGATCACGGTCAGTCTGGATGCATTGGACCCCGAAGTGTTTGCCGATATGTCGGGGCGACGCGGGCAGGTAGGCGATGTGCTGGCCGGTATCGAGGCGGCCACGGCGGCCGGGTTCACCCACCTCAAGATCAACGCCGTCGTCCAGCGTGGCGTCAACGAAGCGCAGGTGCTGCCGCTGGTCGAACGCTTCCGCGGCACGGGACACGTGGTGCGTTTCATCGAATTCATGGATGTCGGCGACAGCAACGATTGGCGTCGCGACCGGATGGTTCCGTCCTCCGTGCTGCGCGATCGGATCGGCGCGCGCTGGCCGCTGCATGCGCTGCAGGCGGACTATCGCGGCGAAGTGGCCGAACGCTATGCCTTCGACGACGGGGGCGGTGAAGTCGGCTTCGTCAGCTCCGTCAGTACCCCGTTCTGCGGCGACTGCCACCGGGCACGCGTGTCGGCCGATGGCCGGCTCTTCACCTGCCTGTTCGCCTCGGAAGGCGCCGACCTGCGCGCGGTGGTGGGGCAGGGCGAGGAGGCGTTGGCTGCGCACGTCGCCAGCCTGTGGAACGCGCGCGGCGACCGCTACAGCGAACTTCGCGGCAGCCCGGAAGTGCGGGACCGGCGGCGCGTCGAGATGTATCTTATCGGCGGTTGAATCCCCAGGATCCGCATGCCCCGCAAAGCCCTGACCCATCTGGACGCCGACGGCAGACCCGCGATGGTGGATGTATCCGGCAAGGAAGCCACCGCGCGCGAAGCGCGAGCCACCTGCCGCGTACGCTTCCCGGCGGAGGTCGCACGCCAGCTCAGGCAGAATCGCTTGCGCAGCGCGAAGGGCGGCATTGTCGACACCGCCATCATCGCCGGCACGATGGCCGTGAAGCGCACCCACGAGCTGATCCCGTTCTGCCATCCGCTGCCGATCGACGGTTGCCGGTTGACCGTGGACTGGGACGGCGAGTCCACGCTGCGCATCGATTGCCACGTGCGCACCGTCCACCGGACCGGCGTGGAGATGGAGGCACTCACCGGCGCCACGATTGCCGCGCTGACGGTCTATGACATGTGCAAGGCGTTGTCGCATGCCATCGTGCTGGGTCCCGCGAAGCTGGTGGGCAAGCGGGGCGGCAAGCACGACGTGGGAAGGATCTGATGGTCACCGTGACATTGCTCTATTTCGCCAGCCTGCGCGAGCGCGCAGGCGCTGCCAGCGAGACGGTCGATACCAGCGCCCACGATCTCGCCGGGCTCTATGCCGAAGTGCAGGCACGGCATGGCATCGCCTGGCCGCGCGAACATCTGCGGGTGGCGATGAATGGCGAGTTCGTCCACTGGCGTGATGCGCCCACGGAGGGCAGTGAGATCGCCTTCATTCCCCCGGTGAGTGGAGGCTGAGGATGCACAGTTTCCGACTCTCCGAGGTTCCACTTGACGTGCCCACACTGCGCGGATCCCTCCTCGATGCGCGCGCCGGCGGATATGCCAGCTTCGAGGGATGGGTGCGCGATCATCATGCCGGGCGAGCGGTGGATGGCCTCGACTATGAAGCCTATGCAGCCTTGGCGGAGATCGAGGGTGGGCGCATCCTGGCCGAAGCGATGACGCGGTTCGATGTGGTGGCGGCGAGCTGCGTGCATCGCGTGGGCACGCTGGCCATCGGGGACCTGGCCGTATGGGTGGGTGTGAGCGCCGCGCATCGCGGTGCGGCGTTCGACGCCTGCCGCTACATCATCGATGAAGTGAAACAGCGCGTGCCCATCTGGAAGCGGGAGCATTACCGCGAGGGCGATGCGGACTGGCTGCATCCGATGGGGGATGGGCCTTGAGTACGCTGCACACTGTTCTTCTTTCTGCGGGCCTGGCCGCGGTCACCTGTCTCGCTGCGCAGGTCGGCCACGCGGCGGAACTTCTTGTCGGCAACAAGTCCGCGGATACCGTCTGGCGCCTGTCGTTGCGCGACGGGCGCAGGATCGGCGAGTTCCGCACCGGCGCGGCGCCGCACGAAATCGCAGTGGCGCCGGATGGCGGTCTCGCCGTGGTGACGAATTACGGTGCAGCGGAATCCGGCAACTCGCTTTCGGTGCTGGACCTGCGGGACGGCAAGCCAACGCGCTCCATCGATCTTGGACAGCACAGCGCCCCGCACGGGCTCCGTTTCCTGCCGGACGGCCGTCGGGTACTGGTCACCACCGAAGGATCCGCCAGCCTGCTCGTGGTCGACGTGGCGAGCGGCGAGATCGAGCGCGAGGTCGAGGTGGGAGGTGGCACCGGACACATGGTGGCGGTGTCGCCGGACGGGCATGTGGCCTATCTCACCAAGATCCAGGCCGGCACACTGAGCCGCATCGATCTGCAGACGGGTGTGAAGACCGTGGAGCGGCCTGCCGGGAAAGGCGCGGAGGGTGTCGCGGTCCGCCCCGATGGCGCCGAAGTCTGGGTGACCAACCGCGAGGACGGCACCATCACCGTGCACGACCCCCGGACGCTGGTCGTCAAGCGGCGCATGAGCAGCAAGGGTTTCCCCATTCGGGTCGTGTTCTCGCCCGATGGCGCACTGGCGTTCGTCACCAACGCACGGGCGGCGACACTGGCCGTATTCAACACGCGCACCAGGGTGCCGGTGGCCTCCCTGTCGTTGTCGCGCGAGGACATGACCTATCAGCCCACGATGCTGGGCAGTGCGGCGTTGCCGATCGGGATTGCCGTCGCGGCGGACCGTCCGCGTGCCTATGTCGCGATCAGTGGCGGCGACAGGATCGCGGTGATCGACACGCAGCGCTGGCAGGTGGTCGACTATTGGGTCACCGGCCGCGAACCGGATGCGCTGGGCATCGTCGCGGATTAGGGAGCGATTCCCCGGTATCGCATGCCCGAAAAGGCGGTGACCCCGCCGGCTGGCCTCGGCGCCCGCGTCAGTCGATACCGTTGCTGCCTTCCGGCCCTGGCGGAGTTTTCAACCTAGCGTCGCGAGGGGCCGACGGGGCCACCATAGAAAACGAAACCGCGCTCGGGCGCGGCTGCGTCGTTCATCCCGATAGCTCGGGATGGATGAATCTGGCGGAGAGAGGGGGATTCGAACCCCCGAAGCGCGGTTTAGACGCTTACACACTTTCCAGGCGTGCTCCTTCAACCACTCGGACACCTCTCCGGGACCTGAACACAGCCATGAGCCGCTTTCAGGGCCGTGAATTCTAGCCTTCGCCGAGGCCGGCCACAAGCGAAGCCTTGCAGCATCCGCGAGCGGAGAGACGGCGGGCGGGGGCGTGGCACAATGTCGGCATGTCCTATCTAGTCCTCGCCCGCAAGTGGCGCCCCAAGCGTTTCGCCGAACTGGTGGGCCAGGAACACGTGGTCCGGGCGCTCACCAATGCGCTGGACAGCGGCCGTGTGCACCACGCCTTCCTGTTCACCGGCACGCGCGGGGTCGGCAAGACCACCATCGCGCGCATCTTCGCCAAGTCGCTCAACTGCGAGAAGGGCACCAGTGCCGACCCCTGCGGCGAGTGCGCGGCGTGCCTCGACATCGATGCCGGCCGCTACATCGACCTGCTGGAGATCGACGCCGCGTCGAACACCGGCGTGGACGACGTGCGCGAGGTGATCGAGAACGCGCAGTACATGCCGTCGCGCGGCAAGTTCAAGGTCTACCTGATCGACGAAGTGCACATGCTGTCGAAGGCCGCGTTCAACGCGTTGCTGAAGACGCTGGAAGAGCCGCCGGAACACGTGAAGTTCCTGCTCGCCACGACCGACCCGCAGAAGCTGCCGGTTACCGTGCTGTCGCGCTGCCTGCAATTCAACCTCAAGCGGCTCGACGAAGAGCAGATCCGCGGCCAGATGACGAAGATCCTCGGCGCCGAAGGCATCGAGGCCGACGCGGGTGCCATCGCCCAGCTCGCGCTTGCCGCCGATGGGTCGCTGCGCGACGGTCTTTCATTGCTCGACCAGGCCATCGCCTATGCCGGTGGCGCGCTCCGCGAGGATGGTGTGCGCACCATGCTGGGCACGGTTGACCGGACCCAGGTCAGCGCCATGCTGGCGGCGCTGGCGCAGGGCGACGGCGAGGCATTGCTGCAGGTGGTCGCGCGGCTGGCGGACTTCTCGCCCGACTGGGCTGGCGTGCTGGATGCGGTGGCCGAAGCACTGCATCGCATCCAGGTGCGACAGCTGGTGCCGTCGGCCGGTGTGGAAGCGGAGGGGGTCGATATCGAAGCCTTCGCCGGACAGCTGCGGCCCGAAGTGGTCCAGCTCTGGTACCAGATGGCGATCAATGGTCGTCGCGACCTGCATCTAGCGCCCAGCGGGCGCGCCGGCTTCGAGATGAGCGTGCTGCGCATGCTGGCGTTCCGTCCAGCGCAAGCAGGTGAAATGCGCGGCGATGCTCGCGCTGCGGCAACGGCCGCGCCTGGCCAGACCACGGCCCCCGCACCCACTGCCAGCCCTGCTCGCACGACACCTGCACCCGAATCCCTGGCGCAGCCGCAACAGATGGCGCGCGAAGAAGCTCCGACTCCGCCGCGCGTGGCGACACCTGTCGCCGAGGATGCGCCGCCCTGGCTTCCTGCGCAGACGAAACCGTCACCCGCCACGGTGGCCGCCCCGTCCATGCCGGCGGACATCGGCATCACCGACGCCGAGACGTGGCTGCACTTCGCCGGCAGCTGCGGACTGAAGGGCGTCGGCAAGCAACTGGTCGACAATGTCGCGTTCGCGGGCTACGCGAATGGCACGCTGACGCTGGCGCTGGACAGCGGCTTCGACTACCTGCGCTCCGAGCGCACGCTCGGCGAGCTGGCCGACGCCATCGCCAGTCGTTACGGCGTGGCTCCCCGTCTCGCATTCGCCGCAACGGCGAACGATGCCGAAACGCTGAAGGAGCGCAGCCATCGGCAACGCGACGAACGCCAGAGCGAGGCCGAAGAAACCTTCATGAATCATCCGGACGTACGGCAGCTGATGCAGCAGCATGGCGCCAGGCTCGTCCCGGACTCCATCCGACCTTACGAAGAGTGATCACGACATGCGTGGAAACATCGCCCAACTGATGCAGCAGGCGCAGAAGATGCAGGAGAACCTGCAGCGCGCCCAGGAAGAACTCGCCAAGCTCGAAGTGACCGGCAATGCCGGCGGCGGCATGGTCAGCGTGACCCTGACCGGCGCCAAGGAATGCCGGAAAGTACGCATCGATCCCTCGTTGCTGTCCGATGCGGAGATGCTGGAAGACCTGATCGCGGCTGCGTTCAATGATGCGTCCAACAAGGTCGATGCCGAATCCAAGACGCGCATGGGCGCAGCGACGTCCGGCATGCCGCTGCCGCCGGGCATGAAGCTGCCGTTCTGATGTTCGCCCGTGGTCGGCCTGTGCGGGGAACCCGCCATCGCCGGTCCCGATGACGATCATGTCCAGTCCGCTGCTCGAACAGCTCATCGAGTCGCTGCGCGTCCTGCCAGGAGTCGGGCAGAAGACGGCGCAGCGCATGGCCTACCACCTGCTCGACCGCGAGCGGGACGGGGGCAAGCGTCTGGCCGGCGTGCTTGCCGAGGCGCTGGACCATATCGGTCATTGCGCGCAGTGCCGCGATTTCACCGAGGGCGAGATCTGCACGCTCTGCGCGAGTGGCAGTCGCGACCGTCACCAGTTGTGTGTGGTGGAGTCGCCTTCGGATCGTCTGGCGATCGAACAGGCGACGGGATACCGCGGTGTCTACTTCGTCCTGCACGGCCGGTTGTCGCCATTGGACGGCATCGGACCGCGCGAGCTGGGGCTGGACGCACTGTCGTCGCGGTTGGCGCAGGGCGAGGTCACCGAGCTGATCATCGCCACCAATCCCACCGTCGAAGGTGAAGCCACGGCCCATTACCTGGCGCAGCTGGCGCGGCAGCAGGGCGTGCGTCCGAGCAGGCTTGCCCATGGCGTACCGCTGGGCGGCGAACTGGAATACGTCGACCGCGGCACGCTGGCGCATGCGTTCGGCGGCCGCAGTGAAATGACCTGACCGCACTCACACGGGGACGCGCAAACACCATGACCGACACCATCTTCGCCAGGATCATCCGCCGCGAGATTCCCGCCACCATCGTCTACGAGGACGACGAGGTGCTGGGCTTCAAGGACATCGCGCCGCAGGCGCCCGTGCACGTGCTCTTCATCCCGAAGAACGACGCCATCCCCACACTGGATGACGTGCAGCCGCACCAGGCGCACCTGATAGGCAAGCTGGCGCTGGCCGCGGCGGAGTACGCGCGTCGGGAAGGCTTTGCCGCGAATGGCTACCGGGTAGTCATGAACTGTCGCGAGGATGCAGGGCAGACGGTGTTCCACATCCACCTGCATCTGCTTGCCGGTGCGCCGCTGGGTCGTTTCGGTACGCAGGTCTGAAAGACCGGCGGGTGGTGCACGCAAGAAAAAGCCGCTCGTTCGAGCGGCTTTTTTCGTCTGCTGGCGAGGTGTTACCACCAGCCCCAACGGCCCCAGCGCGGTCCCCAGAAGGGGTCGTAGTACGGGTAGGGGCGGACCTCCACTTCGCGCACTTCCGGCCACAGATACACCACGTCCGCCGCGACACGGGGAAGCTGGTAGTCGTAGTCGCCGATGCGCGTGCTTTCGTAGCCCTCGATCTTGCCAACGAACGTCACCTCGCGGCCCTCGGAGAACACGGCCGGGTCGTAGAAGCCCGCGCGGCACGCGATGAAGCGGCCATCGGTCGCATCCGGTGCCGACGACAGCGGCCTGCCGGTGGCGGCGAGCGGGCGCGATACAAGCTGGAAGCAGGTGCCGTTCTGGGCCGGGGTGGTACTGATGATGCGACCGCCCCAGCGCACCGGCGCGCCTACCTGCGGCGTACCGACGGAATCCCGCGGGTTGACCGGGGTGAAGGTGCCCTGCAACGGCGCGGGTGCCGTAGCGCAGGCGGAGAGCAGCGCGGCGGCTGCGACGACAACGGCAAAGCGAAGGTTCATGGCCAGTCTCCAGCGGGTTATGGGCGGTGCCGGCGCAGGTCTTCGATCAGTGCGCGGTGGTCCCCCTCATCCGCAGCGTAGCGTGCTGCGGCGAAACGCCGGCTGAGCGAAACCAGCGAGTCGGCGCCTTCGGGGCGCTGGGTGGCCACTCTGCGGGTCCAGGCGGCGGCAGTCTCGTGTGGTTCCCGTCCCAGGTCCAGCCGGGCGTAGCGTGCCCCCAGGCGATGCCAGGCGCGCAGCAGCGGGTCGCGCTCGCGCTCGCCCCGGGCCAGCAGCCAGGCCATCCAGCCCACTGCGATCACTGCGAACACGCCGAACAGCGCGGCCAGTCCGGATGCACCAAGTTGCTGCGCACCGAACTGCTGCAGCATGCGCGCCTGCCGCTTGGCATCGAAACCCAGCACCATGTCGTTCCAGCCGCGGCGCAGCCAGTCGCTCACCTGGCCAAGGCCATCCATGCTGATCAATCCGGCGCCGCCGGCACGGGCATCGCCAAGCCTGTCCTCGAGGGTGTCGTAGATGCGCTCCGGTGCGACCGCAGCGGTGGGGTCCACGCGAACCCAGCCCCTCTGCGGCAGCCAGACCTCGGCCCATGCATGCGCGTCCATGTTGCGGACGATCCAGTAATCACCCAACCGGTTGTAGGTGCCACCGGTGTAGCCGGTGACCACGCGCGCCGGAACGCCACCGGAGCGCATCAGGAAGACGAAAGCCGAACTGAAGTGCTCGCAGTATCCTGCCTGCTGGTCGAAGAGGAACTCATCGACGGTGTCGCGCCCGGGGAAGGGTGTGTTCAACGTGTAGGCGAAGCTGGAGCGGATCCAGTTCAGTGCACGCCCGACCAGGACGGCGTCATTGCCGCCGGCCTCGCGTCGCCATTGCGCGCCGAGCGCGCGCGTCCTCGGGTTGAAGCCGGCGGGCAGCTGCAGCGCCTGCCGGCGCAACGCGTCGGGCAGTTGGACATCGAAGCGGGTCGGCGCCGACGATTGCGCGCGCCAGCGGCTCAGTGCATTCAATGGAAGGCGCGTACGCGTGCTGTAGTCGCGTGTCAGGCTGGTGCCTTCCGGCGCGGCGACGGGAAGGTCCAGCATCACCAGGTCGCGGTTGTCGGTCGGCTCCACGTCCATCTGGTAATCCCACACTGTGGGTGCGCGCGTGCTTGGTGCCGGTGGCCAGCCGGCCAGCGGATTGCCACGGGTCCAGGTCCGGCCATCGAAGTCCGCCAGCACCGGGCCGCGCCAGTACATCTGGGAGGTCGGCGGCGTTGCGCCGAAGAACTGCACGCGCAGGGCAGGGGTGTCGTCGGCGATCAGGTCCAGCCAGCCGCCGGGGGACATTTCGTCGCTCAGTCCGGGCTTGGAAAGCGCGCGCTCGGGCACACCCCATAGCGGCGTGGGAAAGCGCGGGAAAAGCCAGAATGCGGCCATCACCAGCGGCACGCCGATCAGCACGAGTTTCCCGACTTGGTGGAGTTGCTGCAGCGGGCGCGCCGGGGCAGCGAGCGAAGTCACCTCGGCATCGGCAAGGCGATGCAGCGCGACCAGGCTGCTCAAAACGCCGGCCAGCCCCAAGGCCATGCTCAGTGGTCCCTGGTCGAGGAGGAAAGCAGCGAACGGTGCGAACAGTGCGAAACCCAGCAAGCTGCGGTTGTCTCGCAGGCTGCGGGTTTCGGTGGGTTTTATGGCCAGCATCGCCGCCAGCAGTGCACAACCCGTGTCACGGCCGAACTGCATGCCGGTGAAGGCCATCACGGCGACCACCATCGCGATGGCCAGCAGCGCACGCAGAAGCGCGGGCAGCGGACGCTTCCATGAGGCGAAGGTGAGCATGAGGCCCGTTGCGCCCAAGCCCGCCGCCAAGGTGGGCGGCAGGTGGATCAGCAGGGCGAACAGGCAGACGCCGGCCGTCGCCAGCGTCCATCGGCGACTTGCCGGATCCAGCGCCACGGGCTCAGGAGACGGCATGGGGCATCAGCGCCAGTGCGCGCAGGCAAAGGTGTCGATGGGCGGTGCCTGCGCCGGGACCGAGCGGTGGTTGGCCGGGTAGCACCAAGCGGTAACGACGACCTTCGCGTTCGGCAAGGTCGATCCAGTGCGCCAGGCGCTGGATGCGGTGTTCGTGGGGCAGCGATGGCAATGCGGTCCATGCGAGTTCCACTTCCTGCCCAAGCGGCTGTTCGTATTCGCGTACCAGCAGCTGATCGCGCCGAGCCGACGGTTTCCATGCGATGGAACGCCGTGCATCGCCCGCACGGTAGTTGCGCAACTGGTGCACGTCCTCGCCACCGGGATGCACGCGCGCGCGGCTTCCGGCGCCCGAGATGTCGGGCAACGGTGGACCCTGCGGCTCGGGGGCCGGGTAGACCAGCAACGGGGAGGAAGGCCATACCCAGGCCCAGGCCCGCGCGAGTCCCAGCGGCTGGGTGGTGGACAGGCGGATACGGTCCAGGTCGTACCATCCGCGCCGGTGGGTCGGAAGCGACAATTCGGCCACGGCGCCATCCAACGGCGCCAGCATGGCGAAGACGTGCCGGTCGCAGGCATCCACCCGCAAGCCGTGGCGCGCGCGCGCGTCGCGTGAGGATAGGGCCACCTGCAGCTGCAGTGGGGTACCTGCCGGGACGGGATCGGCAGCGATCGCATCGATCCGCAGGTCTGCCAGTTGCAGGTGCGCGAAGATCAGGCTGGCCATCGCTGTGGCGCCCAGCAGCAGCGCCAGCAGCAACCCCGGATTGTTGTTGTAGTTCAACGCCCCCAGCGCCATGGTGAACACCAGCGCCGCAAAGAAAAGTCCGAACCGCGTGGGAAGCACATAGATGCGTCGGCGGTCCAACTGCACGGGCAGGGATTCGGGTCGACGGGGTCGCGCCAGCAGGGCGAAGCGGCGGGCGAGGCGTGCGCGCGGCGTGCTTGCCATGCTCAGTCCACGGGCACCGCGTGCAGGATGGCCTTGGTCAGCGCGACCGCCTGACCGGTTTCGGCTTCCGCGACGATGCGGTGGGAGGCCACAGCCAGGAACAACGTCTGCACGTCCTCGGGCAGCACGTGGTTGCGGCCCACCAGCAATGCATAGGCTCGGGCAGCGCGCAGCAGGGCGATGCCTGCGCGCGGCGACAGGCCGACCCGCACGCCGGGGTGCTGCCGGCTGCGGGCCAGCAACGCCTGCACGTAGTCGATCAGGGCATCGCTGGCATGCACTTCGCCAACGGCTTGCCGCAGCGCCACTACTTCTTCGGACGACAAGAGCGGCATCGCCTGCGCGATCATCATCCGCCGGTCGGTGCCGGCCAGCAGTGCGCGCTCGGATTCCGCATTCGGATATCCGAGGGCCAGCCTCAGCAGGAAGCGATCCAGTTGCGAGTCCGGTAACGGATAGGTGCCGGAGAGGTCCACGGGATTCTGCGTGGCGATCACGAAGAAAGGCTCCGGCAACGCGTGGGTCACGCCATCCAGGGTGACCTGGTGTTCGGCCATGGCTTCCAGCAACGCGCTTTGCGTGCGCGGGGGCGCGCGGTTGATTTCGTCCGCCAGCAGCACGTTGGTGAAGACCGGTCCCGGATGGAAGCTGAAGGCACGCGCTTGGGCATCGTAAACCGACACGCCGAGGACATCGGCCGGCAACAGGTCCGAAGTGAACTGCACGCGCTGGAACGTCAGGCCCAGCGTGGCCGCCAGTGCATGCGCCAGCGTGGTCTTGCCGAGCCCCGGCAGGTCCTCGATCAGCAGATGGCCATCGGAGAGCAGCGCCACGAAGGCGAGGCGGACTTCATGGGCTTTGCCCAGCACCAGTGAGTTGACCTGTGCCTGGGCGAGTTTGAGGGCGTCGGCCAAGCCTTCGGATAGCATAGGGCGGGTGCTGGGAATGGCGGACATCGCGCTCTCGGTTTCCGATCGTGGGTTCAGGGAAGTGTAGCGAGATGGAAGAAGAACAACGCGCGCGCCAATGGTTCCTTGCGGTGTGGACAATCGTGACGGTCGTCAAGATCGCGATCGCCACGCGCTTGCCGTTGTTCGTGGACGAAGCGTTCTACTGGCAGGAAGGCCAGCATCTGGCGGCTGCGTATTCCGACCTGCCGGGATTGACCGCCTGGTTGACGCGCCTCGGAACCGAGTTCGGCGGACATCACGTGCTGGCGGTGCGCGCGCCCTTCCTGTTGTTGGCGGCGCTGCTGCCATGGCTGGTGGCCCGGAGCGCAGCCCACTGGTTCGGTGCAGCGGCGGGATGGCAGGCGGCCCTGTTGACCGTGCTGATGCCGCTGTCGGGCACGCTCGGTCTGCTGGCGTTGCCGGACGTGCCGATGGCGGTCGCGACGGTGCTCTGCGCCGATGCCGGTGCGCGCCTGCTGCGTGAAGTCGATGCGATGTCGGCGACCGAACTGGCGCTTGGACTGATGCTGGGCGCGCTGAGCCATTACCGTTTCGTGGGCGTGATCGGCGTGGGTCTGGTCGCCCTGCTGTGGTTGCCCGAGGGCCGGAAAGTGCTCCGCGATGCGCGGGTCTGGGTCGCGCTTGCGGTGGGCCTGCTCGCCTGGGCGCCATTGCTCGCGTGGAACCTCGAATACGCTGATGCCGGCCTCCGTTTCCAGTTGCTCGATCGCCATCCCTGGGCCTTCCACGGTGATGGCGCACGTTTCCTGCTGGTGCAGGCGGCGATGGTCACGCCGTTGCTGTTCTGGGCCATGCTCGTCGTTTCGCTGCGCGGCTTGCGTGGTGGCGAAGAGGCCGGCACCGCATGGCGTTATTTCGCGCTGCTCGGCGCGATCTCCACACTCGGCTTTTTCCTCATCGGCTTCTTCGCCGACAACGAACGCGTCAGTTTCCATTGGCCGTTGCCGGGCTATCTCGCCCTTGTCGTGGTGGTGCCGCTTCTGTTGCGTGCGTGGTCTCCCGCGCGGCGTAAAGCGACCTGGGGGCTCGCGGGGATCGGCGCGGCGCTGATGCTGGGTTACTACGTGGTGGTGTCGTTGCCGGGGCTGCGCACGCAGATGGCCGGCAGCAAGTACTACCCCGAGAACTTCGCGGGCTGGGACACGCTGGCGGCAGAAGTGCGCAAGGCCCAGGCAAGTCTGCCCGAGGGGGCCGTGCTGCTCGCGGACAGCTTCAAGACCGGCGCCGAACTCGGCTTCGCGCTGGGTGACGCGGATATCCCGACACTGGATCATCCATTGAACCGCAAGCACGGGCGGGCGCCCCAGCTCCAGTTGTGGGGCCTGGAGCACGATGGCAAACGCAGTGCACCCACCTTGCTGGTGGTCGCCGCCACCGACGTGAAGTTCAGCGCATTGCTCGCGCACTACCAGCGCCTGTGCGCCATGGTGGGGCCGTTGCCGCCGGCGAAAGCGGTGAACATCGATCACGGCGCGCGCCGTTTCCTGCTGTTCGCGCTGCCCGCGCAAACGGCGGGCGGTGCATGCATCACGCCGGTGGTCGCCAACATCGACGTGCCGGAAGCGGGTGCCACCGTCGGCCGGCGCTTCAGCGTGGGAGGCTGGGCGGTGAAGGACGTTGTGGGCGTGACGAAGGTGGAAGTACTGATGGACGGCCGGGTCGTTGCCGAAGCCACGGACGCCAGCGCCAATGACTGGCTGATCGTTTTCCTGAAGGGCGCCTCGCGCGATCCGCGCATGCCGCGCGTGCAGTTCAATGTCGAGGTCGACGTCGGCGCGTTGCCGGCGGGTCGGCACTGGCTGGGGTTGCGGGTGACCGGCGGAGACGGCAGCGTGGAGACTTGGGCGGAGCAGCCCGTCGTGGTGCGGTGACGCGCTTCAGGGAAGCTCGAAGCCGGCCTCGCGCAACATCCGCGCCACCGTGATCAGGGGCAGGCCGACCAGGGCCGTGGGGTCCGACGATTCGATGGCATCGAACAAGGCGATGCCGAACCCTTCGGATTTGAAGCTTCCAGCGCAATCGAAGGGCTGCTCCGCGTCCACGTACCGCTCGATCTCGGCGGAATCCAGGCGGCGGAAGCGCACGGTGGTGACGTCCTGTGCCTGCAGGACCTGTTCATCACGTACCAGGCATACGGCCGTGTGGAAGCGGACCTCCCGGCCCGACATGGCGCTCAGCTGGGCGATGGCGGCCTCGCGCTGGCCGGGCTTCCCCAAGGGCTGTCCGTCGAGCTCGGCAGCCTGGTCCGCGCCGATGACCCAACTGCCCGGATGCTGGTGGGCGATGGCGCCCGCCTTGATCCGGGCCAGCCGGCTGGCCATGGCGGGCACGGACTCGCCATCCAGCAGCACTTCGTCCACTTCCGGGCGCGCGATGTGGAACGGCACGCGCAGCCGCTCCAGCAGTTCGCGGCGATAGCGGGAAGTCGAGGCAAGCATCAGCGGCATGGTGTCGGGTGACCGGCAGGGGCGGGCGGGGGAGTCTGACGGGCGGCGGGGCGCCCGGCAAGCCATCCTCGTCGGACGGGGTGGTTTGACAGTTCGGTCCTTCATCCTTAACATTCAGCGGCTTATGTCCGCGAATACGCCCGAGATGTTGGATGCTTGGCGCATGGTCGCGGCCCGGCGCAGCTTTGAAGGCCGCCTGCCGCTGTCCTCCATGACCCGATTGCAGGGCCTTCTGGTCGATACCGAGGGCGAAGTGCGTTACGTGATCGAGTTCGATCGCGACGCATTGCAGGTGCCTTTCATCGGGTTGCGGATCGAAGCGGAACTGCCGCTGGTATGCCAGCGCAGCCTGAAGCGGTTCGTGCTGCCGGTGACGGTCGAGCAGCGGCTGGGGCTGGTGCGCAGCGAGGATGAGGAATCCGCGCTGCCGCCGGGTTACGAGGCCCTGCTGGTGCCGGAGGACGGCATGCTTCGCCCCGCCGACATGGTGGAGGACGAACTGGTCCTGGCCGTGCCGGTGGTGCCGGTGGATCCGATGTCCGAGGCGGTCGAGCGTGAGTGGGCCGCTGACGAAGAAGAGGTGGCGAAGACCAGTCCGTTCGCGGCACTGGCCTCGCTGAAGAAGAACTAGCCGCTACCGCGGTCTGGCAACACGAACCGCAAGGTTCACCAACAGATACAAGAGCTGGAGCAATCCCATGGCTGTGCAGAAATCCCGCGTCACCCCGTCCCGTCGTGGCCAGCGTCGTTCGCACGACGCGCTGACCGCCAAGCAGCTGTCGACCGACCCGACCACGGGCGAGATCCACCTGCGCCACCACGTGACCGCCGACGGTTACTACCGTGGCAAGAAGGTCATCGCCACCAAGACGACGGCCGTCGAAGAAGATTGATCCGTGCGGCGCGCCCTCCCGCAGGGCGCGCTTCCCGCATGATCAATGACAACCAGGGCCCTTCGTCGGGCCGGCAATGGGAGCGTGCATGAGCGAGCCGGGTAACAAGGGGCGCATTTACGCGCGCATCGCCGGTACGGGCAGCTATCTGCCCGAAAAGGTGCTGACCAACGAAGACCTGTCGAAGCTGGTCGATACCAGCGACGAATGGATCCAGTCCCGCACCGGCATCCGCGAGCGGCACATCGCTGCCGAAGGCGAAACCGCTGGCGACCTCGGCTACCAGGCGGCGCTCCGCGCCCTTGAAGCGGCCGGCGTCGATGCCTCCGAGATCGACCTGATCGTGGTGGGCACCACCACGCCCGACCTCATCTTTCCCTCGACCGCCTGCCTGATCCAGGCGCGGCTGGGTATCGCGGGCTGCGCGGCGCTGGACGTCAATGCGGCCTGCTCGGGCTTCATCTACGCCCTCAGCGTGGCCGACAAGTTCATCCGCTGCGGCGATGCGAAGACGGCCCTGGTCATCGGCACCGAGACGCTCAGCCGCATCGTCGACTGGACCGAGCGCACCACTTGCGTGCTGTTTGGCGACGGTGCCGGCGCGGCGGTGCTGAAGGCCGACGGCGATACCGGCATCCTCAGCACCCACCTGCATGCCGATGGCAGCAAGAAGGAACTGCTGTGGAACCCGGTCGGCGTGTCGGCCGGCTTCAAGCCGGACGAGCCGAACAACGGCATCCGCATCCACATGAAAGGCAACGACGTCTTCAAGTACGCGGTGAAGGCGCTCGACAGCGTGGTCGATGAGACGCTCGAGGCCAACGGCCTGGACAAGCACGACCTGGACTGGCTGATCCCGCACCAGGCCAACCTGCGCATCATCGAAGCCACCGCCAAGCGGCTGGACATGTCGATGGACCAGGTCATCGTGACCGTCGACAAGCATGGCAACACATCGTCCGGGTCCGTGCCGCTTGCGTTGGATGCGGCCGTCCGGTCGGGCCGCGTCGAACGAGGCCAGTTGCTGCTGCTGGAGGCGTTCGGCGGTGGCTTCACCTGGGGCTCGGTGCTGCTGCGCTATTGAGGTCCGCACCTCTGGGATGATCGAAGGCGATGCCGGGAGGCATCGCCTTCTTCGTTTCCGTCGCTCCGTTTTCCGTTGCACATGGCGTTGCTGCGTGCGACACGGCGTCGCATGCGCATACGCACCGGTACAGACAATCGAGCGGGTTCGCCCGTATCATCGCCGCCTGATTTCACGCAGGGTGTCCGAGTGACTTCCACGCAACTCGCTTTCGTCTTCCCGGGCCAGGGCTCGCAGTCGGTCGGCATGCTGGCCGAGCTTTCCGAACTGCATCCGATCGTGCGCGAGACGTTCGCCGAAGCGTCCGAGGGTGCCGGTGTCGACCTGTGGGCACTGTCGCAGGGCGGCCCCGAGGAAATGCTCAACCGGACCGAATACACGCAACCGGCGCTGCTCGCAGCCGGCGTCGCCGTGTGGCGCGCATGGCAGCAGCAGGACGGTCTGCAGCCGTCGCAGCTCGCCGGCCACAGCCTCGGTGAGTACACCGCGCTGGTGGCGTCTGGAGCGTTGTCGCTGAAGGATGGCGCGCACCTCGTGCGCCTGCGTGGCCAGCTGATGCAGGATGCCGCGCCGGCGGGTGTCGGTGCGATGGCTGCCGTGCTCGGCGCAGAGGATGCAATGGTGGCGGAGGTCTGCACGCAGGCCTCCGACAGCAAGGTCGTCGTACCCGCCAACTTCAATTCGCCGGGCCAGATCGTGATCGGTGGCGACGCCGAAGCGGTCGATCGCGCGATCGCGTTGCTTACCGAGCGCGGCATCCGCAAGGTGGTGAAGCTGGCGGTCAGCGTGCCGTCGCATACGCCACTGATGCGCGAAGCGGCCAATCGCCTCGCAGAGGTGATGGCGGGCCTCAACTGGCGCGCGCCATCGCTGCCCGTCGTGCAGAACGTCGATGCGAAGGTGCAGGGCGATGTCGATGCCATCCGCGATGCACTCGTGCGCCAGTTGTACCTGCCGGTACGCTGGACCGAATGCGTGCAGGTGCTGGCATCCAACGGTGCCACGCGTATCGCCGAATGCGGCCCCGGCAAGGTGCTGGCCGGGTTGGTGAAGCGCATCGACAAGGGCCTGGACGCGCGCGCCATTGGCGGCGTGGGCGACTTCCAGGGCGCGCTCGCCGACTGGCAGGCCTGACGCCCGCGCGGCTCCCTTCCCTTATCCTGACCTTCCGCGCTTGCGCGGAGCCGTTCCGAGGACATCATCATGAGCAAGCCCCTGCAGGGTGAAATCGCACTGGTCACCGGCGCGAGTCGCGGCATTGGCGCCGCGATCGCAGACGCACTGGCGGCCCAGGGCGCCACCGTCATCGGCACCGCGACCACCGCCTCCGGGGCGCAGGCCATCGGTGAACGGATGGCCGCGTCCGGTGGCCACGGCCGCGAACTCAACGTCACCGATGGCGCGGCGGTCGATGCGCTGATCGATGCCATCGCCAAGGAATTCGGCGGCATTTCGATCCTGGTCAACAACGCCGGCATCACCCGTGACAACCTTCTGATGCGCATGAAGGACGAAGACTGGCAGGCCATCCTCGATACCAACCTCACCAGCGTCTACCGCACGTCCAAGGCGGTGATGCGAGGCATGATGAAGGCACGCAAGGGCCGCATCATCAACATCGCCTCGGTGATCGGCGTGACCGGCAACGCAGGGCAGGCGAACTACGCCGCCGCCAAGGCCGGCATCATCGCGTTCTCCAAGTCGCTGGCGAAGGAGATCGGCAGCCGCGGCGTGACCGTCAACGTGGTCGCTCCCGGCTTCATCACCACGGACATGACCAAGGACCTGCCCGAAGAAACGAAGAAGGCGCTCGGCGAACAGATCGCGCTGGGCCGCCTGGGCGAGCCGGCCGACATCGCGAATGCGGTCGCCTTCCTCGCAGGGCCGGCGGCCGGCTACATCACCGGCGAGACCCTGCACGTCAACGGTGGCATGTACATGCCCTAAAGAATTAGCTGTAAGTGGTTGATTCGGTGGCGATTGGCGATACCTGCCCGCCGTCGCCGGTTTCCACTACACTATCCCCGGTTTGCCTTCGCCCCGCGTCGGCAGAATCCAACAAGTCACCCATCTCCGTCTGGAGCGAATCCATGAGCAGCATCGAAGAACGCGTCAAGAAAATCGTCGTCGAACAACTCGGCGTGAAGGAAGAGGAAGTCACCACCAGCGCATCGTTCGTCGATGACCTGGGCGCCGACTCGCTGGACACCGTTGAACTGGTGATGGCGCTGGAAGAAGAGTTCGAATGCGAAATTCCGGACGAGGAAGCCGAGAAGATCACTTCGGTGCAGCAGGCGATCGATTACGTCAAGGCGCACGTCAAGGCGTAAGTCCCGCACCTGCAGCAAACCGTGTCGGGGCCGCGCATGCGGCCCCGCGCGTATCCGGCCCCCATGCGCCCGCGTACTGCCGGGCGCGGCCGCAAGATCCACGAGGAATCCGATATGAGCCAGCGTCGTCGCGTCGTCATCACCGGCATGGGCCTGGTGTCCCCCCTGGGCAATGACATGGCCAGCAGCTGGGACGGCATCGTCAACGGACGGTCGGGCCTGGGCCCGATCACCACCTTCGATACCGAGGGCTACAGCACCAAGATCGCGGGCGAGATCCGCGGTTTCGATCCCACTACCTTCGTGCCGCCGAAGGACGTGAAGAAGATGGACTCGTTCATCCACTACGGACTGGCCGCATCGCTGATGGCGATGGACGACGCCGGACTGGAAGTGACCGAAGCCAACGCCGAGCGCATCGGCGCCATCATCGGCGCGGGCATCGGCGGCATCCTCGGCATCGAGGAAACCGCGGTGAAGCTGCACGAAGGCGGCCCGCGCAAGATTTCCCCGTTCTACATCCCCAGCACCATCATCAACATGCTGCCGGGCCACCTGAGCATCATGAAGGGGCTGAAAGGCCCCGGCTATTCGGCGGTGTCCGCCTGCGCCACCTCCAACCATTCGATCGGCATTGCCATGCGCAGCATCCAGTACGGCGACGCCGACGTGATGGTCGCTGGCGGCGCCGAGCGCGGCTCGTCGCCGACGTCGGTGGGCGGCTTCTGCGCGATGAAGGCCATGTCCACCCGCAACGACGATCCGGCACGCGCGTCGCGTCCGTGGGACAAGGACCGCGACGGCTTCGTGCTGGGCGACGGTGCCGGCATCCTGGTGCTGGAGGAATACGAGCACGCCAAGGCGCGTGGGGCACGCATCTATTGCGAGCTGGCCGGTTTCGGCGCCTCGCAGGACGCGTACCACATGACCGCGCCCAGCGAGAACGGCGAGGGTCCCTCGCGCTGCATGCTGTCCGCGTTGAAAGATGCGGGTCTGAATGCCGACCAGGTCGAGTACCTCAACGCGCACGGCACCTCCACGCCGCTGGGCGATCTGGCCGAAACGCTGGCGATGAAGCGCGCGCTGGGCGACCACGCCTACAAGATCATGGTCAGTTCCACCAAATCGATGACCGGCCACCTGCTGGGGGCGGCGGGCGGCGCGGAAGCGATCTTCTCCGTGCTGGCCATCCACCACGGCATCATCCCGCCGACCATCAACCTGGACGAACCGGGTGAAGGCTGCGACCTGGACTACGTGCCGCATACGGCGCGCGAGAAGAAGATCGATGTGGCGGTGTCGAATGGCTTCGGCTTCGGCGGCACCAACGGCACGCTGGTGTTCAAGCGGATCTGATCCTGTTCCGTCCTTCTCCCTCCGGGAGAAGGTGGCGCGCAGCGCCGGATGAGGGTGCGGCGGAATCATCGACCCCTGAATCATTGCATCTTCTCCGCACCCTCTCCCCAACCCCTCTCCCGGCGGGAGAGGGGCCAGGAACGACATGATCGAAACCCGCGCGCTTCCCTCAGACACCGACCTGCTGGCCCTGCATCGCCAGGATCCGCAGCGCTACCCCGTTCTGCTGGAGTCCGTCGCGTCGGGCACGGCGCAGGGACGCTGGGATCTCCTGCTGGTGGCCGATGGCACCGGGCTGCGCCTGGATGCGGACGGGGTCACCCGCAACCTCCACGGCGATGTGGAGGCGGGTGACTTCCTGGCCGCGCTCGATCGGCACTGGGAGGCACAGCGCACGCCGCGCGAAGAGCCGCGCTGGCCGTTCCGCGGCGGCTGGGCGCTGCTGCTGGCCTACGAACTGGCGCAGCAGGTCGAACCCGTCCTGCGATTGCCCCAGGCACCCGACACGCAACCCGTCGCGCTCGCACTGCGATGCCCTGCCGCCGTATTGCGCGACCGCAGCACGGGCGACTGCGTCGTCGTCGCGGAAGCGGGGCGGGGCGAGTTGATGGCGCGCACGCTCGATGACGTCGCACGTGCGGCGCACATGCTGCCACTGCCGGCATGGCAGTCGCCGGCACGCATCGACGAGGACGAAGCCCGGCGTTTCACCGATGGCGTCGAGCGCATCCTCGACTACCTGCGTGCCGGCGACATTTTCCAGGTCAATCTCTCGCGTGCGTGGCATGCGCGCTTCGAGACGCGACTGGATCCGGCCGCGCTGTATGCCCGGTTGCGTACCGCGAACCCCGCACCGTTCGCCGGGCTGTTCGCCACGCCGGGCTGGACCGTGGTGAGCTCGTCGCCGGAGCGCCTGGTCTCGGTGCGCGGCGAAGTGGTGGAAACGCGGCCGATCGCGGGCACTCGGCCCCGCTTTGAGGGTGACGACGATGCCGCACGCATCCGTGAACTTGTCGGTCATCCCAAGGAGCGCGCCGAGCACGTCATGCTGATCGACCTGGAACGCAACGACCTGGGCCGGGTCTGCACGCCGGGCAGCGTGCAGGTGGACGAGCTGATGACGGTGGAGAGCTACGCGCACGTGCACCACATCGTCAGCAACGTGCGCGGCCACCTGCGTGCCGATGCCACGCCAGGTGATGTCATCCGCGCCACCTTTCCGGGCGGCACCATCACCGGTTGCCCCAAGGTGCGCTGCATGCAGATCATCGCCGAGCTGGAACAGACCCCCCGCGGCGCCTACACCGGCGCCTTCGGCTGGCTGAACCGCGACGGCGACCTGGATCTGAACATCCTGATCCGCAGCGCCGAGGTCATGGCCGACGGCGCGGGCAGCGTGGCCCGCTTCCGCACCGGGGCCGGGATCGTCGCGGATTCGGTGCCGGACAAGGAACTCGACGAGACCCGCGCCAAGGCCCGCGGCGTACTGCGGGCGCTGGAAGCCTGATTGCTGAGGCCTTCTCCCTGCGGGAGCGGGGAGAAGGGATGCACCGCTGCGGCTGATCAGGGCACGCCTACAGCCTGAGACGGCGACCGGGTATCCTGCACAGCCTGCTTCAAGCACCGAGGACTACGTGGCGTCAGCTCTCAAGCGCGGTTGCCGCTTCATCGTCATCACCTTCCTCCTGTTGCTGGCCCTGGCGGCCGGCGCGGCGTTCTGGCTGTGGCAGGGCCACCGCGGGTTCGCCGACACCGCGATGGGGGGTGTCAGCGCCGACGCCACACTGGAGGTCGCCAGCGGCGATGCCTTCCCGACCGTGCTGCGCAAGCTGCGCGAACAAGGCGTGTCGCACGGCACCGACCTGCAATGGCGTCTGCTCGCGCGCGAAACCAACACCGCCAGCCAGCTCAAGGTGGGCGAGTACGCGCTGGACCCGGCGCTGACCCCGCGCGAACTGCTGCAACGCATGCGCGAAGGGCGCACGTTGCAGTACCGCTTCACCCTCGTCGAGGGCTGGAACATCCGCCAGGTGCGCGCCGCGCTGCGCAACGCCACGCCCCTGCAGCAGAAGACCGCTCAGATGAGCGATGCCGAACTGATGGCGGCGCTCGGTCACGAAGGGCAGCATCCGGAAGGCCGCTTCCTGCCCGAAACCTACGTCTACACGCGCAGCGAAACCGACCTCGACGTGCTCAAGCGTGCGTATGCGGCGATGGAGAAGGCCGTCGATGCCGCCTGGCAGGCGCGCGCGCAGGACATCCCGCTGCAGTCGGCGGAAGAGGCGCTGATCCTGGCATCGATCATCGAGAAGGAAACCGGCATCGCCGAGGAACGTCCGGCCATCGCCGGCGTGTTCGCGCGCCGGCTGAAGATCGGCATGCCGCTGCAGACCGATCCCACCGTCATTTACGGCATCGGCAGCAGCTACGACGGCAACATCCGCCGCCGCGACCTGACCACCGACACGCCGTACAACACCTACACCCGCAAGGGCCTGACACCGACACCCATCGCCATGCCCGGCGTGGACGCACTGCGGGCGGCGGTGAATCCGGCGGACGGGGACGCGCTGTACTTCGTCGCGGTCGGCGACGGCAGCGGCCGGCACATCTTCTCGGCCACGCTCGCCGAGCACAATGCTGCCGTCGCGCGTTACCTGGTCACGCGCCGCGAAACCCTGCGCAAGGCGGAAGTGCCATGAGCGAGGCCCTCCTGTCGCAGCCGCGCCTGATCACGCTGGAAGGCGGCGAGGGTGCCGGCAAGACCAGCGCCATCACGGCCATCCGCGACCGCCTGCAGACCGAAGGTCACGAGGTGGTGTTGACGCGCGAACCTGGCGGCACGCCGCTGGCAGAACGCATCCGCGAGCTGCTGCTCAATCCGCAGGACGAAGCGCTGGCCGCCGAAACCGAACTGCTGCTGATGTTCGCCTCGCGCGCGCAACACGTGCGCGACGTGGTGCGTCCCGCGCTGCGGCGTGGTGCGTTCGTGGTCAGTGACCGCTTCACCGATTCCAGCTACGCCTACCAAGGGGCGGGGCGTGGACTGGACCCCGAGTGGATCGCCGCGCTGGAGCGTCGTGCAGTGGGATTGAAGCCCGGCCTGACGTTGCTGCTGGACCTGGACGTGCGCGAAGGCCGTGCGCGAACCGCGGGTCGTGACCTGTGGCCGGACCGCATCGAGAGCGAGCAGGACGATTTCTTCGAGCGCGTGCGCGCCGGCTTCCGGGCGCGTGCCGCCGCCGAGCCGCAGCGTTTCCGCGTGATCGATGCCGCGCAGCCGCCGGCCGGCGTGGGCGCTGCTGTCGATGACGCCATCGCCGCGTACCTGCGCACGCTGACGGACAGCGACCTGGCATGAGCACTTTTGCTGCGACCGCCGCGTTTTCGCCCTGGCAGCAGCGCGCCTATGACCACGCTGTCGCGGCGCTGGCGTCGGGCCGCCTTGGCCACGGCCTGCTGGTCTGCGGTCCCGCCGGCCTGGGCAAGCGTGCCGTGCTGGATCGCCTGGCCCGCCGCGTGCTGGCACAGCAGCGCGACGCAAACGGCGAACCTGCACCGGGCGACCGCAGCACGCGCCTGATCGAAGCGGGTACGCATCCGGATCTGCAGGTCATCTCATTTGTCGCCACCAAGGATGGCAGCAAGCTGCGCACCGAGATCGTGATCGACCAGATCCGCGAGGTGTCGCAGAAACTGGCGTTGACGCCGCAGTACGGCGGTGCGCAGGTGGCGCTGATCGATCCGGCCGATGCGATCAATCGCTCGGCCTGCAATGCCCTGTTGAAGACGCTGGAAGAGCCTGCGCCGGAGCGCTATCTGTGGCTGGTCAGCGCGCAGCCCGCACGCCTGCCGGCCACCATCCGCAGCCGCTGCCAGCGCATCGAGTTCCGGCTGCCTCCGCGTGACGAAGCGCTAGCGTGGCTGCAGTCGCAAGGCCACGCTGCCGCCGATGCGGCACGTGCGCTGGACGCGGCACGCGGTCATCCCGGCCTGGCAGACGACTGGCTGCGCAACGACGGGTTGGCGCTGCGCGAGGCGGTGGCACGTGATCTGCAGCGGCTGGAGCTGGGCGAGATCGGTGTGGTGGAAACCGCGCAGCGCTGGGCCAACGACGAACTGGCGGATGCGCGCCTGCGCCACGCGGCCGACCTGGCGCTGGAACAGGCGGGAAGTGCCGGCTTGACCGATCCGGCCCGATTGAACAAGCTGGCCACCTGGTTCGATGCCGCCAACCGCACCCGCGACCTGTTGCGGACCACGGTGCGCGGCGATCTGGCCATGGTGGAACTGCTGCTGGCCTGGGCCGGCAGCGACCGCGGTCGCGCTGTCGGGGCGCGGCGCGGATGACCGACATGCACGGAGACGGGGAATGAATGCAGCAGGTGGACGGCAGGGCATCCTGTCGCTGGCAGTGAAAGACAAGGCCGCGCTGTACAACGCCTACATGCCGTTCGTGAAAGGTGGCGGCATCTTCGTGCCCACGCCCAAGCGTTATTTCCTCGGCGATGAGGTCTTCCTGCTGCTCACGCTGCCGGAATCCAGCGACCGTTTGCCGGTAGCCGGCAAGGTGGTGTGGGTGACGCCCATCGGCGCGCAGGGCAACCGCGCCGCCGGCATCGGCGTGCAGTTCGCCGAGAACACTGAAGGCGAAGCCATCAAGAACCGCATCGAAACGATGCTGGCGGGCAGCCTCGGCGGCGAAAAGCCCACCCACACGATGTAAGCCGGAACGCGGCACGCTTCCGTACGATCCTGCAACGCGGCGTCGTTGGCGGCATGTACGGGTATGGGCCGAGCATGGCCCTGACTTCGAGCATCATCGGAACCAGATCTGGAGCGCCCCGCCGAAGGGGACGGTGTCTGTTGCCAGAAGACCGCGCAGGGCATCGGCCCGCAGCGAGCCGAACCCGGACGGGCGTACTTGCCGTTACCCGGCGACGCCACGCGTTCGGGCGTAAGCGTGGCGCATTCGCCGGACTCGACCAGACATCAGAACGTGCTGGCGTCACGTTGCGGGCAGCGGGCCGAGGATGCCTGCAGTCGACGGCAGCGGCCGGGTGCCCAAAGCATATTCGCACCGCACGATCTGTACCTCTTTCAAGTACCTCTGCCCTGAGGGACAGATGTTTTCGGGCGTGTTGACCGGAAACGTCGGGCTTTTGCGAATTTAGAGCAAGAGTGATTCGAGGCGCCAGGTGGCGCCGGGACACCCCTCCATGCCTTTCAATGCGTTTCAGGGAAGGCAGGGAACTGGGGATAGGGTCATCACGAATCTGTCTGCTTCGTTCGGTGTGGTCCGCGGGCCATCGCGGAATGCGTCGACGGCGGAGTAATGGATGACTGTGCCGGACGCGTCGTCCATCGGGGATGCGGGATCTGCAGGAATACGGAACAACCATCGGAAACATGCAGCAATGGTCAAGAGAGAGCAAGCAGGAGTGGCCGGAGGGCTCGCAGGGCGACTTGCGGGCGGTTCGCGCGAATGCGCAATGCAAGGAATTCCTAGTGAATAGTCGTACCTGCTTCTCGCACGCCAGAAGGCACCTGCTCAGGTGGTCGTGGAAATCCTTGCTCGGACTGGCGGCATTGCCGCTGCTTGGCTTCAGTCAGCAGGCACAGGCGCAGTTGGCATGCGACACCGGTCATGCCTACATGCTCATGTTGAACAACACCATGACACCGGCGACAACGGCGCTGAGGCGCCTCAACCTGTCGGACGGCACGTGGACGAATGTCGTGGCGAGCACGCCGTACACGGGTCTATCGAATGCCCTTGGATTGACGGTGGACGGCTCCGCCGTCTGGATGATCGAAGCCTACGCCACGGGCGGCAGTTCAACGTTACAGGTGCGCCGTTACGACGCAGTCAGTGGTGTGTGGTCGAACTTCAACGTCTCCATCCCTGGCCAGGCCAATGCCAGCGTGCTGACAGAGATTCCGCGCGGTGCGGTCAGCAGGTGAGCGGCGTCTATTACATCAGCAGGCCGAACGCGAACAATGCGTGGGAGCAGTTGGTCTACGCGTTCGACACCAACACCAATACGTTCATCGGTCAGGTGGCACGGGTCGCGACTGTGGCGAGTGCCGGCAACGGCGACCTGACGTTCGACGCCTGCGGCAACATGTATCTGGTCGCGTCCGGGACGACTGGTAGTTACATCTATCGGATTGATCGTGGTTCGATCCCGACATCCTCGTCTACCGCGCTCGTCCCCTCCACCTGGATCGGCACCATTCCGTCCTCGGCGGGCCTCTTGCCCGGGCTGGCGCTCGACGGCGACGGATGGCTCTACGCGACGACGACCATCGAGATACTCAAGATCAATCCGACCACGGGCGCCGTCGCTGCAGGCTATCCGGTCGCGATCTCCGGAGCTAGCGGCACCGCATACGTACTCGACCTTGCCGATCGCAACGCCGCGCCCACCCTGCGGTTGAGCAAGGATGTGACGCGGCTGGCGTCCACCGATCAGTTCCAGCTGCAGATCACGCCAGGCACCGCGCCGGGCAACACTGCAACCACGAACGGTTCGACCCATGGGGTGCAGGCCGCACGCGTTGGCCACCTACCGGTGATCGTTGAGCAGACCTACACGTTGACTAAACCTACTGACTTCCTTTGCGGGCCGCGATGGCCTGCGAACGGAATCGGATCGCAGAAGGAAACATTGATGAACACGTCTGCTTCGCTTGCGAACGCAAGCCTGCACAAGCCATCCTGGAAATCGTTGCTGGGCTCGGCAGCCATGCTGTTAGCCCTGGCTGTCTGTGGGCAAGCAGCGGCGACCGAGACACTGACATGGGGTGCCGTCACAGGGGGCGGTGACCTGCTTGCCACCCCGATGTCCCATTCCGTGGGCGGAGTCACGGTGACCACGACGGCGACTCAGTCAGAGGGGCCGTGGGAGGATGCTCCTTTGGCTTATCGAACTGGCGGCACCCTCAACGGCGTTGCGGGGGGGCGCATTTCCATGGACATGAACCTTGCGCCTGGCGCTTCCCTGCCTTGGATAGAGGTTCAATTCACCTTCTCGCGTCCGGTGACCGATCTTGAATTCACGCTCATCGGCCTGGATGGCGGCCCAACGGGCAGCTGGAACGATCGCGCCGTCGTCAATTCGGTCCCGGCCATGGCGCCGACTGTGGTGTCGATCGGTTCGCAAGTGTCGTGGACGGCCGCGACAAGGACAGCACAGGCCACCAGTAATGCCAACATCGCCACTACGGATGCCAACATCCACTTGCGTTTCCCGCAGCCTGTCACAAGCGTGACCCTGCGCTATGTCGCTGGGTCGACAGTAACAAGCAACCCGCTAGCCCAGTTGATCGGAATTGGCAGCCTCAGCTGGCATTCGGGCGCGGTGCGGGTAAGCAAGTCCACTGCGCCGGGCTTCGGCGGTCCGTTCTCGTTCTCGCAGGCCAATCTGTTGACCACGCCGGCCAACATCACCACTACGGCGGCCAGCACCCCGACGCCCGCCAGTCCCGCCGCACACGAGATCGACGGACCAGGAAACAATGTCACTCTGACCGAGAGCCCAGCAACAGGCTGGGTCTTGGGCTCAGCCAGTTGCACCGATGCCAACAGCGCCGTGACCGGCAACACAGGGACACTCGGCACGCTGTCCGGCAATACGGTCACCTTGAATGCATCGTCGCTGCTGCTGTCGGGGAGCAATATCACCTGCACCTTCAACAACGTGCCAGCACCACCGCCCGACTTCGGAACCTGCGATGCGCGCATGTTCATGGACCAGGTTCCGACGAATACGTCGACGCTGTTCAATGTGAACTACGCGACCGCGCCGTTCACGTTAACGGCACTGGGGTCGTCTACCTCCACTACCGGTCGCAATGCGCTTGGTTACAACGTGCTGGACAACTACATGTACGGCATCAAGTGGCCAACGGGTGGCGGCATCGTTGAGCTCATCCGCGTAGGTTCCAACGGCGCCGGCCAGAACCTGGGCGTCATTGCGGGTCTGCCCGTGTCCACGTACAACAACGGCGTTATTTCGCCAGCAGGCGACTATTACCTGAAGACGGGCTTTTCGGACACCACGCTCTACCGCATCAATCTGGCCACCCTCCCGTACACCGCCACTGCGATCACTTTGAGCCAGCCAGTACAGACCTTCGATCTGGCTTGGCACAACGGGCTGCTGTATGGCGTGGACACCACGTCGAGCCCGAGCCAACTGGTCAGCATTGATCCTGTCAGCGGCGCGGTGACGACCATTGGGCCGACCTCTCCGTTGACCAATGCGCTGGCCATGTGGGGCTTCAACAACATGTTGCTGGGATCCACCGGAGGAGCCATTTATGCTCTCGACCCTATCTCTGGTGCGGGCACGTTGTTGAGCGTCATCTCGCCTTCTACCAACAACGGAGATGGTGCCAACTGTCCCACCGCGAACATTGCCTTCAACGGCGACCTGTCGGTCACCAAGACCAATACGCCGGCATCGGGTCCGAACGACCTGCCGACCGACACCTATTCGCCCGGCGAGACGCGCACGTATACCATCGTGGTGACCAACCTCAGCGGCTCCTTCGGCGCGCAGAACATCACGGTCAGCGACCCGATCCCGACGGGCATCGATGCGGCCACGGTGAGCTGGAGCTGTGCCAACACCTCGGGCGGTTCGCGTTGCGGCGCCGCCAGTGGTACCGGTGCGCTCAACGACACCGGCCTGGACCTGCCGCCGAACGCGGTGGCGACCTACCAGGTCACGATGACAGTGCCCGCCAGCTTCACGGGCGACCTGACCAACACGGTGGCCATCACGCCGTCGAGCACGATCAACGATACGAATGCCGCCAACAACACGGCCACCGATGTGGACCAGTCCGCACCGCAGCTGACGATCCGCAAGATCAGCATCGGCGGCGTGGACAGCTTCGGCTTCACCGGCACCAATGGCGTAGTCGCGCAGACCCTGACCACGACGACGGCCGGCAGCCCGGTGAGCGGCGCCACCCAGGCACTGACCGCAGCCGGCACCGCCACCACGATCACCGAAAGCACCACGCCGGCAACCTACCAGGTCACCGACATCACTTGCACGGGACTTGGTGCAGGTGGCATGGCCACGCCTGATCTGGCCAACCGCACCGTGGCACTCGATGCCGCGGCGACGGCAGCGGGCGCCAACGTCGAGTGCACGTTCACCAACACGCTGCAGCAGACGGACATCCAGGTGGTGAAGACTGCGTCGCCTGATCCGGTGATCAGCGGTGACGTGGTGACCTACCAGATCGTGGCCAGCAACAACGGTCCGCAGGCGGCCAGCAACGTCCTGCTGACCGACGTGGCAGGGGCAGGGCAGGACTGCACCACGCCCAGCACGACGGCGACCTGCACCGCGACAGGCGGAGCCAGCTGTCCGTCGCCGACCGTGCCGGTGAGTAGCCTGCTCGGCGCTGGCGTCACCATTCCCACTTTGCCGGTCGGCGGGACGGTCACGTTTGGCCTGCAGTGCACGGTGACCGCCAGTGGCCTTTGAGGCGACAATGGTTCCCCGGGGCTTCCGGTGCAAGAAGGGCGACAACATCTTCGCCATGGCGAACCCGTACAGCGCGGCATGGCAGGCATCCAAGCGTAGCCCTCGCCATCGAGATGGCCGCAACAGGCCGGATGCCTCAGTGCCTTACGATGCCTTGCGCATGACGCGGCGGAGATAACGGATCGTGGCGGCTTCCCATTGCCGCGGGCCGCTCGCGCCGCGGCCGGCCTGCTGCAGGCGGCCATCTTCCCAACCGCTAAACACGCGCGGGTCCACGTAGTTCTTCTCGCATATGCGCGGTGTATTGCCCAGCAGGTCGGCGGCACCGCGCAGCACGTCCCGCCGCACCTGCGCGCGGACGGATGCATCTTCCTGTGTCGGGGGCGGCAGCGACGCCAGGGCACGAAAGGCGAACAGCGTGGCGCCCAATGTGCGGAAATCCTTCGCGGTGTACGGGCCATGCAGGTGCGTCTGCAGGTAGTCGTTGACATCGCCCGAGGTGATGCGCTGCACACGACCATGCTCGCGATACTGGAACAGTGCCTGGCCGGGTAGTTGCCGGCACTGGCGCACCAGCCGCACCAGTCGCGCATCGCTGACGCGGGATAGCAGTGCCTTGCCGCCCTTGCCACGGAAGGCGAACCGCACTTCGCCCCCGGCGATGAAGTGCGCGTGCACGTTGCGCAGGGTGGTGAGGCCGTACGAACCGTTCTCCTTCGCATAGCTTGCGTTGCCCACCCGCAGCAGGGTGTGGCCGAGCAGGGCGATGACCAGCGCCACCACTTTCCCGCGAGGGAAGCCCGGCAGGGCGAGATCGGTACGCACCTGCCTGCGCAGGCGCGGCAGGGCTTCGGCGAATGCGATCAAGCGGTCGTACTTGCGTGCCCCACGCTCGGCCTGCCACGCGCGGTGGTAGCGGTACTGCTTGCGCCCGCGCGCGTCGCGGCCAGTGGCCTGCAGGTGGCCGCGCGAATCGGCGCAGATCCACACATCGGTATAGGCGGGCGGAATGGCGAGTTGGCGGATGCGTGCAAGCGTGGCGGGATCGCGAACCGCGCGGCCGCGCGCATCCAGGTACGTGAAGCCACGCCCGCGGCGGCGCCTGCGCAGGCCGGGCATCGCATCCGTGGTGTAGTGCAGGCCGCCCATCGCGCCTCAGAAGTCGTCGACGTACTCGAGCACCAGCCCGTACTGCGCGGCGACATCGTCGGCAGCATCGCGCACGGCATCGGCGTGCGACGAACCTACTGCGATCTCCAGCGCATGCACGTCGCTGCCGCCGATATCGTCGGTGAGGCCGGCGGAACTGGAGTCGTCGTCGTCCATGTGTGGCATCAGGTCCGCCAGTTCCTCGGCGCGCTCCACGCCGTCCAGTCCGTGCAACGCCGTCACCAGCGCATCGAAGCCGGTGCGCGGGCCGGTGGCCCGCAGTCTGATCATGGTCATGGTGTTCCTTTGCGCCATGCGCGTTCGAGGTTCGCCCGACCATAGGGCGGCTCCGGTCACGTCTTCGTGAAGTCATCCGGGTGCCGGTGGAACGGCGTTCATCGCGTCCTTCTCCCGACGGGGCAATGGCGGGCCTCACGTCCGCTACACGATGACTGCGGACGAAGCACGCTTTCCTTCTCCCCGCGCGGCGGGGAGAAGGTGGCCGAAGGCCGGATGAGGGGTGAGCGCAGTCTCCACCCCCGCAACGTCTTCACGCCGCGCTACCATCCGCCCCGGGGCTGTCGGAGTCCCGCAAGGAGCAGGGAATGAAGGAATCACGCGCTATCCAGCCGTCGCGCTCATGGGCCGTGCTGTTGTCGATGTTGGTGGTGTGCGCGCCATTGCTGGCGCAGGCGCAGGCGTTGTCCGGCCTCCGGGTATTGCCGCATGAAGGTCCGGACTCTTCGTTCTCGGGGTGGCAGAGCGAGGGTGCGGTGCCGGCTGCGCTGACGGTGCCGCTGGACCTGGGCGACGAGGTGTACGGCGCGACGTTGCAGTTGCAGCCGGCGAAGGCGGGCGAAACGTACCGGGTGCGGGTGCAGTACGAAACGAGCCTGGGCCTGAGTGCGGAAGGTCCGCATCTGGATCTCACGGACTGGAAGCACTGTATATCGGACTGGGAGGCGGCGGAGGCGGTCGACGCGGTGTCGTTCGTGTTGCCGACGCCGTCGGCGGAACAGCATGCGTGCTTCCCCAGGTACACGCGTGCGGAACTGGATCAGGCGGTGCGTGCGTACGCGGTGGCGCAGGGCGATCCGGCGATGGCCGACGACTGGATTCCCCGCATCGGCGAAGGAGACGCGCTGGGCACGGTGGTGCCGTTCGTGGCAATCAGTGCGGTGCGGGTGAGGGTGGAGGTGTTGCGGAAGGGAAAATGGGTCGAGGTGACAACGTTGGGGTTTTTGCCGCCGATGGGGTGTTGAGGGGGATGATGCTGCTTCTGGGTGCAAGTGTTTGCGCCCCTACTTGTAAGTTTGTTTGATTATGCCGGGTGAACAGATGGAGCTTCAGTTTGTATCTAATGGGGGCGCTCCCCTCATGCTGTGGGGTCATTTGTGAGTCGCGCCTTGGCGTGCGCATGCGTGGTTTTAGGTTTGGGATTGGGCGCTGTCGTGTCGCTTGCGTTCATGCTCCCGTCACCCTTGGCCTATTTCTCGGACAGCTGGGTCAATGCGTTCAATTCTATTTTCGCGGCCTTACTTTCCGGCGGCGTAGCATTTCTATCCGCGTATTGGCTGTGGCGACGCGAGATGTCGACAGATGAGACGAATCGTCGCGAGGCTCAGTATGAGTTGGGCCGTACTGCCGGGTTGATGATCGCGACGCCATTGGCCGGTTTGGGGCTAATTCTTAGTCTTCTCGATACGCATTGCACTGGGCCCGAGGGCGGGATTAGTCGAGATTTTCCCGTAGATCGAGTGAAGGATCTTCGCTTGCTTCTCGATGCGCTAAAAGGTTCATCTGAGGAATCGAAACGCAACTTGGAGCGCTTGTCCACAAGCTTTAGCGCGATGGAGGGTGAGCGAATCTTGTGGTTTACCTACGCGGAGCTGCAGATATCCCGTTGCTTGGCCCTCTCCAATGCTGGAGGATTCGTCGGCAGTTCAGTGAGTACAGTTCAAGCGAATGTCGGAACAGTCCTCTTGGATGGCGATTTCGTCGCGTTTGTTCGATCCTTGAAGACAAGATTGTCTGTTGCCCATCGCGAGCTTTCGGCGAAGGTGCCGAGCCTCGAAGCCATTGCAGAATTTCAGGGCGAAGATGCTGAGGTGCACAAGTATGGGTAAGTGCGCCATTTCGTGGAAATACCTTTGGTGAGTTACGTGGCCGGATATCAGATCCGGGCAGAGCGCTCGGAAGCCCCCACATCGGAATGCCGGAAGGCCAGCGACGTTGGGCTTCACTCCGTTCAGCCCAACCTATCCCGGCTTGCTGGTGCACAATGCGGCACCTTTATTGGATCTGGACGCATCATGGACATCGAAGCCCTTCTGAGTGCCGCGCTACGCGAGGCAGGTTACGGGCAGGACGCCATCGGCTCAGCGATGCCTAGGATCCTGCGCATCCTGGAGGCCGAGGACGTACGCATCGAGATGGGGCGCGACTTGTCGCGCAAGGAGCGCGAATACGTGCGCCTCCAGCTGGAACTGGGACTCAGCGTGCGGGAAGTGGTTGCTGGCCTGAAGAACAGATGAGCGGCAGCCGCAGGATGGGTTGAGCCGAAGGCGATACCTATCCTACGCGCGCGCTTCCATCGTAACGGGGGACCATCAATTCGGCCGGTCGCCCGGCGCATGGCGTGCGACGTCGGCCTCGCGGTGATCCGTTTTCCCCGCCGCATTGGAATGCGGCATCTGCCCGAACACTTGCTCCGTCATCCCGGAGAGTTGGATCCGGAGATCGTTCTCCACCTTGACTCTCCGCCGCTCGACCAGGGTCTGCAGCGCATCCAGAAGTTCAGAAAAATCCATGGCCTCAAGACGGCCCAGGGAGAACATCGGGACCCGTTCGCAGCCGATACGGAAGTGGCCGTCGCGATCACGCACGGCCTTTGCGGCGTAGGTGTGGTCCACGCCCCCAGGGTGGGAAACCAGCGTGTCGCGCAGCCTCCTGAAGTGGCGGTGGCGCACCTGAAGCAGTTCCGCGAGGCTCCCGATCACCTCGGCGGCACCCCAAGGCGCGACGCCCTTGCCGAAGCACCGGCCGTAATGGACCAGGGCGGCCGTCCACCACGCCTCGACATCGCCGTCAGGCGCTGCGTCCAATATCCGATCCACGTACATGGCCGCCGCGACGAGGTCATCCGCAATACCGACCAGTTTCTCCAGCCGACGCGCCTGATTGCCATCCAACCGTCTCGCTTCCGACATTCCTTGCTCCTGACCCAACGTTCCAAGCAGATGACCTGACGCCTGCTGTCACGGTCAAAGGATGAAATCCGGGCAACCGCACATCGGAAAACTTCAGGTAAACGCATCTACCCGCGTGATCACGAACTCGCAGGATGGGTGAGCCGCGGATGGCCTCCAACGGCGCATCCGATCTGCCTATTGCATGAAGCGAACCACGACAGCCGCTTGCAATGGCGACAAGAATTCGGATGAATCATCGACACGCCGCAGTCCCACCAACGACAAACGACAGGCCCCGGATGAAGCCCCCAGTCGCCTTGCTGCTTCTCCTCATGTGTTCAACCGCCATCGCAACGGAAACGACGGAGCACAAGGAATGGGAATGGCGCGGCCCCGGTGGGGCGGGTGCGTGGCTGCAGACAGAGAGGCGCGGAAGCACGGTCACGTTCAGCCTCGAATTGAACCGGGGGGAACCGTCGTACAACATCGGCATGGCATCCGGGCAGTTCCCCCTGGAACACCATCTGGGTATCTACCAGCCCTACGAACTCCCCGGATGCGCGTTGGCCTTCGCGTTCGTCGGTGATGAGGTGGAGATCAAGCAGGTCGGCTCCGGCTCGGATTGCGACTTCGGGTTTGGCGTGATGGCGAGCCATGTGCTCACGCTCAAGCAGGCGGAATAAGCGCGCCTACTCAACGCGGTGGCTGTATGGCCGGTGCGTGCTGGGCCATCAGCTCCACGATCCAGTCGATGAACACGCGCAGCTTGCGGCTGACGTGGCGGCTTGGCGGGAAGGCCACGTACAGCGGCATCGGGTCGAGGTGCCAGTCCTCGAACAGTGGCACCAGTTCGCCGCGCGCCAACGGTGCGCGCGCCATGTACTGCGGCAACCACAACACGCCCAGGCCGGCGATGCCCGCGGCCAGATAGGCATTGCCATCGTCCACCGACAGCACGTGCCGGCCGTGCACGCGCAACTGTTCCCCGTCGCGCCGCATCGCATACGCCAGCGGTGTTCCGGTGCGTGAGCCGCGATATCCGATGATGCGGTGGTGGCCGTCTTCCAGCGCCTGCGGATGCGGCGGCTCGCCCGCGCGCGCCAGATAATCCGGCGCGGCGTACACCCCAAGCGCCAGGTCGGCGACGTGGCGCGCGCGCAGTGACGGCTCGGTGAGTTCACCGCCACGCACCACGCAGTCCACGTTCTCGTCGATCAGGTCCACCTTGCGGTCGCTGGCGCCCAGGTCCAGCTGGATGTCCGGATACCGCGCGTGGAAGGCGGGCAGGGCCGGCACCACGACCAGGGTGGCCAACGGCGCGGGCACGTCCACGCGCAGGCGCCCGCGCGGCGAGGCGGAGGCTGCCGACAGACTGGTCTCGGCATCGTCCAGGTCGGCCAGCAGGCGCACGACGCGCTCGTAGTAGGCGGTCCCGTCGGCGGTGGCGTTGACCCTGCGCGTGGTGCGGTGGAGCAGCTTCACGCGCAGGTGGGTTTCCAACTGCTGTACGAGCTGGGTCACGCGCGTCCTGCTGGTCTGCAGCGTGTCGGCGGCCTGGGTGAAGCTGCCGGTTTCCACCACGCGGACGAAGGCCTGCATCGCATCGATACGGTCCATGTGGTCTCCGGAGGGCCGAACGGGATTGTTTGGATTCTACAAACAGTGATCCCGGGTTCGGCGTGTTTATCGCACGGGCGCAGCTGCCTAGAGTGGCTCCCACGCGCCGGAATCGCCGGCCCCCCCCCGGAGATATCCCATGAGTCCCCGTGATGCTGTGTTCCCCGCTGGCCGGCATGCGCTGTACGCAACCCATCGCTATTCCGCCGCGATAAGGTCGGATGACCTGCTGTTCGTGTCCGGTCAGGTCGGCAGCCGCGACGACGGTTCGCCCGAACCGGATTTCGAGGCCCAGGTCCGCTTGGCGTTCGCCAACCTGGAAGCGACCCTGCGTGCCGCCGGATGCGGATTCGACGACATCGTCGACGTCGCCACCTTCCATACCGATCCCGCACGCCAGTTCGACACGATGCTGGCCGTGAAGGACGAGATCTTTCCGCAAGCGCCTTATCCGAGCTGGACCGCCATTGGCGTCACCTGGCTCGCGGGCTTCGACTTCGAGATCAAGGTCATCGCGCGCATTCCGCGCTGAACATCGCGAGGCGAAGGTCGGGTGCGGCCTGGTGCTCAGGCTGCACCCGACTGGATGCGGTGTGTCGTTTCACCGGGATCCAGCAAATGTGTCGCGGGATTTTCCCGCCGCGACGATCCGGTTCCCCGTCATCCCGCGCGGGTCAGCCCGCGCTGCGCGGTACCGGCGTGTTGAGCAGTTGCTGTTCCCACAGGTACGCGATCCCGCTGCCTGCGGCATGCTGCTTGAGCACTTCCGTCAGTTCGGCGGCGTGGTCGGTCCGGGCCCAGTCGCGCTGCCATTCCGCCGCAACTGCCAGCCAGGTCATCATGTTCGCGCCTGCCGCGATCATGCGCTGGATGGCCACCTGGTGCGCCTCGACCGACACCGCGCCGGAGGCATCGGTGATGACGGTGACATCCCAGCCTTCGCCCAGTGCGTGGATCACTGGCATGGCGACGCAGATCTCGGTCCACAGGCCGGCGATGATCAGCTGCTTGCGGCCCGTCGCCTTGACCGCGTCCACCACCTTGCGGTCTTCCCAGGTGTTGATGAACGTCCGGTCGATCACCTCCTGGTCCGGAAACACGTCGGTGATCTGCGGAAAGATGAGGCCGCCGCGTTCGGCGATGACGCTGGTCAGGATGGTGGGCACACCGAATGCCTTGGCGGATTTCGCCAGCGCGGTGGCATTGTTGACCACCATGTGCGGGTCGTGGCTGTTGAGGTTGGCGAGCTGGTACGGCTGGTGGTCGATCAGAACGAGGACCGAGTCTTCCGGACGAAGCAGCGACGCGAGACCGTTGCGAAAAGTCATGGATACATCCTGTGGTGAGGGAAGGTGCAGAGACGGGAGCAGCGATGGGTGCATCGTCCCGGCGCAAACCTTGTCATCCCCCTGCGCGGGGCGGTAGCGCCCGTTCGTGCCAAGCTGTGTCGCGGAATCGGGAACACGGGATTCGCGAGGGCTGTGGCAGGCTATGTCGCGCATCCGGGAGACCACGTTGGATATCGAAGACCTGCGGACATTCGTGGAAGTGGCCGATGCCGGCGGCGTTTCCCCCGCTGCGCGCCGGCTCGGCGTTGCCAAGTCCATCGTCAGTCGGCGGCTGGGCCGGATCGAGGCCGAACTGGGCGTGCAGCTGCTTGCACGCACCACGCGCGGCGCCGCGCTCACCGAGGCCGGCGCCACGTTCCGCGAACACGCCGCCCGGGCCTGCGCCGAGATCGACGCGGCCCGGGAGACCATCCTGCCCAGCGGTGACCTGCGTGGCCGCCTGCGCATTGCGGCGCCGCTGTCCTTCGGGCCGACCCACTTCGCTTCCGTGCTCGCGGAAATGGCGCGGCGCCACCCGCAGCTGCACGTGCATACCGCCTACAGCGATCGCTTCGTCGACCTGGTCGCGGAGGGGTTCGATTGCGCGATCCGTGTGGGCTATCTGCAGGATTCCACTCTGGTAGCGCGCTGCGTGGGGCCGCTGTACGGAAGGCTCGTCGCGAGCCCGGAATATCTCGACGCGCATGGCGCCCCAGAGGTGCCTGGTGACCTCGCCGCGCATGAAGCGCTGATGCAGGGAACCGAAGCATGGCAATTCATGGACGGCGACGAGGTCATCACCGTGCACCCGCGCGGGCGCTTCAAGGCCGACAACGGCACCGCGCTGATCGCCGCTGCCGTCGCGGGGCTCGGCATCGCGTGGCTTCCCGATGGCCTTACCCGCGACTACGTGGCCTCCGGCGCGCTGGTGCCGGTCATGACCCGCTATCCGCCGCCGCCGGCCGGCATCTATGTCATCCGGCCGCCCGGCCAGCATCCTTCACTCAAGGTGCGCGCGCTCACCGAGTTGCTGATCGAATGTTTCGAACAGGCGCCACACCTGGCGGATGTCGGCGGCTGAGCCGCCCCGCGGTGGTGGCGATCACATCGAGGGCAGGGCAAGGGGCCCGGTGGCACCGTTCCATGGCACAGTGCGGCGGCCTGCGCGGGCGTGGAGTATCGAAGCCGCTGCGGCATCCGCCCACCATGTTTATCCCGGAGAATCCTGCATGCGGTTCCACCTTGGCCGTTGGTCCGTGATCGCGATGCTGGCCTGCAGTGCGCTTCCTGCGTGGGCAGCGCAACCCAGGGAGTCCTTCGGCCTGCGCGTACCCGTCGCGCCCATGGCGCGCGCGATGCAGGGAGGCCAAGAACTGGTCTACGAACTGCACCTGGACAACCATGCCCGCCGCGATCTGCGGCCCGTGCGCGTTGACGTGCTGGATGCGGCTGATGGGCGCGTGCTGGCCGCCTACGAAGGCGCGGCGCTGGAGGAGCGGCTGGACCGCTCGGGCATGCAATGGAAGGCCGAGACCTTCGATGCGATCCCGTCGGGGCGGCGCGGTGTGGTGTTCATCGAACTGCCATTGAAGGGCACGTTGCCCCGCGCATTGCGCCATCGTGTCGGTTTCGCGGATGCGGATGCGGATGCGGATGCGGGCATCGACACGATCGAAGGCGGTTCGACACCGGTGATCGACGGCAAGACCCCGGTGCTGGCGCCGCCGCTCGACGGCGGTCCTTGGGTCGCCGTCCATGATCCCCGCTGGGCGCGTGGGCATCGCCGCGTGGGCTATGCCTTCAACGGCGCCCTGCGTACCCCCGGTCGCCATGCGGCCGACTGGGTGAAGCTGGATGCATCCGGGCGCAAGGCGCCGGCGGGCAACGATCTTGCCGCACGCACCTACAGCCATGGACAGCCTGTGTATGCCGTGGCCGATGGCGTGGTGAGCCGCGTGCACGACCGGTCGCCGGAGCGTACGCGGCTTTCGGACGGCATCACCGGCACCGAAGGCAACCACGTGGTCCTGCAGCTCGACAACGGCTACTACGCGCACTACGGTCACCTGCGCCCCGGCAGTGTGACGGTCACGCCGGGCATGCGCGTCAGGGCGGGCGACCGGATCGCGCAGGTCGGGTTCAGTGGCAGCGCCTCCAATCCGCAACTCCACTTCGCCCTCACCGACGGCCCGGATGAACTGGCCAGCGAAGGCATCGCGTACACGTTCGCGCGCTACCGCCTGCTGGGCACGTTCGACGACGTCTCGCGGATCGGCCAGGGCATGTGGACGCCCGCCGGCGCGCCGCAGGAGGTCCGGACCTCCATGCCCGCGGGCATGAGCGTGGTGCGCTGGCCGGAGTAGCGTGCGCAAGGGGCCGGGTGATTCGTCGGTCCCATCGCGGCTTCGTCTCATCCTGCTGGCCGGCAGGGCGATCTGCGTGCATCCTCCCGGGCTGGACAGGCGCGGGCCTCCTTCGCCTGGCATGGCCATCACGACACGCCGGGACCGGCAGGAGAGGACAGATGCGTTTCAGGACGTCATGGCGGATGGCTGCGGTGCTGGTCGCGATGCTGGTGTCGGGCTGGGCGGGGGCCGTGGATGCGCCCGCGGGCGCGGCTGGCGAGGACATCGATGTCCGCCTCCAGGCACGCATGGCCGAGGCCGGCCTGGTGGGCGTGGGCGCGGCGGTGATCATCGACCGGAAGGTGGCGTGGTCGAAGGGCTACGGCTTCGCCGACAAGCAGCGCGGCGTGCCGTTCACGCCCGACACGGTGATGGCGATCGGCTCGATCAGCAAGACCTTCACCGGCGTGGCGATGATGCAGGCAGTGCAGGAAGGCAGGCTGTCGCTGGACGAGGACATCAACCGCTATCTGCCTTTCAAGGTGGTGCATCCCGCGTTTCCGGAGGCGCGCATCACGTTGCGCCAGCTGGCCACGCACACCTCGGGCATCACGGACCGCTGGGCGGTATACGAGCGCCTGTACCACTGGGGCGGCGATGCGCCGGAAACGCTGGGTGATTTCCTGCCTGGCTATCTGGCGGCGGGCGGCAAGGACTACGCGCCGGAGAACTTCGTGCCGCACGCGCCGGGCACGCACCGCGACTACTCCAACATCGGGGCGGCACTGGCGGGCTACATCGTGGAGCGTGCGGTCGGCGAACCACTGAACACCTACACGCGCCGCACCATCTTCGCGCCATTGCGGATGGCCCGCAGCGGCTGGTTGCTCTCGGAGGTGCCGGCTGACGCGCATGCCACGCTGTACGTGGCCCAGGACGGCTTCAGCATTCCCCTCCCGCCCTACGGCCTGACCACCTATCCCGATGGTGGCGTGCGGACGTCGGTGGCGGAACTGTCGCGGTTCTTCATCGCGCTGCTGGGCGGCGGCCAGTACGAGGGCGCGCGCATCCTGCAGCCTGCCTCGGCCGCGGAGATGATGAGGCTGCAGTACACCGCGGCGAACAAGCCGGACAACATCGTCCTGGCGGAGAAGAACTCCGGCCTGTTCTGGGCCACCAAGTACGATGGCCGCTTCGTCGGCCACGGCGGTTCCGACCCCGGCGTGCGGACCGAGATGCTCGCCACGCCGGCGGGTGACGTGGCCGTGGTGCTGTTCACCAATACCTCGCTGGCGGAACGCGACGGCAAGGTCTACGCGGAGCTGTTCAAGGATGTCTGGGAGCATGCGCAGGCACTGAAGTCCGCCGCGAAATAGTCCGGGTCGGACGCCCGCCGATCCTGCGAGAATGCGGCCAGGCCCGCAGTGTGCGCGGGCATGGGAGCGAACGGCATGATCCGCTGCATGATGGCCATCCTGGCGTGGCTGCTGGTGACCGCGATGCCGACGGCGCGGGCGGCACCGCCTGCGCCCAGTACGGAAGACGGCACGGACCCGCGCGTACCGCTGGAGTATCTGCCCGCGCTGAAGGGGGATTACTTCCCGTTGACCGACCGTGGATCCGGGCGCGTGTATCACGTCTACGTGCGCTATCCCGAAGGCTACGATGCATCGGCGCCGACGCGTTATCCGGTGGTGTACCTGCTGGATGGCGACAGCCTGTTCCCGCTGCTGGCGCCCACGCATCTGTTCCTGCATTACGACGAGAAACTGCCGGAGGCCATCCTGGTGGGCATCGCCTATGGCGGCTTCGACCCGGCCATCAACAAGCGCCACATCGACTTCACTGCGCCGGACGCGGATGCCACTCCGGAGCAGGGCGGGGCGCCCGGGTTCCTGGCCTTCCTGCGTGGGCAGGTGGTGCCCGAAGTGGAGCGCCGTTATGCCGCCGATCCGGCGCGACGCGTCCTGGTGGGGCAGTCGCGCGCGGGCTACTTCGTGCTGTGGTCGGCGCGGGAGGCGCCGGACCTGTTCTGGGGGCGCATCGCCAGCAATCCGGCGCACGGCCCGGCGCGCGAGGCGTTGTTCGCGGAGGCGCTGCCGCATGCGCGCGGAGACCTGCGTGTGGCGGTGGCCAGCGGCACGCGCGACACCGTCGAACGCCGGCAGGTGGCGCGGGAGTGGGTCGATGCGTGGACGTCCCGCGCGGATGCACCGTGGCAGGTCGGCTTCATCGAGATCGCCGACGGCACCCATGCGGCCAGCATCGGGGAAACCTACCGGCGAGCGATGCTGTGGCTGTTCCGCGAAGGGAACGACACGCCGGCACCAGCCCGCTGAACGTGCATGGACCGTAACCGCGTTCACAGAACGCTGCCGGTCGTCGGAAAAACCGCCGCCATGTCACACAACCGGCATGCACCCCGCTTACGCTGCGGGCATGGACACGTTGGCCACCATCCGGGCCGCACTGGCCGTCGCCGGGGAACGCATCGAACGCGGTGCGTTGCGCGAGGACCCGCGCGTGTTCATGGACCAGCTGTGGCGCCAGGTCTACGACGCCGCCCCTGACGACCTGCAACCCTACGTGTGGGCGCGGCTGGCGGACTTCTCCGCGCAACTGGGCCTGATGGGCGACCTGCCCACGCATCGCAGCCCGGTGCGCGCCCCGCCCGAGGTGTTCGTGCGGCGCTAGTGGCGCTCACTGCGCGGGCGGGTCCCAGAGGCTGTCATCCACGGGCGCCTCGGACAGTCCGCGCACCAGCGTCATCACCATCTCGTTCTCGCTGACGCCATTCTGTCGCGCGAGCTGCTTGAACACGTCCTCGCTCATCGTGACCAGCGGGATCAGGTTGAAGCGCCAGCGGCCCTGCTCGCGTTCGAACTCGAAATCGAAGGGCATCTCGACATTGCCGATCTTCAGTCGCGCCGCCGCGCGGTCGCCTTCCACCTCCAGGGTGCCCAGCTCGCTGCGCTCGACGCCTTCGCGTCCGATCCAGCCGCGGTCCACGGCATGCGTGAACACCGTGCGCCCGTCCATCGCACGCAGGTCATGGGCCGGGACGCGTGCGCGGATGATCAGCACCTGCAGACGCTCGGTCATTGGCAGTGCTCCCAGCTCGGTGCGTGGGGCGCTCAACGCCAGTTCGCGATAGCGCGCGTACTCGCGCAGCGTGCCGGTGGTGACCTGGTCGGCGGCGCGTTCGCCCTGCCGGGCGAGCACGGCGGACTTGTATGCCGTGAATGCGGCACGCACCGCGGCTTCGTCGTCGTCGGCTGCGAGGGCGTTGAAGAACGGGACGAACAGCAGGCACAGGATCAGCCAGCGGGGCATGCGGTACTTCCATGGCGTGGGGGGCGCCATGGTAGGCGATCAGGGGTGCGGACGACTCACATTGACCTCATCCGCGGCGCGCCTGCGTTCTGCAGGGCATGGAAGCACGTAACATGCGCACTGCATGAAAACCGAAATCCGCCCCGCACGGCTGTCCGAAGCCGCTGAACTGGCCGCGATGATGCGGCGTACCTTCCTCGCCGCGAACGGCCATTGCAGTACGCCGGAAAACGTCTCGGCCTTCGTCGCGCAGGCCTATACGCCCGAGCGGCAGGCCCAGGAAATCCGCGACCCCGACACGCTCACGCTGATCGTCGAACAGGACGGCGTGTGGGCCGGCTTCGCGCAACTGCGCTGGGGCACGGTGCCGCCAGCCGAAGTGGGACTGCGGCCGACGGTGGAGCTGGCGCGCATCTACCTGGACGAAGCCTTCCACGGGCAGGGCATCGCCGCTGTGCTGGTGTCGCACCTGCTGGCGGCGGCGCGGTTGCGCGGGTCACGCTCGGTCTGGTTGACGGTCTGGCAGGAGGCCCCGCAGGCCATCCGGTTCTGGCGCAAGCATGGCTTCGAGATCGTCGGCCGCTCCCTCTTCCACGTGGGCGATGATCCCAAGGAAGACTGGGTGATGACGCAGGTGCTGCCGGCGGGGTGAATGCCCCGCGCTATTGGCGCTGCGGGGACGACAAAAAAGGCCGTTCGGATGAACGGCCTTTTTCGTGCGGGCTACACCGTCTGTTGCCGCAATACCGGGTTGTCCCAACCGGGGCGCGGCGCGAAGCGCTTGCCGTGGCGGGCCTGCAGGGCCTTGAGCTTTTCCAGCAGGGCATCGGGGCCGACGGCCTTGACGTGTTCGATCGGGCCGCCGCGGAACGGGGCGAAGCCGGTGCCGAAGATCACGCCGGCATCCAGCAGGTCGCTGTCGGCGACCACGCCGTCGTGCAGGCATGCGACGGCTTCGTTGAGCAGCGGCAGGATCAGGCGGTCTTCGAGATCGTCAGGCGTCTTGTAGTCCTGCGGGACCTGCGGCTTCACGGCTTTGCCGTTCTCCCATTTGTACAGGCCCTGGCCGTCCTTTTTGCCGCGCTTGCCGGGTTCCACCGTCGCCAGCGCCGCAGGCAACGTCAGCCCGAGGAAGGGCGACAGTTCCGCGCCCACGCCCTGCGCAACGTCCAGGCCGACGGTGTCGATCAGTTCGATCGGACCCATCGGCATGCCGAATTTCACCGCCGCCTTGTCGATCACCGGGCCGGGAATGCCTTCGGCGTAGGCGGTCGCGGCTTCCAGCATGTACGGGAACAGCACGCGGTTGACCAGGAAGCCCGGCGTGCCGGCGACCGGCACCGGGAACTTGTCCAGTGCCTTGCAGAACGCGGCCAGGCGCTTGACGTTGGCGTCGTCCAGCGCGTCGTGCTGCACGATCTCCACCAGCGGCATCAACGCCACCGGGTTGAAGTAGTGCAGGCCGGCGAACTGCGCCGGGCGCTGGATGTGCTCGCGCAGTTCGGTCAGCGGGATCGATGAGGTGTTGGTGGTCAGCAGCGCGTCGGCTTTCAGCCGCGGCTCGATGGTCTGGTACAGATCGCGCTTGGCCTCGGGGTTCTCGATGATCGCCTCGATCACCAGATCGGCCTGCGGCACGCCGTCGCCGGCCAGATCGCCCTTCAGGCGCGCGGCCACGGCCGGACGTTTGCTCTCGTCCTTCACCTTCTTGGCGAACAGTTCCTGCGCACGCGACAGCGCGCCATCGATGAAGCGCTGCTCGCGGTCCTGCAGGGTGACGTTGAAGCCTTTGTAGGCTGACCATGCCGCAATATCGCCACCCATCACGCCGGCGCCGACGACGTGCACGTTCGCGATGCCATGCTCCTTGCCGCCAAGCCCCTTGAGGCGTTCGGTCAGGAAGAAGATGCGGATCAGGTTGCGCGCCGTCGGCGTGCCCGCGAGCTTCACCACCGCCTTGCGCTCGGCGTCCAGGCGCGCCTGGATGCTCTTGCCGCCGGCAGTCTTCCACACGTTGATGAGGGCGTACGGCGCGGGGTAGTGCGCCTTCGGTGCCTTGCGCGCGACCTGCTTGAGCATTTGCGGCGCCAGCAACTGGCGCGCGAGCCAGCTGTTGCTGATCCAGCCGGTGAAGCGCTGCTTGAACGGGCGCTGCGGGCGCGATGCGATCAGTGCGACAGCGGCATCGATCAGCACGGCAGGTTCCGCGATCTTGTCGACCAGGCCCATTGCCTTCGCCGAACTGGCCGACAGCGTGCGGCCGGTGAGCATCATGTCCATCGCCTTCGGCGATCCCACCAGTCGCGGCAAGCGCGCGCTACCACCCCAGCCGGGGAAAATGCCCAGCTTCACTTCGGGCAAGCCGATGCGGGTGGAGGGATCACTGCTGGCCACGCGGTAATCGCAGGCCAACGAGATCTCGGTGCCGCCCCCCATGCAGAAGCCGTGGATCGCCGACACCGTGGGGCAGGGTAGTTCGGCCAGCTTCTGGAACACCGCCTGGCCGCGGCGGATCGCGTCGTTGACGGTGCCCTTGCAGTCGAACTCCTGAAATTCCTTCAGGTCCGCGCCGGCGATGAAGCCCGATGCCTTCGCCGAACGCAGCACCACGCCCTTGGGTGGATCGATGGACAGGCGCTCGATGATGTCGGCCAGTTCGATCAGCACGTCCTGCGAGAACGCATTGACACTCGCGCCCTGGCGATCGAAGGCCAGCACGACGATGCCGTCGGCGCGCAGCTCGGTCTGCCAGTGACTGAATCGCAGCCCATCGAAGTTTGCGGCCATGCAGGGACCATCCGTTCACGTATGGATAAGGCCGCTATCATCCCGAGGTTGTTTCATCCCCGTCAAATCCACATATCAACGAGAACGTCGTCACGGGCGTGAGCGGCGGCAGGGGGATGTTCCCGCTGCGCCGGTTAAATTCTTGATAGGGCAACGGTTTGGACAAGGCGTTGAACTTTCCTCCGCTAGCGCGGTCACAGGGCACGGCCAACGCCGAGCCGACAGGAGTGCGGCCCGGCATGGCCGAAGTTGATCCAACCCAGGAGCTGGACCTCGAGCTGGTCAGGCGCGTGCAACGCGGCGACAGCGCGGCCTTCGACCTGCTGGTGCGCAAGTACCAGCATCGCGTGGTGGCGCTGATCGGGCGTTACATCCATGACTGGAGCGAGTGCCAGGACGTGGCCCAGGAGACCTTCCTGCGCGCATATCGCGCGCTGGGCAATTTCCGGGGCGATTCCCAGTTCTATACGTGGCTGCACCGTATCGCCGTGAACACCGCCAAGAATCATCTGGTCGCACACAATCGCCGTCCCCCGACGGCGGACGTGGATGCCGCCGACGCCGAGCAGTACGACATCGGCGCCCGGCTGCGCGACACCGACACGCCCGAGCGCGAGCTGATGCGCCAGGAGATGGAGGCGACGGTGATGAAGGCCGTGGACGGCCTGCCCGAGGAATTGCGAACCGCGATCACTTTGCGCGAGGTGGAAGGCCTCAGCTACGAGGAGATCGCGCAGAAGATGGACTGCCCGATCGGCACCGTGCGTTCCCGCATTTTCCGGGCGCGCGAGGCCATCGACGAACAATTGCGTCCCTTGCTGGACAACGACAGTGCAACCCGGGAGCGAGCCCGCTCATGACCGCCCGCAACGAGACTCCGATCATCGACAAGCTAGAATCCCATCACCGCCAGCAACTGTCCGCCCTGATGGACGGCCATCTGCCTGCGGATGAAGCGCGCTTCCTGCTGCGGCGACTGCAGCACGACCAGGACTTGGCCGGCTGCTGGGAACGCTGGCAGTTGTGCGGTGACGTGCTGCGCGGTGAAGGCCGTGCGCCGGCGCCCGCGGGCTTCGCCGAGCGCGTGGCGCGGGCGATCGCGGCCGAATCCGTTCCCGCCTTCGCCGCATCGCAGATGCAGGCCCCGCGCTCGCGTAACCTGCTTGCGCGCTGGGGTGGGGGCGCGCTTGCCGCCTCCGTGGCTCTGGTCGCGCTGTTCATGGCGCGCCAGCAATCGCCGCAGGACGTGCCGGTGGGTGAGGGAACCCAGATGGCATCCACACAGACGACATCCCCCGCCGTTCCGGCGGAGGCACCTTCGGCGCCCGCGCCGGACGCCGAGGCCTACGCGGTGGCCGCTGTTGCTGCCGTGGCCAGTGTGCCCCGTCGGCAGGACAATGCCGCCCGCCGCAGTGCCACCCGCAGCCAGCAGGCAGCGCGCAGCGCGCAGCGTGTGGCGCGCGCCGAAGCCCTGGTCCGTGCGACGGGCACCGCGCGCACCGCGCCGATGGACAGTGTCGGTACGCTGGTGGCGGCCGCACCGTCGCAACTCGCCGCCAATCCCTTCGCGCACCGTGCAGAAGATGCAGGCAACGTATCCCCCCGGCCGTGGCCACGATCTGCGCTGTCGGGATATCCATCAGCCAACGGTGGCCTGACGACGGGCTACAGCTCGGATTCGGCTGCCCGGACCTTCTATCCGTTCGAGCCGCGCCTGCAGTCCGCGCCGCCGGCGACGCCGCCGATCGACGCGCCGCGCGAATGACCCCGGATTCCGGCCGAGCGTCGGAACCTGCATGAAATCCCCATCTTTTCCTGATCGAGGCATGCGTTCGATGACTCCTCACGCCCGTTCCGGCCTGTTGGCCGTGCTGATGCTCACCACCCCTCTCGCCGCCTGCGCGCAGCAGCCGGAAGCGCCTGTGCCCACGGCGGCGACGGCGCCTGTCGCTGCGCAGTCGACGGCCCCGCAACTGGTGACCGGCCTTCCCGACTTCACCCAACTGGTGGAGCAGGTGGGTCCGGGCGTGGTGAACGTGGAGGCGACGGTGGGCGCGCGCCGCAGTGCGCAGGCCGAAGAGGCCGAGATACCCGAAATCTTCCGGCGCATGCTGCCGCCGGGCTTCCCGATGCCGGGTCCTGGCCAGCAGGGGCCTCAGCGTCGCGGCACCTCGATGGGCTCGGGCTTCATCATTTCGGCCGACGGCTACGTACTGACCAACCATCACGTGGTGGATGGCGCCGACGAGGTGAAGGTCACCCTGCCGGACCGTCGCGAGCTGACCGCCAAGGTGGTGGGCAGCGACCAGCAATACGACGTGGCGCTGCTGAAGGTCGAGGCCAAGGGCCTGCCGACCGTGCGGATCGGCAACTCGGCCACGCTGAAGCCGGGCCAGTGGGTGGTGGCGATCGGCTCGCCGCTGGGACTGGATCACTCCGTGACCGCCGGCATCGTCAGCGCCGTGGGCCGCAGTGCGTCGGCCGAGCAGCGCTACGTGCCCTTCATCCAGACCGACGTGGCGATCAACCAGGGCAACTCCGGTGGCCCGCTGCTCAATACGCGCGGTGAGGTGGTCGGCATCAATTCGCAGATCTTCTCGGTGTCCGGCGGCTACATGGGCATCAGCTTTGCGATTCCGATCGACCTGGCGATGGGCGCGGTGGAGCAGCTCAAGAGCACCGGCAAGGTCAGTCGCGGGCAGTTGGGTGTGCAGGTGGGCGCGGTGACCTCCGATGCCGTGAAGGGCTTCGGGCTTCCCGACAACCGGGGTGCGCTGGTCAATGACGTGGTGGGTGGCAGTCCTGCGGCGAAGGCTGGCATCGGTCCCGGAGATGTCATCCGTTCGGTCAATGGCCGGGCGATCAACGATTCGAGCGATCTGCCGCCGATCATCGGTGCAATGGCGCCGGGAACCAAAGTCACCTTGGGCGTCCTGCGCGATGGGAAGCCGCGTGACCTGACCGTGACGCTCAGCGAACTGGACGAAGGCGAGGCGGGAACGAGCGTCACACCGGCCTCGCCCGACAGGCCGGCGGCTCCGGCCGGGCGCAATGCGCTGGGCATCCAGACCCAGCCGCTTGACGCGAACAGCCGCAAGCAACTGGGCGTCGAAGGCACTGACGGCGTGCTGGTGGCGCGCGTGGACAGTGCCGCCGCCCGCGAGGCGGGCCTTGCCCCGGGCATGGTGATCCTGCAGGTCGGCCGTACGAAGGTCGACAGCCCAGCTGCACTGGACCGGGAACTGGCCGCTGCAAAGGCGGGTGACACGGTGATGCTGCTGGTGCGCCATCGCGGCGTGACCCGCTTCATCGCCGTAACCGTGGAAAAAAGCTGAACAACACTCGCGAGCGCAGGTGACCCCCGTCGCCCCGCTTCCGCGGGGCGATGGCGTTTCCGGCTGCCTGGACGCGGATCGGCGAGACCGGCCAGTGTCCGTGCGATAATGTCCCGTTATTCCTGACGACCGCACAGGCCGCCGCGCACTCCCCATGTCTTCTGATTCGATGCGGAATATCCGCAACTTCTCCATCATCGCGCACGTCGACCACGGCAAGTCGACCCTGGCCGACCGCATCATCCAGCTCTGTGGCGGCCTCGAGGCCCGCGAGATGGAAGCGCAGGTGCTCGACTCCAATCCCATCGAGCGCGAGCGCGGGATCACCATCAAGGCCCAGTCCGTGTCCCTGCCGTACAAGGCCAAGGACGGGCAGGTCTACCAGCTCAACTTCATCGACACCCCTGGCCACGTGGACTTCTCCTACGAAGTCAGCCGTTCGCTGGCCGCCTGCGAAGGCGCGCTGCTGGTGGTGGACGCCGCCCAGGGCGTGGAAGCCCAGTCGGTCGCCAACTGCTACACCGCAGTGGAGCAGGGCCTGGAAGTAGTGCCGGTGCTCAACAAGATCGACTTGCCGACGGCCGACATCGAGCGCGCCAAGCGGGAAATCGAGGCCGTCATCGGCATCGATGCCGACGACGCCGTGCCGGTCAGCGCCAAGACCGGCCTCAACGTCGACCTGGTGCTGGAAGCCATCGTCCAGCGCATCCCGCCGCCGAAGCCGCGCGACACCGACAAGCTGCAGGCGCTGATCATCGACTCGTGGTTCGACAACTACCTGGGCGTGGTTTCGCTGGTGCGCGTGATGCAGGGCGAGATCGGGCCGAAGAGCAAGATCCTGGTCATGTCCACCGGCCGCACCCATGAAGTGGACAAGGTCGGCGTGTTCACCCCCAAGCGCAAGGAGCTGAAGAAGCTCGGCGCGGGCGAGGTGGGCTGGATCACCGCCAGCATCAAGGACGTGCACGGCGCGCCGGTGGGCGACACCCTCACCCTCGCGTCCGACCCGGCCCCCGGCCCGCTGCCGGGCTTCCAGGAGATGCAGCCGCGCGTGTTCGCTGGCTTGTTCCCGGTCAACGCCGAGGACTATCCGGCCCTGCGCGAGGCGCTGGAAAAGCTGCGACTGAACGACGCCGCGCTGCGCTTCGAGCCGGAAAGCTCCGAGGCCATGGGCTTCGGCTTCCGCTGCGGCTTCCTCGGCATGCTGCACATGGAGATCGTGCAGGAGCGCCTGGAGCGCGAGTACGACCTGGACCTGATCAGCACTGCGCCGACGGTGGTGTATGAAGTCCTCAGGACCGATGGCACGGTGCTCTCGCTGGACAATCCGGCCAAACTGCCGCAGTCCAACCTGATCGAAGAGGTGCGCGAGCCCATCATCCGCGCCAACATCCTCACCCCGGAAGCCTACATCGGCGCCATCATCAAGCTGTGCGAAGAAAAGCGGGGCGCGCAGATCGGCATCCAGTATCTCGCCAGCCAGGTGCAGATCAGCTACGAGCTGCCGATGGCCGAAGTGGTGCTGGACTTCTTCGACAAGCTCAAGTCGGTCAGCCGCGGCTATGCGTCGCTGGACTACTCGTTCCTGCGCTTCCAGCCCGGGCCGTTCGTGCGCCTCGATACGCTGATCAACGGCGACAAGGTCGATGCGCTCAGCCTGATCGTGCACCGCAGCCATGCGGATCGCCGGGGTCGCGAACTGTGCGAGAAGATGAAGGAGCTGATCCCGCGGCAGATGTTCGACGTGGCCATCCAGGCCGCCGTGGGCTCGCAGATCATCGCGCGCAGCACGGTCAAGGCCATGCGCAAGAACGTGCTGGCCAAATGCTATGGTGGCGACATCACCCGCAAGAAGAAGCTCCTCGAGAAGCAGAAAGAGGGCAAGAAGCGGATGAAGCAGGTGGGGCGCGTGGAGATTCCGCAGGAAGCCTTCCTCGCCGTGCTGCAGGTGGACAGCAAGTAGCGTTTTCCTTCTCCCGGCGGGAGAAGGCGGCGCGTAGCGCCGGATGAGGGTACGGCGAAGTCCGCGAAGCCGGGGGCGCGTGGACTTCGCCGTACCCTTATCCCAACCCCTCTCCCGGTGGGAGAGGGGCCATCCAACGGAGTGTGTATGGTCTGGTTTGAAACGATCCTCGTGGTACTGACGCTGCTGACCGGCCTGGTGTGGCTGGCCGACAAGCTGTTCCTGGCCAAGCGCCGCCGCGCCAGGAGCGGATTGCTGGACGAAGAGCCGGTGCTGGTGGACTACTCGCGTGCGTTCTTCCCGGTGCTGGCGGTGGTGCTGGTGCTGCGCAGCTTCATCGCCGAGCCGTACAAGATCCCGTCCAGTTCGATGATGCCGAACCTGCTGATCGGCGACTTCATCCTGGTCAATAAGTTCTCCTACGGCCTGCGCCTGCCGATCACCAACCAGAAGTTCCTGGCCCTCGGTGAGCCGGCCCGCGGCGACGTGGTGGTGTTCAAGCCGCCGCACGACCCCCAGAACAACTGGATCAAGCGCGTGATCGGCCTGCCGGGCGACAAGATCGGGTTCCATGGGGACACGGTCTCGATCAACGGCCAGCCGCTGACCTACGAGAAGCTGGGCGACTACGTGGGCAAGGGCAGCGGTGCCGGTGAGACCGGGGCCGCACTATTGAAGGAAAAGCTGCCGGGACGGCCCCATACGGTGCTGGAATGGCTGGACAGCGCGCGGCCGGAGGGGCAGGGCGAATGGGTGGTTCCGCCCGGGCATTATTTCGTCATGGGCGACAATCGTGATAATAGCGAGGACAGCCGGTTCTGGACGCAGACCCATTTCCTGCCGGAACAGAACCTGCGCGGCAAGGCCTTCCTGGTCTGGCTGAACTGCGAGGGCTGGTTCTGCAAGAATGGCTTCGATGCCTCGCGTATCGGCAACGGCATCGAGTGATCTTTCAACGCTAACGGGGAAGCACGGGGGAATGGCAATGAAGCGCAAGCAAAGCGGCATGACATTGATGAGCTTTCTGATGGTGCTGGCCGTGGTGGGCTTCGCCGCCTACATCGCCATGCGACTGTTCCCGATGTACCAGGAGTATTACGCGGTCAAGTCCTCCATGAAGGGGCTGGCCAACGAGGCGGGCGTGGCGGACATGGATCCGGCCCGGATCCATGAGCTGTTCTTCCGCCGTCTCGACATCAACTACGCGACCAACATCAAGCCTTCGCACGTGAAGATCGAGCGGATGGAGGGCGGTTGGAACATGAAAGTCGCCTATGAAGTGCGCCGGCCGCTGGTCGGCAACCTCGATGTGGTCGGCAACTTCGCCGCCGAGCAGGCGATGACGCGTCGCGGCGCGGAATAGGGATTTGGCGGTTGACCGTATCGGCCATGCGTTCGCCGACCAGGGCCTGCTTGCGCAGGCCCTGACGCATCGCAGCGCGGGGGCTCCCCACAACGAGCGGCTGGAGTTCCTGGGCGACAGCGTGGTCAACCTGCTGGTGGCAGAAGCGTTGTTCCAGCGCTGGCCCAAGGCCGATGAAGGCGCATTGACCCGCGCCCGCGCCGAACTGGTGCGTGAAGCGGCGCTGGCCGTCATCGCCCGCGAACTGCAACTCGGCGAGCGATTGACGATGGGGCCGGGCGAGATGAAGTCCGGCGGGCATCGCCGCGATTCCATCCTCGCCGACGCCCTCGAGGCGGTGGTCGCAGCGATCTACCTGGACGCCGGTTTCGAGGGCTGCCGCGCGGTGGTCCTGCCGTGGTTCGAAGCCTCGCTGGCCGCCCTCCCGGTCGGCCGACCGGAGAAGGACGCCAAGACGCGGCTGCAGGAATGGCTGCAGGGGCGCCAGCGTCCGCTGCCGGTCTACGAACTGGTCTCGGAAAGCGGCGACGACCACGCCAAACTCTTCCTCGCGCGTTGCACCACGCTGGACCCGCCCCTTGCGGCGGACGGCGAGGGCACCTCGCGCCGCAACGCCGAGCAGGTCGCCGCGGCGGCACTGCTCGACAAGCTCGACATTTCGAAGTGAGTACCCCCCGGTGAGCGATTCCTCCTCCTACCGCAGCGGCAGTGTTGCCGTCATCGGTCGTCCCAACGTGGGCAAGTCCACGCTGACCAATGCGCTGGTCGGTGCCAAGGTCAGCATCACCTCCAACCGTCCGCAGACCACGCGGCACCGGCTGCTCGGCATCGCGACCTTCGCGGCGGGCAAGGACCGGCCCGCAGGTCAGATCGCGTTGGTGGATACCCCCGGCCTGCACAAGCAGCAGGGCAAGTTCTCCGCCTCGGCGATGAGCCGGGTGATGAACCGGGCCGCCCGTGGTGCGCTGGAAGAGGTCGAGGCGGCCTTGATGGTGGTCGAAGCGGGCCGTTGGGACGAGGAAGACACCCTGGCTTACAACGTATTGCGCGATGCGGGCATTCCGGTGGTGCTGGTGGTCAACAAGGTCGACCGGATCAAGGAGAAGGCGGCGATGCTGCCGTTCCTGGCCGAGGTCGGGCAGGGCCGCGAGTTCGCGGCGGTGCATCCGGTGTCGGCGCTGAAGCGCAATGGCCTGGACGCGTTGGTGAAGGACATCCTGGCGCTGCTGCCGGAGCAGCCGCCGATGTTCGGCGAAGACGAAATCACCGACCGCAGCGAGCGGTTCCTCGCGGCCGAACTGGTGCGCGAACAGCTGATGCGCCAGCTCGGCGCGGAACTGCCGTACGCCACCACCGTCGAAATCGAGAATTTCACCACCGAAGACTCGCCTAAAGGCGAGCTGGCCCGCATCGGTGCGGTGATCTGGGTGGAGCGCGAGAGCCAGAAGGCCATCGTGATCGGCAAGGGCGGCGCGCGGCTGAAGGAGATTGGCAGCAAGTCGCGCCAGCAGATGGAGCACCTGTTCGGCCGCAAGGTGTTCCTTGAAACCTGGGTACGCGTGCGCGAGGGCTGGTCCGACGACGAGACGGCACTCAAGGCCTTCGGGTATGAGTGAACCCGCGCGGGCCTGAATGCGCATCACCGGCGAGATCGCCTTCGTCCTGCATGCGCGCCCCTGGCGCGAGACCAGCCTGCTGGTGGAAGTGCTGGGCCGGGAACAGGGACGCCTGGGCCTGGTCGCGCGGGGCGTGCAGGGGCCCAAGAAGCACGTCCTGCGCGCCGCGCTGCAGCCGCTGCAACACATCCGGCTCGATTGCGACCTGCGCGGCGAACTGGCGCGGCTGGTGAGCGCGGAGGCGCTGGACGCGGCACCACAGCCCGCTGGTGACGCCATGCTGGCCGCGTTCTATCTCAGCGAACTCGTCCTGCGGCTGGTGCCCCGACACGACCCGCTGCCCGAGCTCTTCGACGCCTATGCTCAGGCCCGCGAACGGCTGCGGTTGCGTGACGGACTGGCGTGGTCGCTGCGACGGTTCGAGCGCGACCTGTTGGACGCACTGGGTGTCGGCTTCGCGCTGGATGTGGATGGCGATGGCGAGCCGGTGGACCCGGCGGCGCGCTACCTGCTCGATCCGGAACACGGCCCGCGTCGCCTGCTCAGCGACCGTGGCCACGGGGAGCGAAGCCAGGCGGCCACCGGCCGCGCGCTGCTCGCCTTGGCGGAGGATGCAACACCTTCGCCCGACGACCTCGCCAGCCTGCGGTTGCCGATGCGCTCGGTACTGGCGCACCACCTCGGCCCCAGGGGGCTGAAATCCTGGGAAATGATCAGTGACCTGGGGCGGCTGAAACAACGCGGCGCCACGACGGACTGACGCCGTCAGTCCGTCGGCGACAGCAGGCGCCTGCTCGCGTCTTCAAAGGCGTCGCGCAGCGCCGCATCGGTGGGGGCGGCGTGCCAGCGGCCCGCGATGCCGGCCAACGCACAGGCACCGGCGAAGCCGCAGCTGGCCTGCAGTCTGTGCAACTGGGCACGCAGCGCAGCCGCATCCGCACGGGTGAATGCCTCCAGGCAGGCTGCAGTCGCCGTGGGCAACTCGGACAGGAACAATTCCCTCAGCAGCGCGGCATGTTTGCGATTGCCGGCGAGCGCGGCGAGTGCGGCGGCTTCGTCCCAGTCGGGAAGCGCCTGCGCCGACCGGAGGCCGGCGCCGCCTGCCAGTGCATTGCGCACGGCGCGTTGAAGCGCCTGTGCCGGGAGCGGCTTGACCAGCACATCGGCAAAGCCGGCCTGGACCAGCCGTTCGCGTGTCTCAGGCGTCGCATCAGCCGTATGCGCGAGAGCGGGCGTGGACGGATGGCCCGCGCGCAGGCGTTGCAGCAGCGCCGCTCCGGTGCCATCGGGCAGGTTGGCGTCGATCAGCCAGGCGTCGAAGGCGAGCGGAAACGCCAGCGCCTGCGCGCAGTCCGCCGCGCGCTCCACACGTGCAGGCAATGCGGACAGGGCGGCCGACAGGAACTCGGCGCTGATGGGGTCGTCTTCCACCAGCAGGAGCAGCGGCATCGTGCCGTCGGTGTGGGTCATGGTCGGGCATCCTGCGGACTGGTCCCATCTTAGCGTCGGCGGGGGCGGGCGGCGCCCATGCGACAATGCGGCCCCGCCAACACACGCAGCCTGACGCCACGTGGCACGTACCCGCTCCCCCCGCATCGACAAGACTCCCTTCGAAGCCACCATCACCGACCTGACCCATGACGGGCGGGGCGTCGCCCGCCGCGACGGCAAGGCCGTGTTCGTCTCCGGCGCATTGCCGGGCGAGCGGGTGATGGCCGAACAGACGGCGAAGAACCGCCATTTCGACGAAGCGAAAGCACTCGATGTGCTGGAAGCGTCGCCCGACCGCGTCACGCCGCGTTGCCCCCATTTCGGTACCTGCGGCGGCTGCGTGCTGCAGCACCTGGACGAGGCCCGGCAGATCGAGGCCAAGCAGCGCGTGTTGCTGGAGAACCTGGAACGCATCGGCCACGTCACGCCACGTGCCGTGCTGCCGCCGCTGACCGGTGCCGCCTGGGGTTACCGCCGCAAGGGCCGCTTCTCCGTGCGCCGGGTCAACAAGAAGGACAAGACGCTGGTGGGGTTCCGCGAACAGGATCCGCGCTTCGTCGCCGACCTGTCCGAATGCCACACCGTCATCCCGGGGATCGGCACGAAGATCACCGCCCTGGCCGAGCTGGTCGAAAGTCTCGACGCGCGCGAGCACATTCCGCAGATCGAGTTCATCGCGGGCGACGCCAGTGCGGACTTCAGTGGCATCGCGCTGGTGTTCCGTCACCTGTTGCCGCTGAGCGAAGGCGACCGCGGGAAGCTGGCAGCGTTCGGCCAGGCCACCCGTTTCGCCATCTTCCTGCAGCCGGGCGGACTGGAAAGCGTGCACGCACTGTGGCCGGAGGCGCCGCAGCTGGCGTTCGCGCTGGCGCCGTGGGACGTATCGCTGGCTTTCCGCCCGCTGGACTTCATCCAGGTGAACGCGGCGCTCAACGAGAAGATGATCGCGCGGACTTTCGAACTGCTCGACCCGCAGCCGCAGGACCGTGTGCTCGACCTGTTCTGCGGGCTGGGCAACTTCACCCTGCCGATGGCGCGCCTGGTGGGCGAGGTCGTGGGCGTTGAAGGCGAGGCGGGCCTGGTGGTGCGTGCGCGCGACAACGCTGCCCGCAATGGGCTGGACAACGCGCATTTCCACGCCGCTGACCTCACCCAGGACCAGCGCGGCACGCCGTGGATGCGGCAGGGCTTCGACAAGCTGCTGCTCGATCCGCCGCGCTCCGGTGCTATCGAAGTGCTGCAGCAGTTGCCGCTCAAGCAGTTCGACCGCATCGTCTACGTCAGCTGCCATCCCGGCTCGCTGGCGCGCGACGCGGGTTACCTGGTCAACGAGCAGGGCTACACGTTGGCGTCGGCCGGCGTGATGGACATGTTCCCGCATACGGCACATGTGGAAAGCATCGCGCTATTTGAAAGGCGGTGATTCGTGATTCGTGATTGGTGATTCGCAAGAGCCGATCCTGCACTGTTACGAATCCAGAAGCTCGCCGCCATTCTCACTCCAATCACGAATCACATGCCTCTCGAAATCGAACGCAAATTCCTGGTCACCGGCGATGCCTGGCGCGATGCCGCGCACGATGTCGTGCCGATGGCGCAGGGCTACATCAACGACGTGGGGGCGATGGACCGCGGCGAACAGAAGGCCTCGGTGCGTGTGCGCATCCAGGGCGAGGCCGCCTTCCTCAACCTGAAATCGCGCGAGCTGGGCGCCACCCGGCAGGAATTCGACTACGCCATCCCTGTTGCCGACGCGCGCGCGCTGCTTGCCCTGTGCGTGGGTGGCGTGATCGACAAGCGCCGGCACTACGTGCGACACGAAGGTCACCTGTGGGAAGTCGACGAGTTCGTGGGCGACAACGCAGGGCTGGTGGTCGCGGAAATCGAACTCGACCATGCCGATGAAGACTTCGTGAAACCTGCCTGGGCCGGCAAGCAGGTCACCGACACCGCCCGCTATTACAATCTGGCCCTGGCGTCGCGTCCCTACGGGCAATGGTCCGACGACGAACGCGCCGCCACCGATATTCCCTGAGGAACACCCCATGCTCGTCATCGGCATCGCCGGCACCGAACTCACCACGCAGGAACGCGACTGGCTGCAGCACGACGCCGTCGCAGGCGTCATCCTGTTCACCCGCAACTTCGCCTCGCGCGCGCAGGTAGCGGAACTGTCGCAGGCCATCCGCGCCGCCGCGCCTCGTCCGCAGCTGGTCTGCGTGGACCAGGAAGGCGGCCGCGTGCAGCGCTTCCGCGATGGCTACAGCGATCTGCCGGCGCTGAAAGGCTTCGGCAAGCTCTATGCGCGTGAGCCGCAACTGGCCCTGCAGCGCGCCGAAGAGCATGCATGGCTGATGGCCAGCGAGATCCTCGCCAGTGGCGTGGACCTGAGCTTTGCGCCCGTGGTGGACCTTGCGCGTGGCAACCGTGCCATCGGCAATCGCGCCTTCGACGCCGATCCGCAGATCGTGGCCGAGTTCACCCGCGCGTACATCCACGGCATGCACGCGGCCGGCATGGCGGCCACGCTGAAGCACTTCCCCGGCCACGGCACGGTGCTGGAAGACACCCACTTCGACGACGCCGTCGATCCGCGCAGCCTGGACGTGCTGCGGGCGGAGGACCTGGTTCCGTTCGTCGCCGGCATCGAGGCCAAGGCCGATGCGGTGATGATGGGGCACGTGAAGTATCCGGCGGTGGCACCGGAACCGGCGGGCTACTCGCCGTTCTGGATCCAGAAGATCCTGCGCGCCGAGATGGGTTTCCGCGGGGTGGTGTTCTCGGACGACATCGGCATGGCCGCGGCATTCTCGGCAGGCGGCGTGAAGCAACGCATCCATGACCACCTGGACGCCGGATGCGACGTGGTGCTGGTGTGTTCGCCCAAGCTGGTGGACGAGTCGCTGAAGGCGGTGGAAGGCCGCGCACTGAATACTGCCGCCGTGCTCGGGGTACTGGGCCGTGGCGCACTGGGGTGGGACGGCCTGATCGCCGATGCGCGCTATGGCGACACCCAGGCGCGCGTGCTCGACAGTCTCACGGGAGTTGCATGATGGAATCGCTGGGCAATCCGAAGCCGAAGCTGGCCGACGCGCTGGCCAATGCCGACCTGCTGGTCGACCGCGCGACGCTAGACCGCGCCATCACCACGATGGCCGCGCCGATCGCGCGTGACTACGCGGGCGAGGTGCCGGTCTATCTGACCATCATGCATGGCGCGCTTCCCTTCGCCGGACAGCTGTCGCTGGAACTGGGCGCGCTGGGGCTGGACCTGGAGTTCGACTACCTGCACGCCACCCGCTATCGCGGCGAGACCACAGGCGGGGAGCTGGTGTGGAAACACCGCCCCGCAACCGCGCTCTACGGTCGCCGTGTGCTGCTGGTGGACGACATCCTCGACGAAGGCCATACGCTGCTGGCGGTGAAACAGTGGTGCCTGGAGCAGGGCGCCACCGACGTGCGCATCGCCGCGCTGACCACCAAGCAGCATGATCGTTGCGTGCCGGGCATCTGCGCGGACTATGTGGGCCTGGAGGTCGCGGACCGCTATGTGTTCGGTTTCGGCATGGACTACCACGAGCAGGGTCGCAACCTGCCGGGCATCTACGCGCTGAAGGACTGACCATGGCCGACATCGCGCTTGCCGTCATCGGCGGTACCGGCGTCTACAGGCTTGCCGACCTGCAGGACGTGGAGACGAAGGAGCTGCACACCCGTTTCGGTGCGCCGTCCGGCCCTGTCCGCATCGGCACGCTGGACGGGCGACGCGTGGCGTTCCTCGCCCGTCATGGCGAGGGCCATTCGGTGCCGCCGCATCGGGTCAACTACCGCGCCAACCTGCAGGTGCTGAAGGACCTTGGCGCCACCCGGGTGCTGGCGTTGAACACCGTCGGCGGCATCACCGATGCTTGCGGTCCGCGTGTACTGACGTGCCCCGACCAGCTGATCGACTACACCTGGGGCCGGATCTCGACGATCTGCGAGGAGCCCGGCAGCGAGGTGCTGCATGTCGACTTCGGTGATCCGTACACGCATTTACTTCGTCAGCAGATCCTTTCCGCGGCCCGCGAGGCCGGCGTGGATCTGGTGGATGGCGGCTGCTACGGGGCCACGCAGGGACCGCGTCTGGAGACCCGCGCCGAGATACGCCGGATGCGCCGCGATGGCTGCGATCTGGTCGGCATGACCGGCATGCCCGAAGCCGGTCTGGCACGGGAAATGGGCCTGGAATACGCCTGCCTGGCCATCGTCGCCAACTGGGCGGCGGGTTGCGGCACCGACGAGGAAATCACGATGGACGAGGTGCTGGCGAACGTGGCTGCTGCATCGGCCGGGATCCCGGCCCTGGTGGCCGCGTTGGCGCGAGGGTGATTGTCAACGCGCGCCGGCCTTTGCATACTCGGCGTGTGTGACGTCACCGCCACACATTCCACCCGCATCCAGAAAAGGAAATACAAGCGCTATGCCGTACGGTACCGTGAAATGGTTCAACGATGCCAAGGGCTTCGGATTCATCGCGCCAGAAGATGGCAGCGCCGATGTCTTTGCGCACCACACCGCCATCAACAGCAAGGGCTTCCGTAGCCTGCAGGAAGGCCAGCGCGTCAGTTACGAGCTGACCCAGGGCCCGAAGGGTGCACAGGCGTCCAACATCACGCCGGCAGCCTGATCCAAGACGATTTTCTTGAACCCCGCTCCGGCGGGGTTTTTTAACGCCTGCATTCCGGCCCATCGCGCTCCGGCAGGAAAGAGACGCCGCATTCGATGAACTCTCTGCATATCGCCATCGTCGGCTACGGCACCGCTGGCCAGGCCGCGGCACTGCTGCTGTCGCGTGACGGCCACCGCGTGGAGGTCTTCGAGCAGGCGGAAACACTGGGGCCGGTCGGCGCGGGCTTCCTGCTGCAACCGACCGGACTGCAGGTGCTGTGGGAATTGGGCCTGCTGCCCGATGTGCTGGCGCATGGCCGGCGGGTCAATCGCCTGTATGGCGAAACGCCCTGCGGTCGCGCGGTGATGGACATGCGCTATGCCGGGCTGGACGCGCGCTTGTTCGGGCTGGGCATGCAGCGCGGAGCGTTGTTCACGCTGCTGGCGGAGGCATGGGCGGGGCAGGGCGAGATCCATCGTGGTCACGCCATCGAGGCCGTCAGCGACGATACGCGCCGCGTGCGCGACCAGCATGGTCGCTGGCATGGCCCGTTCGACCTGGTGGTGAGCGCCGACGGTTCGGCTTCGCGGCTTCGCGTGGCCACCGGAGCCGTGAGGCGCGAGGCCGTCTATCCGTGGGGGGCATTGTGGCGACTGGTGCCACAGGGCGATTGGCGCTGGAACGACGAGCTGCGCCAGCGTTACGTGGCCGCGCGCAAGATGATCGGGTTGCTGCCGGTGGGCACGCGGCCCGGTGATGGAACGCCGCGGTTGAGCTTTTTCTGGAGTCTGCCCGTCAGCGACTTCGATGCCTGGCGCGCGCGCGGTCTGCCGGCATGGCGCGAGGAAGTGGCACGCCTGTGGCCCGAGGCCGACGCCTGCCTGGCCGACACCGTGGACGCCGACCAGCTTGCACGCGCCAGTTATCGCGACGTGACCCTGCGGCAGTGGTACAGGGACCGGCTCGTCGTGATCGGGGATGCCGCGCATGGCATGAGTCCGCAATTGGGCCAGGGCGTCAACATGGCGCTGATGGATGCGATGGCCTTGCGTGACGCGCTGCGCGTACAGGGCCCTGTCCCGGCGGCGCTGGAGGCGTATCAGCGCGAACGCGTGGCGCATGTCGGCGTCTACCAGTTCTGGAGCCGCTGGCTGACCCCGATCTTCCAGTCCGACCGGGACCTCATCGCGCATGCCCGCGATCTGGCGTTCCTCCCGATGGGCCGGCTGCCGGGTGGGCGCGGCCACATGCTGCGGGTGCTGAGCGGCACGCAGCACGGCTTCTTCCGCAAGCTGGAGCTGAAGCAGGCGTTCCTTGGGACACTTCGCGAGCTCGCCCGCACTGGCTAGAAGCATCGCAATCAGTGGCATGGCCCGCAACGCATCCGCACACTGCGCTGAATTGCGCGAGAATCCGGGCGTGCAACGGGACCGACGATGAGCGAACTTCCTCCGTTCGAAACGCATTCCGTGGAAAACCAGCCGCCACCGTTCGTGCCGCGCGACCTGTGGGCGGACGACATCGTGTTGCGCGAGTGCGTGATGCGTGATGGCGCAGGAGCGTTCGCCCCCCGGCTGGCGACCTATGGCGCGCTGGCGGGCGACGCGCTCTACCGTCTTGGCTTCGATGCGAACCGGGACCGGCCGCGCCTGCGCACCCATGACCAGCACGGCCACCGCATCGACCTGGTGGAATTCCACCCCGCCTATCACCAGCTGATGGAGGCGGCGAAGACGCACGGTGTCGCCGGCCTGTCGTGGCACGAGCCGTTGCCCGGCGCGCACGTCGCGCGCGCTGCGTTGAGTTATCTGCATCACCAGGCGGAAGCGGGCACCAGTTGTCCCCTGACGATGACGCATGCGGCCGTCCCCGTCCTGCAGCGCGAGCCTGCGCTGCGCGAATGGGCGACGAAGGCGGCCGCGCCGCACTACGATCCGCGCGACGTGCCCATTGGCGGCAAGGCCGGCATCACGCTGGGCATGGGCATGACCGAAAAGCAGGGGGGTTCCGACGTGCGGGCGAACGCCACCACCGCCACGCCGGACGCCGACGGCACCTACACGCTGGTCGGGCACAAGTGGTTCTTCTCCGCGCCGATGTGCGATGGCTTCCTGGTGCTGGCACAGGCGCCGGGCGGGCTGACGTGCTTCCTGATGCCGCGCCGACGGGAAGACGGTGCGAAGAACGCGTTCCGGCTGGTGCGGCTGAAGGACAAACTAGGCGACTGGGCGAATGCGTCGAGCGAAGTGGAGTTCACGGGTGCGCGGGCATGGCGTGTCGGCGACGAAGGACGCGGTGTGGCCACCATCATCGAGATGGTGATGCTGACCCGGCTCGACTGCATGCTGGGGTCGTCCGCCGAGATGCGGATGGCGCTGGCGCAGGCAATGCATCATGCGCGCCATCGCCGCACGTTCGGCAAGCCGCTTGAGGAACACGCCCTGATGCGCAACGTGCTGGCCGACCTCGCGCTGGAGTCCGAGGCGGCGACCACCTTCGCGCTGCGCGTGGCACGCGCGGTGGATGCGGCGCCGCGCGATCCTCGCGAGGCCGCCTTCGCGCGCATTGCCACGGCCGTCGGAAAATACTGGCTCTGCAAGCGCGCGCCCGCGTTCGTCAACGAGGCGCAGGAATGCCTGGGGGGTGCCGGCTACGTGGAGGAATCGATCCTGCCGCGGCTGTACCGGCAGGCGCCGTTGAACTCGATCTGGGAAGGCAGCGGCAACATCCAGTGCCTCGACGTACTGCGCGCCTTCGCACGCGAACCCGAGACCGTGCAGGCGGTGGGTGACGAGCTGGCCGCCGCGTCCGGGCATGATGCGACGTTCGATGCGTTCGTCGATCGCCTGCGTGTCGACCTGGCGGCCGCCCGCGAAGCCGGTGCACGCTTGCTGGTGGAGCGTCTGGCGCTTGCGCTGCAGGCGTCGGTGCTGCTGCGCGCGGGCAGTCCGGCCGCGACCCTGTTCATCCGCAGCCGGTTGGGCGGGGAGCATGGCCTGGCGTTCGGTACGCTGCCGACGGAGGTGGACGCAGCGCCCCTGCTGGCACGGGTGTTGCCGGCATGAAGGCTTTGCGCTGGATGATCGCGCTTATGGCTGCGTTGGGTCCGTCTTCGCAGGCCCGCGACCACGGGGATTGGCCGCCACCCCTGTTGCCCGCCGCGCAGCAGGCCGATGCGATCGTTGTCCACAAGGCGCAGCGCCGCATGGCGCTGTTGCGCGATGGGCACACCATTGCCACGTATCGCATCGTCCTGGGGGGCGCACCGGTGGGGCACAAGCGCGAGCAGGGCGACCAGCGCACACCGGAAGGCGATTACCGCATCACCTACCGCAACGGACGCAGCCGCTTCCACCTGTCGTTGCGCATTTCCTATCCGGATGCCGCCGACCGTCGGCAGGCGCTAACGCGTGGCGTCGATCCGGGTGGCGACATCATGATCCATGGCGCCACGCCGCCGGGCTCGCGCCTGGACTGGACGGAGGGCTGCATCGCCGTGACCAACACGGAAATGGAAGCGATCTGGCAGCGCGTGCCGGTGGGCACGCCGATCCACATCGAACCCTGACGGGCGCGTCGCGGACAGGTCAGCGCTGGCCGCCTCCGCGCGAGGCCAGCGCGCGTGAGCCGGTGATGATCATGCGGACCATCTCGGACAGTTGCTCGATCAGTTCCTGATCCTTCTCCGGCGGCAGATCCATCGCCGTGGCGCCCATCGCGAAAACCAGCCGGGTGATGGCCTTGGATACCAGCGCCGGTTCGTACAGCGGTGCATTGTCGCGCGTGGCCAGCCGCACCAGGTCCATGCACAGCTCTTCTTCGAAGAACTGCAGCTCGAGTTCCACCGCGTGCTTGAACGCGTCCGAACCGACGTTGCCTTCGCGCAGCAGCACGTGCAGCAGCTTGTCGTCGGCGCGCAGCTGTTCGATGAAGGCCTCCACCGAGCCGCGCACCACGCTGCGGTCACTGCTGTAGGCGCGGTGGCGGGCCTCGCCGATGATCTTGCGCAACGAGCGGCCGGCCAGATCGATCAGCGCCACGGCCAGTTCGTCCATGTCGCGGAACTGGCGATAGAAGCTGTTGGGGGCGATGCCGGCCTCGCGGGCCACTTCGCGCAGGCTCAGCGTGGACACGCTGCGATGCGGGCCCACCAGCTTCAGCGCGGCCGCCATCAGGTCTTCGCGCGAGATCGACGCCTTGCGGCCAGGGCCGTTGTCGTCGTGGGGCAGCGGTTGCGGGTATGAAGTCACGCGGGAAGGCCGGACGTGCGGAGTGATGAGGGCATCATAGCCTTGTAAATTAATATACAACTGTATACACATTCGTCCTTACATGGGTATAGTGGAGGTCATGAACGCCCAGATCCGTCCGCCCCCCCGCCGGCCCGGTCCCCTGAAACGCCTGATCCGGCCGCTGGTCAAGCCGGATGTGTTCGATTTCTGGGCCACCCGCTTGCATCGCACCTGGACTTGGGAGCGCCCGCTGGCCCGGCTTGTCGGCCGCGAATCCGCCTCCGTGGACGCGGTCACTCTGCTGTTCAAGCCGAATCGCCACTGGGCGGGCCATCGCGCCGGCCAGCATGTGAACCTGGGCATCGAGATCGACGGGGTGCGGGTTACCCGCAGCTACAGCCTGACGTCGCCCCCGCGGGCGGACGGCTTGCTGCCGCTGACAGTGAAAGCGATCGAGGGCGGCAAGGTCAGCCGTTACCTGCACTCGACGGCCCGCATCGGCGAGATTGTCGAGCTGGGGCAGGCGTTCGGCGACATGACGCTGCCGGCAGCACCGACAGGCGCCTACCTGCTGCTCGCCGCCGGTAGCGGCATCACCCCGCTCATGGCGCTGGTGCGTGAACTGGCCGGGCAGGGCATGCCGGTCGGGCTGACGCTGCTCTACTGGGTGCGCCGGCGCGGGGAGGCCTGCTTCCTCGACGAGCTGCGGGCGCTCGCCGCCGCCCATCCGGGCTTCCGCTTCCGGTTGCTGCTCACGCGCGAAGCCGCGTCTGCCGGCGACGAAGCGGAAGGCCGCATCGATGACACGGTACTCTCCGCGCACGCGGGCGATCCCGCCATGCAACAAGTAGTGGCCTGCGGCCCTGGCGGTTTCGTCGAAACCGCGCGTGGCCTGCTGGCCCCGCGCGTGGCCTCGTTCCAGGCCGAAGCGTTCACTGCCCCACCGGCAGTCGTCGTGGACGAGGGCGAGGTGGACATCCGCCTGCAACGCAGCGGGCGCACGCTGCGCGTGCCGCGCGGCGAATCCCTGCTGGTGGCCCTGGAGCAGCACGGCCTCAAGCCGCCGTCCGGCTGCCGCATGGGCATCTGCAATACCTGCGCCTGCGGCAAGTCCGCCGGCAGCACGCGCCACCTGCCCAGTGGCGACCTGATGCACGAACCCACCCAGGCGTTGAAGCTGTGCATCCACAGCGCCGCCACCGACATCGAGCTGGATCTGTAATGACGACCCTTTCCTCCCCCCGCAACCGCAGTCTCACCACCGACGAACTGGATCGCTTCGGCGAGGAGTTGGACGCCCTGCGTGCGCGTACCGTGGCGACGCTGGGCCAGCGTGATGCGCGCTATATCCGCAACGTGGTCAAAGCGGTGCGATACGCCAACCTGACCGGCCGCGTGCTGCTGCTCGCCGCCGCGATCGCCGGTGGCCTCTGGCTGGCCGACAGCGCGGTGGGCTGGCTGTTCTGGGTGCTGTGGGCGCTGGGCGCACTGTCGCTGGGCCTGGGCAAGATCCTCGACAACATGGAACTGGGCCACAACGTCATCCACGGCCAGTACGACTGGCTGGGCGACCCGCAGCTCAACGGCAAGACCTACGATTGGGACATCGTCGCCACCAGCGAGAACTGGCGGCACACGCACAATTTCCGCCACCACACGTATACCAACGTGCGGGGCATGGACGACGACATCGGCTATGGCCTGCTGCGCATCTTCCCGGAGCAGAAGTGGAAGCCGTTCTACCTGGTGCAGCCGCTGGTCGCGATCGTCTTCGCACTGCTGTTCCAGTGGGGCATCGCCATCCAGGACCTCAAGCTGGGGCGCTGGGTGCACGGCAAGATGACCACCCAGCAGCTGCGCCGCAAGTCCGCACCGGTCGTGCGCAAGATGGGCCGCCAGCTGGCCAAGGACTACGTGATCTATCCCGCATTGGCCGGCCCGTTCTTCCTGCCGGTGCTGCTGGGCAACCTGGTCGCCAACGGCCTGCGCAACGTGTGGACCTACGTGATCATCTTCTGCGGGCACTTCACCGCCCATGCGGAAACATTCCCCAAGGAATGCATCAAGAACGAGTCGCGTGGCCACTGGTACCTGCGCCAGTTGCGTGGTTCGTCCAACCTGCGGGGCGGATTCCTGATCAACGTGCTGTCGGGCAACCTGAGCCACCAGATCGAACACCACTTCTTCCCCGACATCCCGGCCAACCGTTACGCCGAGATGGCACGCGAAGTGCGCGCGATCTGCGCCCGCTACGGCCAGCACTACAACACCGGCACCCTGCTCACGCAGTTCGGACAGGTGTGCTGGCGCATCGTGCGCCATGCTTTCCCCAGCCGGCCGCGACGCGGGATGGCGCTGGTCCAGGCGGAAGCCGTCGCCTAAGGGCTACGCGGCGGCGTCTGGTGATGCCGCTGCGCGCGCGATGTCGCGCCTGAGTCGCCATTCGGCGAAGAACGAGACGGCGATCAGGCCCGTGCCCAGCAGGCCCAGCCACTGGAACCAGGGATTCTCGAAGACCTCGTCCGCCAGGTCGCTGTCCTGCAACTGGAGGCGCAGCAGGCGTACTTCGTTAGCCAACGCATCCGTACCGGACTCGCCACGCTGAGCGGCTTCCTCCGCCTGTAGTGCCAGGCGCGACATCGCCCGGCTTCCCGTGGCATCAGCGCCTTCGCGACGTTCCACCGTGACGACCAGTGCGCTGGTCAGCGGGGTCAGCGTGGTGCCCAGGCCACGCAGCAAAGGCGGAAGTGATTCCTGGATCATGCGCGGGCTCCGGTCCTGACCAGCCCCATCGTAGTGCAAGCCGTCCTCGGATGGCCGATGCACTCGCGGCAGGGTCAGTCCAGAAACTGCAGCCGCGCAAGCTCGGCGTACAGGCCATCCTGCGCCAACAGTTCCGCGTGCGTGCCCTGCGCGACGATGCGGCCACGGTCCATCACCACGATGCGATCGGCTTTCAATACGGTGGCCAGCCGGTGTGCGATGACCAGGGTCGTGCGGCCCTCCATCAGCCTTTCCAGTGCCTGCTGCACCGCGCGCTCGCTCTGTGCGTCGAGCGCGCTGGTGGCTTCGTCCAGCAGCAGGATGGGGGCGTCCTTCAACAGGGCGCGGGCGATGGCGATGCGCTGCTGCTGGCCACCCGACAGGCGTGCGCCACGCTCGCCGAGCTGGCTGTCGAAGCCGCCCGGCAGTTCGCGGATGAAGTCGTCGGCCTCGGCGGCTTCGGCGGCTGCCTGCAGTTCGGCATCGGTGGCATCCAGCTTGCCGTAGCGGATGTTCTCCGCAGCGCTGGCCGCGAAAATGGTGGGTTGCTGCGGCACCAGTGCGATGTGTTCGCGCAACTGCGCCGGGTCGAGTTCACGCAGGTCCACGCCATCGACGCGCACGCTGCCGGTCTGCGCATCGTGGAAGCGCAGCAACATCGAGAACACGGTGCTCTTGCCTGCGCCGGACGGTCCGACCAGGGCGACGGTTTCGCCGGGATTGACGCTGAGGTCGAACCCATCCAACGCGGGCAGGTCGGGGCGCGACGGATAGTGGAACGAGACGTTGTCGAAGCGGATCTCGCCTTTGACCGGCTGCGGCAATGTGCGTGGTTGTGTCGGCGCCTGGATGACAGGTGTTTCGCCCAGCAACTCCGCGATGCGGCCCATGCCACCGGCCGCGCGTTGCAGTTCGTTCCATACCTCGGCCAGTGCACCGACCGATCCACCGCCGATCAGCGCGTACAGCACGAACTGGCCCAGCGTGCCCGCGCTCATCGTGCCGTCGATCACGTCATGCGCGCCCGACCAGAGCACCAGCGTGATCGCGCCGAAGATCAGGGTGATGGCCGCGGCGGTCACCCATGCCTGCGCGCGGATGCGCTTGCGGGCGGTTTCCACGGCGGTCGCGATGGCGGCACCGAAGCGGCCGCGTTCGTAGGGTTCGCGTGCGTGCGCCTGCACGGTGCGGACGGCGCCCAGGGTTTCGCTGGCCAGCGTGTTGGCATCGGCCACGCGGTCCTGGCTGGCGCGCGACGCTTTCTCCAGTCGGCGGGCACCCAGCACGATGGGCAGTACCGCCAAGGGGATGCCGATCAGTGCGAAGGCCGCCAGTCGGGGGCTGGTGACGAACAGCATCGCCAGGCTGCCAATGACGGTGACGCTGCTGCGCAGCGCCACCGACATGCTGGTGGCCACCACCGTGCGCAGCAGTTCGCTGTCGGCGGACAGTCGCGATACGAGCTCGCCGCTGCGGCTGCGGTCGTGGAATTCGGCATCCAGTCCGATCAGGTGCCCGTACAGCTGGCCGCGCAGGTCCGCGACGACCTTTTCGCCCAGCAGGGACACGAAGTAGAAGCGCGCCGCGCTGGCCAGCGCCAGCACGACCGCCACCACGAACAGGAACAGGAACGCGCGGTTGATGTTCGCGCCGTCGGTAAAGCCGTTGTCGATCATCTGCCGGAACGCAACCGGCAGGCTCAGCGTCGCCGCAGACGCCAGCGCCAGCGCCAGCAGCCACGCCGTGAACAGACCGCCGTGCTGGCGCACGAAGGGCCACAGGGCGCGCAGGGTGCCGAGCTTGGCCTTGGGCTTGGGGGGCGCAGCGCTGTCCGCGGTCGTGGCGTTGTCGTTCATCGGCATCCGGAATCGAAGTGGTTGTGGGAGGGGCTTCAGCCGCGACCGGAACGTGTCGTCCCAGGTCGCGGCTGAAGCCCCTCCCGCAGGCACCTGCCGCCGGATTCACGCTGCCGTGGATACCACGCGCACCCGGTTACGGGTGGCGTCGCGCAGATGGTTTTTCAAGGCATCCGCGCGATCCGCCGGGAGTTCCAGCGTCAGCAGCGCGCCGTTTTCATCGAACGATTCCTGCAATTTGGTCGCCAGATGCGGCGCAAGCGCGGCATGCACCGCACCCAGGTCGTCGAACAGGCAGGCCAGCAGCAGGTGCGTAGTGGCCACCAGCGGCTGCCGCGGGGCGGTCCGCAGGCACTCCGCCGCCGCACCGCCATAGGCCCGCACCAGCCCGCCCGCGCCCAGCTTGATGCCGCCGTACCAGCGGGTCACCACCACCATCACCCGGTCGAAACCCTGGCCGTCGATGGCGGCCAGGATCGGTCGGCCCGCCGTGCCCGAGGGCTCGCCGTCATCGCTGGAGCGGTATTCGCCGCCGATCCGGTAGGCCCAGCAGTTGTGCGTCGCGGCGGGATCGCCGACTTCGCGCAGGAAGGCGAGCGCGCCGTCGGCATCGGCGACGGGGGCGGCCTGTGCGAGGAAACGGCTGTGCTTCACCTCCAGCAGCTGGGAGGCGCGAGCGGCAAGGGTGTCGCTCACGGTGTGCCGAGCAGTGGGCGCAAGTCGTCCGGGACGCGCTGGAACGGGTGTTCCTGTACGAACAGCTGCAGGCTGCGCAGCGCGTTGGCGTTGTCGCCCAGATCGCGGCGCAGGCGGATGCGGTCGAGCCATTCTTCGGGAGGCAACCGCGTGTCCGCGTCGACGGGCAGCTGCAGGTCTGTGCGTCGAAGGGCGGTGCGTGCGGCACTGGGCTGGACGCTGCCGGCACTGGCGGCCGGGGCGGGTGGGGGCGGCGGTGCAGCAGCTGTAGCTGCGGGTGCTACGTCCTGTGCACGGGGCTGACGTTCGCGCGTCCTCGCGCGACTGCCCGTCACGGAGATCGTGTCGAGGGTGCGGCTTTCATTCGCTGCTGCCTGCTGTTTGCGCTCTTCCTCGTACCGGATGCGCTGGTCCTCTTGTTGCTGGGCCGCGGCACGATGTTGCGTCTGCGCGCCCGCGATGGCTTCCGGGACGTCCGCAGTCATTGCTGCCGGCGGCGCGTACGCGTCCATTTCGGCCGGGAAGGCGTGGGGTGCGGCCGGTTGCTCGCGCGGCGAAGTCTCCTCGGCCGAAGGCAGACCCGGAACAGCGGGAATCAGCGCAAGGGGGCTACGCTTCGGCACGGTTTCCTGACGGGCCGCCGCTTCCGCATTCTTGCGTGCTGGGCCGGAGGGTGTGGCGTCGCGCTCGAGGGTGGCGGATGGCGAAGGAGGTTGCATGGCCTTTGCCGGGAGGGCGGGCTCCGTCGCCACGGTTGCAAGCGGAGGCGAGGGTGGCGGGGCGGCGGGCGCGGCAGCATCCGCAGCGACGGCGTCCGCGTCCTCGCCCATCAGGTTGGCCGAGCGCTGCGTCTGTGCCGGGGCCTCACTGGCCACCGGGATGTCATGGCTGGGGCGAAGCTGCCAGGCAATGCCGGCGGCCAGCAGTACCGATGCCGCCACCCCCATGCCGAGTGGCCAGCGACGGCGGGTTGGCGGCACAGCGCCGCCCCGCGACGGCGTGTCTTGCACGGCCGCCCGCGCGGCGCCCAGGATGCGCGCATCCAGGTCGGGCGAGGGCGCACCGTGCGGTCCCAAGCGGGACAGCGACTGCGCCAGCGCGCGTTCTTCAGGCGTCAGGGGCTCGTGGGGCGTCTTCATGGGTTCAATCTCGTCCGCAACCGGTCCATCGCATAGCGCAGGCGCGATTTCACGGTTTCCCGGCCCACGCCGGTGATTTCGCCGATTTCCTCCAGGGTCAGCTCCTGCTCCAGCCGGAGCAGCACGACCTCGCGCTGTTCCTGCGGCAATTCGTCCATGGCCAGTTGCAGCTGCCGTCGCTGCTCGAACTCGGAGAGCTGGCGCTCCGGCGTGTCATGGTCGGGAACGCGTGCGGTCCGCTCATCCGCGTCCACGGGCGCGGCGGGTCGGTGTTTCGATGCGCGCCAATGGTCGTTCAACCGATTGTGCGCGATCCGGTACAGCCACGTCCCGAACGCCGCCTCCGGTTTCCACCCCTGGCGCGCGCTGATCACACGTTGCCAGGTGTCCTGGAAGAACTCGTCGGCCAGTGCAGGGTCGCGAAGGTGGCGCAACAGGAACCGGTACAGCGGCCCGCGATGGCGCGCGTAGAGCTGTTCGAAGGCCGACGCATCGCCGGCGGCGTAGGCCAGCATCAGGGTCTCGTCGGCGGGTTCTGCGAGGTCGTTCACCGACACCAGCGTAAGCCGTCCGCGCACGCCCGTGAAGTCGGGGCGGGGTCGCGGCGCCGACACGTTCAGTGATCGACGTCCGTCGGGGATCGTGGTCGGGTGGGTCAAGGCGGCAGGGGGAACGGGGCGGGGCACACGTTTTCAAACGCGCGACGGCCCTTGAAGGGGTTGCCCTGGCCGTTTCCGTTCAGGGGGGCACAGGCGGTATGCTCGCCGCGGGGGACTTCCAGACACCACGCACCGACTCGTTCGGGACAAGGGCATGCCTACGCCATCGATCAGCGCCGACAACCCGGCCAGCGCAGACGCCTCGCCGGCGGACCGGATTGCGTCGATCCTGCGTGGGCTGCTGCCGGCCGGTGCTGAACTGGCGGTCAGCTGGCGCGACTGGGCGCTGGGCAACGACAGCGGTGCCACGCCGGGGGCATCCGGTGCCCTGAAGCGCCGCGCCGAGCATGCGCTGGCCGAAGCGCAGGTGGAGCACGATGGTCCCGTGCAGCGTACCTACGCGTGGGACAACGCCGATGGCACTGCGCGCGTTGCGCTGGCGCTGGCATTGCCGCGCCCGCTGGCGGCGCCCGAGGAAGATGCGTGGCTGTCGCTGGCCCGCACGCTGCTGGTGACATCGCTGGATGCCGCGCGCGCGCAGGCACGCATCGTTTCGCTGGAAAAATCCAAGCGGCTGCAGCAGGCGCTCTACGAGATCGCCGACCTGGCCGGTGCCGACCTCGAGATGCCGGAGATGCTCCGCCGCATCCACGCGGTGGTGAACTCGCTGATGTATGCCGAGAACTGCTACATCGTGCTGTACGACGACCAGCGCCGCTCGGTCCGCTTCCTTTACTTCGCCGACCAGCGCGATCCCTATGTCGCCGAACCCGAGCGCGAGTTCGGCGAGGAGGAAATGGCCAACAGCATGACCTTCGCGCTGCTGCGCCACGGCCAGCCGCTGCGCGGGCCGTCGGCCGTCATCCGGCAGAAGCTGGGCGTGATGCGCGATCCCTCGCATGGGCCGGACAGCCTGGACTGGCTGGGCGTGCCGATGCGCCGGGACGACCGGGTCTGCGGTGCCATCGTCGTGCAGAGCTACGACGCGCCGGCGAGTTATGCCGACGAGGATCGCGCGCTGCTGGGCTATGTGGCGCAGCACATCCTGACCGCGCTGGACCGCAAGCACGCGCACGTGGAACTGGAGCACCGCGTGGCGGTGCGTACGCACGAACTGCAGCGCGCCAACCGCGAGCTGCAGGCCGAGATCATGGAGCGCAAGCGCGCGGAGAAACTGCAGCGCGCATTGTTCCGCATCACCGACCTGGCCATCACCTCGGAAAGCCTGGAGCGTTTCTACGCCGATGTGCACGTGGTGGTGGATGAGCTGATCAACGCGCGCAATTTCTACATCGCGCTCATTTCGGACGATGGCGAGCAGCTGGCCTTTCCGTATTCGATCGACGAGCGCGACCCGATGCGCAAGTCGCGGCGCTTGACAAACGGGTTGACCGAGTACGTCATCGCCACCGGACGGCCGCTGCTGGCCGACCGCGAAGTGATCGGCCAACTGGCGGAAGAGGGCAAGCTCCTGCAGCACGGACCACCCGCCTACAGCTGGCTCGGCGTGCCGCTGTTCCGCGGCGAAGATGTGGTCGGCACGGTGGTGGTCCAGAGCTACACCGAAGAAGTGAAGTTCACGTCGCACGACCAGAACCTGTTGACCTTCGTCGCGCACCACATCGGCAACGGCCTGGACCGGCAGCGCGCGCAGGAGCGCCTGCGCAGCGCGCACGCGGAACTGGAACGCAGGGTCGACGAGCGCACGCGCGAGCTTGCCGAAGCGAACCACCAGTTGCGTGCGCAGATCGGCGAGCGCCTGCGCGCCGAACAGCAGCTGACGTACCAGGCGACGCACGACGCCCTCACCGGGCTGCCCAACCGCCCACACCTGCTGGATCGGCTGTCGGCTGCCATCGATCGCGCGCGCCATGGCGATGGCCAGGCCTTTGCGGTGCTGTTCCTCGACCTGGACCGGTTCAAGCTGGTCAACGACAGCATGGGGCACGCGGCCGGCGACGAACTGCTGGTGGAAGTCGCGCGCCGCATCATCATGAGCGTGCGCGACGACGACGTGGTCTCGCGTTTGGGTGGCGACGAGTTCGCGCTGCTGGTCGAGTACGCGGATGGCGTGGAGAACGTCCGCGACTTCGCCCAGCGCCTGTTGGCGTTGCTGGGGCGCCCGATGTGGGTAGCGGGGCGCGAACTGTTTCCCTCCGCCAGCCTGGGCATCGCCGTCTGGCACCCGCGCTACCGGAACGGCGAGGAGTTGCTGCGCGATGCCGACGCTGCGATGTACCGCGCCAAGGAACAGGGGCGCGACCGTTGCGCCCTGTTCGACGAGGCCATGCGCGAAGCCGCGATGCAGAGCCTGGACCTGGAAGCGGACCTGCGGCGCGCGATCAACCACCGCGATTTCCTGCCGTTCTACCAGCCCATCCGCCGCATGGACGATGGTCGCGTGATCGGCCACGAAGCCTTGCTGCGCTGGCAGCACGAGCGACGTGGCCTGCTGCTGCCGGCGGAATTCATCGGCCTGGGCGAAGACAGCGGACTGATCGAGCAGGTCGATTGGTTGCTGTACGAGCAGGTGGTGCGCCAGATCGCGCGTGGCGTGGAGGGCTACATATCGGTCAACGTGTCGCCGCGGCATTTCCGTTCGCCCGATTTCGGCGATCGTCTGCTGGCGATGTTCGAAGCGCACGGCGCGGATCCCGCGCGGTTGCGGCTGGAGATCACCGAGGTGGCGTTGCTGGATGATGCACCACGCACATTGCGCATCCTGCGCACGCTGCGGCAACACGGCATCCTCGCGCAACTCGATGACTTCGGCACGGGCTTCTCCGCGTTGTCGTACCTGCACCGCTTCCCGATCTCGGTGCTGAAGATCGACCGCAGCTTCGTCTCCGGACTGGGCAGCGAAGCGCGGCCGGAAAGCCTGGCGCTGGTGCGTGCGATCCTGGCGCTGGCGGGTACGCTGGGCATCGAGACGATCGCTGAGGGCGTTGAAACCGAAGAGCAGCGCCAGTCGTTGATCGAACTGGGCTGCCTGCTCGGCCAGGGTTATCTGCTGGGACGTCCTGCAGCGCAGATGGAGGCGGTGGCGGCCGACGTCGCCTGAGTCCTGAGGTTCGCTGCACACGCCCCGCTAACGGATGTGGATGGGGTCGTTGTCACCCGGCTGCGTTTGGCCTGACGAATGGACTTTCCCGTCGGCGGATACCTCCCGCCAGTTCACCCAGAAGTCACCGACACAGAGTCGCCTGAAGGCGACGCTGGCGGAGCCATGCGCCGGGACCTCGATCTGCTGCAGCGATGAGAAGTAGGGAGGGACGGTGGTGCCGTAGACGGGAGCGTCGAAGTCCCGGGGCGACGGAGCGGCCAGCGCGCGGTCCGCATAGAAGCTCTTCAGCGATACCGAGACCGCATCGGCACGGTGGTTCACCACGACGATGCGGATGCCACAGCTGTCAGCGAACGCAGGGATGGGAGCCAGCAGCAGGCACGAGAGCAACAGAGTGAGGCGCTTCATGGGGAGGCCCGCTTCGGGTGTGAGGATAAGGGCCGGGGCCGATCCCTCGGCCCCGGCTTTCTCCATTCAGTCGCCCGCGATGGCGGGTGCGTCGTCCTGCACGGCCACCAGCCGATGCGCCTGGTCGATCATCCCGATGAATTCCGCCTTCAGGCCATGCGGGTCACGACCGGTCGCGCCGCGCGCGGTGCGCGCCACGTCGTTCCAGCTCCAGCCATCGATACGCTGTCCGCCGCGCAGCAGATCGGCATAGGCCGCCACGGCGCTGGCGAAACGGAAGGCATCGCTGGGTTGCGGGGTCAGCGAGCTGCGTGCGATCGGCGTCTCGATGAGCCGGCTGCTGTCCTGGCCCGGCAGCTTGTAGCGCAGGCGCACGTGCGCGACTTCGGCGGTGGAGGCCCCGGCATCGACCTGCTTGCCGCCGTAGCGCAGGACGGGAAGGCGCTCGGCACCGGTACCCACCGGCGTGATCTCGTACAGGGCGGTGACCTCGTGCCCGGCACCGATGTCGCCGGCATCGACCTTGTCATTGGCGAAATCCTCGTTGGCCAGCACGCGATTCTCGTAGCCGATCAAGCGGTACTCGGACACGACGGCGGGGTTGAACTCCACCTGGATCTTCACGTCGCGGGCGATGGTCAGCAGGGTGGACTGCATTTCATCCAACAGCACCTTGCGGCCTTCCTGCAGCGTGTCGATGTAGGCATGGTTACCATCACCCACATCTGCCAGCTTCTCGGCCAGTGCGTCGTTGTAATTGCCGGTGCCGAAGCCCAGCGTCGTCAGCGCGATACCGGACGTGCGCTGGTCGGCGACCATGGTCTCCAACGCGTCCTGGCTGACCGTGCCGACATTGAAGTCGCCATCGGTCGCCAGGATCACGCGATTCACGCCTTCCTTGACGAACGCCTGTTTCGCCATCGCATAGGCCAACCGGATACCGTCACCGCCGTTGGTGCTGCCGCCGGCCTGCAGGCGGTCGAGCGCCGCCAGGATCTCGTCATGCCGGTCACCGGGGGTCGGCGGCAGCACGAGGCCCGCAGAACCGGCGTACACGACGATGCTGACGCGATCCTGCGCACGCAGTTGCGGCACCAGCTGGGCGAACGATTTTTTCAGCAACGGCAGTTTGTCCGGCGACTCCATCGAACCCGACGTGTCCAGCAGGAACACCAGGTTGGCCGGCGGCAGCGTCGCCTTGGGTACGTCGTAGCCCTTGATGCCGACCATCAGCAGCTGGCGCTTGGCGTTCCAGGGCGCAGGTGCGAGTTCGGTGGTCACGTTGAAAGGACGACTGCGGTCCGTCGGTGCAGCGTGGCCGTAGCGGAAGTAGTTGATGAATTCCTCCGCGCGCACCGCATCGGCGGGCGGACGCTGCCCTTCGCGCAGCATGCGGCGCACGTTGCTGTAGCTGCCCGTATCCACGTCCACCGAGAACGTGGAGACGGGTTCATCGAGCGTACGACGCACCGGGTTGTCGTCGCGCTCGGCGTACTTTTCCGTGTTGACCGGCGTGGCGGGCTGGGCGATGGGGGCGTGGGCGACACGGTATTCCATCGCCATCACCGGAGCCGGCGGTGGAGGCGGTGCGTAGGCGTGCCCCGTGGGCCTGATGGCCTTGGCCTGCTCGCGGCGCAGGCGGTTGCCGGTCACGACGACGCTGTCCAGCGTAGCCTGCTCAGTCCGTGCCGCATCCGCAGCCTGGTTGGCGAGGCGGGCGTCGGAGCCGGCCGCGGCCACCTCCGCTTCGGGCGAATGCTGCGCGGTGGGACTGGACTGGCAGGCGGCCAGCAGGGCGACGGACAGCAGGGTAACGGTCAGACGGTGCGACATGGCGTGACTCCGTGTGTGGGACAGGGAGTCGAACGCGCGGGATCGGTGAACGGGGTTGAGCGGGGTGGTACCTCAGGATCCGGACCCTGCACGGGGCCGGGTCGCGTCAGTCGATGGCGCCCACATCCATGCCGTCGTAGGCATCCAGGCCGTGCTCCTCGGCGAAGCGGTACAGCGCCTGGTTGCGCTCATGAAGGCTGTCGGGCGTGTGGACTTCGGTCTTCTCGACATGCAGCCACCACAGGTCCGGATCCTTGCGGTTGTCCTTGTCTTCCAGGTACAGCGCGATCACGCGATAACCCTGCTCTTGCAGCAGCGGCACGACCGCTTCCAGTGTGGGACGCGAGCCATGCGTGAAGAAATAGCCCCATACCAGCGGCTTGCGCAGGTCCCAGGGCGTCTCCTTGGCCATGTTGTCGAACATCTCGACCAGTTGTTCGTGGGTGATCATGTCGTGCTCCTGATATGGCGCGCGCGACAGGATGGTCGCGCGATGAGAGGGGGTGTCATGGAAGATGTTCTGGTGGCCTGCGTGCGATATCCGCACCAAGGCTACGATTCGGCGCGCAGCTTCAAGCGGCCATCGCCGACCTGCGCATCGACGCGCTCGCCAGGCTGCACCTGCGCCACCGAGCGCACCAGCGTGCCGTCCTCCTTGGTTACCAGGGCGTAGCCGCGGGCAACGGTCGCGAGGGGGCTGACGGCCTCCAGCGAGCGCGCGAGCCCGCGCAGGCGCAGGGCGTCGCGTTGCAGCGTGCGCGCGACGGCGGCCTGGGGGCGCGGGGCAAGGGTCAGAAGCCGCGCGCGCAGTTGTTCCAGGCGACGTTGGGGCGCATGGGCGCGCAGGATGGCGTCGGCATGGCGGAGTGCGGCTTGGCGACGTGCCAGCTGGTCGCGCCACAGCGCATGCAGGCGACGTGCCGCGTCTTCCTGGCGACGCCGCAGCATCTCCAACCGCGCCTGGGGGCGCAGCGCATTGAGGCGCAGCGCGGCGCGGTCGGCGCGCTGCATGGCGTTGCGCAACCGATGCGCCTGGGTGGTGGCGAGCCGGCGCTGCAGCGCCTGCACGCGCGCCAGCAGGTCGCGCCGGTCAGGCACCAGCAGCTCGGCCGCGACGGAGGGCGTCGGCGCGCGTAGATCGGCGGCGAAATCGGCAAGGGTGAAGTCGGTCTCGTGGCCGATCGCGGACACGACGGGTACCGGCGAGGCGGCGATGGCGCGCGCCAGGCGTTCGTCGTTGAACGCCCAGAGGTCTTCCAGCGAGCCGCCGCCACGGGCGACCAGCAGCACGTCGTAACGGCCGCTGCGCGCGGCGCGCTGCAGCATGTCGACGATCTGTGCAGCCGCCGTTTCGCCCTGCACCTGCACCGGCAGCACGTCCACCTCCAACAATGGGAAACGGCGCTTCAGCACGCTCAGGACATCGCGCACGGCCGCGCCGGTGGGCGAAGTGAGCACGGCGAGTCGTCGCACGTGGGCGGGCAGGGGACGCTTGCGGGTGTCGTCGAACAGGCCCTCTGCGGTGAGCTTCGCCTTCAGTTCTTCGAACGCGCGCCGCAGCGCGCCTTCGCCGGCTTCCTCAAGGCTGTCGATCACCAACTGGTAGTCGCCGCGCGCTTCATACAGCGTCAGCCGGCCGCGCGCCAGCACGCGCAGGCCTTCGCGCGGGGCGAATTTCAGCCATTGGCTCTTGGGCTTGAACATGGCGCAGCGCACCTGCGCGCGCGCGTCCTTCAGGGTGAAGTACAGATGGCCGGAGGCAGGGCGGGTGACGTTGCCCAGTTCGCCTTCCACCCACACCAGCGGAAACGCGCCCTCCAGCAGGTCGCGCGCCAGCGTGTTGAGCTGGGTGGGCGTGAGGATGTCGCGCGCGGTGTCGGTCATGCGACAAGGATAAACGGTGGCGACGGCGGATGATGCGAAGGCCTGCGACATGCGGTCGCAGCCGGGTGCTCGCGTTCCGTGGTGGAATGCCGGGGTCCCGATGGCCGGAGTCGTCCGCATGCGCCTGTCCCGCTGGTCCCGTCCCGTGTTGCCGATGCTGGTTGCCGCGCTCGCGGGGTGTTCGCCTGCGGAGGCGCCGGCGCCCGCCGCCGTCAACCGTTCTCCCTTGGTGGAGGCGCGCAGCCTGCCGTCGCCCGCCGGGGCCGCGCAGCCCGATCTGGTGTCCACGCCGGACGGCCAGTTGCTGTTGAGCTGGTTGGAACCGACGGGCGACGCCGGACATCGCCTGCGCTTCAGTCGCCTGTCGACGCAGACAGGCGACTGGGAGACGCCGCGCACGATCGCCGAAGGCAGGAAGTGGTTCGTCAACTGGGCCGATACACCGCATGTCTATGCGCTGGCGGACGGCTCGCTGTGGGCGCACTGGCTTCGCAGCACGGGTCCCTCGCGCATGGACTACGGCATCGACCTGGTCCGTTCCGGCGACGGCGGCGCGACCTGGAGTGCACCGCAGTCGGTGCATCCGCCCGGCACGCCGGGTGACCATGGCTTCGTGACGTTCTGGCCGCAGGCGCACGATCGGCTCGGCATTGCCTGGCTGGACAGCCGGCAGAAAGCCATCGATGGCGCGCATGCGCACCACGACGACGGCCACCATGGCGGCGGCGCCCCGATGATGCTGCGCGCCGCGCTCTACGGCGCCGAGGCGAGGCAGGGCGGAGAGTGGCCATTGGACACGTCGACCTGCGATTGCTGTACCACGTCGTCCGCCGTGACGGATCGTGGCGTGGTGGTCGTCTACCGCGGGCGGAGTGACGGCGAGATCCGCGACACGCGCATCGTGTGTTTCGATGGCGAGCGTTGGACGCCGCCGCGCGATGTGCATGCGGATGGCTGGCAGATCGCCGGCTGCCCGGTGAACGGGCCGGTGACGGTGGCCGACGGTGCCGTGGTGTGGGTCGCCTGGTACACGGAAGCGGACGGTCTGCCGGAGCTTCGCGCCGCACGGTCCGACGATGCGGGCGATACGTTCGGAACGCCGGTGACGCTGGCGAAGGGAGCGCAGGTATTGGGTCGGCTGGGGTTGGCGCACGGCGACGGCCACTTGCTGGCCAGCTGGCTGGAACAGTCGCCCGACGAACGTCAGCGCCTGGTGCTCGGCCGTTACGACGAGGCATGGGGCCGCGCGCAACGCGTCGAAGTCGCTGCCCTGTCCGCACGCGGCCGTGCCAGCGGGATTCCCCGATTGCAATGGCACGGCGATGCCGCATGGCTGGCGTGGACCGACGTCGCCGCTGAGGCGCCGCGACTGCAGGGCGCGCGCGTGGTGTTCCGCTGATCCGCACGGGTGCGACACTTCGTCGCATCTGCCCGCTGCGCAACTGACCGCTTAGAATCGCGCCGTGATCCGCTCGTCCGCCTTCCTCCGACCGATGCTGCAGCTGGCCCTGCTGGCGGCGCTGCTGATGGCGTTCGCGCCGTCTGTCACGCGTTGGGTGGCCAGCGCCGGCCCGCAGGTGCTGGCCGGCTGGACCGAGCTGTGCACCATCGATGGCATCAAGTGGGTCGACACCCGCGCGGAATCTCCAGTCGAAAAATCGCCATCGCCTGCCGGCATGCCGATGGGCGCCGATTGCGCGTACTGCACGTTGGCCGCTGCGCTGCCGTGGCTGCTGCTCTGCATCGCGTTGCTGTTCCCGCGTCTCTCCGGGCACGTCATCACACGCGCTGTAGCGCTTCCACACGCCAGGCGGCTGCGCCTGCGGGGCCTTGGCGGGCAAGGGCCGCCTATCCTGCTCTGAACCACAAGACCTTCCGTTGATCGTGCGGCCCGCGCGCCGCGTCCTTGTGCTTTGGAGTTTTCATGTCCCTCTTTGCCTGCGTGGCGCCGCGTGCGTCGCGCCTGTCCGTGGCCGTCGCCGCGGCCCTCTCGATGTCCTTGTCCGCCCATGCAGCCGACAGCGTGGCGCTGCCCGATGGTTCCCGCGCCACCCAACTCGATACGGTCGAAGTCAAAGGCCACAAGGCCCACCTCGAACAGGCCGCCGGCACCGGCACGCGGCTTTCACTCAGCGTCATGGAGACGCCGGCGTCCGTCACGGTGATCGACCGCGACACGCTGGACGCCCGCGGCGTGCGCACCACGCAGGAAGCCCTGGCCGGTATCCCGGGCCTGACCGTGGCCTCGCCGCCCGGCAACGGCAATGCGGTGACGTACCGTGGCTTTTCCGGCAGCCAGATCACCCAGCTGTTCAACGGCATCGACGTGCAGTACGCCAGCATCGCCGCGCGACCGGTCGATGCGTGGCAGTACGAGCGGGTGGAAGCCATCGGCGGTCCGTCGAGTTTCCTGTACGGTGCCGGTGCGGTCGGCGGCACGATCAACTACGTCACGCGGCTGGCGCGGCTGGATCGCGACGAAGCGGGAATGCAGGCTTCGTGGGGTTCGTTCCGTGATGGCACGCTGGCCATGGGCGCCAACGTGCGCGTCGGCGACGAAGACGCGCGCCAGGCGATCCGCGTGGATACGAGCATGCGCGATGCCGAAAGCTGGATCGACAGGCAGGAGCGCGAGGCATCGACGCTCGCGGCCTCGTGGCTGGTGCAGTTGGCGCCCACGCTGCGCCACACGCTGGCGATCGAATACCAGCAGGAAGACAGCCATCGTCCCTACTGGGGCACGCCCGTGCGCCAGCCGGCGACCGGCCGCCTGTCGGCGCTGCCGCAGACCATCGGCCGCAACTACAACGTCGCGGATGGCTACTACGGGCAGGACGTACGATGGGCGCGCTCGCTGCTGGAATGGACGCCGGGCGAGCGGGATACCGTGCGCAACACCGTCTATCACTACGATGCACTGCGCGATTACCGCAACGTCGAGAGCTACCGCCTGGCGGCCAACAACGATGGCGTCATCCGCTCCGGCACGCTGCTCCAACGGCACAACCAGCAGGTCTACGGCAACCGGCTGGAGTGGAGCCACGATGGCATGCTGTTGGGCCTGCCGACGCAATGGGTGACGGGCCTGGATGCCAGCTACAACCGGCAGACGCGCTTCCCGCTGTCGCTGTCGTCGACGGTGGATACCGTGCCACTGGACGCGGTGACACCGGGCCGCTTCCTCGACGTCCCCGGTACGGCGATCGTCTACACGCCCGACCGTACCAACCGGTTGCATACGCAGGCGGTGTACGTGGAAAGCATGACCGAGCTGGCCCCGTCGCTGTCGTTGCTGACCGGACTGCGCCATGACCGCATCGTGCTGGACGTGGTCAATCATCGCGCCGTGTCGGCGACCAATCCGGCGCGTTTCGAGCGCAAGTACACCCCAACCACGGGCCGCGCCGCGCTCAACTGGGCCATCACCCCGCAGGGGAGCGTCTACGTGCAGTACAGCACCGCGGCCGATCCGCCGGCCGGCATCCTCAGCACGGCCAATTTCGCCACGCTGCGCGACTTCGACCTGACCACGGGACGGCAGGGCGAGATCGGTGCCAAGTTCCAGTCACGGGATGCACGCCACTTCGCTACGCTGGCCGCATACCGCATCGTGCGACGGAACCTCGCCATCACCGATCCCGCCAATCCGGGGCAGACGCTACCGGTCGGCCAGCAGTCTTCGCGCGGCGTGGAAGCGACGTTCGGTTGGCGCCCTCTGGAGGCGCTGAAGGTGGAGGGCAACCTGGCGTGGGTGGACGCCACGCTCGATGACTTCCATGAGAACGTCGGCGGCGTGCCGGTTTCCCGCGCCGGCAACCGGCCCACCAATACGCCGTCGCGCGTGGGCAACCTGTGGGTGGACTACACGTTAGGACCGCGCTGGTCCGCCGGCGTCGACGCCCGGGGCGTGTCCTCGCGCTACGCCAACGCCGCCAACACCCTGTCGACGGCGGGTTACGCCACCTGGGGCGCGCACGTGGGCTTCAAGTGGAACGCCAGCACGGAGCTGGCCATTCGTGGCCGCAACCTCGGCGACCGCACCCACGTGGTGTACGCGCTGGGCAGCACGATGGTCTACCTCGGCGATCCGCGCAGCTGGGAAGTCGTGTTGCGCAAGACCTTCTGAGCGCGACGACCAGGAGATTCCCATGGGCACCATCTTCTTCCTCGGTGTCGGCTTCTGGCTGATTGCGTGGGCATCCGCGCTCGGCCTTCAATGGCTCGCACGGACGGCCGTGGCCGCACGCCCGCTGACGTTGTTCGACACCCCTGCATCCGCATCCGATATGGAAACGACGACATGAAGCTTCCTCTTGTCAGCCTGCTGGCCCTGCTGCTGGCGGCATGCCAGCCCACGCCGCAAGGTGCTGCCGGTGACGGCGGACATGCCGGCGGCATCTCCGTGGCGTCGCCCTGGTTGCGCGAGACACCGCCCGGTGCGCCAGTCGCGGGCGGCTTCCTCACCTTGCAGAATCCATCGTCGGAGGACGACCGGTTGCTCGCGGTCGAAAGCGCATTGGCGCAGCGGGTGGAGATCCACGCGATGCGGGACGAGGGTGGCGTGGCCCGCATGCGCGAACTGGCCGACGGCCTGCTGCTGCCTGGCGGTGCCATGGTCGAACTGCAGCCGGGTGGTCACCACCTGATGTTCATCCAGCCGCAGCGTCCACTGCAGGCGGGCGAACATGTGGACGCCACGTTGGTCTTCGAACGTGCCGGACGCGTACCCGTCACGTTCGAGGTCCGGCCGCTCGGTGCGTCGGGCGCAGCGTCGCATCACTGACGTGCGCGACCTGCGCGTGCTGGACTTGGAACCGATCGCGTCGTCGCTGCCGATTCCCCGCCAGGGACCAGCGCGGCCGCTGGCGTCCAAGGCAAGGGTGACGATGCGAAAGGCGAGGGTCGCCACGGACTGGTGGTGTGGCCGGTGGCGCCGGGATGGGCGCGACGGGTCCGTGTGCAGGCATGGGGACGGGCATCGCGGTCGACCCGGACCGCGAGCCGTCGCGCTGACGGCTACTCGTCGATCCAGCGCCGTTCGGGCCCCGGCCGTTTCGCCAGCTTGCGCTGCAGCGATCGCCGGTGCATGCCCAGCAGGCGTGCGGCGGCGGAGATGTTGCCTTCGGTTTCGGCGAGAGCCTGCTGGATATGTTCCCACTCCAGCCGGCTGAGCGGCGTCATGGTGTCGTCGGTGGCGCTGGCGTCTTCCGCAGCGGCGGGCGCTTCCAGCCCCAGTGCACGCAGGATGGTCGGCACCGTCGCCGGTTTGGGCAGGTAATCGTCCGCGCCGCGCTTGATCGACTCCACGGCGGTGGCGACGCTGGCGTAGCCGGTTACCAGCAGGATCTGCATGTCGGCGCGCAGCGCACGCAATGGCTCGATCAGGGCCAGGCCGGAATCGCTGCCGAGCTTCAGGTCGACCAGGGCGAAGTCGGGCTGATACTCGCGTGCCCGCGCAATCGCGCTCGCGGCATCCAGTGCGATTTCGGTCTCGATGCCCTTGCGCGCCAGGCTGCGCTGCAGCGTGCGTGCATACAGTTCGTCGTCGTCGACCAGCAGGCCTTTCATCGGATGCCTCTCATCAGGGAGTTTCGTCATGGGCCGCCACCGGCAGGCGGAACTGCACCTGCACGCCCTTCGGCGGCACGGCGCGCATGGTCATGCGCCCACCCAGCCGTTCGATGGTGGCATGCGACAGGGCCAGGCCCACGCCCATGCCGTCGGGCTTGCTGGTGCGGAAGAGTTGTTCGGACTGGAACGGCAGCGCTTCGTGGAAACCGTTGCCGTAATCGCGCACGGTGCCCACCAGTTCGTCGCCCTCGCAGCGCAGGTCCAGGTCCACACGCTGCGAACCCGCCTGGCGGCTGGCGTCGGCGGCATTGTTCAGCAGCGCCTGCAGCAGGTGCCCGGTGGAGGCGTCGGTCGCCAGCCATGGCGGCAGCGCGCCGGTGCGCTGCAGTTCCACCGTGGGACGGACCAGTTGCCAGCGCTGCGCGACCTCGTCCAGGTCGACGCGCTGGCGCACGCCCATGTCGGCCGAGGCGGCGAGCGCGCGCACGCGGTCGCGGCACAGGTCGATCAGTTGGCGCATGGTGCCGGCGTCTTCGCGGATGTCAGGCTCGGATGCGTGTTCGCGGATGTCTTCCGTCAGCAACGTCATGGTCGCCAGCGGGGTGTTGAGTTCGTGCGCGACCGCCGCCGCGTGCGTGGCCAGCGCCACGATGCCCTCGTTGCGTGCGAAGCGTTCGCGCAGGCGCGCCAGTTCCTGTTCGCGCAGGCGCAGCGCGGCCACCAGCCGCGTGGAGAAGTACAGCACCACACCGGCCGACAGCACGAAGTTCACCGCCATGCCCCACAGGTGCACGTTGAAGCTGTTGCCATGCAGGTGCGGCAGGGGACGTCCGAACACCGCCGTCAGGATGTAGCCGAGCAGGCAGGCCACCCCGGTGGCCAGTACCCAGCGCAACGGCAGCGCCAGGGCGGAGACGGCGATCAGCAGCAGGAACATCGAGCTGAACGGGTTGCCGATGCCGCCACTCCAGGCGACGAGCCAGGACAGCACCGCCACGTCCACCAGCATGTGGGCGAAGGCCTCGGCCGGCGCCTCCTCGCCGGGGCGATGGCTGCGCCACGTGGCGTAGACGTTGAACAGCGCTAGCGCGCCGATGCCGCCCCACAACGGCCAGCGGGGCAGGGCGATGCCGAGCGGGCCCAGCGCCACCAGCACCGTCACCGCCTGGCCCACGATGGCCACCCAGCGCAGGTTGCACAGCGTGCGCAGGAACGACGGCGTGGTGATGAAGAGGGTATTCGGCATGGCGACATGCTAGTGCAAGCGGGTCCGGGCAGCCTGCGGCATGGCGTCGCAGGCGGGCCGGGCGCCCACGCTACAATGCCGGCATGCACGACGCCGTCACCCGCCCCACGCCCCCCACCGACGCCGCGCCCTGGCCGCGCCGCATCACCCAGGCTGTCCAGATCGGCAACGCCGTCGTCGGCGGCGGTCGCCCGGTGGTGGTGCAGTCGATGACCAATACCGACACCGCCGACATCGCCGGCAGCGTGAAGCAGGTGGCCGAACTCTGGCGCGCCGGCTCGGAGATGGTCCGGCTGACCGTCAACAATCCCGAGTCCGCCGCCGCCATCCCACGCATCCGCGACAAGCTTGAGATGATGGGCGTGTCGGTGCCGCTGATCGGCGACTTCCACTACAACGGCCATCAGCTGCTGGCGGGCGAACCGGCCTGTGCCGAGGCGCTGGCCAAGTACCGCATCAATCCGGGCAACGTCGGGTTCGGCAAGAAGCGCGACACCCAGTTCGCGCAGCTGATCGAATTCGCCATCCGCTACGGCAAGCCGGTGCGCATCGGTGCGAACTGGGGCTCGCTGGACCAGGCGCTGGCCGCACAGCTGATGGACGAGAACCACACGCGCGAGACGCCATGGGATGCCGGCCGCGTGCTGCGCGAGGCGCTGATCCGCTCGGCGGTGGATTCGGCCGAACGTGCCGTCGAGATCGGCCTGCCGCGCGACCGCATCGTGCTGTCGGCCAAGGTCAGCGGCGTGCAGGAATTGATCGCCGTCTACCGCGACATGGCCAGCCGTACCGACTTCGCCCTGCACCTGGGCCTGACCGAAGCCGGCATCGGCAGCAAGGGCATCGTGGCCTCGAGCGCCGCGCTGGCCGTGCTGCTGCAGGAGGGCATCGGCGACACCATCCGCATCTCGCTGACGCCGGAACCCGGCCAGTCGCGCACGCAGGAAGTCATCGTCGCGCAGGAACTGCTGCAGACCACCGGCCTGCGCGCGTTCACGCCGATGGTCACCGCGTGCCCCGGCTGCGGCCGCACCACCTCCGAATTCTTCCAGGAGTTGGCCAAGGTCGTGCAGGAGCACGTGCGCGGCAAAATGCCGGAGTGGAAGGTCACCCACCCCGGCGCCGAGAACATGACGCTGGCAGTGATGGGCTGCGTGGTGAACGGGCCGGGTGAGTCGCGCCACGCCAACATCGGCATCTCGCTGCCGGGCACGGGCGAAGCACCGGCGGCGCCGGTGTTCGTCGATGGCGAGAAGAAGATCACCCTGCGCGGCGAGAACATCGCGCACGAGTTCGTCGCCCTGATCGACGACTATGTCGAGGCCAAGTACGCGCGTGCTGCCGGCTGACACGCTGGCGAACGGCCGGCGCTTCATCGCCGGCCTGTTCCGCGAACACGGCGGGCGCCTGGTCCTGCTGTTCCTCTGCGTGCTGGCGCCGCTGTGGCTGTTCGTCGAACTGGGGGATGAAGTCCACGAACTCGAGGATTTCTACTTCGACGATGCGCTGCTCTGGCAGGCCCACGCGATGGCCGGCCCGGCGCTGGACCGGCTCTTCGTCCTTGTTTCGGCGATCGGCTACCAGTGGGGCGTGGTTCCTGTCGACATCGCACTGACGATCGGCCTGCTGATCGCGCGGCGATGGCGCGAGGCGACGTTCGCCGGCGTGTCGTTCGCGGGTTCGGCGCTGTTGAACATGGCGACGAAGCAGTTCTTCCAGCGCGACCGGCCGACGCTATGGGAATCCATCGCGCCGGAGCATACCTTCAGCTTCCCCAGCGGCCACGCGATGGGATCGGCGACGCTGGCGATGGTGGTCCTGCTGCTGTGCTGGCATACCCGCTTCCGGTGGCCGGTCGCCGCGCTCGCCGCGTTGTTCGCGCTGACTGTCGGCGCCTCGCGCATCTACCTGGGCGTGCACTATCCGTCCGACATCCTCGGTGGCTGGGCTGCCGGTGTCGCCTGGGTCTCGGGCGTCTATCTGGTGCTGTACCGCATCCGCGAGCGGCCGTGGCAGGTGCGGTGATTGCGTCGCACTTCCTGTAGGAGCGACGTAAGTCGCGACTGCCGAAGCGAACCGATCCGGATGCATCACCGATAGCATCCTGTCAGTGTTGGCTTGCCACCAGTGCAGGGTGTGGATATCTCGCGAACTGACGGCGTGCGGTCGCGACTTACGTCGCTCCTACAAACAGCCGCGTCTACGGCGCATACGCCCGCTCGCGCTCCTCCTGCAGTCGCTGCCGCAGGTACTGGTCGCGGGTGAGGCCGGCGGGAATCGATGTGCTGGCCATCACTTCCGATACCACCTGCGCTTCGCGCGCCTTGTAAGACTGGAAGCGGGGGTCATTGCGCTGCTGCGCGGCGAAGGCGGCCATGCGCTGGTCGGCGTGGGCGCGATAGCGGTCGGCGATGGCCGCGACCTCCTCCGCCTGCCGCGCGGGGTCGTCCACGGTTGCCTTCACCAGCGCGGTGCGCAACAGCATGGCTTCGCCCGCAGACAGGCCGCCCGTTGCTTCGTACTTGTCGATCTGGCGCGTCAACGCATCGGCGCGTTCGCTGCGCTCCACCGCCCGCAGCGAAGGGGCGCGCGCGAAGAAATCCTTCGCATCAGCCTCGAAGCGCTGGCGTTCGCGGTGCGCCTGCGCCTGTGGCGTGGTTTGCAACGACGACAGTGCCGATGAAGAGGCATCGGGCACTTCGGCCTGCGGGCGTCGTGCGTCCGACGGCATGCCCGCGGCATCGCGCTTCCACCACAGCACGGCCGCCACGAAGACCAGGCAAGGCACCAGCAGTATCAGCAGCTTCTTCATGCAGTATCCCTCGCACGCCGGGGCCGCCGCGGCAGGGCGGCCCCGGACATCGGCCTCAGCCCATCAACTGGTCCACCAGCCAGTACAGGAGGTTGAAAGGCTTGGCCTTGTCGGCTTTGTCGTCCTGTTCGCTGGCGTCGATCACCTTGCCCTGGCCATCGAGCACGCTGTCGATGAAGTGCTTCAGTTCCAGGTTCTGCGCCTGCACGTCGGCGTTCTTGAAATCGACGATAGTGGTGCAGTGGCTCTCGTTGAGCGCGCGGTACTGCGGGAAGTAGCCACCGACGTTGTTCAGGCCGTTCAGGCGATCGCGCAGTCGTGCAGTGTCGACATCCCAGCGTGCGTGGATGCGGGCCTCCTTGGTCGCCTGGTCGGGTGCATTGGCGATGTCGGGATAGAAGCGCTCGTACGAGTACGAGGAATAGTTGAGGTCTTTCCAGAAGTGCGTATGGCCGAGTCTGTCGTTCGCATACTTGCTGGACAGCGCGGGATACAGGCTGCCGAGTTCGTTGAGGTCGAATTGCGGCAGGCCGCTGGCGAGGTAGGGCAGTGGGCCGTTGGGCTGGTCCAGGCCCCAGGCGCTGCGGATCAGCGCCATCAACGGTTGCGAGGGGTAGTCCACCGGATTGCCGTTCTTCGGCGTGGGGAAGATCGGGCCGGAGTCGTCGATCAGGAAGCTGCGCGTGGGCGCCATGTCGCGACGCAGCGGGTGATAGCTGGTCAGGCTGCCCGCACCACCGGCGCTGCAGCCGGTGGACAGCATCTGGGTGGGCCTGGGCAGGTTGTCCTTCAACCAGCCCGCCACCGCGCGCACGTTGCGCACGCCGTTGTGGTGCCAGACCAGCGGCGTGTTCTGGCCGCTCGGGTCGTTGTAGACCGCGACGCGGTCGCCGCTGTAGATGTCGCCGGTGCAGTAGGGCACGTAGACCATGTTCCAGCCCTGCGTCTTCACCGCATCGAACGGGCTTACGCGGGTGACGAACGGGCTGACCAGGCTGGCGCCGGGATTGAGCAGGCTCATGTAGTCGTCGGGGATGCCATTCGGATTGCGCGCGCCGCGGATACCGCTCTGGCCGCTGCAACTGGCGTAGTCCCAGCAGGCGCCTCCCCCTTCCATGTAGATGATGGTGTTGCGCGTATCTGCCACGCGATTCACGAAGAACTTGAACGGTGAGCCGTCGCCGCACACCGCGCCGGTCTGCGGTGCCAGCTGGATGGTCTGCCATGCGTCGTAGCGACCGGGCTGGAAGCCGTCATTGAATCCGGACGGATTGGCCAGCAACGGATAGGTGCCGGTGCGCTGTGCGGCGGTGACCTTGTTGTCGGCCTTGGGTGGCGAGACCAGGTTCACCAGGGTCTGCCAGAAACTGTAGTCGCCTTCCTCCGCCTTCAGTGGCGCGGCCACCAGCAGGGTGAAGCTTGCGGCTGCCAGGACGAGGGGCAGGCGTGCGGGTCGTACGGGTGCAACCATGATCGGATCCTCCGGCGAGAGTCAGGTGGACGTTCAACGGGATGGACTGCCTTGGCGTGCGGCACGCGTGGGGGCGGCGACCGTACAGGGGCGGATGGTGGGACGCCCGTCCGGTGACGGGATTAAGTCCGCGTGATGGCGTCGGCTTTGGCTGCCGTGGCCCCCGACATTGGCCGCGATGCCCCCCTTCACATGGCGCGCGGCCGGCCAGGTAAACGGAGCGATCCCGCGTCGCAGCACGCACGTGCGGCGTTGTACCGGCGTGCGCTATCGCGGCCGGGCAACGGATCGTTGCGGGCAGGCGCCTTGCCGCACGGCGGCCGTGGATCGAACATGCCGACACCCGTCGCGGAACGCGGCGTGGACTCCGGGGATGGCAATGCAGGAACTGGTCGACCGATACGGCGTGCTGCTGGTGTTCGCCAATGTGCTGGCGCTGTCGCTCGGGCTGCCCGTGCCTGCCATGCCGACCTTGATCCTCGTCGGCGCCGGCCTGGCGTTGCAGCCGGAGACGATGTGGCTGCCGTTGCTGGGCGTGCTGGCCGTCTCCGTGCTGGCCAGCCTGATCGGCGACGGCGTGTGGTTCTACGCCGGCCGCCGTTATGGCAACCGCACGCTGCAGTCCTTGTGCCGACTTTCACTGTCGCGCGACACCTGCATGAAGCGCACCGAGCGCTTCTACGGCCGTTTCGGCATCCGCATCCTGTCGGTGGCGAAGTTCATCCCGGGCCTGTCGATGGTGTCCGTGCCGCTGGCGGGCGCCATGCAGGTGCGGCTGCCGCCGTTCCTGCGCTATGACGGACTGGGTGCGACGTTGTGGGCCGCGCTGGGCCTGGGGTTGGGTGTGGTGTTCGCTCCCCAGGTGGAGACGGTCATCGACACGCTGTCGCAACTGGGTACCGGTGCAGGCGTGGTCATCGGCGCGCTGCTCGCCGCCTATGTGGGCTGGCGCTGGTGGCGTCGGCGTTCGCTGTTGAGGTCGCTGGAAGCGACGCGGATCGATCCGCCGGAACTGGAAGCACTGGTCCAGGCGGGCCCGCCGCCGGTGGTGTTCGACATCCGCGCGCCCGGTTTCCGCGACGTGGACCCCTACGTCATCCCGGGCGCGGTGTTCGCGGACGAACGCCAGCTCGACGGCATCCTGGCCACGTATCCGCGCGAGGGGAAGATCGTCATCTACTGCGCCTGTCCGGACGAGGTGTCGGCCGCGTGGATGGCGACAAGGCTGCGCAAGGCGGGTTTCCGCGATGTGGTGCCGCTGCGGGGCGGTATCGATGCCTGGCGGAGCGCGGGTTACCGGGTGGAGCGCATCGGCGGCTGAACCCGCGCGCCGGGATCAGTGCTCGATGCACACCCGGTTGCGGCCTTCGCTCTTGGCGCGGTACAGCGCCGCGTCGGCGGCGGCCATCATGCGGCTCACGGTGTCGCGATCAGGCGTCAGCGCGGCGATGCCGATGCTGACGGTGATCCGCTGGGCTTCACCACCGGGCCGGAACACCACCGCTTCCACGGCCTCGCGGAGGCGCTCGGCGAAGCCGTAGGCGGCCTCCGGCCCGCATTCGGGCAGCAGTACGGCGAACTCCTCGCCGCCGATCCGCGCCGCGGCGTCGTCGTTGCGCACGTGCCGGCGCACGAGGGTGGCGATCTGCTTCAGCACGAGGTCGCCGGAGATGTGGCCGTAGCGGTCGTTGATCGGCTTGAACAGGTCCACGTCGATGATGCACATCGTCAACGCACGCTGGTGCCGCATGGCACGCGCGATCTCCTTCTCCACCGTTTCGATGAAGTGGCGGCGGTTGTACATCTCCGTCAGGGCATCGTGGGTGGCGAGCTGGTAGATCTCCTCGTGGTAGCGCGCTTCCACGCTGCTGTGGCTGATGAACTTGAGAATGCTTTCGCCCAGCGTGATGTGGTCGCCGTCCACCAGCGCAGCCTCGGTCACCGGCAAGTCGTTGAGCCGGGTGGTGTTGGTGGCGCCGAGATCGCGGACCCAGTAGGTGTCGCCGTCGCGCCAGATCTCGCAATGCACGCGCGAGACGCTGTTGTGCGGGATATGCAGGTCGGTTTCCTGCGAACGCCCCACGCGCACCGGTTGGACATCGATGTCCGCGCGCCGCCCCAGGCCCTCGCCGTGGATCACCACCACGCACGCCGAACGCGGCGCGTGCGGGCGCGGGCCGTCGCTCAGGATGGTCCGTTGCGTGGTGGGCGGATCGTGGGAATCCCGGGACATGCGTGTGCTGCTGGCAGGTGCGGGTCCGAGTGTAACGGATCGGTCCGTCAACTCACGCTTCCGCTACCATGGCCGGGCGCACCGGGGACAGTGGCATGACATCGCAACCTTACGACGACCTCGCACCCACCGAGAGCCTGGCCACGCGCCTGCAGGACGCGCCCACCGCGCCCGACGGGACGCTCGCGCCGGGTGCACGGCTGGGGCGTTACCGCATCGAAGGGCTGCTGGGTCGGGGCGGCATGGGCGAGGTCTACCGTGCCGCGCAGCTGGAACCGGTCCGCCGCGAGGTGGCGTTGAAGCTGATGCGCGCGCAACGCCTTCAGGCGCGCCACCTGGCGTACTTCGAAGTGGAGCGGCAGGTGCTCGCGCAGATGCGCCATCCGGCGATCGCGCAGATCTACGACGCCGGCGCGACCGAAGAAGGCTTCCCGTTCTTCGCGATGGAGCTGATCGAAGGCACCCCCATCACGCGCTACTGCCGCGACCAGCGCCTGTCGCTGGACGCCCGCGTCGCGTTGCTGATCCGCGTATGCGAGGGCGTTCAGCACGCGCACCACAAGGGCGTGGTGCATCGCGACCTCAAGCCCGGCAACCTGCTGGTGGACACGCTGGACGGCAGGCCGGTGCCGAAGATCATCGATTTCGGCATCGCGACCACCGCGTCGCTGGCGGGCGATGCCGTGCTGGAGCGCGCGGGCACCCCGGAGTACATGAGCCCCGAGCAGGCTCAGGGCGATCCGCGCGAAGTGGATACCCGCAGTGATGTGTATTCGCTCGGCGTGGTGCTGTGCGAACTGGTGACCGGCGTGCGGCCGGAAGCCGTGGGCGAGACCTGGTCCGCGGAGACCCCCACGGCCGTCGCGCCGTCGTCGCGGCTGGCGGGGCTGCCGGCCGAACAGGCACGTGAAATGGCGCAGGAGCGGGGGCTTTCGCTCGCGCGGATGCGCGATCGGCTGCGCGGCGACCTGGACTGGATCGTGCTGAAGGCCATGCAGCACGAGCGGGACGCCCGCTACGATTCGGCTGCGGCCCTGGCAGACGATCTGCAGCGCTACCTGGATGACCGGGTGGTTTCCGCAGTGCCCGCCAGCCGTGGCTACGTGTGGCGCAAGTTCCTGCGCCGCCACCGCGCTGCGGCCGTCGCGGCCGGCGTAGCACTGCTGGCGCTGCTGGGCGGGCTGGGGCTGTCGCTGTATGGCCTGCAGCAGGCGCAAACGCAGCGCAGCGTCGCGGAGGCCCGCAGCGCGGAACTGGAGAAGGTGGCGGCGTTCCAGCAGTCGATGCTGGAAGGGATCGATATCGAGACCATGGGCGTTGGCCTGTCCGAGGGTCTGGTCCGGCAGGTCGGCAGCGTCGATCCATCGGCGGCCGAGGCCTTCGGTGCCACCTTGGCGAAGACCAGTGCCGGGGATCTGGCGCGCGACCTCGTGGACCGGCAGTTGTTGGCGAACGCCGAGGACGCGATCGCCCGGGATTTCGCCGACCAGCCCGATGTGGCGGCCAGCCTGCGCGAGTCGGTGGGGCACGTGTACGCCGCCATCGGCCGCCATGACAAGGCGGCGACGCACTTCGCGCATGTGGCGGACTACCGCAGCAAGGTGCTGGGCGAAGGTGCGCAGGAAACCCTGCGCGCGCGGCGTGACCAGGTGCAGGCGCTGCTGGAAGGCGCCCATGTCGACCAGGCGGAGGCGGTGTTGCAGAAGGCGCTGCCGCGCGCGTTCGCATTGCCGGTCAACGACCGCGTGCGGGTGAAGCTGGAACTCGCGCAGGCGCAGGTGATCTCCGCGCGTGGCGACCGGCCGCGCGCGAAGGGTGTGGTGAAGGCCGTGCAGGAGCGCCTGCTCGCCAGCGTGGGCGAGGGCGACCCGGCGACGCTGGAAGCCACCAACGACCTTGCCGCCGTGCAGCGCAACCTGGGCGAACTGCCCGAGGCGCGCGCCAACATGGAGAAGGTGGTCCGGTTGCGCACGGCCACGTTGGGTGCTGACCACGAGGAAACGCTTTCGGCGATGGGCAACCTCGCGGTCCTGCGCATCATGAATCGCGAAAAGGATGCCGCCATCGCGATGCAGCGGGACCTGACCGGACGCTACACGCGCAAGCTGGGCAGCGAACACCCGGTCACCCTGCAGGCGCGCAGCACGCTGGCCACGATGATGGTCGACGCAGGCCAGGCCGATGAGGCGCTGCCCCTGCTGAAGGACGCGCTGGCCGCGCGCGAACGCGTGCTGGGCCGTGATCATCCGCAGACCGTTCGCACGCGCCTCAACCTGGCGACCGCGCATGCGCGCCTGAGGGACTACGCTGCCGCGTTGCCGCTCGAGGAGCAGGTGATCACCGTACGCAGTCGCGTGCTGGGACCATCGCACCCGGACACGCTGTCGATCCTGGTCAATCATGCCGGCACGCTGCTCAACGCGAAGCAGCCCGAGGCCGCGCTGCGCCTGCTCGGCGACATCCAGCCGCTGGCGCTGAAGGTGCTGGGCGACAAGCACCCGCAGGCACAGCTGACGATGGTCATCCGTGCCGAAGCGCTGCGCACCACCGGGCGCACGCGCGAGGCGCTGGAGGAGTACCTGAAGCTGTTCGACCTGCGTCGCGCGGTGCTGGGCGAGATGCACGTGGAGACGCGCACGGCGGCCTGGAACCTGATCGACACCTACCGTGAGCTCGGGCGCGGCGCCGAGGCCGACGCGCTGCACAGGCACTACATCGCACCGTTGCTCGCAGCTGATCCCGACACGCTGGACGATGCCGACGCCGAATTCGTCAGCCGTTATCGCGAAGGAAAGCGGCCTGGCAAGCAGACCTGAGAACGCCCGGCCTCACTCGCCGGGCTTGGCCGCCGAACTGGAGGCTTCCGACGCCGCGCGGCGCGACAGCACGGCTTCGCGATGGGCGATATAGGCATTGGCGCCGAAGATGATGCCGGCGCCCAGCAGCGTCCAGGTATCCAGCGTCTCGTCGAACAGCAACCAGCCGAACACTGCGACGACCGGCAACTGCATGAAGCTGATCGGCGTCAGCGCGGAGACTTCGCCCAACTTCAACGCGCGCGTCCACAGCATGTGGCCGCCGGTGCCGAGTACGCCGGCCGCGACCACCCAAACCCAGGTGATGCCATGCGGCCATTCCCACACCGCCAGTGCAGGCAGCAACGACATCGGCACCCACAGCAGCGTGGTGTAGATGACGATGCGGTCGGCTGGCTCGGTATGCGAAAGCTGCTTGATCTGGATCGCCACCAGCGCGCTCATCACGGCCGCCAGCACGGCGATCATCGCATCCGCCGTGAACGCCGACGTGCCAGGCCGCACGATCACCAGCACGCCGATGAAGCCGAGTACCACCGCCGTCCAGCGACGCGCGCGCACCTGCTCGTTGAGCATTGCGGCGGCGGCGATGGTGACGAACAGCGGTGTGGAATAGGACAGCGAGACTGCCTGTGCCAACGGCAGGTGGCCGATGGCCCAGAAGCCGGCCAGCATCGAGCAGATGCCGATCACGCAGCGGAACAGGTAGCGCGGGAACTGGGTGGTCTTCAGGAATCCGGGGCCATGGCGCAGGATCAGCGGCGCCGCCGCGAGCAGCCCGAAAAAGTTGCGGAAGAACGCGATCTCGAACGTGTGCAGCGTGGCCGAGGCCAGGCGGATCGCCACCACCATCAGCGCGAAGAACACCGTGCTGCCCAACATCAGCACGGCGGCGCGGTAGTGGGCG
>CBIHLJ010000002.1:0-219058 GCA_966210745.1 uncultured Pseudoxanthomonas sp.
GGGTTGAGGGTTATTGGGGGGGGGTGAGGGGCGCTCCTTGAGGTCGGCGTTTTTCGGAATAGGTTCTTACTGCTCCACGTCGTGCGTTGATAGTCGACATCTCCTGTAAAAAATCTAGGTCGACTTGACCACGAGAAGAGTGGGTGGCTATTTCCCATGGGGCTGCCCGTCATCTATGTCCGTCGCGATATCCGGATGGTTGTGCCAATCACACGCGCCACAGCTTAGAAAGTAGTCACCATCTGGTGGAATGTCTATGTCGAAGTAAGTTCGGATGTTTCTTGAATGACAGGAAGGACACTCCTCGGTACCTCCCGTTCTCTGTCGTTCGAGAAGTTGAATGAACGTCCGCAGCGTAGCTTCGCAGCCACTTACCGCGATCTGCGTTGCAACTTTGTCCGCGCTGCGCGAGTGTGTTAGCCAGTTGACAAGCTGCCATGTTTCTTTTGCTTGGCTCTTGAGGTATTGGCGTAGGCGCTCATTACTGCCGCCGCCGCACAGGGCGTTTAATAGAGCATCCGTCCAGCCTACGAAGTTCGCGACTTGTGGAGCTTCCACGTCTCCGGGAAGGACTATCCGCCGATGCACTGCGGTAGTTAGCGAGATCAAACCTTCACGCAAAAGCATCCCGACAGCCTGCAAGTCCTCGACTTCGATTGCATGGCCGAAGCGTTCGCTGGCTTGCTCGAATCTTCTTAGAACTTCATCAAATGGTGTTGGTTCGTTACCATCGGGGGAGCCCCAACGGCTACGGACTCTCGCCATCAATCCGACATGAAACGAGAGTGTGTAGTCCAGGCTTGGAAAATGCTGTTGTGAATACAGGTTGGTGGGGTTCGTGATAACCCACCACCTCCCTTGGTCAGTAGTGACATCCCAGATCTCGTAGGGATCGCCCAGCACGACTTCGCGCTTCACACGCTCTACGTGACTGACGACCTCGTCCCGCGCCTGACTTTGAACATAGTCAGCAATATCCTGTTCGGCGAATGGGTCTCGCTCGACCGAGTAGCGGCGGAGTAGTTCCGCAGGGATCGGACTACTTGGTGGCAGTACACAGCCGTCATCAGTGTCCAAGAGTGCATTTGGCTTGACTACTTTGTCCGTCATGTACCTGATTCTCAGACAGCTAGAGATCCAACTCTATTAGTAGCTTGCTCAACTCGTCTTTAGCGCAATAGGTTGGGCTGAGCCTGCGAAGCCCAACATCAGGATACTTGATGCGTACGTTGTTGGGCTTCACTTCGTTCAGCCCAACCTATGAGGGGGCGTGAGGCCACCTTGCGGCATGGACAAGGCGTCCGGATGCCGCAAGATGCCAGGGCGGCACGACGTCGCCGCCGATTCTGCACGACGCCCTGCCTTTGACATCCAATGACGGTCGCTATCGACCGGAAACCGGTCTCAACGGTAGTCGGTCGACGCGCTTAGCGACCGCCATCTTGTGCGTTCTTCGAGACGGGTTCTGTCGGCATGGTCGATTGCGGCAAACGCATCAGTGCCAAGCGCGATCCTCAACGGGGGCGACGCCAGGCTGGCGATGCGGATGATCGCCTGCGCCGCACGCGCCGGATCTCCAGGCTGGTTGCCATCGTACGCACGTTGCTTCCTGACGGTGGCGCCCACGACCTGGTCGTACTCCGGACGACCCTCTTTCAGCGATGTCGAAGCGCCGGCGAAGTCCGTCCGGAACCCACCTGGCTCCACAAGGGTGACCTTGACCCCCACGAGCGCCATCTCGAGAGCGAGCGACTCGGAGAAGCCCTCCACGCCCCACTTTGCCGCGGAGTAAGCCGCGCGGCCCGGCGCGCCGATGCGCCCTCCCACGGAAGAGAGCTGGATGATATGGCCGCTCCGTTGCGCTCTCATGGCCGGTATTGCGGCCTTCGTCATGATGATCGTGCCGAAAAGGTTGGTCTCGATCTGGCGCCGGAAGTCATCCAGCGTTGCGTCTTCGACCGAAGCGACGTCCCCGTAGCCGGCATTGTTCACCAGCACATCGAGACCGCCGAAAGCATCCTTTGCAACCTGCACGGCACATGCCGCGGCCGCGGAGTCGGTCACGTCCAGCCTGGCCGTGCGGATCGCAGAGCCATGCCGGTCGACCAGGTGGTGAAGTCGTGATGGATCGCGAGCCGTCACCACGGCGCGATCACCCGCTGCCAGGACAGCCTCAGCGAGTGCCAGGCCAAGACCACGCGAACCTCCGGTTATAAGCCAACGTTTTTTCATGTTCTTCTCACAGGATTCCAGGATTCGAGCGTCCGCACTCTTGGAACGTGGCGCCAACAAGCCTGCAGAGGGGGAAGATGCAGAACGCTCATGACCAGAGCTCCTATTTCGCGCCCGCCGAACGCTGTGGATCGGCTCCAGCGCTCAACAGCGCACGGATCTTCGCCTCGGTCTCCTTGTATTGGCCCTCCCCGAAGTGCTGATACACGACGCGACCCTGCTGGTCGAGCAGATACATCGCGGGCCAGTACCGGTTGCCGTAGGCGTTCCAGGTCTCATAGTCGTTGTCCTGGGCAACGGGGTATGTGATGCCGAAACGCTGCGTCGCGGCGCGCAGATTGCCCAGCCTCTTCTCGTGGCCGTATTCAGGCGTATGCACGCCGATCACGACCAGTCCCTGGTCCCTGTACTTCGCATGCCATTGCTTGACGTGCGGCATCACCCGGACGCAGTTGATGCAGGAGTACGTCCAGAACTCGACCAGCACCACTTTCCCACGCAGATCATGCACGCTCAGAGGCGGCGAGTTGATCCAGGCGTTGATGCCCTTGAAGTCGGGCGCCATGGGTGCGGGCGCGGTGTGTGTGGGTTGGACGGGGTCGGCCTGCACATTCGGCGAGCAGGCGGCGGCAAAGACGCATGCAGCGAGCATGGTCGCGAGAGATGCGAGGTTCTTCATGGATTCAGAGTCCTTGGGAGAGGGGAGGAAGCCACTGGGTGGCCCAAGCGGATACAAAGACGTCGTACTGCAGCAACTGGAGGACGGCGACACCGAAGGCGATGAGGCCAAAGCTCTTTCGCAACAGACCGGCATGTCTCTGCAGGAACGAGAGGCGCGCATTGATCCAGCGGCCTCCATAGGCAATCAGCAACATGGGGATGCCTGCGCCCAGCGCGTACACGCCGAGCAATGCACTGGCTTTGGCCGGCGCGTGCGAGCTGGCGGCCAGCGCCAGCACCGAAGCCAGGACCGGACCGGCGCAAGGCGTCCATGCCAACCCGAGCGAGGCACCTACCAGCAGCGCACCCGGTCGACCGCTGGCGTGTGCCAAGGTCGGGGCGACGGGCTTCACCCGATTCCATTGCGATTGCGCCCATGCCATCGAGCGCTCGAACGGCACCGGCCAGAAGCATGCCAGGCCCGCCAACATCAGCACCACGATCGAGCTGGTACGGATGCTCGCCTGCAGTTCGCCCGATGAGGCAGCCAGAACGCCAAGCAGGATGCCACTGGCGGCAAAGCTGCCGACGAAGCCAGCGATGATCCACAAGGGTGTCCCACGATCGCGACCGGCCCCTGTTGCCAGGATGATCGGAAGGATCGGGAGGATGCAGGGAGAGAGGATGGTGGCCATGCCCGCCAGAGCGGCCAATGCATATTCGATCATGGGAAGTTCCGCAGCGCGATGGAGGTGCTCATTCCATCGCGTGTGTGTCAGCGCGTTGTGTCCGGCGACCCGGCCCTTTGTATCCGGATCGCCCTGATACCTCTTTGGACAAGCTCGGTTACAACGTCATCAGACCAGTCGGATCCGGACGTCGATGTTGCCGCGTGAAAGCTTGGAGTACGGGCAGGTGCGGTGCGCTTCATCGACGATGGCCTGGGTCTGGCCCGGCGGAACTCCAGGCAGCGAGATGGCCAGGCGTGCCTGGAGTTGGTATTCCTCGCCAACCTTGCCGAGGTCCACTTCCGCATCGATGGCGGTTTCGGGTGGCAAGGCTATGCCGAGCTTGCGGGCGGCGATGCCCATTGCGCCCTCGAAGCAGGCTGACCAGCCCGCCGCGAACAACTGTTCGGGATTGGTACCAGGACGTCGGCTACCGGGAGGCGAGAGGGCAACGTCAAGCTGACCATCGTCGCTGCGGGCGTGGCCTTCACGGCCGCCAATGGTGTGAGTCTTTGCTGTGTACAACACGGTATCGAGTGCGTTCATGGGATATCTCCAGTCGAAAGAAGTTGAGAGAGTTCTTGTTTAGCGGGCGTACCGGGTGAAGACGTAGTCGCGGTCCTTCACGCGGGCCGCGTGACATGCATGGCAGGTCGTGTGCTGGGCTTCATCCACAGGCTTTCCATCGATGAAGCGTCCATAGCCCCACCCACCGGTACTTGCGTACTTGCGTGCATCCTTGACCATCACTTGCACCGTGGTGGCGGCACCGGGAACAGAGGCCGGTGCGAAGTCCGGCGACTGTTCGTGCTTCCAGGCCAGCTTCACCAGCACCGTGCCGTCGGGGAACGGACGCAGGTTCTCGCGGTACGCACGCATCGCCGTGGGATTGCCGACTACGACGCGCAACTCATCCAGCGGCGCGGCTTCCTGTGCGGGAGCGATCACCGGCCAGTCGCGGTAGCCATCGGGAAGCTGTACGCCGTAGATGGGTGAGGCGGGACGCGAACTGTCGTACGCCTGTACCGCGCCCACCAGACCGAAGACGGTGACGGCGGCCAGCGATGCAAGTACGAGGGTCTGGAACGGTTTCATGTCGGCTGTCCCTTCTGCTCACAGGTGTGTGGCGTCGACGACCGCCTGGACGAACTCGGTGGGCGACTCCTGTGGAGGGTTGTGGCCAACGCCACCGGTGAAGGTGCGATGCTCGTACTTGCCGACGAACTTGGTCGCGTACGCTTCGGGCTTCGGGTGCGGCGCGCCGTTGGCATCGCCTTCGATGGTGATCGTGGGCACCGTGATGACCGGCGCCTGTGCCAGGCGCTGTTCCAGCGCTGCGTACTTCGGCTCGCCTTCGGCCAGGCTCAAACGCCAGCGGTAGTTGTGGATGACGATGGCCACATGGTCCGGATTGTCCAATGCAGTGGCGCTGCGCTTGAACGTGGCGTCATCGAACTTCCATTGCGGGGACGCCAACTCCCAGATCTTCTTCGCGAAGTCATGGGTGTACTGCGTGTACCCCGCTTGGCCGCGGTCGGTGGCGAAGTAGAACTGGTACCACCATTGCAGTTCGCCTGACGGAGGCAACGGCGTGCGAGCCGCTTCCTGGCTACCGATCAGGTAACCGCTGACCGAGACCAGGGCCTTGACCCGCTCCGGCCATATGGCCGCCACGATGTCGGCAGAGCGTGCACCCCAGTCGTAGCCCGCCAGCGTCGCCCGACGGATCTTCAGGGCGTCCATCAGCGCGATGACATCCGATGCGAGGGCCGCAGGCTGCCCATTGCGTGGTGTGTCTGCAGACAGAAAAGTGGTGGTGCCGTAGCCCCGCAAGTGCGGGACGATCACGCGATAGCCGCGCGCCGCCAACTGCGGTGCGACCTCCGCGTAGCTGTTGATGTCATACGGCCAGCCGTGCAGCAGGATGATGACTTCACCCTTGGCCGGACCGAGATCGGCGTAGCCGATACGCAGGTCTCCGGCATTGATGTGCTTGTTGGCGACCAGTTCGGGGAGCAGTGCCGGTGAGGCGGTCTGCGCTGTCGGCTGTGCCAGAGCAGTGCCGGTGAGCATCAGCCAGGAAGCCATCAGCAAGGACAGGCCGCGCAGGCTGCGGCGGAAGGGGGAGGTGGGCGATGGGGTGATCGTGGACATGGTGATTCCTCCAGCAGGGTGGTTGCAGGGAGCAGGACGGGAGTGCGGCGCGCGTGCGTGCGTGCGCCGCAAGGGGATTCAGATGGAGTAGCCGCCGTCCATCGTGAGACTGGCACCGGTCATGTAGCTCGCGTCGGCACTGACCAGGTATGCGGCGAGCGACGCGACCTCTTCCGGGCGGCCGACGCGCTTGAGCGGATTGCGCTGGATCAGGTGGTCCAGGAAGCCGACCGTGATATCGGTCTCGATGGGGCCGGGTTGGATGTTGTTGATGGTGATACGGCGCGGTGCGAGGTCCAGTGCCAGTTCCCGCACCAGTGTGGCCACGGCAGCCTTGGTCATGCTGTAGACGCTGCCACCCAAGGCGCCGCTGCGTTGTGCCGTGTTGCTGCCGATGGTGACGATGCGGCCACCATCGACCATCTTGGCTGCGGCAGCCTGGATGGCGAGAAAGACACCGCGGACGTTGATCGAAAGCATCTGGTCGAGCGTGTCGACCGGGAACCGGTCGAGCGGAGCACCCTGATAGATGCCCGCATTGACGACAGCCACGTGCAGCGTGCCCAGCCTCGCCGTGGCATCGGCGACTGCGGCAGTGATCGCGTGCTGATCTGCCGCGTCGGCCTGCAGCGCGATGGCCTGACCGCCGTCCGCTTGGATCGCCGCGACGACTTCGGCGGCCTTGTCGGCACGTGACGCATAGGTCAGGGCAACGGCGTAACCCTCACGGGCCAGGCGGCGTGCGATGGCGGCACCGATGCCGCGGGAGCCGCCAAAAACCAGGGCAGCTTTGGGAGAGGTGAGTTCGGTCCTGCTCATGGTCGTTTCCTTCGGGTAGGTGCCTACGGGTGGTTCCGCTGGCGATGGACGCATTCCGCGCCCACCCGGTATCCGAGACGTGTCCGAATACAGGGAGATTTGTCGGCCTCTTCCTGAAAACGACCCATGGATACATTCCGATACAAACAAGCGGCCTCCAGTCCGCTGCCCGGCGGTCTGCTGGCGCTACCATCCGCTGCGACAGATCCACGGCCACGCGTGGTCGAACCTCCGGAGCCCAGACGCATGTCGCCACACACCGATCACATCCTTGTCGTCGACGATGACCGCGACATCCGTCAGATGGTGGGCGACTACCTGAAGCGAAATGGCCTGCGCGTCAGCCTGGCTGCGGACGGACGCGAGATGCGGGGTGTCCTGGATACCAGTGACGTGGATCTGGTCGTGCTTGACGTGATGATGCCGGGTGAAGATGGCCTGGCGCTCTGCAGGAACCTTCGCGCGGGAAAGCATCGCGCTGTTCCCGTGGTATTGCTCACGGCCCGTGACGACGAGACCGACCGGATCATCGGCCTTGAGATGGGAGCCGACGACTACGTCACCAAGCCTTTTTCCTCGCGTGAACTTCTGGCACGCATCAATGCCGTCATCCGGCGCGCGCGCATGCTGCCCCCGAATCTCCAGGTCTCCGAGGCCAGTAGATGGATCGGGTTCGGTGACTGGCGATTGGATACAACCGCACGCCACTTGTTGGACATGGATGGGACGGCATATCCATTGAGCGGCGCCGAGTTCCGGCTCCTGCGTGTATTCATCGATCATCCGCAGCGCGTACTGAGCCGCGACCAACTGTTGAACCTTACCCAGGGCAGGGACGCGGAGGTCTTTGACCGCTCCATTGATCTTCTCGTCAGTCGATTGCGACAGCGCCTGGGCGACGGGGCACGTGAGCAGACGTACATAAAGACGGTGCGGAGCGAAGGCTACGTATTCAGCCAGGCTGTCGTACTTGAGGGTGAAGAGCCATGAGTGGTCGGCGCAGTATCGCCACGCGATGGATGCCGAGAACGCTTCGATCGCGCCTTGTCCTGATCCTGGGCGCGGGCTTGCTGCTCGCGCATGCCCTGTCGTTTGCCCTGCTGTTCGAAGAGCGTGCCGATGCCACGCGCTCGATGATGCTCAGGAATCTTTATGAAGACATTCCCGTCAGCGTAGCGCTACTGGAGAATCTGCCCGACGATCAACGTGACGCCTGGATTCCGCGCCTCGAGCGCAGGACCTACCGCTATCTCCTGCGGACAGCACTGCCTGGCGAGCCATTGACCAGTGCACGATCGCATGAGGTGACGGGGTTGATCGATGACGCGTTGGGGCATCAATACGCCTTGCGGCCCCGTGCAGTGTCCGCCACACCGGAACGCTATGAGGTAGAGCTGACGCTCCGAGACGGGCAGCTTCTGACCATTGAAGTGACGCCGTCACTGATGCCGATCGCACGATGGCTGCCCTGGGTTCTTGCGGCCCAGGTCATCTTGCTGTTGCTGTGTGTAGCGGTTGCCGTACGGCTGGCAACCCGGCCTCTTGCCCACCTCGCGAGAGCGGCCGAGCGCATGGATCTTGCAGGCGGCGATGCCCAGCTGCCACAGGACGGCCCATGGGAGGTCGCCCAGGCCGCGAGCGCGCTCAATGCTCTCCAGGCGCGCGTGGCGACCCACGTCTCCGAGCGCACGCAGATCCTCGCAGCAATCTCACATGATCTGCAGACTCCGATCACTCGCCTGAGGTTGCGGGTGGAGGCGATGGACGCCAGTGCTGAGCAAGAGAAGCTGCTGGGCGATATCGACCACATCAGCCTGTTGGTGCGCGAAGGCCTGAGTTTCGCCCGCAGCGCGTCAGTCACGTTGGGCCCGTCGGTTCGCCTGGATATGACGGCCTTCCTGGAAAGTGTCGTGGCCGACTATCAGGACGCCGGGCACGCGGTGGCGCTCTCTGCCGGCGACTCAGCGTCTCATGACACCCATCCGCAGGTGTTGCGTCGAATCCTGCAGAACCTGGTCGACAACGCGCTCAACTACGCTGGCGACGCCGAGACCAGACTCCGTATGGATGAAGCGGGGCGGATATGTATCGATGTGCTTGATCGTGGACCCGGTATTCCGCCCGAGCAGTTGGAGAATGTAGTGAAACCCTTCCAGCGGCTCGAACCATCGCGGTGCCGCGGCACGGGCGGCACAGGCCTTGGGTTGGCCATCGCCCAGCAGCTCACCCATGTACTCGGCGGCGTACTGCGACTGTCGAATCGGGAGGGTGGCGGTCTCCAGGCGACGATTGAGTTGCGCTCCACGCCTTCGTCAACCGTTCAGCACCAAGACGCGGCTCGCTGACACAATACCCGCCATCGACGTGATCCAGGAGTCCGCCGGACGTGTGATAGCCCCGTTCCCCTGAAACGCATGAGCAACCCGGCACTGTCGGGTGCTTCGGCTTTGATCGTCCTACGTAGGGCGACCTTAGGAGGAACCTATGTCCGGCGCATGCATCCGCGTCTCCCATCTCTCTTTTTCCTGGCCAGACGGCACGCCTGTCTTCGCCGATTTGTCATTCGTCCTTGGCCCATCCCGGATCGGTCTTGTCGCGCCGAATGGGGCGGGCAAGACAACATTGCTACGCCTGTTGGCAGGCGAGCTTGCAACGCAGGCCGGTGCGATCGACATCGCCGGTCGACACGGCTATCTGCCGCAGCGCTGGAACAGCGCCGCCCACGCCACTGTCGCTGAGCTGCTGGGTGTCACCGATGCGCTGAAAGCGGTGGATGCGGTGCTCGCTGGCACAGCCGATGCCGCCCAGCTGGAGCGGGCCGACGGCCACTGGGACCTGCGCGAGCGCATCGCCTCGCAGCTGGCGGCATTCGGTCTGCATGACGTCCGCCTGCAGCGGGACATCTCCAGTCTCAGCGGGGGCGAGGCGATGGCAGTGGCGCTGGCGGCCCAGTTGCTGAAAGCGCCCGATGTCCTGCTGTTGGATGAACCCACCAATCACCTGGATCGGAAAGCACGCCAGCGCCTGCGCACCGTGCTGGAGTCGTTCCGTGGATGCCTCCTGGTGGCAAGCCATGATCGAGGTTTGCTGGAAGACATGCAGGAAATCGCGGAACTACAGTCCACGCGCCTCCGCATGGTCGGCGGCGGCTACAGTGCCTACCGGTCTGTAGCAGATCGCGAGCAGTCCGCTGCCGAGCAGCAGGTTCAGCATCTACGCAAGGAACTGCGACGCGAGAAGCACGAGATGCAACAGGCTCGCGAGCGTGCGGACCGGCGCGCATCCAATGCCGCGCGCAAGGCTCCCAACGCAGGGTTGCCCAGGATCGTCGCAGGTACGCTGGCACGCCGAGCCGAAGTGTCCGCCGGTAGAGCCGCCGGCGTGCATGGCGAACGGGTGGACCAGATGCGGAATGCGCTGCAAAGCGCCGAGCAGGACGCATCCTCATCTGCCATGCCCCGCTTCTCATTGCCTGCCACGCGTGTAGGCCCCACACAACACGTGCTGACCGTGGAGAACGTGCAGGCTCTCGGCCAAGACGGGCCCCTGTGGGACGCGCGCGGCATGACGCTGACGATCCGCGGACCGGAGCGAATCGCACTGATGGGAGACAACGGCGTGGGTAAAACCACGTTCCTGCGAATTCTGGCGGGGGACATGACCTCCACGAGGGGAGGGCGTCGCATCGGCGCCACCCGTGTGGCCTATCTCAGTCAACGCCTGGACCAGTTGGTGCCCGCGAAGTCGCTAGCCGAGAATCTTGCGGACACAGCGGCCCGCCTTCCACCCCAGGAACGCGCTGACGTACTGGCACGGCTTGGGTTCCGTGGCGACCGCATGAAATTGCCGGTCAGCGCGCTGTCAGGAGGAGAACGCCTCCGGGCAACGCTGACCTGTGTGCTGCATGCGGACGATGCTCCCCAACTGCTGTTGCTGGACGAACCTACGAACAACCTCGACCTGGAAGCCGTTCTGCAGCTCGAACAGGTGCTGCAGAACTACGAAGGCGCAATGGTCGTTGTAAGCCACGACACCGACTTCGTGGAATCCGTCAATCCCACCCGATGCCTGAGTCTGACGGCAAAGGGTCTCGTTGAGTTGCCCAGTTGATACGCGTCCGCTCCTGCCTTGGATTCAACCGATCGACGCAACGGTTTGTCGATACCGTTCTGCCGGTGTTTCGTAGCCTGGCGTCTTGCGTGGCCATTCATCGACCTGGCATGCCATACCAGTATGCGCGCCGCCTTCCTGGGTGCGAAAGCAAGAAACGGATATCGGCTGGCGACACAGGCCGATAGATTCTCCCGACACAACGAGACGGGAGTTGCAGATGGATGTACTGGCAGAGAAGGTGGCCATCGTCACGGGAGCCAGTTCCGGCATCGGACGCGCGACGGCCAAGCTGTTCGCGAGAGAAGGGGCGTGCGTCGTAGTGAGCGGGCGTCGTCACGCCGAACTCGACGCGCTCGTCCGTGAAATCGAAGCAGAGGGCGGGCATGCAATCGCGGTTGCGGGCGACATCAAGCGCGAAGAAGTTGCAAAGGCCCTGGTCGACACGGCCATCGACCACTTTGGTGGCCTTGACGTCGCATTCAACAATGCAGGGGTGTTGGGAGAGACCAAGCCCATCACGGAGATGTCGCTCGACCAATGGCACGAGACGCTCGACACCAATCTTGCCAGTGCGTTCCTTGGTGCCAAGTACCAGGTGCCGGCCATGCTGGCGGGCGGCGGCGGCTCGCTCATATTCACATCCTCCTTCGTGGGCTACACGGCCGGCTTTCCCGGCATGGCGGCGTATGCCGCCAGCAAGGCGGGCCAAATCGGCCTGGTCAAGGCCTTGGCGGCCGAGTACGGCGCGAGCGGGATCCGGGTGAATGCCGTACTCCCCGGAGGCACCGACACGCCCGCCAGCATCACCAACGCGCCGGACGCCACGCCGGAGGTGCAGGCCTTCGTGGAGCGTATCCACGCGTTGAAGCGCATGGCCTCGCCAGAAGAGATCGCACGCTCCGTCCTTCACCTCGCATCGGATGCGTCGAGTTTCATCACGGGTACTGCCTTTCTTGTCGACGGCGGCGTGTCCATTACTCGAACCTGACGTGGAATGATGTCCGCTTAGGGTCGAGGCTGTGTGAGAACTCAACGTGCCCGACGAACGCGCGCTTCGTGTGTCGATTCGAAACGGTTCGCCGCGCTCGAATGTTTTCAGAGCGACGTGCGAGCCCAGCTTTCAGGCCCGTGTCGGTTGAACAACTGTTTCCCCGTCCCGTGCCAGATCACGGGTACTTTGTCCCGACCGATTGACCGCGTTGCTCAAGGCGCTTGCCTTCCAGGGCGTGGAGATGGCGATGCTGCGAAGTGGTCGCCAAGGCGATCCCTTCGGTCTGTGAACATTGCGGTAGACGTGCGCGCCATTGACGCATCTGCCGCCAGGCACGCACGTCAGCATCTGGAAAACCAGGGTGGCTGGGCGCCTGGTTCAGCCGCGTCCGCAATGCGTGGGGAGCTGCCGGGTGCGATGTTTTTCCGCGCGCGCGTGGACATAAGGCGTGAAATGTGAGTTACGCTACATTTGCACCGTCGACTTCTTCTTTCCATGAGCCAACACGATCTGCCGTCTCCACGCGTTGCCGTTGTCGAGGATGAAGACGAACTGCGAGGCCTGATCGTTGAGGAGCTGAGCGAGCGCGGCTGCAATGTCGTGGGCCTGCCGAGTGCGGAAGCCCTGTACCGCCACATGAGTGTCCAGGCGCTCGACATCGTCGTCCTGGACATCGGCCTGCCCGGCGAGAGCGGGCTGGGGGTAGCGTCGCACCTGCGGCAGCTTGCCTCGGTGGGCATCATCATGCTGACCGGCCGCGGTGGCAAAAAGCTCATGGCACAGAGCTTTGAAGAAGGCGCCGATCTTTTTCTGACCAAGCCCGTCGATTACGACGTGCTGGGCGTGGCCGTCGCCAATCTCCATCGCCGGCTGACACCCGCGATGAATGGCGCGGCACTGGATGACCAGGCTGCGCCCACCTGGTCGTTGTCCGACGCGGGCTGGACGTTGCATGGGCCCGATGCCAGGACGCTCGCGCTCAGCGAGGCGGAACGCACGATCCTTGCACGGCTTCTGGAGCAGCCTGGCATGCCGGTATCCAGAACGGCCCTGATCGAGGTGCTGACCGATCAACCCTGGGATTTCGATCCCCATCGGCTGGACGTTCTGGTCCATCGTCTCCGCGGCAAGGTCAACAGCCGTTTTTCGCAGCCGCTGCCGCTGCGCGCCGTGCGTGGAATCGGCTACGTATTCGCACCCTGACGCCTCCCTGTCGTGAGAAACGGTGAGGTTGGGTGAGCCACCGTCATTGATGCACGTCCCCGCGCAATAGAGACTTTTCCCACATTCCGGTGCTGACATCGGTACCGGAGCCGAACCGCGCGAGCGGTGATGTCTTCTCGCCATCCTGAGGGTCGCCCCCCGCCACGGTTTCCGCCGTGACGCGGGCAACGCCGTCCTGATGGCTTGCCGGGTTCGATCCGGCCAGGTGGAACAGGGGAAAGTCAGTGAACGAGCAGGGTGAGCCGACGTTGATCGGCGGATGCGGGCGCGCGCGCGTGGGTTCGACAGGGTGGTCGCTGCGGAATCGCAGCCGGACGTGGCGCTGGATGACCCTGGCGACATGGCTGCTGGCACCTGTCGCGCTGGCCGCCGATCTGCAGATCACGGACCTGTCCGACACGGGCTACGATCCGACCCCGGCCGGCGGCGAGGTGGTCTACAACGTCACGGTCGAGAACGGTGCCGCCGATACGGTGCCCAACGCCGTGGTCATCTTCGACCTGCCTGCAGGCACCGCGGCTGGCACGCTGCCGGCGTTCTGCAGCGCCGACGCCGGTGTGCCCGCGCGCGTGGTGTGCGCGGTGGGCGAACTGGTGGGTACGCAGACGGCGCAGGGCGCGCCGGTCAGTTTCCAACTCGGCGTCGATACGGGCGGCCAGGCGCCGGGCACGGTGACGATGCGCGGCGCCATCGGATTCGGTTCCGCGGTACCGCCGGCCGGCACGCCGATCACGGCACTCACGCCGGGCGATGCGTTCTTCGCCAGCGACACCAACACCGCCAACAACCAGCGCAACGAAGCCACCACGCTGACGACCGCCGGCGACCTGCGCCTGCTCAAGAGCGCTACGCCGGATCCCGTGGTGGGCGGTGCCGAAATCACCTACACGCTGACCGTCTTCAACGACGGCCCGAGCACATCCACCAACTTCCGTGTCGTGGACACGCTGCCGGCGGCGGCGACGTACGTGGCCAGCAGTTTCAATGGCGCCGGCTGGACGTTCAACAGCGGCACCATGACCGCGACCCATGCCGGCACGCTGGCGGTGGGATCGAGCAGCAGCTTCACCTTCCGTGCCCGCGTGAACGCCGGCAGCGGCAACATCATCAACGCGGCGACGGTGGAAGCCATCGGCACGCCGGATGCGGATCCGAGCAACAACGATGCCGACGTCACCACCAGCATCACGCCGGGCGCCGACCTGGCACTGAGCAAGTCCGCGGCACCCGCGCCCGCGATCGCGGGCCAGTCCGTCACCTTCACCCTGACCGCGCGCAACCTCGGCCCGAGCGTGGCGCAGAACGTCAGCGTCACCGACGCGCTGCCGGCGGGCTTCGTGATCACCGGCGGCACCCAGCCGGGTGGCTGGAGCTGCAGCAACGATGGCGCCAACGCCACACGCACATGCACGCGCGCGGCGGCCATGCCGGTCGGTGCGGTGGAAACACTCACCATCGTCGCCACCGTGCCCTCCACGGGCGCCAACAGCAGCGGCGACGTCACCAACACGGCGACGATCACCTCCACCACGCCGGATCCGAACGGTCCGGTCCTGGGCGTGAACAACAACGATGGCAGCGTCACTTTCACCGTGCTCGCCGACGGTGCCGACCTGTCGATGACCAAGAGCAAGTCGCCGGCGCTGGTCGCGGTGTGGGACGGCATCGGCCCCGACACCGACAGCCGAATGACCTCGCTGATCCGCGTGCGCAACCTGGGGCCGCGCGCCGCCAGCGGACAGGTGCAGGTGGTCGACGAACTCGCAGCGGGTGAAGAGTTCGTGTCCGCGTCCGGTCCGTGGACCTGCGCGGTCGACAATCCGTACGCGGTGCCGCCCGCGCGGCAGCGCGTGACCTGCGACCTGAATGCCGGTTCGCTTCCGCTGGCGGTGAACACCAACTCGCCGCAACTACAGATCATCAGCCGCGCGCGTGCCGCGGGCGCGCTGACCAATACCGCGTGCACGGGCGGCTCCAACGGTTCGGTCGAACCGCTGACGGCCGGCGGCATCGACCAGGATCCGGAAACCGGCAACGACTGCAGCGGCGCCGGCACGCGCACCACCGACGAGCGTGCCGACCTGCGCATCGCCAAGCAGACCAACGGCCCGGGCGATGCGGACAACGTGCTGACCGCCGCGCAGGACACGGTGACCTACACGCTCACCATCACCAACGACGGCCCGGACAGCACCACCGGCATCGTGGTGAACGATGCGATCCCGGGTTTCGTGGCCGGCCGCACCACCGTCAGCGCGAATGCACCCGCGGGCTGGAACTGCACGACCGGCGCGTCGGTCGTGTGCCGTTCCGGCACCATGGCCCTGGCGAATGGCGCCAGTGCCAGCATCGTACTGACGGTGCAGCGCGCGCTCTTCGACAGTGCCGGCCTTGGGGCAGGAACCTGTGGTGGCGTGCCCACGACCAATGCGTTCTGCAATACCGCCGGGGTCGGCATCGATGCCGCCGTGGCGGGGTCGGTCGGCGAGATCAACGCGGCCAACAACAACGCGTCGGACTGGCTGCGGATCGATCGCGTCGCCAATGTGCAGACCACGACGAAGAGCATCACCTCGGGCGCGACCGGCCAGGCTGGCGTCAATACGACCTACGTGATGTCGTTCCGCAACCAGGGGCCGTCGACGGCGCCGGGCGTGGTGTTCCGCGATGTGTTCACGCTGCCCGCCGACGATGCCGGCTTCGTGCTGATGTCGGCCACGCGCACCGGTGGCGGCACCGCCACGTGCACGGCCACACCCGGTCCCGGCATCACCACAGCGCCTGCCGCAGGTGGCATGTCGTATGCCAACCCGACGGCGGGCACCGCACAGGTCACACTGACCTGCGTGCCGCTGTCGCTGGCCAATGGCCAGACCGAAAGCCTGACGGTGGTGATCCGTCCGAACGTCAACGTCGGCAACACCGGACGCGTGTTCACCAACGTGGCGGACTTCTTCTTCGACCGCAACAACGACGGTACGCCCGATCCGGCCAGCGGTTCGGATGCTAATGGCAGCTTCGATTTCAATACCGACGACAGCGCCGGCGACGACCAGCGCAGCGCCAGCCTGCCGTTCAACAGCGGCAGCGTGGACCTGATCACCAACAAGGTGGATACCGGCTTCGCCGGCGGTGTGGATCCGTTGGGCTACGACGCTGTCACCCCGGCCAACAACGCCATCACGTATCGCGTCACCGTGCGCAACAACGGACCGTCGGTGGCGACGAACGTACGCATCAGCGATACGTTGACGCCGCTCGCGGGCCGTACCGTGCGCTTCCTGGGCGTGTCCGCGTCGACGACGGGGCCGTTCGTCGACACGGATTGCAGCGTGACCGCGGGCAGCAACCCCACGGTGGGTGCGCCGCTGGTGCTGGATTGCGTGATGCCGGGCATAGGCTTTTCCACCAACCTGCCGGGTGTGGTGGCGACCGGCCAGACCAGCACCCTCTACCTGCGTTATGCCTACGAGACGCCGCCCGGCGCCTCCGGCGACACGCTGCTGAACTCGGCCACCGCCAGCTCGGCGGAGACCGACACCAACCTCGCCAACAACACCGCGGACCAGGACACGACGATCCGTTCGCGCGCCGACCTGGCCGTCACCAAGACCATGGTCGCGCTGGCACCGGATCCGGATCCCGCCGTGGCGCTGCCGCCCACCATCGGCTCGGTGTCGCTGCGACAGCCGTTCTATTACGTGATCGGCGGGGTCAACAACGGTCCGGGCGCCAGTCTCTCGCGCGACCGTACGGGCACCAGTCCGCTCAATGGCACCGGCACGGTGGTGACCGACACGCTGCCGGCGAACCTCATCGTCACCGGCCCGATCACCTGGCGGAAAGACGGCCCCGATCCGGGTGGCGACGAGCAACCCGTCGGTACGGGCACCTGCAGCCAGGCGGGCAATACCGTCACCTGCACCCTGGGCGACATGACGGTCACCGGTCGCGCACGCATCATCGTGCCCGCGCGCTGGGATGCGTATCCCGCGGGCGGCACCAGCAACAACACCGCGACCATCGCGACCGAACAGGTCGATCCGGTCCCGGGCAACAACACGACCACCGTGCCGCTGGGCGTCACGCGCTCCAGCCTGGCGGGCGTGGTGTTCGAAGACCGTGACCGCACCGGCGCCAACGGTGGTACCCACCAGGGTGCAGCCACCGAACCGGCCATCGCGGGCGTGACCATCACCCTGACCGGCATCGATGCGTACGGCAACGCTGTCAATCGCAGTGCCATCACCGCTGCCGACGGCAGTTACAGCTTCACCGATCTGTCGCCGGCCGATGCCGCCGGCTACACACTGACGCAGACGCAGCCTGCCGGTTTCGTCAACAGTCCCGTGGCCCTGCCTACCAGCGGTGGCGCGGAGCCTTCGCTGGGTGGCACCTACAGCGCCGGTTCGCCCAACTCGGTCATCGCCGCCATCCCGGTCGGGGCCGACCAGGCCGGCGTGCGCTACGACTTCCCTGAAGTGCGCCGCCCGGCGCTGTCGGGCTTCGTCTACATCGACGGCAACTTCAACGACATCCGCGATGCGGGCGATGCACCCATCAGCGGGGCCACGGTGGAACTGCTCGACGCCGGCAGTGGTGCCGTCGTCGCGACGACCACGACGGATGGCAGCGGCGCCTACGGGTTCAGCAATCTGGATCCGTTGATCGTCTACACGCTGCGCGAAGTGCTGCCCACCGGCAGCTACCAGAACCGTCCGACGGCGGTGAATCCCGGCCAGGTCGGCGGTGCGCCGTGCGCCGCGGGCTGTACGCCGGGCACCGGTGTGGCGGGTGATGCCGCCACCACCGACCGCATCAGTGGCATCGACCTGGGTGCGGGTACCGACGGCACCGTGTTCAACTTCGGCGAAGACGCCGTGGCCGGTATTTCCGGCAGCGTCTACGTGGACCGCAATGGCAACGGCAACTTCGACGGCGGCGATGCCGGCACGATCAATTCGCGTCCCAACGGCGGGCTGCAGGGCGTCAGCGTCACGCTGACCGGTGCGGGCGCCGACGGCATTTTCGGCAATGGCGATGATCCGGCGCCGGTGACGGTGCAGACCGATGCCAATGGCGCCTACCAGTTCGCCGACCTGGTGGTCGGGCAGGACTACCGCGTCAGCGAAACCCAGCCAGAGGGCTATGCCGACGGCACCGAGAATCCCGCAAACGCCATCGACATCGCCAACCTGCCGCCGGCCGGTTCCGCCGGCAACGACTTCGGCGAAACGCTGGGTTCGCTGGCGGGCCTGGTGTTCGAGGATTTCTCGGCCACTGCCGCCAACAACAACAACGGCACCTTCGACGGTGGCGAGAATCCGATCGCCAACGTCACCGTGACGCTGACCGGTACCGATGTGCTGGGCAATGCGGTCAATGTCACCGCACAGACCGATGCGGCCGGTGCGTACGTATTCCGCGACCTGCTGCCGCCGCAGGCCGGCACCACGTACACGATCACCGAGACGCAGCCCACCGGCTACATCGATGGCCGGCACACGCCGGGCAATGCCGCCACGCCGGGCAGCGCCACCACGTCCAACGTGATCGACGGCATCGCGATCAATGCGGGCCAGGCGGCCACCGGCTACCTGTTCGGCGAACTCGCCAATGCCGTCATCAGCGGCACGGTCTATCTGGACCGCAACGACAACGGCGACCAGGACGGTGGCGAACCCGGTATCCCCGGCGTCACCGTGGTCATCGAAGGCGCCGGCCCGGATGGCGTGTTCGGCACCGGCGACGATCTGCCGCCGGTCACGCTGACCACCGATGCGAACGGCGGCTACAGCTACGGCGGTGCGATCACGGGCCAGAACTACCGCATCGTCGAGACGCAGCCCACCGGCCTGGCCGATGGGCAGGAGAACTCGTCCAACACCATCACGCTGACCAACCTGCCGGCCGCCGGTTCCAGCGGCAACGACTTCGGCGAACTGGCGGCATCGCTGTCCGGCAGTGTGTGGCTGGATGCCAACAACAACGGCGTGCGCGAAGCGGGTGAGAACGGCATCGCCGGTGTCAGCATCAGCCTGCCTGCCGGCACGCTGGATGCGCTGGGCAATGCCGTCGCCGCCGCCGTGACCGACGCCAATGGCGAGTACCGCTTCGGCGATCTGCTGGCCGGCACCTATGCGGTGAACGAGCAGGCTGCGCAGCCCGTCGTGGGGGGTGTCACCACGCTCAATGGCATCACGGTGGCCGGCAATGTCGGCGGCACCAGCAACGGCACGGCCACGCCCGTGACGACCCTGCCCAGCGCCATCGCAGGCATCGTCCTGCCCGCGGGCGGCGATTCGGTGCAGAACAACTTCGGTGAAACGCTGGGCGTGTCGCTGTCCGGCCGCGTGTTCTTCGATGCCAACAACGACGGCGTGCAGTCGGGCGCCGCCGAAACCGGCATCGAAGGCGTGACCCTCACCCTGACCGGTACCGATGACACCGGCGCGTCGGTGTCGGTGAACACGACCACCGATGCGAACGGCGACTACGCCTTCGATGGCCTGCGTCCCGGCACCTACACGGTGACCGAGCCGCAGCAGCCCACCGGCACCAGCAACGGCCAGACCGTCGCGGGCACCGTCGGCGGCACGTCGACCGGCACCGCCACGCCGATCACCACCGTGCCCAGCGCGATCAGCACCATCGACCTGACCACGCCGGGCAGCGCATCGGTCGACAACCTGTTTGGCGAGATTCCGCTGAACAGCGCGATCAGCGGCCGCGTGTGGGAAGACATCGACAACGACGGCGTCATCGACCCGTCCGAGCAGGGCATCGGCAACGTGGTCGTGCGCCTGACCGGCACCGACCTGGCCGGCAACACCATCACTCGCGACGTGACCACGCAGCCGGATGGCAGCTATGCCTTCACCGAACTGCCGCCTGGCACGTACACCATCACCGAGCCCGACCAGCCGGCCGGCACGCTCAACGGCACCACCGTGCCGGGCACGGGTGGCGGCACGGCCACGCCGCCGACCAGCACACCGTCGGTGATCAGCGATGTCGTGCTGGGCGTGGGCGAGGAAGCCAGCGGCAACAACTTCGGTGAAGTGCCTTCCGGCAGCATCGCCGGCCGCGTCTACAACGACGGCAACAACAACGGCGTGATCGACGCCGGCGAAGGCGGCTTCCCCAATGTGCAGGTCGTGCTGACCGGCACCAATGAGCTGGGCGAAACGGTCGACGTCACCGTCACCACCGACAGCGAAGGCCGCTACCGCTTCGACGACCTGCGCCCGGGCACCTACACGGTGACCGAGCCCACCCAGCCGGCGGAGACCCTCAACGGCATCACCACGCCGGGCACCCTCGATGGCACGTCGCTGGGCGTCGCCACGCCGGTGAGCACCACGCCGTCCGCCATCAGCGGCATCGTGTTGCCGCCGGGCGGCGATTCCATCGACAACAACTTCGGCGAGATCGGCGATTCGCCGGACCTGGTGGTCAGCAAGACCGCCACGCCCACCACGTTCACCGTCAACAACCCGGGCAGTTACACCATCCGTGTGCGCAATATCGGCCAGCAGCCGAGCGCGGGTGAGTACGTGGTGGAAGACCGCCTGCCTGCCGGCCTCACGCTGGCGGCCACGCCGACCGGCAACGGCTGGACCTGCACCGGCGCTTCCGGCGACAACCGCTTCCGCTGCAGCAGCGGCGCGGTGATCGCGGCGGGTGCCACGCTGGCCGATGCCATCGTCGCGCAGGTCCGCGTGGATGCGTCGGCGGCGACCGGTTCGCCGGTCAACAACGCCGTGCTGGTGGAAGGCGGCGGCGAGAACGAGTTCCGCACGCCGACCACCGACGAGCGCGCCGACTTCGAAGGCAATCCGGCCGACCTGCCGGTGTGCGATCCGGCGATCACGCAGAACGCGTGCCGCCTGCCCACCGCCGTGCAGTTGTCTGCTTCGGTGTCGGGCACGGTGTGGTTCGACCAGGGCAGCGAGTTCGGCCTGATCGATGGCGGCGACCGTCGCCTGTCCGGCTGGGTGGTGGAAGTGGTGAACGGCAGCGGCCAGGTCGTCGGCACGGCGACCACGGGCGCGGACGGTACGTACTCGATCGCCGACCAGGTGCCGGGCATCCCGCTGGCCATCCGTTTCCGCGACCCGGCGACGGGCGTGGTCTGGGGCCTGCCGGTCAGTGGCGAAACCGTCACCGGTCCGCCGGTGCCGTGCGATGCGGGCAGTGCCGCCGCCAACGGCACGGCCAGTTCGTGCCGCAGCAGCGACAACGGCTTCACGCATCTGGCGGTGGTACTGGCGCCGGGCGCCAACCTGCCGCAGCAGAGCCTGCCGCTGAATCCCGGTGGCGTGGTGTACGACGCCACAACGCGCACGCCGGTGCCCGGCTCACGCGTCACGCTCACGCCGGTGGGTACCTGCGCGGGCTACGCGCCCGAGCAGCACGTGCTGAATGCCGCGCTGGGCGGTTACACCGTGCAGGGCACGTCGGTGTCGATGACGGTCGGTGCGGAAGGCTTCTACCAGTTCCTGCTGGGTCCGGATGCCCCTGCCTCGTGCCGCTTCCAACTGGAAGTGACCCCGCCGGCCGGCTACACGTTCGAGTCCGGCATGATCCCGGCGGAAACCGCACCGCTGTCGCCGCCGTCCACGCCGGGCGTGGGGCATCCGGTGCAGACCAATGCCACCGCGCCGACGGCGCCGGTGGGCACGGAAACCCGCTACTACCTGGAGCTGACGCTGGGTTCGGGCGTGGCGGTGCCGGTGCACAACCACATCCCGCTCGACCCGCAGGTCGCACCGGGCCTGGTCATCACCAAGACCGGCGACCGCAAGACGGTGGAAGTGGGCGACAGCCTGGTCTACACCATCACCATCCGCCAGACGGCGGGTGCGTCGATGGGCACGGTCAACGTGGTCGACCGCCTGCCGCACGGGTTCACCTTCATCGACGGCACCGCGCGTGTCGATGGTGCAGGCATCGCCAATCCGCTGGGCAAGCCCGGCCCGACGCTGGTGTTCGATGTCGGTCCGCTCGCCGTCGGCGCGCAGAAGACGCTCAGCTATCGCGTCCGCGTCGGCGTGGGCAGCATGCAGGGCGATGGCATCAACCGGGCGCGTGCCTACGGCTGCTCGATCGACGGCGGTTGCGTGGATCCGACCACGCTGGCGCCATACCCGAACGGTGGCGTGGTGCCCTCCAATCCGGCGGAGTACCGCGTGATCGTCAGCGGTGGCGTGTTCACCGACGAAGGCTGCGTGCTGGGCAAGATCTTCGTCGACTGCAACGTCAACCACGTGCAGGACCGCGAAGAGATCGGCATCCCCGGCGTACGCATGTACTTCGAGGACGGCACCTGGATGGTCAGCGACTCGGAAGGCAAGTACAGCTACTGCGGCCTGCCGCCGAAGAGCCACACGCTGAAGGTCGATGCGTCCACGCTGCCGGTCGGCTCGCGCCTGACCACCAGCAGCAACCGCAACCTGGGCGATGCGGACAGCCTCTTCATCGACCTGAAGAACGGCGAGCTGCACCGCGCGGACTTCATCGAGGGCAGCTGCTCCAACCCGGTGATGGAACAGGTGAAGGCACGCCGCACGCAGGGCGAGATCCGCGCGCCGGAGACCGAACGCAACCAGCAACCGTTGCGCTTCGACAGCAAGCCGGCGCGCGCGCCGCAGCAGGCCACCGATTCGGCCAACCAGCAGCCGATCGTCGCGCCGAGGCCGACCGCCACGGATGGGGATGAAGGCAAGGAGGTGCAGCCATGAGCCGCATTCCCTCCCGCCCCTCATCCCTGTCGGAAGCCAAGCCCATGCGTGCCACGCGTCACTCCCATCATCCGCTGGCGCTCGCTCTCGCGCTGGCCATCATGCCCACGCTGGCGACGGCACAGGCCGTGTCCGGCGACCAGCGCTTCACGCCCGTGCTGGGGCAGGGCACGCCCCTGTTCCCGCAATCCCCGCAGCTGCAGGACACCGCGTCGCAACCGCTGTACGCGCAACCGGGCAACGTGGACTACCGCGTCAACGCGGGTGTCGACCGCGTGGTGGTCGATGTCGACCGCGACGGCGTCCCGGCCGACGGCCAGTCGCCGGTGCGCGTGGTGGTGCAGCTGTTCGATGCCGACGGCAAGCCGATGGCGGGCGACGCGTTCGCCACCATCGAGCACACCGGTGGGCGCATCAAGCTGCCGGACGGACGCACCGACGAACTCGGCCCCGGCCGGCTCGATGCCGACAAGGTCACGCCCGGTGTGCAGCTTCCCGTGCGCGACGGCAGGGCCGAATTCGAACTGCTCGCGCCGCACGATCCGCAGGACGTGCTGCTGCGGGTGACGTCGGGCGCGCACAGCGCCGAGGGCATGGTCGGCTTCGTGCCGGAAATGCGCGACATGATCGCCACCGGCCTGATCGAAGGCGTGATCAACTTCCGCCGCAACGGCGATGGGCTGATCAATGGCACCCAGCACGGCGATGGCTTCGAGCGCGAGATCCGCCGCTGGGAGAAGCAGTTCAACAGCGGCAAGGCCAACGGTGCGGCGCGTGCGGCGTTCTTCGCCAAGGGCACCATCAAGGGTGAATACCTTCTCACCGCGGCCTACGATTCCGACAAGGAGGTGCGTGCCCGCCTGTTGCGCGACATCCAGCCGGAAGAGTTCTACCCCGTATACGGCGACGCGTCGCTGCGCGGCTTCGATGCGCGTTCGGCCGAACGCCTGTACGTGCGCGTGGACAAGGGCCGCAGCTACCTGCTGTACGGCGATTTCCAGACCGGCGACAACCTCGCGACGCAGACCGGCGTGGATGCAGGCACCCGCGCCGCGCCGCGGGTGCTGGGTACCTACAACCGTACCGCCACCGGCCTGGGCTGGCACTTCGAGAATGCACGCGTGCGCGGCAATGTCTTCGCCATCGAGGATTCGCTGCGCCAGGTGATCGAAGAGCTTCCCGCTTCCGGCAGCGGTCCTTACGGCCTGCGCAACAACGCGGTGCTGGAAGGCAGCGAGCGCGTGGAAGTGGTCGTGCGCGACCGCAACCAGCCTTCGCGCATCGTCTCGGTGCGCCCGCTGGGGCGGCTGGTGGACTACAGCTTCGAGCCATTCTCCGGCCGCATCCTGCTCAACAGCTTCCTGCCGTCGTTCGACAGCGACCTCAATCCCGTTTCGCTGCGCATCACCTACGAACTGGACCAGGGCACAGAGAAGTTCCTGGTACTGGGCGCGGATGCGCAGCTGCGCGTGGGCGAGAAGGGCGAAATCGGCGGCTCCTACGTCGACGATCGCAATCCCTTCGCCGCCTTCGAGATGGGCAGCGCGAACATCGGCTACCGCCTGGGCGCGAACACGTGGCTGGTGGCCGAAGCCGCGCGCACGCGCAGCGAAGTGAACACCAACTCGGTCAACCAGTACGGCACGCCCGCGCTGCAGGGCCTCAGCGGGCTGGTGGAAGGCAACGCGTGGCGGGTGGAGCTGGGACACGCCAGCGAGGACGTGGACCTGAAGCTGTTCGCCGGCCAGTCCGATCCGGAGTTCAACAATCCCGCTTCGCCGTTGTACGGTGGTCGCGGCGAGTACAGCCTGACCACGCGCTGGCGTCTCAACGACCGGTTCGAGCTGTATGCCGAAGGGCTGCGCAGCGAAGACCGCAATCCCGATGGTGGCGAACGCAACGCCGCCAGCGCGGGCACGCGGGTGAAGCTGACCGACAAGCTGACGCTGGATGTCGGCTATCGCGCCATCCGCGAGACCGTGGGCGCCTACTACACCTGGGCCACCAACAGCGGCTACGGCAACATCGGCGGATTGTCCGGCGGCTATGCCACCGGCGCCGGCGGTGGTGCGCTGGGCTATGGCCAGCAACCGCTCGATCCGTTGACCGGCCTGCCGATCATCAGCAGCGGCAATCCGAACGACGTGGCCAGCGGCCTGCCGGTGGGCACAGAACTGTCTTCGGACATGCTGCGCATCGGCGTGGGCTATCGCGCCAGCGACCGCTTCAGCCTGGGCGGCGAAGTGGAGCAGGACATCCATGGCGAGGACCGCAACCGCGTGGCGCTCGGCATGGACTACCAGCTGCGCGAACGCAGTCGCGTGTATGGCCGCTACGAAAAGCAGACCGGCATCAGCGGCGTCAACGGCCTGACCCAGGATGGCCGCGAAGCGGACACGCTCGCGCTGGGCGTGGATACCAGCTTCATCAAGGATACGCAGCTGTTCTCGGAGTACCGGCTGCGTGACGCCATCGCGGGCCGTGACATCCAGGCCGCGTCGGGCATCCGCAACCGCTGGGACCTGCGCGAGGGACTGCGCCTGGATACGTCGTTGGAACATACCAACGTGATCTCCGGCAACGTCGGCGATTCGACCGGCATCGGCGTCGCACTGGACTACACGGCCAATCCGATGTGGCGCGGCAGCATGCGCGTAGAGCACCGCATCTCCGACGACGTGGCCGGCACGCCGACCAACGAGGGCTACAACACCACGTTGCTGCAGTTCCTGGCGGCCCGCAAGCTGAGCCGCGACTGGACGGTACTGGCCCGCAACTACCTGCTGCGCACCGAGTACGACGCGCGCGGTGACGTGCTGCAGGACCGCTTCCAGATCGGTGCGGCGTACCGCGACACGGACACCAACCGCGTCAACGCGCTGGCCCGCTACGAGTACAAGCTGGAGAAGGACGAGAGCGGCATGGACGGCTCGGGCTTCGGTTCGGACACGGGCCAGGACATCCGCACCAGCGCGCACATCGTCTCGGCGCATGCCGACTGGCATCCGTCGCGGCCGTGGTGGCTGACCGGCCGCGTGGCCGCGAAGTGGCAGCAGGACAGCTTCTTCTACGCCGACACCGGTCGTGTCGATGACGACTTCAACGCCGTGCTGCTGTCTGGCCGCGTGGTCTACGACATCACCGAGAACTGGGACATCGGCGTGCTGGGTTCCGCATTCCGCGGCCAGGACGGCGCCAACCAGTATGCGTTCGGCGTGGAAGTGGGGCGGCTGCTGCGGCAGAACCTTTGGCTGTCGGTGGGCTACAACGCCACGGGCTTCCGCGGCGACGAGGACCTGACCGGCTACGAGTACACGCAGCAGGGCGCATTCATCCGCCTGCGCTTCAAGTTCGACGAAGACCTTTTCCGTAGAGACGACGTCCGCTACCGCGACCCGGTGCGCTGAGGAAACACGACATGACCATCACCAAGCCCACCCTTCTCGCCGCCGCCGTCCTCGCCACCCTGGCCATCGGCGCCAGCGCGCAGCAGACCGTGCTCACCCCGCAACGCGACCGGATCACCGACGAGGCCATCCACGCCGACCTCTCCGGCTACGAGCACACGCAGGGGCGCATCAAGACGCTCAACGATGCCGGCCGCCCCGTGCGCGACTACCACCTGTCCAAGGCGCAGTGCTGGCTGGACGTGTCCTTCCACGAATACAGCCGCAACGACCGCAGCGCCTTCCCGCAGGAAGCGCTGACCGAATCGGAGAAGCTCATTGTCGGCATGGAACAGGGCGTGTCACCGCTGCCGACCGACACCCCGCTGGTGAACGGTGCCGCGCGCGTGCGCGAGGATCTGTGGCAACGCCTGCGTGCCATCCACGGCACGCCGGGCTTCAGCTGCGCTCAGCAGGCCGTCGCCTGCGGCGAGGTGGAACTGGTGCATGCCGGCAACGAGTTCAACCAGCAACAGTGGCGCCACGCCAAGCCTTACATCCAGATCGCCGAGGACTGGGTCGGCGATGCCGAAGCCATGGCGCGCCAATGCGGCGCCGCTCCCGACGCGCCCGCCGTGGTGCCCGCCGGTACTGCGCTGACCGTCAACGTGCTGTTCGAGTTCGACCGCTCCGGTCGCGACGACATCCGGGTCTACTCGCTGTGGAGCCTTGATCGCGAGCTGGCCCGCCTGCCCAAGGAAGGACTGACGCTGACAGGCGTGGAACTGGTTGGCCACGCAGACCGTCTGCAGGGGCGCGGGTTCGACTACAACCAGGCGCTCTCCGAACGGCGTGCCAAGACAGTGCAGGCCTTGCTCATGGAGCGCGGCATCGATCCGGCCATGATCGCGTACACCTTCAAGGGTGACGTGGAGCAGGTCCAGCAGTGCGACGGTGTGAAGCCCCAGGCGGCCCTGCGCGAATGCCTGATCCCCAATCGCCGCGTCGAAGTACGGCTGCTCGTCCAGTCCGCCCGGGTCGACTCACAGTAACGCCTATACTTCACCTGTCTTCGTGGATGGATGGATGGAGTGGAGTGATGGGAAACCTGCGCGTCGTCCGGTCGTCCGGAGAGCGGATTCATGAGTGAGGGCGACATCCTCGTCGCCCGCGGCCGCCAGGGTATTCCGGCGTCGCGTCTGGCCCGCCTGTGGCGCGCGCCCATGGCCTGGTGGCGCGATGTACCCATCGCCGACCCGGTCGACAGGCGCAATGCGCCGATGCTGCAACTCATCTCGTCGCTGCTGGCGGTGCTTCCTGCGCTGGCGTGGGCGTATCGTGCCTTTGCGGTCGATATTCCGTGGCGACCGGGCGAGTTGACCAGCATGGCGCTGAGCCTGTCGGTGTGCGCCGCCGCGGCCATCAGCTTCGCGCTGATCCGGCATGGACGTTTCGCGTGGGCTTCGCGGTTGTTGCTGGTGGTGTTCGCCGCCTCCGTGGTGCCTGCCTACCTGGCCGCCGGGTTCGGTGCCCAACGCTTCGAGCAGCCCGTGCTGGTCATCTGGATGGCGATCGCGGGGCTCGTGGTGGGCAGGGCGGCGCTCTGGCTGATGTTCGCCTGCATCGTGGCCGCGTTCTTCCTGGGCATCTCGGTGGATGTGTCCCGCCAAGGTGATGCTGTCGCACTGTACGGCGACGCCGCGTTCAGTGCCGCCATGTTCCTGATGATCGCCATCGTGCTCGACCGCAGTTCGGCCGCGTTGCGCCAGAGCCTGGGCGAAGCCACGGAGCGCGGGAACCAGCTCGCGGCGGCGAACCAGCGCCTGCTGCAGGAGATCAATGAACGCGAGCTCGCACAGGAGCAACTCATCCACGCCCGCAAGGTCGAGGCGGTGGGTCGACTGGCGGGAGGTGTGGCGCACGATTTCGGCAACATCATGGCCGTGATCAGCGGTTATGCGCGCAAGGGACTTCGGGCGGGCCAGGTCGAAGACGGCAGGACATCATTCGAAGGCATCGAGGCGGCGGCGCGCCGGGCGACGCTGCTCACGCACAAGCTGATGACATTCGCGCGCCAGGACGACTACGCGGAAGAGACCTTCGATGCCGCCAGCGCCCTGGCGGACGTCCAGTCCATGCTGCGCCAGTTGCTCAAGCCCGAGGTGGAACTGCGGTTCGCCCTGGGTAATGCCCCATCACCGATCAGGATGGACAGGGACCGGTTCGAGCTCATGGTCCTCAACATCGCGGCCAACGCGGATCATGCGATGCCCCATGGTGGCATCTTCTCCATCGGCGTCGCGCAAGGCGACGACGGTGGCAGCGTGCTGGAGTTCGCCGATACCGGCGCCGGCATGGGGGAAGAGGTGCTGGCGCGTGTCTTCGACCCCTTCTTCACCACCAAGCCGGCGGGCGAGGGCACCGGCCTTGGCCTTTCCGTCATCCGCGACCTCGTGACACGGGCAGGCGGTGCGATAACGGCACAGAGCCAGATGGGCGTCGGGACGACGTTCACGGTCGTGCTTCCGGCCGCACCTGTGTGAACCGGTGTGCGAGGCCTCGGATCATCCGGGGCCAAGCGCGACGTGCTGCCGGGCGCCTGGGTAAAATGTGCCCATGCACACCACCGATCGGAACCGGTTCCGCCTGTCGACGGCGCCCATGATGGACTGGACGGACACGCACTGCCGCGTGTTCCATCGGCTGCTCGCGCCGCAGGCGCGGCTGTACACCGAGATGGTGCATGCGCAGGCGGTGATCCATGGAGATCGCGACCGCTTGTTGGGCTTCGACACCGTGGAGCATCCCGTCGCCGTGCAACTCGGCGGCAGCGAGCCGGCGCACCTGGCGCAGGCCGCGCGCATCGCGCAGGACTGGGGCTATGACGAGGTGAACCTCAACGTCGGCTGCCCGTCCGACCGCGTGCAGGCGGGGCGCTTCGGTGCCTGTCTGATGAAGGAGCCTGCGTTGGTTGCCGACTGCGTGGCGGCGATGATCGATGCGGTCGATGTTCCCGTTACCGTGAAATGCCGGCTGGGCGTGGACGAGCAGGAGGACTACGACCTGTTCCGCACCTTCATCGATACCGTGGCGGCGACCGGCTGCAATGTCTTCTTCGTGCATGCGCGGAAGGCCTGGCTGCAGGGGCTGTCGCCAAAGGAGAACCGCGAGATCCCGCCGCTGCGCTACGACTGGGCCTACCGGCTCAAGCGTGAGCGGCCGGAACTGACGGTGGCGATCAATGGCGGTATCACTACGACGGCGCAGGTGCACGAGCACCTCCAGCACAGCGATGGCGTGATGATCGGCCGCGCGGCGTACCACGAGCCCTACGTGCTGCACGAAATGCAGGCGGCACTTTTCGGCGGCGGGATCGCGTCGCGCGCGGACCTGCTGCGCGCATGGCGTCCCTATGTCGAAACGCAGCTGGCGAAGGGTGTGGCGCTGAAGCACCTGACCCGCCACGTGCTGGGGCTGTTCCATGCGCAGCCGGGTGGACGCGCGTTCCGGCAGATCCTCAGCGAAGGCGCACACAAGCCCGGCGCTGACTGGCTGCTGGTGGAGCAGGCGTTGGCGGCGACCACGCGCGAACTGCGGCCGGCGGCCTGAGCCGTGATCACGCGTGACATCGATGCCTTCATCGCCCATGCGCCGACGCTGGCATCCGACTTTGGCGCGCCGACCGCACGCGCGGCGTTCCTGGTGTCGCCAGACGGTTTCGTGCGCGCCGAGCAGTCGGCGCAGGACAATCGCTACATGGCCGATGCTGGCGCTTTCGACACTGGTGCGGCGCTGCGCGAACACCACGCGCTGCATCGAGCGCTGTCGAAGGAGGTGCCGGTGTTCTGCTTCCCGGGCCGCGAGGCTACACCGGATGCGGTGTTTCCCAACAACGTCTTCGCCACCGCGCGGGTCGATGGCGAGCCGCGGCTGGTCATCGGCCGCATGCGCCACCCGGTACGCCAGCGTGAGGCGGAACGGTCCGATATCCGGGGTTTTTTCCGCGACACGCTGCGATACGCGGAAGTTGACCTGTCGGCCCAGCCGCATCCCTGCGAACTCACTGGGGCGCTGGTCATCGATCGGGCACGCGGCATCGGCTTCTGTGGGTTGTCCGAGCGCTGCGACGAGACGGGCGCGGCGCGGATGCACGAGGCGTTCGGCCTGCGCGCGACACTGATGTTCGATCTCGCCCCGGGCGAATACCACACCAATGTGCTGCTGGCGGTGCTGGCCGGACGTGCTGCGCTGGTATATCCGGACGGGCTGGGGGCAGACCTGGCGCCTGCGCTGGAGGCACTGTATCCCGCGGGCGTGATCGAACTGACTGGAGCCGAGCAGGCGGCCTTCGCCGGCAATGCCATCTCACTGTCGCCGGCGTCGGTCTGGATGAGCCGGCGCGCCCACGCGGCCCTGCGGCCAGCCGCGGTGGCGAAGCTTGAAGCGGCCGGCTTTGCCGTGCACAACGTACCGCTGGATGCCATCGAAGCCGGCGGCGGTTCGCTAAGATGTTGTGTGGCCGAGGTTTTCTGACCGTTCAGCAGGCTGAATGCGGGGTATTGCCCTGTGGATAAATTCAGAACGGATTCACCGCCGCGGGCCAAGACTTCGTTTCCATTCCCCCGAGGCGGTTTCGGGTTACGTTCAGTTTCGCGACCCCAGTTCCGTTACGATTCCGTTATGCGCTTTCGTACCTCCATCCTGGCTGCCATCACCGTGGCGGTGCTTGCCACCCTCACGGGTACCCACGTTGTGCACGCGCAGGACGAGCGTGGCCGTGACGAAGCACCGCCTGCGCGTGAGCGTGGCCCGTCGCGTGCGGAGATGACGAGGCATCGGTCATCGATGTCCGACGCGGTGCGCCGCGTCCGCAATGAGACCGGCGGACAGGTGCTGAGCGTCGAGCGCATGCAGTACGAAGGACGCGAGATCAATCGCGTGAAGTACGTCGACGACCGTGGCCGGGTGCGCACCATGGATGATGCAGGCAGCTCACGTCGCGGCATCGATGCGCCGGTGCGGCCCCGGCGCGAAACGACGCAGCCTCCACGCGGCGATAACCCCTCCCGCCCGTAGTCTTACGTAGAATCACGGCTCATCACGAGCACGCCCGCGCGGTCCCTCAGCCGCGCCGCATTCCCAAGGAGAGTCCATGCGTATCCTGCTGGTCGAAGACGAAGCCCCCCTGCGTGAAACCCTTGCCGCGCGCCTCAAGCGCGAAGGCTTTGCGGTGGACGCGGCCCAGGACGGCGAAGAAGGCCTGTACATGGGGCGCGAGGTGCCGTTCGACGTTGGCATCATCGATCTCGGCCTGCCCAAAATGTCCGGCATGGAGCTGATCAAGGCGCTGCGCGACGAGGGCAAGAAGTTCCCGGTACTGATCCTGACCGCGCGTTCCAGCTGGCAGGACAAGGTGGAAGGCCTGAAGCAGGGCGCTGACGATTACCTGGTCAAGCCTTTCCACGTGGAGGAGCTGCTGGCGCGCGTCAATGCGCTGTTGCGTCGTGCTGCCGGCTGGAGCAAGCCCACGCTGGAGTGTGGTCCGGTCGCACTGGATCTGGCTGCGCAGACGGTCAGCGTCAATGGCAGTAACGTCGACCTCACCAGCTACGAGTACAAGGTGCTCGAGTACCTGATGATGCACGCGGGCGAACTGGTCTCTAAGGCCGACCTGACCGAACACATCTATCAGCAGGACTTCGACCGCGACTCCAACGTGTTGGAAGTCTTCATTGGTCGTCTGCGCAAGAAGCTGGATCCGGAAGGCGAGCTGAAGCCGATCGAGACTGTGCGCGGCCGCGGCTACCGCTTCGCCATCCCGCGCACCGGCGAAGGCTGATGGACCGCGCCGGCATCGCCCGCATTTGATGCCTGCGCCACCTTCCGGCGCCGTGCCGCCCGCTCACGTCGGCCGCGACCGGTTCGAGGGTTGGCGGCCGCGCTCGCTGCGCGCGCGCCAGTTGCTGGCGGCCAGCCTTGCGCTGCTCGCCTTCCTCGCGCTGGCCGGCTACGCGCTGGATCGCGCGTTCGTCGACACGGCCGAGGACAACCTTCGGCAGCGGTTGAAGAGTTATGCCCTGTACTACACCGACAAGGTGGAGTTCGGCCGCAACGGCACGCTGATTCCGCCTTACAACACGCCTGATCCGCGCTTCGACATGCCCGACAGCGGCATGTATGCGCAGGTGGTGCTGCAGAACGTGCCGCCATGGGGCTCCAACTCGACGCTGGGCCCCGAACTGCCGGTGCCCAGGCGACTGGGCGCGCTGGAAGAGACATTCGAGGGGCCGCTGCCTATACGCCGCGCGGACGGGAGTGAAGGCGAGGCTTATCGCTACGGCGTGGGCTATGCCTGGCCGGCAACCCACCAGCACGCCGAGATTCCCTACAGCATCTACATCCTGGAGGACGCGCAGGCGCTGAGCACGCAGATCCGCGTGTTCCGGGGCTCGCTGTGGGTCTATCTCGGCGGTGCCGGCGTGATCCTGCTGCTGCTGCAGATGCTGGTGTTGCGCTGGAGCCTGCGTCCGTTGCGGCGGGTGATTTTCGAACTCAGCAGGGTGCAGCGTGGTGAGCTGTCGGGAATGACGGAGAGCCATCCTCGCGAACTCGAGCCATTGACCGACAGCATCAATGCCTTCATCGAAAGCGAGCGCGAGAACCTGGAGCGTCAGCGCAATACGCTGGCCGATCTGGCGCACAGCCTGAAAACGCCCATCGCAGTATTGCGTACGCAGTTGGACGACAACGGTGATCCGCAATCGCTGCGTGAGGAACTGGACGTGCAGCTCAAGCGCATGAACAACCTCGTTTCCTACCAGCTTGCGCGTGCGGCTTCGAGCGGCCACAAGCTGTTTTCGGCCGCCATCGCCATCGAGCCGAACGCCGAAGAGATCGTGCGGGGACTGGAGAAGGTCTATGCGTCGAAGGGCGTCATCTGCGAATTCGAGATCGATCCGCGCGCACGCTTCCATGGCGAGATGGGCGATCTGCAGGAACTGATGGGCAACCTGCTGGAGAACGCCTTCAAGTGGGCGCGTTCGCGCGTGCTGCTGACGGTGAAGGTGGGTGCGACGGCAGCGCAGCGCAGGCCCGGACTGTTCCTGGCCGTGGATGACGATGGCCCGGGCATCGCCGAGGAGGACGTGTCCAAGGTGCTGCAGCGGGGCGTGCGCGGCGATGAGCGCGTGCAGGGTCATGGCATCGGACTGTCGATCGTGCAGGACCTGATCCGCGACTATCGCGGCGAACTGCAGGTGCTGCGCTCGGAGGAACTGGGCGGGGCACGCTTCGAGGTGCGGTTGCCGCCGGGTCTGTAACCGTTACGTCGTCGCCAACGGCGGCGGACCGTAGAATCGTCGCAGGTGCCCGGCCACCTCCGGCATGGCGTCGGCCAGCACGCCCGGCGCCGAGAAGTGGTATTCGGTGGCGACGGCGAAGAATTCTTCCGGTGCCTCGGCGGCATACGGATCGATCGCCGTCTCGCGACCCAGGTCCACCTGCATGCAGAAATCATCGTACGCGCGCTGGAAGTCGCGCGCCCAGCGGCCATGCCACTCGCCCGGCAGGGGCGGTGTGCCGTCCAGTTCGCCATCCAGCGCATCCAGCTTGTGCGCCATCTCGTGCACGGCGACGCAGAAGCCGGCATCGGGTTCGGCCAGGTCGGCTTGCACGTCGGCCCACGACAGGATCAGCGGACCCTGGTCCCAGGCTTCGCCGGCCAGGTCGTCCTCCCACTCGTGCAATACGCCGGCCGCATCGGTATGCGTGCGTTGCACGCGGAACGCGTCCGGATAGACGATCAGCTGAGACCAGCCGCGCAAGCCGCCTTCGCCAAATTCCAGCAGTGGCAGACAGCACAGCGCCGCCAGCTGCACGCGTTGCGCTTCGTCCAGGCTCAGGCCGGCGAGCGGCGTGATGGTCTTCTGGTGCAGGAAGCGAGCCGCCAACCCGCGCAGCCTGTCCGAACGCACGTCATCCAGTGCCGACACCCAGGGCGTGTCAGTGGCTACGGTCCGCCAGAGTTCGTCCTGGATGGACGGGGAGGGGCGCCGCAGGCGGCGCAACAGGCCAATCACCGGGTGAGGCCGTCCGCGTCAGCGGAACATGCCCGGCAGGAAGCTGTGCCACTTGGAGCCGCGGCTGCGCGGCAGCGGGGTATCGTCGTCATCGCCGCCGCCCCGCGAAGTGGAGGGCGTCAATGCAGCGGGTGCGGCGTACTTGCTGCGCACGGCGGTGGCGCGCGCACGACGTGCGTCCGGAGTGGTCGGCACGGCATCACCCGGGCGGTCGGCGACGGCACGGTCGGCGACATCCTGGCAGGTGGTGGCATTGCCATTGGCGATGCTGCGCCCGTTCTGGGCGAATACCGCCGCAGAGGCGCCGAGAAGCAGCAGGGCAAGGCTGGCGCGTAACATCGGAGGGACTCCTGTCGGTCGGGGTACAGCGGCCAGATGACGCCGTCGACTATAGCGGGAATGGCTCCGGCCGGCATGAATGTGTCCGGCCCTGCGACGAAATGCCTCTCCACGGAGATGGATCGAGGAAAACCGGCCACGGCCTGCTGCATCGCAACAGGACGGCGGGAGCGGTTGCGTCAGACTGCCGCGATGCCCGCACCCGACTCCCGCCCGCTGACCGCCCCCGCCCTGCGCCTGGCGCTGATTGCGGGAGCCCGCCGGGTGATTGCCGCGCGTGACGCATTGAACCGCATCAATGTGTTCCCGGTCGCCGACGGCGATACCGGTAACAATCTCGCATCGACGCTCGGCAGCGTGCTGCATGGTGCGCTCAGCCAGCCCAGCCAGCATGTCGGCGATCTGCTGAGCCGTGTGGGCAACGACGCGATCGATGGTGCGCGCGGCAATTCCGGCGCCATCCTCGCGCAGTTCCTGCATGGCGTGGCCGAGCGCGTGCGCAACCTGCCGGAACTGGATGCCCGTTCGCTGGCCGCGGCCGTCCGTCAGGGCGCGCAGAGTGCACGCCAGGCACTGGCGCAGCCGGTCGAGGGGACGATCCTGAGCGTGATTGCCGCATTCGCCGAAGAGCTGGATGCCGCGGCGGGGGAGGACAACCAGGTCGATGCACGCAGCGGCTTCGTCCGTGCGCTTGTCCGTGCGCGGCGCGCGCTTGCCGACACGCCGCGCCAGATGGCCTTGCTGCAGCGTGCCGGCGTGGTCGATGCCGGTGCGCAGGGGTTTGTCGACCTGCTGGAAGGCATCGCCGAGTTCGTCGAGGGCGGACCACGTGCGGTGCGCGTGCGCGCCAGCGCGCCGGGCGCGGCCAACGATGCCGCCGGTCCGACGGTCCACGACCATGCCATTGATCCGACGCGCCGCTGGTGCACCGAATGCCTGCTGCTGGGCGAGGCGCTGGACCGCGATCGCCTGCGTGCCGCGCTGGAGGCCGGCGGCGCGGACTCCATCGTCATCGCGGGTGGCGCGTCACGTCTTCGCGTGCACGCGCACATCGGATCGCCGCAGGTACTCTTCGATGCGTGCGCGGCGCAGGGCCACGTCGAAGGCATGAAGGCGGACGACATGGTTCGTCAGAACGCGGTCGCCGCCGCCACGCAATCGCTGGTGGTGGTCACCGACAGTGCCGCCGACCTGCCGGACGACATTGCCGAGCGCCATGCCATCGGCGTGGTGCCCGCGCGGGTGGACCTGGATGGCCGCGACTACCTCGACAAGGTGGGCCTGTCGACAGGCGAGTTCTACCGGCGCATGGCGGTCTCGCACCAGTTGCCGCGCACCAGCCAGCCGCCGCCGGGCGACTTCCGCCGGCATTTCGAGCTGTCGCTGGCCCATCATGCGCGGGTGCTCTATGTCGGCCTGTCGCGCGCGTTGTCGGGCACGCTGCAGTCGGGGGAACATGCCGCCGCGCGTGACCCATCCGGGCGCGTGCGGGTGTTCGATACGGTCAATGCCGCCTGCGGGCAGGCGCTGCTGGTGTGGCGTGCCGCCGAGCTCGCGGCAGAAGGTTGCAGTGAAGCGGAAGTGATAGCCGAACTGGAGCGCCTGCGCCCGCTGACACGGATGTGGGCCATCGCGCCCGACATCTCCCATGCCGTGCGCGGTGGTCGTATCCCGCGCTGGGCCGCGCCGATCGCGAAACTGAGCACGCTGACCCCGATCGCGAAGATGAGTGCCGAGGGCCGCATGACGGTTGCCGGCATCCTGCTGACGCGCGCGCATGCGCCGGAAGCCTTCGCGCGGCGGGTCGCACGCCAGCTGGAATCCGGGCCGCGCTGGCGGGTGATCGTGGGGCACTGCGACGCGCGTCCGCAGGGCGAGCGATTGCTCGCCGCGCTGCGCGCGCGGCTGCCGATCAGCGAGGACCGGCTGGTAGAAACCGGGGCGGCCATCGGCGCGCATGCTGGCCAGGGCGCCCTCATCGTGGCCGTACAGCCGGCACCTGATGCCTGAGCGGGGAGGGGCGTGGCCCATAATGGTGCCATGCTGATCGTCTGCACCTTGTTGCTGCTGGCCTACCTGCTCGGTTCCGTGTCGGGCAGCCTCACGCTGGGCCGGCTGCGGGGCGTGGACATCCGCACACAGGGCAGTGGAAACGCGGGCGGCACCAACGCCTTCCGCACGCAGGGGGCGAAGTTCGCACTCGGTGTAGTGCTGGTGGACATCGGCAAGGGTGCACTGGCCGCATGGCTGGCACTGCGTTTCGCGCCGATGGAGGGCCCTCTGTCGCCACGCGCGCTGGGTTTTCTGGCGACGCTGGCTGCGGCGTCGGGGCATGTGTGGCCGATCTGGCACGGGTTCCGCGGCGGCAAGGGCGTGGGCACCCTACTGGGTGGCGTCGCCGTGCTCTGGCCGTTGGCGTTGCTGCCGCTGTTCCTGGTCTGGCTGGGCGTCCTGGTCGCGACCGGTTACGTGGGGCTGGCGTCGATCATCGCCACCGCGTGCCTCGTGCCACTGGCATGGTGGATGCACGCGGATCGTCCCGCGCAGATGTTCGCTGTCGCCGCCGCGGCGCTGGTGCTTTTCACCCATCGCGCCAACATGCAGCGATTGCGTGCCGGCACCGAGTCGCGCTTCGAACGCGTGCGCGTCTGGCGCCGCCGCGCATGACCGGCGAACGCGAACTGCTGCAGCGCGTGATCGAAGGCCCCGCTTCCGGCGACCTGCTCGCCCGCGACGCCAAGGTCACCCGCGCCGCCATGTGGAAGCGGATCGAAGCACTGCGTGCGGGCGGCCTGCGGATCGACGCGCAGCCCGGCCGCGGGTACTCGCTGGAAGCGCCGGTCGAATTGCTGGACGCGGACCTGATCCGTGCCCCGTTGCGGGACGCGGCCTCCGCGCAACTGGCGTCGCTGGAGGTGGCATGGTCGCTGGATTCGACGAACAGCGAGTTGCTCCGCCGCAAGGCGCCCGAGCATGGGGCTGCGGTGTTGCTGGCGGAACAGCAGACCGGCGGGCGTGGCCGGCGCGGACGGCAGTGGGCATCCCCGATTGCGACGAACCTGTATCTGTCGCTGTCGCGCCAGTTCTCCGGCGGACTCGCGCGCCTCGGCGGCCTGAGCCTGGTGGTCGGCGTGGCTGTCGCGGAAGCCCTGCGGCAGGCCGGCTACGAAACCGTTGGCGTGAAGTGGCCCAACGATCTGCTGGCGCAGGGCCGCAAACTGGGGGGCATCCTGGTGGAAGGCGGCGGTGAGCATGGTGGTCCGGTGCGCGCGGTGATCGGGATCGGTGTGAACGTGCACATGCCGGCGACTGCTGCGACGGCGATCAGCCAGGCATGGACGGACCTGGCCACGCTGGGCGGTCGTCAACCTTCGCGGAACAGGATCGCGTCCCACCTGCTGGATACCTTGTTGCCCGCGCTCGAACAGTTCGATCGCGAAGGGCTGTCGCCGTTCCTTGCGAGATACGCTGCGCTGGACGTGCTGATGGGCCGCGAGGTCATCGTGCATGGTCCGCAGGGCGACGAACATGGTATGGCCGAAGGCATCGGCGATGACGGTGCGTTGCGCGTACGCGTGGGCGAGGTACAACGACAGGTGCATGCCGGGGACGTCAGCGTGAGGGTGACATGACGCAGTGGGTATTCGATCTGGGGAATTCGCGCGTGAAAGGCGCACCGTTGAGGGCGGATGGGACGCTGGGCGAGGTGCTGGCGACCGGATACGACGGTGAATTCATCGCCGTGCTGGAGGCTGTCATTCCGGCGATCGACATGCAGGGATCGTCCGCCGTGCTCGCCAGCGTTGCATCACCTGCACGCACCGCTGCGGTGGTGGACTGGTTGACCACCCGTTTCGGGTGCATCTCGATCGCGCGTACGCAGCAGGCGCTGGCTGGTGTGCACTTCGCCTATGCCGATCCCGGACGGCTTGGCGTGGATCGCTTCCTGGCCCTGCTGGCGGCGCGCGCGCGCGCTGCGCAGCCGTGGCTGCTGGTGGGCGTAGGCACGGCGGTGACCGTCGATCTGCTGGACGCGGACGGGCGGCATCGCGGCGGACGCATAGCGCCCTCACCCCGCCTGATGCGTGAAGCACTCCAGCAAGCGGCCGCGCAGTTGCCGTCGCGAGGAGGCGGGTACGTCGAGTTCGCCACCGACACCCTCGATGCGCTGGCATCCGGCTGTGGCGGCGCTGCCCTGGGATTGATCGAGCGCAGCCTGCAGCATGCGCATGACCTCTTGGGCGAGCGCCCCGCCTTGCTGCTGCATGGCGGCGGCGCGGCCGAGCTGGCGCCCGCGCTGCGCGATGGCGAACTGGCGCCAGCACTGGTGCTCGAAGGACTGGCTGTATGGGCACGGCTCGGTACCGCCGCCTGAGCACCGCTAGAATCCCTGCATGTTGATCCGTGCCCTGATCGTCCTGTTGATCGTCCTGAACCTGGGCGCCGCCGCGTGGTGGCTCACCCGTCCCGCCGTCGAACCGCCGTCACCGCCTCCGTTGCCAGCCGGTGTGGCGCGCCTGCAACTCGTCGACGAGATGCCTGCGGCCACCCCTGGTCCGTCGGCCGTGGACGCCCGTGCGGCGCCGGTAATCCCGGCGGCCTGCTTCAGCCTCGGGCCCTTCACCAGCCAGGCTACCGCGACCCTGGCGCAGGACGCGGTCAAGGGCCAGCTCCTGCGGGCGCATCTGCGGGAAGTGCCCGGCCTCAGCGCCAGTGGTTACCAGGTGGTCATGCCGCCCGCGCCGTCGCTGGAAGAGGCGCAGGCAATCGCCGGCCGCATCGGGGCGGCGGGATTCAACGACTTCCTCGTCGTGCGCCAGGGCGAACAAGCCAACGGGATCGCACTGGGCCGATATCGCAGTCGTGAAGCCGCCGAACGCCGCGTATCGCAGTTGCAGGCTGCGGGGTTCACCGCGCAGATGCAGCCCGTTGGCCGCGCGGGCCCAAGCCTGTGGTGGCTGGATGCCAGCGTCGTGGAGGGTGTCGACCCCGTTGTGCTCGCCCGTGCCGCGTCCAGCGGTGCGCCACAACCCCTCGAATGCACGGCACTGCGCTAGAATTGCCGCCCGCGCCGCTTTAGCTCAGCTGGTAGAGCAACCGCCTTGTAAGCGGTAGGTCATCCGTTCGATTCGGATAAGCGGCACCATTTCCTGTCGGCGCAACGCCCGTTCGCGTGCTGCGATGCCACAGGCCCGTCATCGCTGACGGCATAGACTGTGCGTCTGTTTTCCGCAGGACGTATCCATGAGTCGAGCTTTTCCTCCCGTGTCCCTGATCGGCGTGCCTACCGATGTCGGCGCCGGCCATCGTGGCGCACGCATGGGGCCCGATGCGCTGCGCATCGCGGGTCTCGCCGAAGCGCTGGTGGCACGGGGCGTGGACGTGATCGACACCGGCAATGTGCAGGGTCCCGCCAACCCCTGGACCGGCCCCGTCCATGGCTACCGGCATCTCGATGAAGTGGTGGCGTGGAACCGCGCGGTGATGGATGCCACCGCCACCGAACTGGCCCAGCAGCGGTTGCCCATCATGCTGGGCGGCGACCATTGCCTGGCCATGGGTTCCATCACCGCGGTCGCGCAACACTGCCGCAAGGTCGGCAAGAATCTGCGGGTGCTTTGGCTGGATGCGCATTCGGACTTCAACACCAGCGAGGTCACGCCTTCCGGCAACATCCATGGCATGCCGGTGGCGTGTCTGTGCGGCATCGGCCCGGATGCACTGACCCGGCTGGGTGGTGATGCGCCCGCGATCACGCCGTCGATGGTCCGGCAGATCGGCATCCGTTCGGTCGATCCGGAGGAGAAGCGGCTGATCAAGGACCACAAGGTCGACGTGTACGACATGCGCTACATCGACGAGGTGGGCATGAAGCGCACGATGGAAGCTGCGCTGGAGGGCCTGGATGCGGATACGCACCTGCACGTCAGCTTCGACGTGGACTTTCTGGACCCGAGCATCGCGCCCGGCGTGGGCACTACCGTGCCAGGCGGTCCCAACTATCGTGAAGCGCAGCTGGTGATGGAGATGATCGCCGACACGCGCCTGATGGGTTCGCTGGACATCGTGGAACTGAACCCGGTGCTGGACCGTCGCAACCGCACCGCCAAGCTGACGGTGGACCTGGTGGAGAGCCTGTTCGGCAAGTCCACGCTGATGCGCGACTAGGGGCGCGGGGCATCGGGGAAACTGAGACTGAATGGGCGGTCCATGGTTTCACGCGGCCTATACGCCGCGCCGTCGAAGGTGCACCACACGCCGCTGCGGTGCGGGACGCACCCGCAATGGCACCCTTATCCACCCAGGAGATGACACATGAAGCGTGCAATGATGCTGCTGCTGACGGCGATGTTCTCGATGGCGGTCCTGTCGGGCTGCAACACCATGGCCGGTGCCGGCAAGGATGTGCAGAAGGTTGGCGAGAAGGTCGAAGACAAGGCCCAGGATTGCAAGGACGGCAAGTGCTGATGCGCGCTGGCGGCTGACCGCATCCGCTGGATGCCACCCGAAGGAAGGGCCGGGAAACCGGCCCTTCCGCGTTGCCGGCCAGGGTTTGGTCAGCCGCCAGCCAGCGTGCTTAAATCAGACTGCACGGGTGGGGCGGCATGGCCGGCGTGTTCCGGACGATGCGCGCCTCAGGCCGTGAATACCGTCCACAGGAGTCGCTTATGAAGCGTATCGTCGCGTTGTTGCTGTTGTCCCTGTTCTCCATCGCCGTGCTGTCCGGCTGCAACACCGTCAAGGGGTTCGGCAAGGACGTGCAGAAGGTGGGCGAGAAGGTCGAGGATTCCTCGGGCAAATAAGCCTCTGGGTTTTGAAGACTCGAAACGGGCCGCGTATCGCGGCCCGTTTTCTTTTGCCGGTGTCTGCAGTGCGTCAGGCCGCAATGATGGGGCAAGAAAATCGGAGGCTCGAGCGTCGCCGCACGCATTCATCCGTGCGAACGCGTCCTCATGCGACTGAACTGTTCAGTCAATCCTAATGGTGCGTTGACGCGCAGTTGATCGGATGGGAACACGCGGTCTGCGATGCTGTTTTCGCGGCGCCCCCTGCCGCTCAATAAAGTGAGGAAACACCATGAATCAGGACATCATCGCCGGCAACTGGAAGCAGCTGAAGGGCAAGATCCAGGCGAAGTGGGGCGATCTGACCGATGACGATTTCAAGGTCGCGCAGGGTAATGCGGAATACCTTGAAGGCAGGCTGCAGGAGCGCTATGGCTACGACCGGGATCGGGCCCATACGGAAGTCGAGGATTTCCAGCGCACGCTGCGTTCCGACAAGACCTTCAAGCACTGACGCGATCGCGTCTGCAGGACCAGGACAGGACGGGCCGCTTCATGCGGCCCGTTTTCTTCTGCGTGTTCAACGGTGGCGTGGCGGGTCGGCCACGAAGCCGTCCGGGAACGCTCGCGGAGCCTCATTGCGCCAGATGGGGCCGTGGCGACGCGGCAGGATGCCCATCGCAACCAGGCGGCGATGCTCGTCGTAACGCACTTGGCTCACCTGTTCGGGTTGGCGGGTTGCGCGGTCGAACCCGGTGCGCGAGGTCGGCGCCCACTCGCGTCCGCCATGGCCGGTGCCGATGCTCTGCTCCCGGGCGACGCTGTCCGCCGCGATCGCACGCGATGACGATGCCGGTGCCGCAGCCTCTGCTTCACCTCGCTTCTCCAGCGGGGACCGGGCAATGGGGGGCGGGGCGTACTGCGGATACCGGTAACTGCGCGCTTCCCGGAATGCGGCCACTCCGATCACGCCCACATTCCGGGGCCGGCCTGTGCGTGCGGCGTAACTGTCGCCCAGATCGGTGAACACGAACTGCGCCACGTCGTCCATCGACTTGCGCCAGCCGTTGATCTCGGTGGTTTGCCAGGGTTCCAGTACATAGCCGGCCTGGGAAGGATGCGCGGTCTGGCCGGTGATCGCATTGATGCCATCCACGGAAAGCACGACCAGGACGCGTTCGCCCGTGGTGTTGGTGAGGCGCACGCTGTAGCGGTGGCCGGGGGTGCCGGCGACCCACGCATCGCCCCGGTGGGGATGCTGGGCAAGCCATTCGCCGGTGTCGCGATCGATCACGCCGACATCGACCAACGGGCGGGAGTGGGTGGGTACACAGGCAACCAGCAGGGCCAGGGTTGCCAGGGAAACAAGGATCCGGTGCAGCATGTCCGTTCTCCAGGTGGGGACGATGCTGGAAACGGACCGCCACCGGCAGTGGGGTTGCCGGTCGACACGGTGTGTCGCCCGGTTAAGCCACCGGCAGGCTGGGCCACTGCGACCCTGTGTCGCAGGCGCGCTGCCGGCAGTATCCAGCCCCAGCCGGTAAACTGGCTGCTTTCCCGCATTCCCCCGCTTCGCTTATGACCACGCGCGTCCTCACCGGCATCACCACCTCGGGCACGCCCCATCTGGGCAACTATGTCGGCGCCGTGCGCCCCGCCGTGGCCGCCAGCCGTGCAGCGGACACGGAGAGCTTCTACTTTCTGGCCGACCTGCACAGTCTGATCAAGGCGCAGGATCCGGCGCGTACCCAGCGTTCCACGTTGGAGATCGCGGCGACGTGGCTGGCTTGCGGCCTGGAGCCGGACAAGGTGTGGTTCTATCGCCAGAGCGACGTGCCGGAGATCACCGAGCTCACGTGGTTCCTGACCTGCGTTGCGGGCAAGGGCATCCTCAACCGTGCGCATGCCTACAAGGCGGCCGTGGACAAGAACAACGCCGAGGGCGAAGACCCGGATGCGGGCATCAGCGCGGGCCTCTTCATGTATCCGGTGCTGATGGCGGCCGACATCCTGATCTTCAATGCGCACCGGGTGCCGGTGGGCCGCGACCAGATCCAGCACATCGAGATGGCGCGCGACTTCGGCCAGCGCTTCAACCATGTGTATGGCAAGGAATATTTCACCTTGCCGGAAGCGCTCATCGACGACAACGTGGCCACGCTGCCCGGCCTCGATGGGCGCAAGATGAGCAAGAGCTACAACAACACTATCCCGCTGTTCGCGCCACGCGAGGAGCTGAGGAAGCTGGTGTTCTCCATCCTGACCGACTCGCGTGGCCCCGGCGAGCCGAAGGACACGGAAGGCTCGGCGCTGTTCCAGCTGTACCAGGCCTTCGGCACCGGCGAGGAAACGCGTGCGTTCGCGCAGCGGTTCTCCGACGGCATCAGCTGGGGTGATGCGAAGCAGCAGCTGTTCGAGCGTATCGATACGGAGATCGCGCCGCTGCGCGAGAAGTACGAGGCGCTGATGGCACGGCCCGGTGAAATCGAAGCGATCCTGCGCGATGGTGCCCGCCGCCTGCGCGAGCGGTATGCGACGCCGCTGCTGGCCGAGCTGCGCCATGCGGTGGGCTTGCGCGACCTGTCGCAGCAGCCGTTGGTGGAGAGCAAGGCCGTGCCATCGAAGGCAGCATTGCCGGTGTTCAAGCAGTATCGCGACACCGATGGCCGCTTCTACTTCAAGCTGGCCGATGCCGATGGCAATGTGCTGGTGCAGAGCAACGGTTTCGATTCGCCGAAGGATGCCGGCAAGCTGATCGGCGTGTTGAAGCAGGCCGATCAGGCCGACGCGATGGAGACGCCGGAGATCGTGCTGCAGGTGCCGGCCGCAGACGTGCTGGCGGCGCTTGCCGCGTTGCGCGCGGCGGAGGCCTGAGTCCATGCCGTATCTTGCAGTGATCCTGTTCCTGCCCTGGTTCCTGCTGCTGGGCTCGCTGTACTGGTTGTTTCCGCGCCAGCCGCGAAATGCGCGCCGCAAGGGCTTCGATCTCGCGGTACTGGCGGTGGCGTTCGTACTGAGCTTCATCGGCATGCAATGGGGCTATGCGCTGGGTGCCGCTGATGTCGGCACCGGCGCTATCTGGAAGCAGGTGCTGGCCACACTGGTGGCCTACGGCGCGTTCCTGTTCGTGCTGACGCTGGCGGTACCGCTGCGCGGCTGGTGGTTGTCGCGCGGTTGAGCCGCGCGCGGACGGGTCGTTCCACCAAAGGCGGGTCGTGCAGATGCGAGGCGGGGACTAGAATCGGGTCATCCGTTCCCACACAGGCCCGCGGATGAGCCTCCACGGCATCCACACCATCGACACCGCGTTCCAGCGCGACCACTTCGACGCCGCCTACCTCATCGTCGAGGAAGGCCGCGGCGCCTTCATCGACTGCGGCACGAACCATTCCGTGCCGCGCCTGCTGGACGCACTGCAGTCCGCTGGACTGGAGCCGGACGGGGTGGACTTCCTCATCGTCACCCACGTGCACCTGGACCACGCAGGCGGCGCGGGGCTGCTGATGCAACAGCTGCCGAACGCCACCCTTGTCGCGCACCCCCGCGCAGCACCGCATCTGATCGATCCGGCGAAGCTGATCGCGGGTGCGACGGCAGTCTATGGCGAGGAAGAAATGCAGCGCAGCTACGGCACCCTTGTGCCGGTCCCCGACGCGCGGGTACGCGTGGTGGAGGATGGCGAGACGGTGATGCTCTCGGGGCGCCCGTTGCAGTTCATCGACACCCCTGGCCATGCGCGTCACCATCATTGCATCTGGGACGCGCGCAGCCGCAGTTGGTTCAGCGGCGACACGTTCGGGTTGTCCTATCGCGAACTGGATGGGCCACGTGGTGCCTTCATCCTGCCGACGACCACACCGGTCCAGCTCGAGCCCGCGGCATTGAAGGCGAGCATCGCGCGGATGGTGGCCTATGCGCCGGACGCGATGTACCTGACCCATTACGGCCGCATCGACGACGTGCCGCGACTGGCGCAGGCGCTGTACGAGCAGATCGACGCGATGGTCGCCATCGCCGACGCCTGCGATGGGCGCGCGGATCGCCATCGTTGCATCGTGGCCGGTCTCTCAGCGCTGTATCTGGAGCGCGCGCACGCACTGCGGGTGCCGCTAGCCGACGAGGAGGTCGAACGCGTCCTTGCGATGGATGTCGAATTGAATGCGCAGGGCCTGGGCGTGTGGCTGGATCGCGGGCGTCCGTGACGGGTCGCCGTTTCCTGTAGGAGCGACGTCAGTCGCGACCGTAAGACTGAATTCCTCGTGGTCTCCGACAATAGACGCGGCGTGTCGCGCATGCGTCGGGGATGCGCGGTTCCGCATGGCATACGGTCGCGACTGACGTCGCTCCTACGGCGAACATGGATGGACTAGACTGCCGATGTGTCCATTTCCGGCGGTCCCCATGAAGCCTTCGTTCCCGATACTGCTGTTGTCCCTGTGTTCGCCGCCCGTATTCGCCGCAGAAATCCCCGGCGGCGGCATCAGCGCCGACAACCTTTCGCGTCATGTCCGCGTCCTCGCATCGGACGAGTTCGAAGGCCGTGCACCTGCGACGGCGGGGGAGACGAAGACGATCGCCTACGTCATCGATGAACTCCAGAAGGCAGGCGTGCAGCCGGGAGGTGAGCGCGGCGGTTGGACCCAGGACGTTCCACTGGTGCGCGCACGGGTGGACGGCGCGGTGGACGCAGTGTTGAAGATCGGTGGTGACACGCAGGCCCTGGTCAATGGCGACGATGTCGTCGTGCAGAGCCTGAGTCCGGTTGAACGCGTGCATGTTGTCGACGCGCCAATGGTGTTCGTCGGCTACGGCGTGAGCGCCCCCGAGCGGAACTGGGATGACTACAAGGGCACGGACCTGCGCGGGAAGGTCGCGGTGGTGCTGGTCAACGATCCGGACTACGAGACGGCGCAGCCCGGCGCGTTCGACGGAAAGGCGGTCACCTACTACGGACGCTGGACCTACAAGTACGAAGAGCTCGCGCGGCAGGGCGCCGTGGGTGTATTGATCGTCCATGAAACCGCGCCGGCGGCATACGGCTGGCGCACGGTCCGTGCGTCGGGTCTTTCGCCGGTGTTCGACATCCCGCGCGCGGATGCGGCGAAGTACCACACGCTGTTCCGTGGCTGGATGCAGCACGACCTGGCAGTGTCGCTGTTCCAGCGCGCGGGCCTGGATTTCTCTGCGGAGAAGCGGCGCGCGCAGACGGCCGACTTCACACCGGTGGCGCTGGGCGGGGCCACCTTGTCGGCCGACTTCAAGGTGGCGCGCGATCAGGTGATCACGCGCAACGTCATCGGCCGACTGGAAGGCGCCCAGCGACCCGACGAAACCGTGATCTATTCAGCGCACTGGGACGCCTATGGCATCGGTGAACCCGACGCCGGCGGTGATGCGATCCGGCATGGCGCCGTCGACAATGCCACGGGGGTGGCGGCCGTGATCGAACTGGCGCGCGTGTTCGCTGCCGGTCCGCGTCCGCAGCGCAGCCTGTTGTTCATGGCGTTGACGGCGGAGGAAAAGGGGCTGCAAGGTGCGATGTTCTATGCGGCCAACCCCGTGGCGCCGCTGGAGAAGACCGCCGCTGTGCTCAATATCGAAATGCTCAGCCCGGACGGCCCGAATCGCGACATCGCCTCCTGGGGCAACGGGCGCGTTTCGCTGGAAGACGATCTGAAACGCGTGGCCCAAGCGCATGGGCGCACCTACTCGCCGGATCCGAACCTCGAAGCGGGCTTCTTCTACCGCGCCGACCACTTCGCTTTCGCCCGCGCGGGCGTGCCGGCGATCACCATCGGCGCCGGACTGGATCGCGCGGAGGGCGGTGTTTCCCGTGGCAAGGCGCTGCGCGATGCGTATTTCGCCAAGTGCTACCACCAGCCCTGCGATGCATGGACGTCGAACTGGGATGCGGTGGGGCAGGCGCAGGACGTCGAGCTGCTGTACGCGATGGGGCGTGGGATCGCCGACAGCGAAGGATGGCCGTACTGGCGGGAAGGTTCAGAGTTCAAGGCCACGCGCGAACGTTCGGAGACTGAACGCAAATAGCGGCGCCCGCGCACGTCGGGCGGGGCGGGTGGCGCGGTATGCTCCGTGTCCTTCCCCCGCCGCCCCGAGCATCAGATGGCTCCACTGCATGCGCTGGTCTACCAGAGCCAGGCCGCGCGCCCGCTGGAGACCGCCGACCTCGATGCCCTGCTGCTCGATGCACGCGTCAACAACCAGTTGGCCAACGTCACCGGCACCCTGATCTACGGCGGGCAACGCTTCGTGCAGTACCTCGAAGGTGCCCGTGCCGATGTCGAGCAGATCTACGCGCGGATTGCCCGTGCGCGCCAGCACCGCGAGGTGGAGATCCTGGAGCAAGGGAGCCTTGATGTGCGCCGCCTGCAGCGCTGGCACATGGGGTTTGCGGAAGCGCCACAGAGCCTGGTCCAGCAGCTCAGCCAGGCGCAATGGCAGCGCGACCTGCCATGGCTGGAGGACGAGATAGCATCGTCTCCCGGCCTGGAGCACCTGCTGTCCTTCTGGAACGACCAGGTTGCCCTGGTGCGGTGACCTGTTGCCTTCAGGGCCAGCGGTTCGGCGCGCCGCGCGTGCTGCCTTCGTCCATCGGCACCACGCAGAAGCGGTGGCCGGTGGGCGCTTCCATCACCCACCAGCGGTTGCGCACGTGCTGCACGCGTTTCGCACCCAGCGCTTCCAGTCGCGCGACTTCGGCGTCGATGTCGTCGGTCTCGATATCCAGGTGCACACGGGCTTCGTGCTTCACCTTCTGCACCTCGATGTGCAGGCCACCGGGACCGGGTTCGAACTTGTCGTAGAGGCCCAGGTCGCCATCATCGGGATGGGTTACCTCCAGTCCCAGCGCCGAGCTCCAGAACGCGGATGCAGCGGGCAGGTCGTCGACCTGGCTGTCGATGATGAAACCGGCGAGGCGGCTGCGGTGTGCCATAGCGGATTTCCGGGTGGATGTGCGCGACATCCTGCCACCGTTCGCGGTCAGGTGTCGTCCGCGACCGGGGTACCGAACTGCAGCAGGTAGCCGTTGTTGTCGTAGACGGCGAATTCGCGCATGCCGTAGGCGAACGTCTCGGGCGTGTAGCAGGTGCGGGCATGGTCGCGGACGGTGTCCCACAGCGCGTCGACGTCGGCGACTTCCAGGTACAGCGAGCCGGTGAATCCCGGGACCGTATCGCCCTCATGGTCGTTCATGCCGGACAGCATCAGCTCGGCACCGTCGCGGCGCAGCGCCAGCCAGCCCTGCTCCAGCGCGCCGGACGCGAGTCCGAAGCCCAGCACGTCGCGGTAGAACGCGAGTGTGCCGGGCAGGTCCGGCGTGCGCAGCATCGGCGTGAGCCGACGGAAGGTCACGCCGGCAGGGCCAGGTCGTCGATCAATGCCTTGAGGAAGCGTGCCGCCTCACCGCCGGTGCAGGCGCGGTGGTCGAACGTCACCGACAAGGGGATGACCTTGTGCGATTCGAAGCCGCCCATTACCGGCGTGACCTGGTGGCGGGCGCGGCCCGCGGCGACGATGGCGACGCACGGCGGCACCACGACCGGCGTGGCATAGCGGCCGGCGAACATGCCGAAGTTGCTCAGCGAGATCGTGTAGCCGGTCAGTTCGGACGGTGGAATGCTGCGGTCTTCCACCTGCGCGCGCAGGCGGTTGATGCTCTCGCGCACGCCACCGGCTTCCAGCAGGTCCGCATTGCGCAGCGCCGGCACGAACAGGCCGTCGTCGGTATCCACGGCGATGCCGATGTCCACATGCGGGTGCAGCGTGCGGGTGAGCTTGTCTCCGTCGAACCATGCGTTCATCGCCGGCACCGTCTTGCAGGCGCGCACGATGGCGCGGACGAGGCGGCCGGTCATGTCGTTGCCGGGCATCCACGCATGCACGTCGGCATCGTCGCTTAGCGTGGTCGGCACGACCTTGGCATGTGCATCGGCCATCACGCGCGCCATGTTGCGGCGCACGCCCTTGAGCTGCTCGGGCTGGCCGCTGACGGACACGCCCGGTGGCTGCGTGCGCATCGGCTTGCCGCTGGCGGACAGTGTGGTCCTCGCGGCCGGTGCCGCCGCGACGACCGGCGCGGTGGTGCGTGCGGGTGCGGCGGTCGTGGTGCCGCGCGCGGACCCGTCTGCGGCGGCCTGTTTCACGTCCTGCATCGTCACTGCGCCGTCGGCGCCGCTGGCGCGCACGCGCGCCAGGTCCACGCCCAGCTTCTTCGCCATCGCGCGCACGGCCGGCATGGCCTTGACGCCGCCGACGGCGATCGCCTGTTCGGTGTGCACGTCGTTGGAGGACTGCATGGCGCCCACGACGGTGCCGGCATCGGTGGGAGCGGCGGGAGCGACGTCAGTCGCGACGGGCGATGTGTCGGTGGCGAGGTTCGCGACTGACGTCGCTCCCGCAGCGGCGGGCTTCGGCGGGCCGTGGTGGTGGCCTGTGTCCTGGCCTTCCGCGCGCTGTGGCAGGCTGGCGTCGGGCTCGAACACCGCCAGCATGCTGCCGGTGACGATGACATCGCCGGCGGCACCGGCCAGCTTCACCACCTTGCCGGAGACGGGCGAGGGCACCTCGACGACGGCCTTCGCGGTCTCCATCGACACCAGCGGTTCGTCCAGCCGTATCACGTCGCCTTCCTTGACGAACCACTCGACGATGGTCGCGTCCGGGAGGCCTTCGCCCAGGTCGGGAAGGTGGAAGGTCTTGCTCTCGCTCATTCGGATGTCTCTTCTGAAGTCGTTTCGTTGATCAGGTCCAGGTCGCGCGCAGGCAGCCAGCCACTGCGGCCATCCGCATGCGTGCACCACCACCAGTCGCCCAGTTCGTACTGCAGCGCGACGGTGTCGCCGGCCTGCACGTCGAGTTCCTGTGCGGAATAGTCGCGCAATGCGACGGCGTGACCGTCGTCGCGCGGTTGCAGCCAGTCCACCAGCGCCCAGCCGGCATTGCCGTCGGCGGTGGTGGTCCAGGCGAAGGCCGGCCACTCGGTGTCGCGTGCGCCGAGTGCGACCACGTCGCCGCGCGCGAACCGGATCGGGTTCGCGTACTGCGTGCGGTAGTCGCGGACGGCGCAGGCGTGCATCAGCCGTTCGCCATCGCCCGCTTCGCCGCCGCGACGATCTTGTCGACGCTGGGCAGGTACTTCATTTCCAGACGGAACAGCGGGATGTGGGTGTCGTAGCCGGTGACGCGCTCGACCGGGGCCAGCAGGTCGTACATCGAGTGCTCGGCCAGGCGCGCGCCGATCTCCGCGCCGAAGCCGGCGGTGCGCGGCGCTTCGTGCACGATCACGCAGCGGCCGGTTTTGGCCACCGATTCGGCGATGGTGTCGAAGTCGAGCGGACGCAGCGTGGCCACGTCGATGACTTCGGCGCTGATGCCTTCGCCGGCCAGCTTGTCGGCCGCTTCCAGCGCTTCCTTCACCTGCGCGCCCCAGGTCACCAGGGTCACGTCGGTGCCGTCGCGCAGCACGAAGCACACGTCCAGCGGCAGCGCTTCGCCGTCGTCGGCGACCACTTCCTTGTACTGGCGGTAGATGCGCTTGGGTTCCATGTAGATGACCGGATCCGGATCGCGGATCGCGGCCAGCAGCAGGCCGTAGGCGCGCTGCGGCGAGGACGGCATCACCACGCGCAGGCCGGGCACGTTGGTGAAGATGGCTTCATTGGCCTCGCTGTGGTGCTCCGGCGCGCGGATGCCGCCGCCCCACGGCACGCGCAGCACCATCGGGCAGTGCAGGCGGCCGCGCGTGCGGGTGCGCAGGCGGGCGGCGTGGCAGATCAGATGGTCGACCATGGGATAGACGAAGCCGTCGAACTGCGCTTCGGCGACCGGCTTCATGCCCTGCGCGGCCAGGCCGACGGTGAGGCCGGCGATGGTGGTCTCGTCCAGTGGCGTGTCGAGCACGCGCTCGGGGCCGAACTTCTGCTGCAGGCCGGCGGTGGCGCGGAACACGCCGCCGTTCACGCCCACGTCCTCGCCCAAGACCAGCACGGCGTCGTCGTGGGCGATCTCCCAGGCCAGCGCCTGGGTGATGGCTTCGATCAGGGTGATGGCGGTCGGAGTCGCCACGGCATCCGGTTTCGCGACTGACGTCGCTCCCACAGTCTTGTTTTCGGGTTTCATCACGGTGCTCACGGGCGGTTCTCCGCGGCGATCGCGGCGGCCCGTTGCTGCAGCAGTTCCGGTGGCGGATCGGCGTACAGGTAGTCGAACATCGCTTCGACCGGCTGCACCGGCGTGTTGAGGTAGGCGTTGACCTCTTCGTCCACGCGCGCGCCGCAGTCTTCCTTCCATGCGGCCTCGTCGGCTTCGCTCCAGGTGCCCTGCGCGGTCAGCCAGGTGCGCAGGCGCGTCATCGGTTCGCGCTCCCAGCCGGCCTTCACTTCGGCATCGTCGCGGTAGCGGCGCGCATCGTCGGCGGTGGTGTGGTCTGAAAGGCGGTAGGTGACGAACTCGATCACCGTGCCACCCTGGCCTTTGCGCGCTCGCTCGCTGGCACGGCGCATGCCTTCGAGCACGGCGATCAGGTCGTTGCCGTCCACCTGCAGGCAGTGCAGGCCGCCGGCCAGGCCCTTCTGCGCCAGCGTCTGCGCGCCGGTCTGCGCGCTGCGCGGCACCGAGATCGCCCAGCCGTTGTTGATCACGCCCAGCACCAGCGGCAGTTCGTAAGCACCCGCGGAGTTCAGTGCGGCGTAGAAGTCGGTTTTCGACGAGCCACCATCACCGCACGTGCTCACCGCGATGTGCGGCTGCCTGCGCAGCTTGAACGACAGCGCCGCGCCGGCCGCGTGCAGGCACTGCGTGGAGATCGGCACGCAGAAGGGGAAGTCGTTGCGCGCATCGCTGCCGCGGTCGTAATCGCTGCCGCGTTCATCGCCGCCCCAGTACATCAGCACATCGCGCGGCTTCACCCCGCGCATGAACATGGCACCGTACTCGCGATAGCTCGGCGCATAGACGTCGCCGGTGCGCATCGAGGCGCCGATCCCCACATGAGTCGCCTCGTGGCCCAGACAGCTGGCGTATGTGCCCAGCTTGCCGGTGCGCTGCAGGGCGATGGCCTTGGTGTCGAAGGTGCGCACGAACAGCATCTGCTTGAACAGCTCGCGCAGGCGGGCGATGTCGCGCCCGGCCTCGGGCAGGTCGTTGCGTACCAGGGTGCCGTCGGGACCCAGGTACTGGAGGTATTCGATCTCGAAGCTTGCGGCGATGCTCATCTGGACGGTGTTCTCGTCAGTGGCGGAATTGGTTTCAAATGTAATTTTAGGAGCTGAGCGCTGTGCAGCCGTCGTGCAATGCAACAAGACGGAGGTGGATGGCAGGCGACCCGGCGCGGAAAACGGTGCGGAAACAGACGCTTGCCAGGCTGTCGTTCGGTGTCAGTCCGCCTGCGGCCGGCGTGGGTCGGACGTGGTGCGCGTCGCGGGTTGCGCAAACGACAAGGGGCGCGGTTGCCCGCGCCCCTGTCGACCCCACGATGGCGGGAAAGTTCAGCGGATGCGCTGGACCAGGCGGTCGTGGTTGTTGGCGGGGTTCGGATCCGTCGTCGCGCTGCTGACGGTGGCTTCGAACTCCAGCACGGTACCGCGTTTGGGCTTGCCCGGCACCACCAGTGCGAACGCCAGTGTCTGCACGCCGCGCGCCATGGTGCCACGACGGGTGCAGTCGGCGGCGGCGCCTTCCGTGGTGTCCTGCACGCGGGTGCAGGACCAGCCACTGGGCGCGGCCACGGCGGCGTAACGCGCTTCGACATTGCTGGTCAGCCGCACCGTCACCTCCTCCGCCTGGTCCGGGCCGGCGTTGCGCACCGGAACCAGCAGCGTGGCTATAGTGCCGCGGCGCAGCGGCAGGGCAGCGCCCAGCAGCCGCACCGACAGGTCGGCGCGGGTCTGCGGCAGCGCGCCCACGGCCACCGAGACGGCGGCCGTGTTGTCGCCGTTGGCCGGGTCGAGCACGGTGGAGTTGGCCGACACGCCCAGGCCTAGCGTGGTGCCCGCGGCGCTGGCCGGGACGATGGCGTCGATCGCGAACGTCGCTTCACCGCCCACGACCAGCGACGGCGTGGTGCAGGCCACGCGGGTGGTGCCGGCGGTGACGTCTGCCGCGTCGCAACTCCAGCCAGCCGGCAGCGTGGTGAGCGACGGCGACAGTTCGGCCGAGAACACGAAGGCGAATGCCGCCGGCGATGCCGCGCCCGGACCGGCGTTGCGGACGGTGGCGGTGTAGCGAACGGTCTCGCCGACGTTGGCAGTGGCGCGGTCGGCCGACACCGTGGCCGACAGGTCGGCGCGGGCGAAGGACGGCACGCGGATGCTCAGGCGCACCGGGTCGTGGTCGGACGAACGGACGGCCAGCGTCGCATCACCGAAGTTGTCCACGCCGAAGTCCGCGTTGATGCGGGCGTGGTCCACGCGCAGCGCGGCGTCCATCACCAGCGACTCGTTGACCAGCACGTGGTCCAACGTCTGCGCGTTGCCCTCGAAGACGTACGAGTACCGGTGCGCCGGATCGGTGATCAGCTGCGAACCGTCGACCAGCGGCACGCTCAGCGGGCTGGGCATGTACGTCAGCACCTGGTCTTCCGGTGCGGCTTCGCCCTTGAGGATGCCCATCACGTCGACGTAGCCATCATTGAACTCGAAGGCGTTGAAGTCGCCGACCAGCACGATCTTCTCGTCCGGGTTCGTCTGCTGCATCTCCTGCACCAGCTGGGCCAGGTAGACCGCCTGCGCGCCGCGCTTCACCCGCACGCGTTCGCCGCCGGTGGCCCAGCCGCTGCTGCCGGGCAGGGTGTCGTTGATGTCGTTGAGCGAACGCAGGTGGTTGACGATCACCGTCAGCGGATAGCTCGATGCGGCGTCCTGGTGCACGCGGGCGCGCAGGCGCAGCGGCGGACGGTCGTTGAGCAGGCTGGTGGTGCCATTCGGGTTGGCGATGGTGGTCTCCTTGCCGAACTGCGCCACGTCCAGCACCTCGACGCGGGCCACGCCGTCGGCGGTCAGGCGCGAGCTGACCAGGAAGCCGACGTTGATGCCGCCCACGTCGTTGCCCGGCTGCAGGTACGGCACATAGCCCGGTCGCGCGGCGCAGGTGGCGTCGATGCGTTCGGACAGCAGCTGCAGCACGCGCAGGTTCTCCACCTCAACCGCGCCCACGATGTCCGGGGCCTTCAGGTAGTCGCAGATCGCCAGCGCCGCTTTGGCCAGGCGCTTGTCCAGCGCTTCCGGCGTCAGCGTCACCGCGCCGTTGCTGTCGTTGACCTCGTCGAACAGCCGCAGCAGGTTGAAGCTGCCGACGGTGACTTCGTCGTAACTCGGATCGTTGACGGCCTCCGGCAGGATGCCGCCGCTGACCGACGGCGGCGTGGCCACGTCGGGCAGCAATGCCCAGGTGCCGGCGAAGTAGTCGAGCACGCCGAGCAGGCCGGTCACATTGGCGCCTGTGTCGACCGAGATCGGCAGGGCGCCGACCTGGCCGCGGCTGCGCACCATCAGGCGTTCCTGGTTGGTGTCGAAGCGTGGCGGGTTCTTGCCGGCCGGCAGGGTAATGGCATCCATCACGGCGATGCCGGGCTCACGGAACGGACGCGCGACGCCGGGCAGGGCGACGTGAAACACGCCGTCGCTGAAGGACAGTGCGTCGTTCTCGTCCAGGCTGCCACCCGACGGGGCGATCGCCACCGACTGCGCCACGCTGACGCGCATGCCTTCGAGGCGTTCCAGCGTGCCGGGCAGGGCGCCGGAGCTCAGCTCGGCGGCGGTCAGTTCGATCGCGGCGGGCAGGGCGACGCCGGTTTCAAGCATCTCGACCGTCGGCGTGACGATCTCGGTGATCGCCAGCTGGTGCGGGTTGGACGACGGGGTGTACTCCTCGACCGTGCCGGTTACGCGCACGCGGTTGCCGACTGCGGCCGTGGCCGGCGGCGCGCTGCTGGTGAACACGAACACGGCATCGGACGTGGCAGGGTCGCCATCATCGTTCGCGGCCTGCAGGAAGAAGCCGTTGTTGAACTTCAGCGCGGTGACGATGCCTTCGGTCACCACGCGCTTGCCGTCGTGCGGCGACATCAGGCCGCTGCCCTGGATCTGCGCGATGGTCAGCGCCAGCGGCGGGTCCGGCGGTTCCGGCGGCTCGGCGCCGCTGTTGCGGGGGTTCGGCGCGCCGACGGCGAAGTCGGCGCCGTTGTTGTTGGTGTCGATGCTGCCATCGCCACCACGCAGCGCGGCGTTGGTGTTGCTGAGCGTGCCGGTCGGCGCGCTGCCTTCGAAGCAGTTGGCTGCGCTGCCGAAGCCGACGAAGTCGGCCACGTTGGCATCGGCGGTCGGGCAGGCGCCGGTCAATGCCGTGGTGCTGCGGCTCAGGGCCACCTTGCCGGCGGTGCCCGCCATGGCGATGGTGCCGATGGCATCCGGAGTGGGCAGGTCCACCGTGCCGCCGGCGCCCTGCGCCTGCTGGATCAGGTAGAAGCCGCCGGCCGGGATGCTGCCGCTGAGATTGGTGCGGCCATTCCAGGTGGTGCCGGTGGAGGACGCGTACTGGACGCTCCAGCCGGTCAGGTCGACCGCCGTGGGTCCGTTGTTGCGCAGCTCGATGAAGTCGTTCTTCAGCGTGGCGCCGCTGTTGCCGCCGCCGCCGTAGACCTGGCTGATGACCACCTGTGCCTGCGCCGACGAAGCGGCGAACAGCAAGGCGAAAGACGCGAACACGGCCGCAAGGCGGCCCCGTGGCATTTCCATGTTACGGAATCTCCCTCAGTGGATTGGACGCCGCCCCCGTCGGAGGCGGATCGGCCCCCGGCCGACGCAATGTAGCCCAAGCCTGTGGTATGCGCATTGCATGGGCATGACATAAGTGCCGGTTTTCCGTCGCCCTGCCGGAGTCCGCTGCCGTCTTCGGTTACGCTGGCGCCCCCGCCGCCCCCCGGGCGGCCCCCGGTTGATCGACGGATGGCCGTAGAAAAGAACGAGCGCCCGCTGGAAGCAGGCATCCACACCGACCTCTCCGGCCGGATGACTTACGGCGGCTACCTGCAGCTGGACCGCCTGCTGTCGGCGCAGCACCCGGTTTCCGACCCGCAGCACCACGACGAGATGCTGTTCATCGTGCAGCACCAGGTCTCGGAACTGTGGATGAAGCTGATGATCCACGAGCTGCAGGCGGCCATCGGCTTCCTCCAGCGCGACCAGGTCTGGCAGTGCCGCAAGGTGATGGCGCGCGCCAAGCAGGTGCTGCGCCAGCTGACCGAGCAATGGTCGGTGCTGGAGACGCTGACGCCGTCCGAGTACATGGGCTTCCGCGACCTGCTGGGCCCGTCGTCGGGCTTCCAGTCGCTGCAGTACCGCACCATCGAGTTCCTGCTGGGCAACAAGAACGCGGCGATGCTGAAGGTGTTCGCCCACGACCCCGAGGGCCATGCCGGGCTGGAAGCCGTGCTCGACGCCCCGAGCCTGTACGACGAGTTCCTGATGTACCTCGCGCGCTGGGGCCATGCGATCCCCGCCCAGCACCTGCAGCGCGAATGGCGCCAGTCGCACGCCGCCGACGCCGCCCTGCTGCCGGTGTTCGAGGCGATCTACGAAGACACCGACCGCTACTGGCGCGAATACTCGCTGTGCGAGGACCTGGTGGATCTGGAGAGCCAGTTCCAGCTGTGGCGCTTCCGCCACATGCGCACGGTAATGCGGATCATCGGCTTCAAGCGCGGCACCGGCGGCTCCAGTGGCGTGGGCTTCCTGCGCCAGGCGCTGGAGCTGACGTTCTTCCCGGAACTGTTCGACGTGCGGACCTCGATCGGGCCCGGTCGTTGAAGCCGGGATTGGCCCGGCTTCCGCAGAAAATCCCTTGGAAATCAGCGAATTGAATGGCTGAATAGGCCGAATGGCCGGTGCAGCGCCTGTATTTCAGCGATTTGACGGCCCCCGGCCACGTCGGTAATCCTCGCCCGTCCCGTGCTCGTTGCATGGGAAACCGAAATCCTGAACCACTTTTTTCTAGGGGGAGCCCGCATGAGCGGAGCCGTCGAGTCACCAACGCCGGAACGGATACCGGAATTCAAGCAAGTCCTGGGACATCCGCGTCCGCTGTGGATGCTGTTCATGTCCGAATTCTGGGAGCGCTTCGCGTTCTACGGCATCCGCTGGGCGATGGTGCTGTACATCGTGGCGCAGTTCCATGGTGGCGACGCCTCCGGTGAAAAGCCGGCCAGCGAGTTGTACGGTGCTTACCTGGCACTGGTCTACGCGGGCGCCATCTTCGGCGGCTACGTGGCCGACAAGCTGATCGGCTTCCAGCGCTCCATCCTGCTCGGCGCGGTCTTCATGTCGGCGGGCCTATTCCTGCTGGCACTGCCGAGTGAGGCGATGTTCAAGCTGGGCCTGGCCACGATCATCGTAGGCAACGGCCTGTTCAAGCCGATCATCTCCACGATGGTGGGCAAGCTGTATGCCCAGGGCGATGCGCGCCGCGATTCCGGTTTCACCATCTTCTACATGGGCATCAACATCGGTGCGCTGCTGGCGCCGATCGTCACCCAGTACCTGGCGAAGAAGGTGTTCGGCATCGAGGACATGCCCGCGTACAAGGTGGTCTTCATCGCGGCCGGCGTCGGCATGCTGCTGAGCCTGGTGTGGTTCTGGTTCGGCCGCAGGCAACTGGAAGGCATCGGCCTGCCGGCAGAGCACCAGACCGGCCTGCGCAATGTCAGCCTCGTCGTGCTGTTCGGCGCCGTGATCGGCATCCCGATGTTCTATGCGCTGCTGACGATCAACGCCAACCTGCTGCAGGCCATCCTGATGGCACTGTTCGTGATCCCGGCGGTGATGCTGGTGGTCGAGGGCCTGCGGGAGGGCAAGGTGGCGCGCGACAAGGTCGTCGCGATGCTGGTGATCTTCGTGTTCAACGTGCTGTTCTGGATGTTCTTCGAGCAGGCAGGCAGTTCGTTCAACTTCCTGGCCGACCGCATCGTCGACCGCAACATCGGCATGGAAGGCTTCTTCCAGATGTTCGCGGGTACCAGCGATTTCCCGGTGTCGTGGTTCCAGTCGGTCAACTCGGTGGCGATCATCGCGCTGGCGCCGGTACTGGCCTGGCTGTGGGTGAAGATGGGCAAGAACAACCCCATCATCCCGCGCAAGTTCGGCCTGGGCCTGATCTTCAACGGCCTGGCGTTCCTGCTGCTGATGATGGCGCTGTCGGGGATGGTGGATGCCAACGGCAAGATCCCGTTCTGGACGCTCTTCATGGTCTACGTGATCCAGTCGGTCGGCGAGCTCTGCCTGTCGCCCATCGGTCTGTCGATGACGACCAAGCTGGCACCGTCGCGCCTGGCCGGCATGGCGATGGGTTGCTGGTTCCTGTCCATTGCCATCGGCAACAACATGGCGGGCATCTTCGCCGGCAAGGTCAGCGGCGAAGGCGGCATGACCGTGCAGTCCGCGCACGCGGGGTACACGTTCGGTTTCTGGGCGCTGGTGGGTTCTGGCGTGCTGCTGTTCGTGATCGCGCCGCTGATCCAGAAGCTGATGCATGGCGTGAAGTGACGCATCGGCGCGCGCCCCACGGGCGCGCCTTTGCCGATGCGTCATCCCCGCGAAAGCGGAGATCCATAGAAAAACGGCGGCCATCGGCCGCCGTTTTTCGTTTCCGGATCTGGAAGGCCTCAACCCTCGATGCGCTTGACGCCTTCCCCGGCCAGCTTGTCGATCAACTGGTCCAGCATCGCGCGCTCTTCGTCGCTCAGCGGCTCCAGCATGCGCTGGTGGTACTCGATGACCATCGGCGCGACTTCGTCGTAGACGCGGAAGCCTTCGTCGGTCAGCGCCAGCACCGAGCGACGACGGTCGTCGCCGTGGATCTCACGCTGGATCAAGGCCCGTTCCAGCAGGCGGGCCACCGCCCGGCTGACCGCCACCTTGTCCATCGCGGTGCGGTTGGCGACCTCGCCGGCCGACAGGCCCGGGAAGCGCCCCAGCACGGCCATCACCCGCCATTCGGTGATCGCCAGGCCGAAACGGCGGTGGTATTCCCGGGAAATCGCGCTGCTGATCCGGTTCGACAGCACGCTCAACCGGTATGAAAACAGGCGGTCGAGGTCGAAATCGGCGTGGACGACGGGGCTGGCTGGCTGGCTCATGTTGCGCTGCTACTTGTGGTTGGTTTCAGCTGAAACTATAAAATGGGGCCTGACCCGGCAAGCCTAGCGAGGCGCCCCATGAACGCACAACCCAACCTGGGTATCCAGCCCACGACGTTCGACAACCCGATGGGCATCGATGGCTTCGAGTTCGTCGAGTTCGCCGCGCCGCAGGGCCAGGCCCACCACCTGCACGACTACTTCCGCAAGCTCGGCTTCGTGCAGGTCGCGCGCCACAAGACACGCGCCATCAGCACCTATCGCCAGGGCGACTGCACCTTCCTGATCAACGAAGACCCGGATTCCTTCGCCGCACGCTTCGCCGCCGAACACGGGCCCAGCGCCTGCGGCTTCGCGATCCGGGTCAGGAAGCTGGCCGAATGGGCACGCGTGCAGGCGCTGAAGAACGGCGCCGAATCGTTCGATGCCGCCGACGAACTCACCAAGGCGGTCGCCGCGCCCGTCATCAAGGGCATCGGCGACTGCATGCTGTACATCGTCGACCGCTATGACGACAAGGGCACCATCCACGATCCGGACTACGAATACCTGCCCGGGGCGGACCTGCTGCCCAAGGGTTTCGGCCTGACCTTCATCGACCACCTGACCCACAACCTGTACCACGGCAACATGGCCAAGTGGGCGGACTACTATGAGCGCTTGTTCAACTTCCGCGAGATCCGCTACTTCGACATCAAGGGTGCCAAGACCGGCCTGCTCTCCAAGGCGATGACCGCGCCGGACGGCATGGTGCGCATCCCGTTGAACGAGTCCAGCGACCCGAAGTCGCAGATCAACGAGTACCTGGACGCCTACAAGGGCGAGGGCATCCAGCACATCGCCTGCTTCACCGACGACATCTACACCACGGTGGAAAAGATGCGCGAAGCCGGCGTGGCGTTCCTGGACACGCCCGCTACCTATTTCGAAGTGATCGACCAGCGCATTCCGGATCATGGCGAGGATGTCGCGCGGCTGGCGAAGAACGGCATCCTGATCGACGCCGACGTGGAGACCAAGCAGCGCAAGCTGCTGCAGATCTTCACCCAGAACGCGCTGGGCCCGATCTTCTTCGAGATCATCCAGCGCAAAGGCAATGAAGGCTTCGGCGAAGGCAACTTCCAGGCGCTGTTCGAGAGCATCGAGCGGGACCAGATGAAGCGCGGGGTGCTGTAGGCTCGTGCCTGAAGCCCCTCTCCCGGCGGGAGAGGGGTTGGGGAGAGGGGCGGCGAAGTCTTATCGTTTACGACGTCAGGAAAGCGGATCAGCAAGGACAGGAGGTCCTGCATGAGCAAGCCACGCTTGCCGACCCATACGCTCGATCATGCCAAGCAGCTGCGCAAGGGCATGACCGATGCCGAACGCCGGTTGTGGCGGTACCTGCGGGCGGGACGCCTGGATAGCATGAAATTTCGCCGCCAGCATCCAGTGCCGCCCTACATCGTTGATTTCTGCTGCGTCGAAGCGGGTTTGGTGGTGGAGCTGGATGGTTCGCAACATTCGCCTGCTGCGGATGCCGCAAGAACGCGATACTTGCAGTCTCAGGGATGGCGGGTCGTCCGGTTCTGGGACAACGATGTGCTGAGGGAGGTGGAGGCGGTGGTCGCGGCGATCTGGGATTTCGCCTCGCGGCCGGCCCTCTCCCCAACCCCTCTCCCGCCGGGAGAGGGGCTTTGATCGGGACACGACGAGCATGAATGCGAACAGCACCAACAACTACCAGACCGGCTTCGGCAACCACTTCGCCACCGAAGCGATGCCCGGCACGTTGCCGGAAGGCCGCAACTCGCCGCAGCGCGTCGCGCACGGCCTGTACGCGGAACAGTTGAGCGGCACGGCCTTCACCGCGCCGCGCGCCGAGAACCGGCGCAGCTGGCTGTACCGCATCCGCCCGGCGGCGATGCACGGTCCGTTCGCGCCGTATGCGCAACACCGCCTGCACAGCGACTTCAGTGCCGGGCCGGTGTCGCCGGACCAGATGCGCTGGTCGCCGCTGCCGATGCCGGACACCCCGACCGATTTCGTCGATGGCCTGTACACGATGGCCGGCAACGGGTCGCCGGACGCGATGCATGGCGTCGGTATCCACCTGTACGTCGCCAACCGGTCGATGCAGGGCCGCTATTTCTACGATGCGGACGGGGAGCTGCTGATCGTCCCGCAGCAGGGCAGCCTGCGCATTGCCACCGAGTTCGGCGTGATCGAGGTCGAACCGCAGCAGATCGCGGTGATCCCGCGCGGCGTGCGCTTCCTCGTTGAATTGCCCGATGGCGAGGCGCGCGGCTACGTGTGCGAGAACTTCGGCGCCGCGCTGCGCCTGCCCGACCTGGGTCCGATCGGTTCCAACGGGTTGGCCAATCCGCGCGATTTCGAGGCGCCGGTGGCGGCGTACGAAGATGTCGAGGGCGAGTTCGAGCTCATCGCCAAGTTCCAGGGCCACCTGTGGCGTGCGGACATCGGCCACTCGCCGCTGGACGTGGTCGGCTGGCATGGCAACTACGCGCCGTACCGCTACGACCTGCGCCGCTTCAACACCATCGGTTCGATCAGCTACGACCATCCGGACCCGTCGATCTTCCTGGTGCTGACCTCGCCGAGCGATACGCCGGGTGTGGGCAACATGGATTTCGTGATCTTCCCGCCGCGCTGGCTGGTGGCGCAGGACACGTTCCGTCCGCCGTGGTTCCACCGCAACATCGCCAGTGAGTTCATGGGCTTGATCCATGGCGTGTACGACGCCAAGGCCGAAGGCTTTGCGCCGGGGGGCGCGTCGCTGCACAACTGCATGACGGGCCACGGGCCGGATGCGGCGACGTTCGAGAAGGCGTCGAACGCGGACTTGTCGAAGCCGGATGTCATCACCGGCACGATGGCCTTCATGTTCGAGACGCGCGCGGTGATCCGTCCCACGCGGCAGGCGGTCGAAGCCGCGCACCGCCAGCGCGACTACCAGGCGTGCTGGGCCGGCCTGCGCAAGCATTTCGCGCCGAAGGGTTGAGGCGCGCTCAGGTAGCCGCGCTTTCCGCCTGTGTGTCGGACAGGCGCTGTGCGGCTTCGTGCGGCAGGGCCTCCAGCAGACGTTCGCGGATGCGGCCCGCAAGTGTCGTCGCCATGCGCGCTTCGAGGAACCGCAATGCGTCGGCCAATGCTTCCAGCATCGCGTCATCGTCCAGTCTCGCCAGCAGGCGTTCGCGGTGGTGGCGTGCGCCGTCGTCGCGCTGCAGCTCCAGCATGCCGGACAGGTAGACCTTGGCCGCGACCAGTGATCGGCGTGGTCCGGCCGGAGTGGGGGTGGTCGGAAAGCGGGTCGTGCCTGCCGTGGCCATGGGCATCGTCGTCGTGTCCGCGGCCGTCAGGTAGCCCGCCTGCACGAGGCGATGTACCAGCAGGGGCGCATCCTGGCCCAGCAGGCGCACCAGTTCGGCCAGGTCGCGCTGTCCATCGCAGAGGATCAGCGCACGCCGCTCGCGCATGCCGAGTGTGCCCGTGTGGGCCTGCAACGTCTGGCGGGCGAGGTCGGTCTTGGTCGGGCGCATGGCGAGTGGAGAGGGAACCCGCGCGCAGGCTAGTCGTGCGCGATGAAGTGCCGATGACAGTCGTGCGTTCGCGGCGACTTAACGCGATGACGCTAGTCTGGAAGTTTGCGCACTGGAGAGAGCCGATGAAGTCGTTGTTGTCGATCGTGATGGCGGTCACCCTGTTGTCCGCGTGCCAGCGCCCGGAGGCGCCAGCCTCCGCCGAGGCCGGACCGACCACGACGGCGACCAGCACGCCAATGGCTGATGCGCCAGCACCTGTTCCTGCGGTGGACGACACGGCGGCACCGGCCGGTCCGGTCAGCCAGGCCAGCTTCCTCGGCTATGGCGACATGAAGCTCGGCAGCACCGTCGATGAGGCACGCACCGCGTGGGGCGGTGAGCTCAACGGCGCACCGATGGAGGGCACGACCTGCCACTACTTGTGGCCGAAGTGGATCACGCGGCCCGCCGACTTCGCCTTCATGATGGAAGAAGGCAAATTCGTGCGATACGACGTCGGCACCGACAAGGAAACTGCGCCCGGTGGTGGCAAGGTCGGCATGGGCGTCGACGAGCTGCAGAAGCTGTACGGCGGTGCGCTGAAGGCGTCGCCGCACAAGTACATGCAGGGCGGCCAGTACCTAGCGATGGACGCCGGTGACGTGGCGCCGACCCGGCTGGTGTTCGAGGCGGATGCCGCGGGCAAGGTCACCGCCTGGCGCGTGGGCCTGTCGCCGCAGGTCGATTACGTGGAAGGCTGCTCCTGAGTCAGCGCGTCCACCGGCGGCAGGCCGTGGCTGGCCCTGCCGTCGCGGGCAGGCATAGAATCGCCGGACACCACACGGGAAGGGGACGGCGATGATGGAAGCCTGGGGATACTTCGCGCTGGGGCTGGTGTTGCTTGCGCTCGGCGGCGATTCGATCGTCAAGGGCGCATCGGGTCTGGCGCAGCGCTTCGGCGCGTCCCCCTTTGTTGCCGGTCTGTTGCTGATTGCCTTCGGCACGTCGCTGCCGGAACTGGCGGTCAACGCGCGTGCCGTGTGGGTGGGTGCGCAGGAACTCGCGCTCGGCAACGCGGTGGGCAGCAATATCGTCAACCTGGGCCTGACGCTGGGTGTCGCGGCGCTGGTCGCGCCGATCGTGGTCCGGATGCGCATGCTCTCTCCGCTGCTGGTGCTGCTGGGGCTGGCCTCGCTGGCGCTGATCGTGTTCGGCCTGGATGGCGTGGTCAGCCGGGTGGAGGGCATGGTGCTGCTGCTGGGCTTCGCCGCCGTACTGGCGTTCCTGCTGGCGCGTGCGTCGCGCGAGGATGCGCGGGTGCGTACCGACGTGGAGACGTTCGCCGTCACGCACACCGTGCTCTGGATGAATCTGCTGCGCTTCGCGGTGGCCGCCGCGCTGCTGTACTACGGGGCCCGCTTCGTGCTGCAGGGAGCACCGATGATCGGTGCGCAGTGGGGTCTTTCGCCGTTGCTGACGGGCCTGCTGCCCGTGGCGATCGGCACAGCGCTGCCGGAAGTCGCAGCCGCCGTGATGGCCGCCAGACGAGGCCAGGGCGACATGGTGGCCGGCCACGTCATCGGCTCCAGCCTGTTCAATCTTCTGGTCGTGGTCGGCGGCATGGCGGCGTTCCGTCCGACGCCCCTGCCCGCGTCGTTCGTACGGCTTGAACTGCCGGCGGCCATCGCGTTCGTGCTGGTGCTGTACCCGATGTTGCGCGGGGACCTGCGCATCAGCCGCCTTGAGGGCGGGCTGATGCTCGCCGCGTTCGTGGGTTGGGTGGTGCTGGAAGTCGCGCTGCTCGCCTGATCTGAACGCAGGCTCAGGCAGACGTGAACGGGTTTGTTAAACTCGGGCGATTGCTCGCGAATGACGCATTCCCTGCAACGCAAGGCGGTTGATGATCCCTTTCCTCGAAATCCTGCTGGCGCTGCCCTTCGTGCTGGCGCTGGTGGTGGCGCTGGCGCGCGGCCTCCCGCGCGGCGCGACGGCATGGTTGGCCGGGCTGGCGCCGCTGCTGGGCCTGGTGCTGCTGGCGTGGATGACGCCGAGCGTCCTGCAGGGCTGGAACGTGCGCGCCGACTACGCATGGATTCCACAGATCGGCATGTCCTTCACCCTGCGCCTGGACGGTCTGGCGTGGATGTTCGCGGGCCTGGTGCTGGCGATCGGGGCGCTGGTGGTGATGTACGCGCACTACTACCTCAGCGCGAAGGACAGCGCGCCGCGCTTCTTCGCGTGCCTGCTGCTGTTCATGGGCTCGATGCTGGGGGTGGTGCTGGCAGGCAACCTGTTGCTGCTGGTGGTGTTCTGGGAACTGACCAGCATCAGTTCGTTCCTGCTGATCGGGTTCTGGTCGCATCGCCAGGATGCGCGGGAAGGCGCGCGCATGGCGCTGGCGATCACCGGTGCCGGCGGACTCGCGCTGCTCGGCGGCGTGCTGCTGATCGGGCGTATCGTCGGCAGCCACGACCTGGACGTGGTGCTCGCCTCGGGTGACCTGATCCGCGCCAGCGGGCTCTATCCGTGGGCGCTGGCGCTGGTGCTGGCGGGGGTGTTCACCAAGAGCGCGCAGTTCCCGCTGCATTTCTGGCTGCCTCACGCGATGGCGGCGCCCACGCCCGTGTCGGCCTACCTGCATTCGGCGACGATGGTGAAGGCCGGTGTGTTCCTGCTGGCGCGCCTGCATCCCGCGCTTGCGGGCACCGACCTGTTCTTCTACGTGGTGACCAGCGTCGGCGCGCTGACGCTGCTGATCGGCGCGTGGTGCGCCATCTTCCAGCACGATCTGAAGGGCCTGCTGGCGTATTCCACCATCTCGCACCTCGGCCTGATCACGCTGCTGTTCGGCATCTCCACGCCGATGGCGGTGGTGGCCGGCGTGTTCCACATCCTCAACCACGCCACGTTCAAGGCCTCGCTGTTCATGGCGGCGGGCATCATCGACCACGAGACCGGCACGCGCGACATGCGGCGGCTGGGCAACCTGAGGCGCTACCTGCCATGGACGAGCGCACTGGCGATCATCGCCTCGCTGGCCATGGCGGGCATTCCGCTGCTCAATGGCTTCCTGTCGAAGGAAATGTTCTTTGCCGAAGCGCTGGACATCGGCGGCCATCGCGCGATGCGCGACATCATCACCGTGGCGGCACTGCTGTATGGCGTGTTCGGTGTGGCCTACAGCCTGCGCTTTGTCTACGAGACGTTCTTCGGGGAAGGCCCGCGCGCGCTGGATGTCACCCCGCACGAGCCCCCGCGCTGGATGAAGATCCCGGTGGAAGTGCTGGTGGTGCTGTGCGTGGCGGTGGGCGTGGTCCCGGCCTGGACCATCGCGCCCGTGCTGCACGCCGGTGCCGGCGCGATCCTCGGTGACGCGATGCCCGAGTACAGCCTGGCGGTCTGGCACGGCATCAACAGGCCTTTGCTGATGAGCCTGGCTGGCATCGCCGGCGGCATCGCCCTGTACTTCGGGTTGCGGCGCCTGTTCGACCTGCACGCCATCGTGCGGCGGTCACTGGGACGCAGTGTGTTCCGCTGGAACATGGAAGCCCTGTACGGCCTGGCCGGTCGCTTCACCGACCGGATTGCCAACGGCAGCCTGCAGCGCAGCCTGTTGTTCCTGCTTCTGGCCGCCATCGCGGCGGGCGCGGCGCCGTTCGTGGGCGGCGACGCGGCACCCCTGCAGTGGCACGGTTCACAGCCCATGCCGCTGCTGGGCTGGCTGTTGTGGCTGGTGCTGGTGGCCTGCGCGGTGTGGACGATCCGGCTGTACCGGCAACGGCTGCTGGCGGTCGTCGTGCTGGGCGGCGCGGGCCTGATGGTCAGCCTGGCGTTCGTGTTCCTGTCCGCGCCAGATCTGGCGTTGACCCAGCTGATGGTGGAAATGGTCAGCCTGGTCCTGCTGTTGCTGGGCCTGCACTACCTGCCGCCGCGCTCGCCGCCCGAGCGCACGCCGCGCCGCCGCGTGCGCGACATTGCCGTGGCGCTCGCGGCGGGCATGGGCACCGGTGTGCTGTCCTATCTCGTGATGACCCGGCCGGGCGACACGATCAGCGGCGAACTGCTGGCGCGTTCGTTGCCCGAGGCCTATGGCAGCAACGTGGTGAACGTGATCCTGGTGGACTTCCGCGGCTTTGATACGTTCGGCGAGATCACGGTGTTCGGCATCGCGGCGTTGATCGTGCATGCGCTGCTGCGCCGCGCGCGGATGGCGCCGGAGAAGATCATGTCGGGACCGCCGATCACGTTGCCGGTGCCTGCCGACCTGGCGCAGATCATGTTCCCGCTGACGTTGACGGTGTCTGTCTTCCTGTTCCTGCGCGGACATAACGCGCCGGGTGGCGGCTTCATCGCTGGCCTGGTGCTGGCGGTACCGCTGCTGGTGCAGTACGTCATCCAGGGTGCGGCCTCGGTGGAGTCGCGCTTCGGCTTCGACTATGTCCGTTGCATCGGCGTGGGCTTGCTCGTCGCCGGCGTGAGCGGCGTGGCGTCGATGGGCTTCGGCGTGCCGTTCCTGACCAGTGGCCACCTGGACCTCGACCTGCCGGTCATCGGCAAGGTGCCGCTGGCCAGCGCGATCGGTTTCGATACCGGCGTCTATCTTGTGGTGTTCGGTGGCGCGATGCTCATCCTGTCGATGATGGGCACCATCAAGCCGTCGCGCACGCGCGTGTCGCACCTGGGCGTGATGGAACCGGGTGAGCGCTCCACCCGCACGGGGGAGCTGCGCTGATGGGAGGTGCACGGTAATGGAGCTGGCCATGGCAAGCGCGATCGGCATCCTCACCGCCGCGGGTGTGTACCTGCTGCTGCGGGCGCGCAGTTTCGACGTCATCCTCGGGCTGACGCTGCTGTCGTACGCGACCAACCTGCTGATCTTCGCCGGCGGGCGGCTGGTGCCCGGCAAGCCGGCGGTGTTGCGCGACGGCGTGGCGCCGACGCTGGCGAACTACACCGATCCGCTGCCGCAGGCGCTGGTGTTGACGGCCATCGTGATCGCCTTCGCGATGACAGCGGTGACCGTGGTGCTGGCGATCCGCAGCCGCGGCGACAACGACAGCGACCACGTGGATGGCCGCAAGGCCGAGCACGAATTCCTCGCCAGCGAACAGCGGCGGCATGAAGAAGCCCGCGTAGCCGCCAAGGCCGACGAGGCGGAGCCGCGCGCATGAACCACCTGCCGGTACTGCCGATCCTGATCCCGCTGTTCGCCGCTTCGATAGTATTGTTCTTCGAACACCGTCGATTCGGCATGGTGCCGCAGCGCATCGTCGCGTGGACCTCGATCGCGGCGATGCTGAGCGTGGCCTGCATGCTGCTCGCCCCGGCTGCATCCGGCGAGGTCTCGGTCTACCTGCTCGGCGACTGGCCCGCACGCCTGGGCATCGTGCTGATGGTGGATCGCCTGTCGGCGCTGATGCTGCTGGTCGGGCTGCTGCTCGCGGCCGCCTGCCTGCTGCACGCCTGCGCCGGCTGGGACCGGCGCGCACCGCATTTCCATGCGTTCTTCCAGTTCCAGCTGATGGGCTTGAACGGTGCCTTCCTGACCGGCGACATCTTCAACCTGTTCGTGTTCTTCGAAGTGCTGCTGATCTCGTCCTACGGCCTGATGCTCAGCGGCGGGCGTGGCGAGCGCATGCGTGCGGGCCTGCATTACGTCAGCTTCAACATCGCGGCATCGACGCTGTTCCTGATAGCGCTCGGCCTGCTGTACGGCCTGCTCGGCTCGTTGAACATGGCCGAGATATCAGTGCGCGTGGCGCAGCTGCCACCAGGCGACGTTGCCCTGGTGCAGGCGGCGGCGGGCCTGTTGTTCGTGGTGTTCTGCGCGAAAGCCGCGCTGCTGCCGATGTACTTCTGGCTGCCCGATACTTACACGCATGCGCCTGCTGCGGTCGCCGGCCTGTTCGCCATCATGACCAAAGTGGGGCTTTACGCGGTGCTGCGGCTGGGCACGCTCAGCTTCGGTGCAGCGGGGCCGCTGGACGGGTTCGCATGGCCGGCGCTGCTGGCGCTGGGAGCGGCCACGCTGGTATTGGCGTCGCTGGGCGTGCTGGCCGCGCAGCGTCTTCGCGCGCTGGCGGCGTACCTGGTGCTCGGTTCGGCGGCGACCCTGTTCGTCGCGTTCTCGCTGCATTCCGCAGCCACGGTCGGCGCGGGACTGTACTACCTGGTGCACAGCAGTTTCGCCGGTGCGGCGCTGTTCCTGCTTGCCGACCTGATCCGCCGCCGCCGCGGCCGCGCCAGCGACCGCAAGGACGTGATCGCCGCGCTGCCGGACAAGACCGTGCCGGGTCTGCTTTTCCTGGTGGCGGCGGTGTCGCTGGCCGGCCTGCCGCCGTTGTCGGGCTTCATCGGCAAGCTGCTGCTGCTGGAAGCCGTACCGTCGGGGCCGCATACGTTCTGGATCTGGACGCTGGTGCTGGGCACCAGCTTCATGATGCTGGTCGGTCTGGCACGTGCAGGCACGCGGTTGTTCTGGCGTGTCGAGCCCTGGCCCGATGCCGGGCAGCACACACTGGAGGCCTACACGCCCGCACACGAGGCGGTGCACGCGCCTTCGCGTCCACTGGAAACGGCGGCCATCGTGCTGCTGCTGGCCTATGGACTGGTGCTGGTGCTGGCCGCCGCCCCGCTGCTGGACTACACGCGTGCCACGGCGACGCAACTGCAGGCGCCGGCCGATTACGTCGAACACATGCGCGCCGCCACCCCAACCCTGAGGGAGCCCTGAGCATGGTCGCTACATGGCGCAAGCGCTGGTTGCCGTCGTTGCCGCTGAGCGTGACGGTATTCTGCTTCTGGCTGCTGATGAACGACGAGATCAGCGCGGGCCAGGTAGTGATGGCGTTGGTGCTGGCACTGCTGATCCCGCCATTCGCGGCACGGCTGGACCGCGAGTTCGCGCGTATCGGCCGGCTGCGCAGCGTGCCGCGCATGCTCGGTGTGCTGTTGCTGGATATCGTGCAGGCCAACATCACCGTGGCATTGCAGGTGCTGGGTCCGGAGCGGAAGATCCATCCCGGCTTCATCTGGGTGCCGCTGGATATCGACAACATCCACGGTATCGCGGCGTTGACCAGCATCATCACGCTGACGCCGGGTACGGTGTCGTCTGCGCTGTCGGAGGATCGCCGCCACCTGCTGGTGCACGTGCTGAACCTGGACGATGCCGACGAAGTTGTCCGGCAGATCAAGAGGCGCTACGAGGCGCCGCTGATGGAGATATTCCCATGACGCCGCAGACCCTGGTGGTATACGCCGTGATCGGCTCGATGCATGTCGTCGGTGTCGCCATGCTGCTGGCGCTGTACCGGCTGGTCCGCGGGCCGAGCGTGCCGGACCGCATCCTCGCACTCGATACCTTGTACGTCTGCGCGATCGCGCAACTCATGCTGTTCGGCATGTACCTCGGCACGGCGGTCTATTTCGAGGCCGCGCTGATCATCGCCATGCTGGGCTTCGTCGGTACGGTGGTGTTGAGCAAATACGTGCTGCGCCGGGATGTCGTCGAATGAGCTGGGTCTTCGCCATCCTGCTGGTGATGTTGCTGGCCATCGGCAGCTCTTTCATCCTCGTCGGCTCCTTCAGCCTGGTGAAGCTGTCGGACTTCTTCAAGCGCCTGCATGGACCGACCAAGGCCAGCACGCTGGGCGTCGGCTGCGTGCTGATCGCCTCGGTCGGGTACCACGCTCTGGGTGGGACCGATCCGCAGCCGCGCGAACTGCTGATTACCGCGTTCCTGTTCATCACTGCGCCGATCAGCGCACATCTGATGGCGAAGGCAGCGCTGTCGCTGCACATGGCCGAGCGTCCGCCGATGCCGGGCGGCGAGCCGTCGCAGCCTGTCGATGCCGTCGACGATCCCGCCGGCCGGGACGCCTGACGCCGGATGCGCACGGCCCTCGTCTTCGGCGCCAGCGGGCAGATCGGCGAAGCGTTGCTGGCGCGCCTCGATGGCGTGGGATGGCAGGTGTTCGCGGTATCGCGGACACCCAGGGTGGCTTCGTCGAACATCCGCTGGTTGACGGGTGAGTTCGCCGCCGTCGCTGGATTGCCGGCGACGGTCGACGTGATCTTCAGCACGGGCCCGCTGGATGGATTCGCGCAATGGTATGCACGCGGCCTCGTCGCTGCGCCGCGCGTGGTCGCGTTCGGATCCACCAGCCTGGACACCAAGCAGGCATCGGGCGATGCCTACGAGCGCGACATCGTCGCGCGTCTGCAGGCCGCAGAGCGGCTTGTCTTCGACACGGCTGGAACGAACGGCGCGGGGGCGACCATGCTGCGTCCAACCCTGGTCTACGGCGCGGGCCGCGACCAGACGCTGGCGCGGATCGCAGCGATGGCGCGGCGCATGGGATGCTTCGTGTTGCCGCGTGGCGCCACTGGGAAGCGCCAGCCCGTGCATGTCGACGACCTCGCGGCCGCGGCGCTCGCGGTCGTGGATGCTTCCACCACGCATGGGCGGGCGTATGCCTTGCCGGGGGGCGAGACGCTGGCGTACCGCGAGATGATCGCGCGCACGCTGGCGGCGCTGGATCCGCCGGCAAAACTGTGGGAAGTGCCGGTACCGATGTTCAAGGTGGCGCTGTCGCTGGCGCGCAGTGCCGGCATGATGCGAGCGCTTACCGACGATGCGGTCTCGCGCATGCGCGATGACCTGGTGTTCGATGCTTCGCCGGCAGAGCGCGATTTCGGCTATGCGCCGCGTTCTTTCATCATGGACGTGCGGGCCGTCGGGCCGTAGAGCCGGGCTTGCTCCGCTGCTCTTGAAGTCGATGCGATGCCAGCCTCGGCATCAGCCGGGCAAGCCCGGCTCCACGCTCAGTACTTCCAGCCCATCTTCCGGTAGAACTTGCTGAGCACCCACACCGGGCCGATCAGCAGGTAGGTGAGGTCGGTCAGGAAGCTTGGCTTCTTGCCTTCGATCTTGTGGCCGACGAACTGCGCGATCCACGCGACCACGAACACGCCGAGCGCGAGGAAGAACAGGTTCTGCAGTCCCAGCAGGCTTTCCAGCCATCGCGTCAGCCAGGCCATGGCGATGAAGATCGCCAGCATGCCGAAGCCCAGCGGGCGCGAGAGTTTGTAGTAGTACATCCACGCGCCGAACATGGCCAGCGCTGCCCACATGCCGGACTTCACCCAGGTGCCGAACACCGGGATGCACCACAGCAGCGCGACCACGGTCCACAGGATCATGGGCACGGCGAAGACGTGGATCAGCTGGTTGGTGTCGTTCTGGTGGTCGCCGGAATAGCTGGCGAACCAGCGGTCCACCGGGCGTTGCGCGGTTGCGTTCATTCATCCCTCCCGAGGGTGGCAATGCGGCAGGGTATGGAGCATACCCCAGCCCGGCCGGGGTTGCCGAGCCGGTGGTCAGGTCCTGGCCGGTCAGTGCGCGGCGGCCTTCGAAAACAGCTGGATCACCGCCACGCCGGCCACGATCAGACCCATGCCCAGCACGGCGGGCAGGTCCAGCGGCTGCTTCAGCACCACCCATCCGATCAGGGCGATCAGCACGATGCCGGCGCCGGACCAGATCGCGTAGGCCACGCCGACCGGCACCGTCTTCAACGTGAGCGACAGGAAGTAGAACGCGATGCCATAACCCGCGGCGACCAGCAGAGAGGGACCGGGCCGGGTGAAGCCTTCGGAGGCTTTCAGTGCGCTGGTGGCGATGACCTCGGCGGCGATGGCGAGGGCGAGGTAGACGTAGGCATTCATGTGCGTGTACCCAGGGAAGCGGGTGGCAAGCCTACTGCACGGGGCGCTGAACCCCGGCTTGCCCTGCATCGCTCGGATGCAGGGCGGGGAAGCCGGTCAGTCGACGATGATGCCGGCCAGCTTCTGCAGCGCCTCGGCGTACTTGGCGCGCGTGCGCTCGATGACCTCGGACGGCAACGACGGGCCGGGGGCCGTCTTGTTCCAGTCCAGCGTCTCCAGGTAGTCGCGCACGAACTGCTTGTCGTAGCTCGGCGGGCTGGTGCCGACTTCGTACTGGTCCGCAGGCCAGTAGCGAGAGGAATCCGGCGTCAGCATCTCGTCCATGATGTAGAGGCGGCCGTCTTCGTCCGTGCCGAACTCGAACTTGGTGTCGGCCAGCAGGATGCCGCGTTCGGCCGCGAAATCGGCGGCGAAGCGGTAGATGCGCAGGGTGGCGTCGCGCACGCGCTCGGCCAGTTCCGCGCCCACGGTCTTCACCATGGCGTCGAAGTCGATGTTCTCGTCGTGGTCGCCGACGGCGGCCTTGGTCGACGGGGTGAAGATGGGTTCGGCCAGCTTCTCGGCCTGGCGCAGGCCGTCGGGCAGTTCGATGCCGCTGACCTTGCCGGTGCGCTGATAATCCTTCCAACCACTGCCGATCAGGTAGCCGCGCGCGATGGCTTCCACCGGCACGGGCTTGAGCTTCTTCGTCACCACCGCGCGCTTGGCATAAAGCGAGGCATCGACACCGGCCGGCAGCACGCGGGCGACATCGATGCCGGTCAGGTGGTTCGGCATCAGGTGCGCGGTCTTCGCGAACCAGAAGTTGGAAATCTGGCAGAGCATCTCGCCCTTGCCGGGAATCGGGTCGGGCAGCACCACGTCGAACGCGGACAGGCGGTCGGTGGCCACCATCAACAGGCAATCGCCGTCGGGCGCATCGGCGGGCAGGCGGTCGCGGGGCAGGTCGAACACGTCGCGGACCTTGCCGCGGTGGCGCAGGGTGAGGCCGGGCAGATCGGATTGAAGCAACGTCGTGGGCACAAACACTCCTTGGGGAGTTCCGGAAACCAGCGAGGCGTACAGCGTCGTGGGGGCGTGCGGCAGGCCGTGCGCCCGTGCCCCGGGGTGGCCCATCACCCGCTGCTGCGGGGCCAGGTACCGGACCGGGCCGCGTAGTGTACGGCGCTTGGGGGCCGCGTGTGCCGTAAAATGGCCCACTTGCTGAAGAAGGCGGGCTGGATGAAGCGCTGGTACGGGAAACTGCTGGGATTCGTGGCGGGTTGGCTGCTGATGCGCCATCCCCTGGGCGGCCTGGTGGGCCTGATCATCGGCCACGCCTTCGACGAGGACTGGTTCAAGCTCAGCCGCGACAACCCGTACCGCGTGCTCGGCCTGACCAGTGACGCGGACGATGCCGAGATCGACCAGACCTACCGTCGGCTCATCTCCCAGTACCACCCCGACAAGATGGCGGGCGCCGCGGAAGACCTGCGCCGCCAGGCCGAACACAAAGCCGGCGAGATCAACGCCGCTTACGACCGCATCAAGACCCTGCGCAAGCGCAAGTGAGCCCCTCCATGTCCAACTGCATCATCGCCCCGTCCATCCTGTCCGCCGACTTCGCCCGCCTGGGTGAGGAAGTCGACAACGTGCTCAAGGCCGGCGCCGACTGGGTGCACTTCGACGTGATGGACAACCACTACGTGCCCAACCTGACCATCGGCCCGCTGGTATGCAGCGCGTTGCGCAAGCATGGCGTCACCGCGCCGATCGACGTGCACCTGATGGTGGAGCCGGTGGACCGCATCGTGCCGGATTTCGCCGAGGCCGGCGCCAGCATCATCAGCTTCCACCCGGAAGCCTCGAAGCACGTGCACCGTACGATCCAGCTGATCAAGTCGCTGGGCTGCAAGGCCGGCCTGGTGCTCAACCCCGGCACGCCGGTGGAAGTACTGGACTGGGTGCTCCCGGAACTCGACCTGGTGCTGCTGATGTCGGTGAACCCGGGCTTCGGTGGGCAGGCCTTCATTCCGTCGGCGCTGGACAAGCTGCGCGCCGTGCGCGCGATGATCGACAAGACCGGCAAGGACATCCGCCTGGAGATCGACGGCGGCGTGAAGGCCGACAACATCGGCCAGATCGCGGCGGCGGGCGCGGATGCCTTCGTGGCCGGTTCGGCGATCTTCAATGCGCCGGAATATGCGGACGTGATCGGCCGCATGCGCGCCGCCGTCGCTGAGGCGCGCAGCGCCTGAAAAAAAAGAAAAAGCAGAAAGGCGATGGCCTGCGCCATCGCCCCGGAAGATTGGAGGCTGATCCTGCCTCCGCCCGTCGTCCCTGCTATGGCCTTCAACGTTACGCGGGATCTGTGACGGGCAGATGACGATGGCTGGGCTGTTGTAGGAGCGACGTGAGTCGCGACCGCAGATCATCAGTTCCAGGGCTCTCGGGTTGACAGGTTCGGCGGCCGCCACAGCGTGCGGTCGCGACTCACGTCACTCCTACAGGAGAGCGGCTATGCTCGCGCGTCCCCCCAGGAACTTCCTATGACCGCACCTCGCTGGCGCCTGATCCTCAACGGAAAATCCGCCGGCGACGACGACCTGCGCGAGGCCGTGCGCGTGATGCGCGAAGACGGTATCGCGCTCGACGTGCGGGTGACGTGGGAAGACGGTGATGCCGAGCGTTATGTCGCCGAGGCCATCACCGACGGCGTGGATACCGTCATCGCCGCCGGTGGCGATGGCACGCTGAGCGAAGTGGCGACCATGCTCGCGCATCGCGACGAAGCCGCCGATGCGTTGCCGTCGCTCGGGCTGGTGCCGCTGGGCACGGCGAACGATTTCGCCGCGGCGGCCGGCATTCCGGGTGAGGCGCTGCCCGCACTGCGGTTGGTCCGAGACATCGCGGCGGTATCGATCGACCTGCTGCGCATCGACGCCGAAGACGGCGAGCACTGGTGCGCCAATCTCGCCAGTGGCGGCTTCGGCACGGAGGTCACCGTGGAGACCGACGAAGGCCTCAAGAAAATGCTCGGTGGCCTCGCCTACCTGGTCACCGGGATCGCCAAGCTGGGCCGCATCGAGCCGGTGACCGCGCGCGTGCGCGGTCGGGACTTCGACTGGCAGGGTGAGTTCATCGCCGTGGGCATCGGCAACGGACGCCAGGCGGGGGGCGGGCAGGCGCTGTGTCCGGACGCGCTGGTCGATGATGGCGCGCTGGACCTGACCATCGTGCCGGAGTTGTCCGGCGAGGTGGCCGCCACCGTGGGCACGCTGGTGAAGGACGGCAAGCATGCCGCGCTGGACCGCGTCGCCACCCGCGCGCGCCTGCCCTGGGTCGAGCTGCAGGCCGAGCAACCGATGACCCTCAACCTCGACGGCGAGCCGGTAAAGTCGCGGCGGTTCCGCATCGAATGCGTGCCGGGCCGCGTCCGCATGCACCTGCCCGCGGCCTGTCCGTTGCGTCTGCAACCAGACGCCTAGTGGCCGGCAGGTCGATGGGTCGGGTAAAGTAGGCCCGTGTCCCATCCCGCGCTCCCGCTTTCCAGAGATTCCGCACGCCATGGCTGGCGATGGTGGCCCGTTGCCGTCGCCCGCACCGTCACCGTGTCCCGGAAGGAAAGCCCGCTTGATCTCGCATGCCCAGTTCCAGCAGTACGCTGCTGAAGGTTTCAACCGCATCCCCGTCGTCCGTGAAGTACTGTCCGACCTGGACACGCCGCTCTCGGTCTACCTGAAGCTCGCTGACGCGCCGCACACCTACCTGTTCGAATCGGTGGAGGGCGGCGAACGCTTCGGTCGCTATTCCATCATCGGCCTTCCGGTGCGGCGCGTGGTCACCTTCCACGGCCATCGCCTGGAAATCCGCGACCATGGCCAGCTGGTCGAAGCGCGCGATGTGGACGATCCCTTCGCCGAAGTCGAAGCCCTGCGCGCCGCCTATGCGGTACCCAAACTGGAAGGCCTGCCCGGGTTCACCGGCGGGCTGGTGGGTTGGTTCGGTTTCGAGTGCATCGGGTACATCGAGCCGCGACTGGCGAAGGGCGAAAAGCCCGACGAACTCGGCACTCCCGACATCCTGCTGATGCTGTCGGAAGAAGTGGCCGTGTTCGACAACCTCAAGGGACGGCTGTACCTGATCGTGCATGCCGACCCGCGCGAAGCCGAGGCATGGGAGCGCGCGCAGGCGCGGCTGGATGCGTTGACCACCAAGCTGCGCCAGCCCGGATCGTATCCCACGCCGATCACCCGCGATGTGCTGGACGAGAGCCACTTCGTCTCCGGCTTCACCCATGACGGCTTCATCGCTGCGGTGGAGAAATCCAAGGAATACATCCGTGCCGGCGACATCTTCCAGGTCGTGCTGAGCCAGCGCCTGAGCGTGCCGTTCAATGCGCGGCCGGTGGACGTGTATCGCGCGCTGCGTGCGCTGAATCCGTCGCCGTACATGTACTTCCTCGATGTTGGCGATGTGCAGGTAGTGGGGTCGTCGCCCGAGATTCTGGTGCGTCTGGAGCAGGGCGAAGTCACCGTGCGCCCGATTGCCGGCACGCGCCCACGCGGGAAGACGCACGACGAGGACCTCGCGCTGGAAGCAGAACTGCTGGCCGATCCCAAGGAGCGTGCCGAGCACCTGATGCTGATCGACCTGGGCCGCAACGACACCGGTCGTGTGTCGGAAGCCGGCACCGTGCAGGTGGGCGAGCAGTTCGTCATCGAACGCTACAGCCACGTCATGCACATCGTCAGCGAGGTCACCGGCAAGTTGTTGCCGGGCCTGAGCTACGCCGACGTGCTGCGCGCGACATTCCCGGCCGGCACGGTCAGCGGCGCGCCGAAGATCCGCGCGCTGGAAGTGATCCGCGAGCTGGAGCCGATCAAGCGCAACGTCTACGCCGGCAGCATCGGCTACATCGGCTGGCATGGCGATGCCGACACCGCCATCGCCATCCGCACCGCCGTCATCAAGGACGGGCGCCTGCACGTACAGGCGGGCGCTGGCATCGTCTACGACTCCGATCCCGAGAAGGAGTGGGACGAGACGATGAACAAGGGCCGCGCGCTGTTCCGCGCGGTGGCGGAAGCAGCGAAGGGGCTGTGACCGTGACGCCGGAAACCCCGTCCGCATCCTCAGCGCGTTGTAGGAAGCGTCGCATCCCGACACCCCTACCACCCATGAAGGCAGGCCATCCATGAAAGTCATCCATCGCGTGCTGCTTGCTGTCGTCGCATTGGCATCGGGCCATGTGCAGGCGCAGGTCAACGCACTCCCTCCGACCCGGCACATCCTGGTCTATGGCGATGCTCAGGCGCGTGCGATTCCGGACCGCTTCAAGATCGCCATCCAGTTCGAAGCAACGGACATCAACCCCGATACGGCCCGTCGCGCGGTGGAGCACCACGTGACCAGCACGCTGGCCAAACTCAAGGCCGCCCATGTTCCTTCGGACGAGATCGTGGCGACGTCCTTGCAGATCGGACCCCGACACCGCTACGACCAGAAGCTCCAGGAGCAGGTGTTCGTGGGTACGCAGGTGTCGCGCTCACTGACGGCCCGGTTCTCGCGGCAGGCCGACCTGGAGCGTTTCCTGGCGACTGTGGAAACCTCCCAGAGCTTGCGCATCTCCGACGTCACCACTGAGCTGAGCAGCGAGGCAGAACTGCGCAGGGCGCTTCGGGACAAGACCATTGCGTCGGCTAGAACGAAGGCCGACGACATGGCGCGCGCCTATGGCGCACGCCTCGGTCCGGTATACAGCGTGTCGGACGTGGCGCCGCAGTTCGAGTACGGCATCCGCGAGGGCGAGTGGCCCGTCCGCTATGAATGGAGGAGTGGTGGGCTGGACCGCATCGAGGTCACCGGAAGCAGGCTCGAGCGTGGCGGCGTCGACACTTCGCTGCAATCCGGTTACGTCACCTATACCGACAAGATCTACACCGTATTCCTGCTTGCGGACTGACTCATGCTTCTGATGATCGACAACTACGACAGCTTCACCTACAACCTCGTGCAGTACCTGCAGTCGCTGGGTGCCGAGGTGAAGGTGGTGCGCAACGATGCGATGACGGTAGACGAGATCGCGAAGCTCGCGCCCGAGCGCATCGTCATTTCGCCCGGCCCCTGCACGCCGAACGAAGCCGGGGTCTCGCTGGAGATCATCGAACGGCTGGGTGCGAACACCCCCATCCTCGGTGTCTGCCTCGGTCACCAGAGCATCGGCCAGGCCTATGGCGGCAACGTCATCCGCGCGGGCCGCATCATGCACGGCAAGACCTCGCGCATCCGCCATGAAGGCAAGGGCGTGTTCGCCGGCCTGCCGGATGCCTACGAGGCCACGCGCTACCACTCGCTGGTGGTGGAGCGCAGCAGCTTGCCGGATGCACTGGAAATCACCGCGTGGACCGAGAACGACGACGGCAGCATCGAGGAGATCATGGGCCTGCGCCACCGCGAGTACCCCGTGGAAGGCGTGCAGTTCCACCCCGAGTCGATCCTGACCGAACACGGCCACGCGCTGCTGAAGAACTTCCTCGAACGATGATGTAGGGCGGGCCTCGGCCCGCCATCGCCATGCCGGTGGGCCAGGGCCCACCCTACGGAGCCGACATGCCACTGACCCCACAAGAAGCCCTGCAGCGCACCATCGAGCATCGCGAAATCTTCCACGACGAGATGGTCGACCTGATGCGCCAGATCATGCGCGGCGACGTGTCGCCGACCATGACCGCCGCCATCCTGACCGGCTTGCGCGTGAAGAAGGAAACCGTCGGCGAGATCGCCGGCGCCGCCACCGTGATGCGCGAGTTCTCGCGCACCGTGGATGTCGCTGACCGGACGCATCTTGTCGACATCGTCGGAACCGGCGGCGATGGCTCGCATACGTTCAACATCTCCACCTGCTCGATGTTCGTCGCGGCCGCCGCCGGTGCGCGCATCGCCAAGCATGGCAACCGCAGCGTGTCGTCGAAGTCGGGCAGCGCCGATGTGCTGGAAGCGCTGGGCGTCAACATCGAACTGCAGCCGGAGCAGGTGGCGCAGTCCATCGCGCAAGCCGGCATCGGCTTCATGTTCGCGCCGGTGCACCATCCCGCGATGAAAGTCGTTGCACCGGTGCGGCGCGAAATGGGCGTGCGCACCATCTTCAACATCCTGGGGCCGCTGACCAATCCTGCCGGTGCGCCCAGCATCCTGATGGGCGTGTTCCATCCCGATCTGGTCGGCATCCAGGCGCGCGTGCTGCAGGAACTGGGGGCCGAACGCGCGCTGGTGGTCTGGGGTCGCGACGGCATGGATGAACTCTCGCTGGGCGCCGGCACGCTGGTCGGTGAACTGCGCGACGGCGAAGTGCGGGAATACGAACTGCACCCGGAAGACTTCGGCATTGCGATGGCCGCCAGCCGCAACCTGCGCGTGGCCGACGCCGCGGAATCGAAGACGATGCTGCTTGGCGTGCTGGACAACAAGCCCGGTCCCGCCCGCGAGATCGTGGTGCTGAACGCGGGTGCGGCGCTGTACGTGGCCGGCGTGGCGGAGAGTATCGAGGACGGCATCGCCCGTTCACGCGATGCCATCGCCAGCGGCAAGGCCTTGGAGCACCTGCACCAGTTCGTCGCGACCACGCAGGCCCTGGGCCTGCCGCACACGGAGGCATGACATGGCCGCCAGCGGATTCGCCAGCCTGCCCAAGCCGCCGTATTACGCGGTGATCTTCTCATCGCTGCGCAATAGCCAGGACGAGGCCGGCTACGGCGCCATGGCCGAGCGCATGGTCGAACTGGCGCAGCAGCAACCCGGCTTCCTCGGCGTGGAGTCCACGCGCGGAGCCGATGGTTTCGGCATCACGGTGGCCTACTGGGAAAGCGAAGCAGCCATCCACGCCTGGCGGCAGCACGCCGAACACACCGCGGCGCGCGAGCAGGGCCGACGGGACTGGTACGACCACTTCGAGCTGCGCGTGGCCAAGGTAGAGCGGGCGTACGGGTGGGACCGGAAGAAGGGCGTGTAGGAGGGGCTTTCAGCCCCGACCGGACTTCGCAAACGCTCCGAGGGCGTGTCCGATCGTCGTTGAAATCGCATTCTGTCGGGGCTGAAGCCTCTCCTACAGAGGAGCGGATGCGACAATGCGCCGTGCCCTGCACCGGCACGGGAACCGAACCAGGATCTACATGAGCGACATCCTCACCACCATTCTCGCCCGCAAGGCGGACGAGATCGCCGGGCGCAGCGCCCGCGTATCGCTGGCCGACCTGCGCGCGCGCATCGCCGATGCCCCGCCGACGCGCGGCTTCGCCGATGCGCTGAACGCGATGATCGCGCAGGGCGATCCGGCGGTGATCGCCGAGGTGAAGAAGGCCAGCCCGTCCAAGGGCGTGATCCGTCCGGACTTCCGCCCGGCCGACATTGCGGTCAGTTACGAGTTCGGCGGTGCGGCCTGCCTGTCGGTGTTGACGGACGTGGATTTCTTCCAGGGCGCCGACGACTACCTGAAGCAGGCGCGCGAAGCGTGCACGCTGCCCGTGCTGCGCAAGGACTTCACCGTCGACCCCTACCAGGTGTACGAAGCGCGCGTACTGGGTGCCGACTGCATCCTGCTGATCGTGGCGGCGCTGGATGACGGCCAGCTGGTCGATCTGTCCGGCCTGGCCATGCAAATGGGCATGGACGTGCTGGTGGAGGTGCACGACATCGACGAACTGGAGCGTGCCCTGCAGGTGCCCGTGCCGCTGGTGGGCATCAACAACCGCAACCTGCGTACGTTCGAAGTGTCGCTGCAGACCACGCTGGCGATGAAGGACGCTGTGCCGAAGGACCGCCTGCTGGTGACCGAAAGCGGCATCCTGGTGCCGGAGGATGTGGCCACAATGCGTGCAGCCGGCGTCAATGCGTTCCTGGTGGGCGAGACGTTCATGCGCGCCGAGGAGCCGGGCGAGGCGCTGCGTCAGCTATTCTTCGCCGCATGAGCGACGCTTCCTATCCGACGCCACGCCCGGACGCTCCGGTCGTCGTTTTCGATTTCGATCACACGCTGTACGACGGTGACTCCGGTGGACACCTGGTCAGGTGGCTGATCCAGCGCAATCCGCTGCGCGTGCTGGTGGCACTGGCTGCCACGGTGGTGCTGGGCCCGATGGTGGCTTTCCTGCCTACACGCCGGCGCGGGATTTCCGGCTATATCTGGATCGGTACGTTCGGCCTGCACGGTCGCCGTACCTTCGACGCACTGATAGACAAGTACGTCGCCACCCATCAACAGGAGGTCCAGCAGCGCCTGTTGCCGATTGCGCTCGAGGTGTTTCGCGAACATCGCGCCAGCGGCGACAGCGTCGTCGTCGCCACCGGTGCGCCTCCCGAGCTGGCACGCGCCATTCTGAGCTTCGTCGCACACGAGGATGTGCCCGTCATCGGCACGGCCGTTGGTCCGCGCTTCGGGGCGGTCGTGGCCACGCGCCACTGCCATAACGAAGAGAAGATGCGCATGCTGCGCGAGCGCGGCTATGGCGAGGTTGCCGTTGCGTATTCCGACAGCAGCGCCGACCTGCCATTGCTAAAGGCGGCACGCGCGCCCGTGGTCGTCAATCCGAAGGCGGCGCGGGTGGAGATGTTCCGCCGCGTGCTGCCGCCAGGCACACCCATCCTCAACTGGGGATGCAAGGATCGCGGCGGCGTCGCAACAACCTGACCGGCGACTGGCGGGTCAGATCCGTTCGGGTGCCTTCCAGTCCTTGATCAGGTCGGCGAACTCGATCTCGGCGAAATCCTGGTATTCGCCCGCGTCGTAGAAGCGGCCGTAGCAGCCCTTGCAGCTTTCGAACCAGATATGCGGTTGCAACGGATCGACCATGCGGATCAATGGGCGTTCGCCGATGCAGGCCGGGCAGGCGATCCGGTCGATCCTGTTGTACTGCTCACCTTGCGCAGGATCGCCGATGTCGATCTCTTCCGCGCGGTCCTTCAGCGTCTCGTGATCCACCATTTCGAACCACAGGCCCTTGCACTGCGTGCAGCGATGGACGTTGGCTTGGGGAATGGTGATCAGTTCCATCGTGCCTTGGCACTTGGGGCATTGCATGGGCGTCATCTCGGCCGGGGCGGGTCGCGGGATTCTACCGCGGCCTTCCTGGCCTGCCACCGCCTGCGGACACCTAGAGCCGTAGAGGCTCGACATCTACCTTCGACATCAGTCGCTTGGTGAAATAGCTGTCCTGGTAGTAGCGGACCTTGCGGCACAGGATGGGGTGGGCGAGGCCTTCGTACAGCACGATCTCCTTCTCCGGCCCCATCGCCTTGAGTTCCTGCGGCAGCATCAGGGCGCGCTTCTCCAACACCTCGTTGTCCGATACGTTGCGCCCCTGGCCATGCGAGCGCGTGCGAGCACGCCGCCGGATGGTGGTGTAGCCGAGCATCTCCGAGTAGTCGTTCGCGTCCTGTTGCTCGCGCGGTGCATAGATAATCTGCAGCGCGTGATTGGTGATGATGGTGCGCGAGACCTCTTTTCCGTAGACGGCATCCAGCTGCGCCATCGACTGGATGATCGGCAGGAGGCGCAGGTTGTAGCCCGCCATGTACGCGACCGCTTTCGCGATGATGTCCACCTTGCCTATCGCGGTGAACTCATCCATCAGCAGAAGGCACTGGTGCTTGAGCGACGCATCGTTCTGGGGCAATACCTTCGTGTTGACGTTGATCAGTTGGCTGAAGAACAGGTTCACGATGAGCCGGCTCTCCGCCAGCTTGTTGGGCTGGATGCCGACATAGATCGTCATCCGGCGCCTGCGCACGTCGTCGAGACGGAAATCATCGGCGCTGGTGGCGGCATCGAGCACCGGGTTGAGCCAGGGATTCAACGGCTCGCGGAACGAGCCGATGATGGAGGCGAAGGTGACGTCGGCCTGTGAGAGCAATCCAGCGAACGCAGTCTGCGCGTGACTGCTGAGGAATGGCGCCTGCACCAAATTTTGCAAGTAGGGTTTGAGTTCACCGCCGTCTCCCGAGGCCAGGCGCAGCACGGCGCCCAGCGTGGGCGGCTCCGCACTGGGGTCGCGGTCGTGTCGCTCGAACAGGTACAGTGAGAAGGCGAGGAACGCATTGCGCGCCTGGCTGACCCAGAACTTGTCCTTGTCGTCGGCGTCGGGGTAGAGCATCGCGGCAATGCTCTGCAGGTCCGACACTCGGAACGCGGGATCGGGCGAGACATAGGTCATCGGATTCCAGCGATGCGTGCGCCTGTCCTCTGCGAACGGATTGAACAGGTAAACCTCATGGCCGATCGACTGTCGCCAGCCGGAGGTCAGGTCGAAGTTCTCCTGCTTGATGTCCAGCACCACCGCCGACTCCCGATAGTCCAGCAGGTTGGGGATCACCACACCGACACCCTTGCCCGAACGGGTGGGCGCTGCGAGGATCACGAACTGCTGTCCCGGAAGTCTCAGCAGCTTGCCGTTCAACTGGCCGACGACGATGCCGTCGTCCCGGCGTCCGAGGAAGCCTTTTCTCGCCACGTCGACCATGCCCGCGAAGCGGGCGCGGCCATGCAGGTTGCGATGGCTGCGCAGCTTGAACAGCATCACCACCAGCGCTGCCCATGCCAGCAGCATCAATCCGCCGCCGATGCCGCCCGCTGCCTTGATCCGCCATGCGTAAGGCTGCACGCGGGGATGGTCGAGATGCTTCAGATAATCGAAATAGGTACCGAAGCCGAGCAGGTCGCCGTCCATGCCGAGGAACAGCAGCGCGAGGTAGCCGGAAAGATAGATCGCCGCCGTGGCGGCCAGTACCGCCAGGACCAGCGCAGTCAGAACGCGAACATTGCCCAAACATCCCCCTTTGAAACCGCGTCATGACAATTGGACGCGGTTACCTGCTTCGTGGCGTGCCTCAGCGGCTGCCGTCCTTATGCTTGCCATCCATCCGGGTTTCCCCGGTGTCGATCAGCACGTACTGATCGTTCTTCTCCCAGCGTGGCAGTCCTTCCTGAAGCTTCAGACAGGGCGTGCCGCCGCAAGACGTGATGGTCACCTGCTGCAGCGCCTCGAGCACCTCGGCATCCACCTGTGCACGCTCGACGCGGCCGATGTTGTGCCAGGCTGCGTAACCGGTGCCAGCGACGAGCAGAAGGCAGCCCGCAGACAGGATCCCCAACGATTTCCATCCCAGGAGGCCTGCGCGCCGAGATAGGGCCGCCTGTTCGCGCTGCAGATGGTCGGCGACCTGCTTCAGGCGGGTAGCGGTGTCGCCGATATCCTGCGTGGCGCGGGGAATCTCCTGCGACAAGGCATCGCGTACCGCAATGCGCGCCTGCTCCGACATCTCGCGTTTGCCTTCCTCGATGGTCTTCCTCACGACGATGGCGGAACCCTGCAGTTCCTGAGCGGACGCCTGCTGTGCGGCGGCGGCTTTTTCGCATTGCTGCGTGAGGTGCGCCGCCAGCAGTGCCGAGTTGGCAATGAACTCTTCCATCTTCGCCGATTCCATATCGCTCCCTGCATCCCCGTCGCGTATCACGGCAGAAGAATGACGCGATACGCGTCCGTGTTTCAAGTATGACGTTGTGCTCATGTGGCCCGTGTGACATCTGCGCATGAAGACAGTTGGAAATGTGAAAGTCGCACTCGTTCATCGCAGTGAAGATTCGCTTCACGTGACTCTGTGACGAGATCGAACCTTTAACGTGCATCTTCACATTCATGATCGAACAAATCTCTTTGTCTTCATTTTCCTGCAATAAATGGCTTGTTTTATGGGCTTTCCGTTTATCGATGCATGGCCACTGTGATTTCAGTAAACAGATTTACTTCCAATGTTGGTTGACGACACAAAATCTCGTGGCTATGTTCGGCTCGAAGGTCGTGATGCAGTACCGGATCTGATGTGCAACGCGCATCAACGCGTGCATGAAGACCAAAGGAGCGGGAAAGCATGGATGCCATTACAGGGGGTAATGCACGGGCGCATGTTCCGTGCACGGCGACGGCCGCGGGAGATCTGCGGCCCCGGGCGCGTTGTGGCGCGCTTTGCCACCCGGAGACAATCATCAGTGCCGTGACGCACTCCCCTGGGAGCGCGCATCGGGTGTGTGTTGCCGACGATTGCAGGATGGTGGATGCGTGAGCCGGAACGTCGTTATTCGCGGTGTGATGTTGTCGTTGATGGTGATGGTGCCGCTGGCGGTGGCCGGATGCGCCGCGCCCAGGGCGGCGGATGTCGGTGGCCGGTGGCGGCCCGTCAATCGGTTCGCAGAGGCGCCGCAGGCCATTCCCCTGCAGCAGGGCTACGTGTACCAGGCGTCGCCCGTCGATGGAACATTGAAGACCATGCTCGGTCGCTGGGCGAAGGATGCACGCCTCACGCTGGCGTACCTGCATCCGAATGACTACACACTGCACGCGCCGGTGGCGCAGATCAGCACGGGCAGTCTCGAGGATGCGGCGGCGCAATTGTCCGCAGCCTATGCGTCGCAAGGCGTTCGGGTGGTGGTCGAGCGCCCGCGGATCATCGTCAGTCAGACCTCGCAGCTCGCGACGGATCCCGCGCCGGCCGCGGCCATGGACGAATAGGGTTAAGGGCCGCACGCATGTTCTCCAGGAAGAAGACATCGTCCCCTGATATCGACCGCGCTGTAGGGCAAGGCGTGAGTTTCGAGCTGACGCTGGCCGAGCGCGCGCGCAAGAGCGAGCGTCGCGCATGGCTGGTGGCGTGGTCGGCCATCGTGATGTCGCTGATCCTGGCGGGCGGATATTTCCTGTTCCTGCCGCTCAAGGAGAAGGTGCCGTACCTGGTGATGGCCGATCCGTATACCGGTACGGCCAGCGTGGCGCGGCTGTCGGGCAACTTCCAGGATCGCGACGTCACCACTGAGGAAGCGATCAACAAGAGCAATGTGGCGCAGTTCGTCCTCGCCCGCGAGTCCTACGATTCAGGCCTGATCGGCCAGCGCAACTGGCGCACGACCCTGTCGATGGCGGGGCCCGCGGTCGCGCCGGCGTACATCGCGCTGCATTCGGAGAGCAACCCCGAGCGTCCGTTCCGTCTGTATGGCGCCTCCAGTTCCGTGCGTGCGCGGATCCTCAGCATCGTCCTGATCGGGGGTGGTGCGGGCTCCCGGCCAACGGGCGCGACGGTACGTTTTCAGCGCAGCCTGTACGACAAGGGGCGCGGCCAGGTGCAACCACTGGACAGCCGGATCGCGACACTGGAGTTCACCTATAACCCCGATCTCCGCCTGGGCGAAGAGGACCGGCTGCTGAATCCCCTTGGATTCCGCGTCACCAACTATCGCGTGGATGACGACTTCGCTGCAGCGACCGTACCGGAGCGGGAGTTTCCTGCGCCGCCCGCCGTGCCGGCGCCACCTTCACAGCCCGTTGTGGCACCCGCCGCGGACCCTGCCGCCGTCGGGGTCGACGGAGCCGTCGCCGCACCCAACGAGAACGACGTATCGACAGCGCCGCAGCCTGCGGAGCAGTCGGAAACCCAGAATGGACCCGGAGTGCCCCAACGATGAGGTGGAAGGACGCGCTGCGTTTGGCCGTCATTGGCCTGTTGCTCACGACGTGGCCGGCGATGGCACAGGTGATCGAGGAGTACACCTACGCGCCGGACAAGGTCTACCCGGTGCGCACCGGCCTCGGCATCACGACCCAGATCGAGCTCTCTCCGCACGAGGAGATCCTGGACTTCAGCACCGGCTTCAGCGGGGGATGGGACATCAGCCGCCGCGGCAATGTGTTCTATCTGAAGCCGAAGAATGTCGACGTGGATACCAACCTGCTGGTGCGTACGGCGGCCCACTCCTACATTTTCGAGCTCAAGGTGGTGGCCACGGACTGGCGCGTGCTGGACCAGGCGCGCGCGGCAGGCGTGCAATACCGCATCAAGTTCGCCTATCCCGGGGACACCAGCTTCGCCGGTGCCACCAACAAGCCGCAGGAAGTCGCGCCGGAGCTCAGCACCGACGTCGAGCCGGACCGCGCTTATCACTTCAACTACGACTACGCCCAACGCAAGCGCGGACCCACATGGCTGGTGCCGACGACGGTCTATGACGATCGCCGTTTCACGTACATCCGGATGGGGGACCGCACGCGCTTCCCCAGCGGCAATTTCCCCGTGGTGTTCGCGCGGGACAGCGAGGGGGGTGAAGAGTTCGTCGTCAACTCGACGGTGCAGGACGACACCATCGTCGTGCATGGCACATACCCCTACTTGGTCATCCGCCACGGCGACAATGTGGTCGGCCTGCGCAGGAGCCCGGAACGATGAACCAGACACCGTACGATCATCCGGACACAGGCCCTGAGCGCGCGGCGCCTCAGAGTCCCTATCAGACCGCGCGTCCCGCAACAGACCCTGACCTGGATGCGAACGCGCCCTACCTGCGCTCCGCTGACGTGCAGCGGCTCAACCGCAAGGCGTTGTTGTTCCTGGCGGGCATCATCGTATTGCTGCTGCTCGTGGTGTTCTGGATTTTCAGTGGCGGGCTGTCCTCGAAGGAGGGTGAACCGCTGCAGCCCAAGGGTGAGCAGGTGGTGATTCCCGCAGCGCCGCGTGATCTGCCCGAGTTGCCACCCGAGGCTGCGCCGCTGCCGGTCGAGCCTGACCTGCCGCCGCTGCCGGTGATGGACGATACGACGCCTTCGACGGGGGCGATGATGGCCATGCCGTCCGGCATGCCCGGGAGCCAGGAGCCGTCGTTGCGCGAACGCCGCATGCTCGACATGGCCAGCACGTTCGGAAACGCCGGCAACCCCGACGCTGTCACGGGGGCTGGCGAGCAGGATGCTGGCATGGCGCAGTACGCGGCACTGATGGGTCAGGCGCCAGCCGCGCCGCGCGAGCCGCCCGACGGCATGACCAGCGCCAAGCCGCTCTACAACCCCAACACCCTGCTGATCCGGGGCACATACATCCGTTGCGTGCTCGAATCGCGCGTCATCACTGACGTTCCGGGCTACACGTCTTGCGTAGTGACCGAGCCGGTGTACTCCGTCAACGGCAAGCGCCTGCTGCTGCCGCGTGGCTCGAAGGTGATGGGAAGCTACAACTCCGATGCCATCATCGGCGAGCGCGCGGCGATCGTCTGGGACCGCATCACCACGCCCACGGGCATGGACGTCAACATGCGCAGCCCGGGTACCGACATGCTGGGCGCCGCCGGAAATCCCGGCCATTATTCCGCGCACTGGGCGCAGCGCATCTCTTCCGCGCTGCTGATCAGCATGCTGAGCGATGCCTTCAAGTACGCCGGCGCCAGGCATGGTCCCCAGGAAACCTCGATCGTCAACGGCGCGATTGTCCAGAACCCCTACGAGAGCAATACCGCCAGGACCATGGAGCGCCTGGCCAACATGGCGCTGGACCGCAACATGGCGCGCCCGCCGACGGTGACGATCAACCAGGGCACCGTCGTCAACGTCTACGTGGCCCGGGATGTCGACTTCTCCGCGGTGATGCGCTGACAGGCGGCACGATGGACACGCAGAACGAACCCCTCGCCCGCGTTTCGAACGAGTTCCTGGACTACCAGTACCAGGTGCTCGGGATCGGCGAGCACATGCATTCCTCGGATGTCACCGAGATCTGCATCAATCGCCCGGGCGAGCTCTACCTCGAAACGGCGCGCGCCGGCTGGCTGAAGGCCGACGTCCCGACGCTGACGTTCGAGCGCGCGCGGCAGTTCTGCACGTCGGTTGTCAACGAGAGCAACACGGGCCAGCGCATCACCGACATCGATCCGATGGTGTCGCTGACCTTCCCTACCGGCCAGCGCGCCCAGTTCGTGATTCCGCCGGCCTGCGATGCCGGCAAGGTGTCGATCACCATCCGCTTGCCGGCCAAGTTCAGCAAGACCCTGGAGCAGTACGAACAGGATGGCTTCTTCGACGAGATCCTCGAGCAGCAGCAGTCGCTCGGTGACCATGACCAGGAACTGCTGGAACTGCGCCGCAGCCGCAACTACGCGGAGTTCTTCCGGAAAGCGGTGCACTACCACAAGAACATCGTAGTGGCCGGCGCGACCGGCAGCGGCAAGACGACATTCATGAAATCGCTGGTGAACCACATTCCCGACCAGGAACGGCTGGTCACGATCGAGGATGCACGCGAACTGTTCATCCGCCAGCCGAACGTGGTGCACCTCCTCTATTCCAAGGGCGGTCAGAGCGCCAGCAACGTCACCGCGAAGAACTGCATGGAGGCCTGCCTGCGCATGAAGCCTGACCGCATCATCCTGGCGGAGCTGCGTGGCGACGAGTCGTTCTACTTCATCCGGAACTGCGCCTCGGGCCATCCCGGGTCCATTACCAGCTGTCACGCGGGCAGTACAGCGCAGACATGGGATCAGCTGGCGCTGATGGTGAAAGCGTCTTCCGAAGGTGCCGGCCTGGAGTTCGAGGTGATCAAGCGCTTGTTGAAGATGACGATCGACATCGTCGTGCACATCAAGGCCCACGCCGGGCGCCGCTACATCACCGGCATCGATTTTGATCCCACCCGCGCGCTTTCCTGACTGGAGCCCTGCATGGATTCACTGCGCCCCAACTCGTTGATGTCCGCATTGGAGGCGTCCGTGCGAGGAGAATGGCACGCGTCGTCGCAGAAGGACGCGGGCGGTGTCCGGCGATGTGTCGGCCCTGCCTGCGTGCACGGAGGAGGGTGAGGCGATGTTGCCTGGCATGGAGCTGATGGGATGCACCGACCTGGCGGTTCCCGCCACGGTCATGCAGCACGTGGTGAAGGTCGAGTCTTCGTTCAATCGCTACGCCATCGGCGTGGTGGGTGGCCGCCTGGCGCGGCAGCCGCGCAATCTTCCGGAAGCCTTGTCCACAGCGAGGATGCTTGAGGAGCGGGGCTACAACTTCTCGCTGGGGCTGGCGCAGGTCAATCGCTACAACCTGGCGCGGCAAGGCCTGGACAGTTACGAGAAGGCGTTCGATGTCTGCCCGAACCTCCGTGCGGGCTCGCGCATCCTGGCTGAATGCTATGCACGGTCTGGCCAGGATTGGGGGAAATCCTTCAGCTGCTACTACTCCGGAAATTTCATCACCGGATACCGCCATGGCTACGTGCAGAAGGTGTTCGCATCCTGGCAACGCCAGACCGGCGACGACACCACGCCGGCCATCCCGGTGATCGACCGCACGACCGGGGCGCGGCGAAGCACTGCCGCTCGCACGAACGCCGCAAGCGTACCTTCGTCGCGCGTGGCGCGTCGCATCGAGGAGGCGCGGTCCGATCGAAACGCCATGCCTGCATCCGCCATGTCCGTGGCGGGCGCGCCCAAGGCATCGCCCGCATCCGCACCTGCGACAAACACCGCGCCGATGATCGCGCAACCGTCGGCCGACGCACCCGTGCTGGTGCAGGCCTATCAACAGAACACAACCGCGACGCCACCGGCGCCGCAGGTCGTGCAGGTATCCGGGAGGGATGACGCTTTCGTCTTCTAGCAGTACCCGCCACGGATGGCTCAACGGCACGCGAAAGTGCCACCCACCATTGCAACCACCATTTGGGGTCGACTATGAACAACACGCATGTTTCTCAAGCCAAGCAGGCATCCACCGCCCTGATCGTGATGATGGCCACCGCCATCGCGCTGGCATTTCCCGAACTCGCGCTTGCACAGGACGCAACGGGCGCACAGGGGCGCGTCACCAGCTTCTTTACCAACATAAATTCCCTGCTGAACGTGGCATCCATCGCCATCGTCACCATCGCCGTGATCTTCGCGGGGTACCAGATCGCGTTCAATCAGAAGCGTATCGGTGACGTGGCGCCGGTGCTGGTCGGCGGTTTCCTGATTGGTGCTGCGGCGCAGATCGCGAAGATGCTGCTGCCGGACGACGTGACCTCCACGGCCATGGTGGTGGGCCAGATGCTGATGCAGCATGCATAAGAACGTGCTGTTCAGGGGCTGCACACGCCCGCCCATGTTCATGGGGGTGCCTTACGTGCCCTTCACGATCGGGGCGGGCGGCTGCCTGCTGCTCACGTTCTACTTCAACATGTTCTTCCTGGCCCTGCTGCCGGTGATCATCTTCATCATGCGGCAGATGGCGCGCCGCGACGAGATGATCTTCCGGTTGCTCGGGCTGAGATGGCAGTTCCGGACCAAGGTCCGGAACCTCCGCCACCATGAAGGCATGTGGGTTTTCACGCCCAATGCGTACCGTAAGCGTTTCGACGAATCGATCCCGGACTGAACCCATGCTCGCGCCCGACCTGTCTATCGCCGAGTTCATCCCCCTGTCCGCCCACGTGTCGCCGCACGTGGTCAAGACCACGGGTGGCGATTTCCTGCTGACCTGGCGGATGGACGGGCTGCCCTTCGTAGGGCGTGAGGAATGGGAACTGGAGCATCGGCACAACACATTCAACCGGATGCTGCAGACATTGCGGGCCCCCGACTTCGTCAACGTCGCGTTCTGGGTGCACGACCTGCGGCGTCGCGGACGCGTCCGCTCCGGTGCGCGCTTCGGCCAGACGTTCAACCAGGCCCTGTCAGACGATTACTTCGACGCACTATCCGCGCAGAAGATCATGCAGAACGAGCTGTACCTCACGATGATCTTCCGGCCTATCGTGGTGGGCAAGAAGTTCGTCGAGAAGTCCGCGAACATCCCTCGCCTGCAGGCCGAGCAGGAGCAGGCTGTGTCCAAGCTGATGGAACTGGCTGGCAATGTGGAGGCGGTGCTGAAGGACTACGCGCCGGTCAGGCTGGGCATGTACGAGTCCGACAGGGGCGGCGTTTTTTCCGAGACGCTGGAGTTCTTCGGCTTCGTGCTCAACCGTATCTCGGAGCCTGTGCCAGTGCTGCGGGCGCCACTCTACGACTATCTCGCCGTCAGCCGGCATATGTTCTCGTCAAAGACCGGTGACTTCGTGGTCAGTACGCCCGACGGACAGAACCATTTCGGCGCGATCCTCAACATAAAGGAATACACCGACGGTACCTGGCCCGGCATTCTCAACGGGCTGAAGTACCTCGACTTCGAGTATGTCATCACCCATTCGTTCAGTCCGATGGGGCGACAGGACGCGCTGAAGGTGCTGGACCGCACCAAGGGCATGATGATCTCGTCCGGTGACAAGGCGGTCAGCCAGATCGCGGAACTGGACGGCGCCATGGATCAGGTCGCCTCCGGCAACTTCGTGCTGGGCGAGTACCACTTCCTCATGACGTTATATGCGGAGGACCAGTCGCGCCTCTCACAGAATGTCGCGGTGGCTCGCGCGGAGCTGTCCAATGCCGGTTTCGTTTCGACCAAGGAGGACTTGGCGGTGTGCTCGTCCTTTTACTCGCAGTTGCCCGGCAACTGGCGCTACCGGACACGGCTGGCGAATGTCAGCTCGCTGAACTTCCTGGGCCTGTCGCCGCTGCACAACTTCGCTACCGGCAAGCGGGACAACAACCCCTGGGGCGAATGCGTCACCGTGCTGCAGACCACCAACGGTCAGCCCTATTACTTCAACTTCCACGCCACGCATCCTGCCGAGAATTCGTTGGGGGAGAAGGCGATCGCCAATACCATGGTCATCGGCAAGTCGGGCACCGGCAAGACGGCACTGATCAACTTCCTGCTGAGCCAGGTCCAGAAGTTCGATCCGGTGCCGACCATCTTCTTCTTCGACAAGGATCGCGGCGCCGAGATCTTCGTGCGCGCCTGCGGCGGCAACTACCTGGCGCTGGAGAATGGCCAGCCGACCGGCTTCAATCCGTTCCAGTGCGAGCGAACGGATGCCAACGTGCAGTTCCTCGCAGGGTTGATCAAGGTGCTGGCGGCCAAGACGCATTACACCGCCCGTGAGGACGAGGATGTGTTCCGTGCGGTCGAGGCGATGCTCGACATGCCGTTCCACCTGCGCTCGATGACTAATTTCCAGAAGAGCCTGCCCAACATGGGCGACGACGGCCTGTACGCGCGCCTGCGCAAGTGGACGGCCGGCAACGCGTTGGGCTGGGTCTTCGACAATCCCGTGGATACCATCGATCTGGACCGGGCCAGTATCATCGGCTTCGATTACACCGACGTCATCGAGAATGCCGAGATCCGCGTGCCGGTGATCAATTACCTGCTGCACCGGCTGGAGGAGCTGATCGACGGACGTCCGCTCATCTACGTGATGGACGAGTTCTGGAAGATCCTCGACGGTGGTGGCGCGCTCAAGGATTTCGCCAAGAACAAGCAGAAGACGATCCGGAAGCAGAATGGCCTGGGCATCTTCGCCACGCAGAGTCCGGAAGATGCGCTGGCGAGCGACATTTCTGCCGCATTGATCGAGCAGACCGCCACGCTGATCCTGCTGCCGAATCCCAATGCGTCCCGCGAAGATTACATCGATGGCCTGAAGCTGACCGATGCCGAGTTCCAGGTCATCAAGGGCCTGGACGAGCGTTCGCGCTGCTTCCTCGTCAAGCAGGGGCACGCTTCGACGGTGTGCCAACTCAACCTGCGCGGCATGGACGATGTGCTGGCGGTGATCTCGGCCAGCACCGACAACATCGAGATCATGCATCGGATCGTCGACGAAGAGGCGCAGCGCCTCGAGATCGACAAGGCGGACCTGCTGCCGGAGCAATGGCTGCCACGTTTCCAGCAGGAACGGAAGGGCTCGCGCAGCCGCCGGGAAACGCCTGCCGCCGCCTCGTCCCTTGCCCGCGAAGAACGTACCAGCAACCCGCGTCCCGCGCGGCCTACCCATTCCAGCCTCGAACGCTGAGCGAAACGCAGAGGACTCCACCATGAGCAAGCTGACATCACAAGGTTGCGCCATCCACATCACCCTGGTCCTCCTGGTACTGGGGATGGGTTCGGCGGAGAACGCGCAGGCCCAATGGCGCGTGGTCGACAATGCCGCCAATACCAAGTTGCAGGACATGAACGGCCGCATCGGAACGACGAGCGCTACGGGCAATGGCAACGGCACGGTGAACGGCAACCTGCGCGAGCTCTACCAGCAGCAGGTGTTCGAGTCATTCAATGGCAACAACGAAGACAGCAAGGCGGCGCCCGAGCCCGAGGAAAAGCTGCAGCACGCACAGCCTACACAGAGCGGCGTGAACATGTCGGCGGATAATCGTTGCAAGCAGGCCACCAGCGGCATAGCCCAGCAGCAGTACCAGCTGTGCCGGGAGATCGTGAATACCGAACTGGCGAAGTACAACTACTCGCTGAAGATGTACGAGGTAACCACGCAGCGCCAGCGCTATCTTGACGAGCTGAAGCGTCAGCGCGCCAACATCCAGAGCCATGAAGTCGGCAAGCTGCAGGACAACACGAACCGCATCCTCCTGCTGATGTCGCAGATGGAGATAGACCGCCAGCAGCAGCAGACGTACATGGATGCCTACGTGGCCCGGATCGGTTACCTGCAGGAAGCCAGCAAGACCCTGGCCCAGCAGGCCCTGGAGGGCAAGGGAAGCTCAGCGGGAACCGGGGGCGGCTTGGGCGGCCTCATCGGCGGCGCGGTGGGTATCGGTACGTTGAAGTTGGCACTGGATGCGGCGCAGTCCCGGCGTCGTCATTGATCTGACCCGGCATATTGGCTTCGACGCAGGATGCGTCGCGGCAGCACGAAGGAATGAATATGGTGGATTTGCCTTCACTGGGTAACGGACTGGCGGCGCTGCTGCGCGACATGGGCGCGGCGCTGGGCGCGGTCGAGCGCTGGGCTTTCTTCCGGCTCGTGTTCGACTGGGTGGACGAAGAGATCAACGTTTTCCGGGACAATCTGCTCGGCGAGATGGCCGAGTGGGTGGGAGGCATCGCCTTCGTCCTGCTGACGCTCTGGGTATTGCTGCAGGGCTATCGGATCGTGACTGGCCAATCGCGCCAGTTCATGATGGAACTGGTGGTCAAGTCGTTGAAGTGGGTGCTGATCATCACGGTGGCGACCACGTTCGCCCTGGGCAGCAGCAACATCCATAACCTGCTGACCGACGACATGCCGCGCACCATCAATCAACTGGTGACGGGCGACGACGAGGGGCCCGAAGACTCCATCGACGACAACCTGCAGCAGATGGAACTGGCGATGGTCGCCATCGATGCGCTCTACACGAGTTTCGACGAAACCTTGCAGGAAGCGAAGACGCGGACGATGTGGTTCACCGGCGTGGGCGTCGCGGGGCCATCCTTGATGGGCGGCGCCATCCTGTTGATGTACAAGATGGCCATGGCGCTGTTTGTGGGGCTCGGGCCGTTCTTCATCCTGACCTTGGGGTTTGAGCAGACCAAGGGCATGTTCCAGAAGTGGATCTGGTACGGGGTCGGCACCATGTTCTCGCTGGCGGTGCTGAGCTTCACGGTCTCGATGATCTCAAAGCTGCTGGGTGTCGTGGCGCTGTCCTTTGCCGCGCAATACGTTGCGGCCCTGGCAGCCGAAGCCTCGCCCCAAGGGATCAGCAGCATGGCGATGCAGCAAGGCGGCCTCGGCCTGTTGATGACACTGTTCCTCATTACGGTTCCGCCGATGGCGGCCACGTTCTTCCAGGGCACCATCGGTCAGTTCATGGCGTACAACGCGTTCGGACAGGCGCAGGCGGCTCAGCCAAGTTCTGGGCAGCCAGGCGTGCTGTATCCCAGTGCGCCAGCGCCAGCAGTAGCACCCAACACAAATACGACGGTTGCAGCCCCGCAGACCCCGCAGAGGACATACGGATGATTGGGCCAATGAGCTATCGCTTGCTGCGCCTCGCGCCCTTGTTCCTGGCGCCACTCTTTGCCGTATCGGCAAATGCTCAGATGGCGTGTCCGCAAGGCGTAACGCCTGGAAGTTCGCAGTGCTTGCCAAGTGGGGGCGGAGGTGTCGCGCCATCTCCAGCCCCGCGCTGGCGGCTTACTTGGGGCGCAATGGCCGAGGATGTGACTACTGGCTATGTTGGTACGTCTACGGGCCAGTTCAGTCGTCGCGCGGCGCGCCGAGAAGCCATGAGAAAGTGCGAAGGAATGGGGGGCGTGAACTGCAAGCCAATCTTTGACTACAAGAACAACTGTGCGGTTGTTGTAGAGCCTGTGAAGTTTATCCAGGGAAGTTCCACTGCTGTGTATCGAGATGGATCAAGCGTGGAGGATGCGTCAAGCGTCGCGCTTGCGTACTGCAAGCAACAGAATGGGCGAGAGTGCAAAGTTAACTATTCGAACTGCACCAGTCCGGTGCTAGTGAATTGAAGGTCGCTCCTACACTTCAATAAGGATGTTGAATGAATATCAGGAAATTCGCGCTATTGAGTTGCATGGCAGTAACGGGCTGCGCATCCATTCCCGCGAACATGGCAGCCAAGCAGTGGGTTGGACGGAGCATGGGTGAGGCCACTTTATCTTTTGGTGAGCCCCTCCACGTAAAGACGCAGGGCGATGGGAGAAGGGTCGGAATCTGGCATCTCGAGCGCTATATGGATGAGCTTGGGCCCGTCGGAAACGTCATCGGACGTGATGCTGGTGGAAGACCCGTGCTTCATCCCATACTAATGAGATGAGACAAAACAGGTATGCATGCGAGATAGCGCTGGTGAGCGAGGGTGAACGGATCGTCTCCGCCAAGGTCCGGCCGATCGCTGGCATGGGGCCGCTGTTGGCGGGAGGTTGCGCTCAAGAAGGACTATGAGGATGACCAGACGGATCAACGATTGGATCGCGTGGGAGTGAACTCCAGTGGATACGCCTAACATGTCGAGGCTGTTACGGGGGCAGTGCGCGTCGCAGGCAGGTTCGAATGCGACGCCACGTGCCGCACGGTAACGCCACCATGAAGACGCGTCTGCCATGGCTTGCAGATCGCTCTTTCAGCGCACGCACGCGTCTAACCATTAGGTCGATGGCGCGTTCGCTGCTTCCCGCAGCGCTGTTATCGGTTTCCGCATGTTCGCAAGGACAGGATATGAACACTACGACTGATACCCCAATCGAAGAAGGTGAGCCCCTCCGGAAGCTCAATCCGGCGCCGAAGCGCGGTTACGTCATCACCATGACATTGAAGGACGCGCCTGGACCGTTCGCCTCCATCGAAGGAGTAGCGCAGTACACCGTGGAGAACTCGTCCGAGTGCGGGAAGAAGATTCCAATAGCGGGCGTGTTTCCCCGGATCAGCACCAATGAGCCCTTCGTGCTGACTCGTGTATCCGAAAGCGAGTATCGGGGCGTGGTGTATGCCGACCTGGTGCTGGATGAGGATTACTTCGGGCGCGGTGTATGCCGATGGGGGTTTGTGGAGGCGCGCGTCCGGCTTCGGGCGACGGATGACGAAAGGGATACCAGGTTCGTACCCAGTATTGTCGCGGAGTCCATTGTTGCTGGTGGATCCGATACGAGGTACTTCTGGAAAGAGCGTTACCCACGTGTCCAAGATTACGGTGCATATCCGCTATTTGGCGAAGCCAGTCTCGATAGTGTCCCTTCGGATAAGCGCGGAGAGTTCTTCACGATCACCCTGAATTCTGAGGAGGCCGCGCCATGAGTTCTGGGTCGCAAGCCTATGCAGGACTTGCGGATGATTCCTATCGGGATCGGTCTGCAGGCATCCGTCCGAGTGGCGAGGAAGAGAGGGTCACGATCGAGGGTGTCGACTATAAAATCCTTGAGCACGTCGACAGCAAGAAGACCGGATATCAAGGCACGATCTATCAGCGGGTTGACGGCGGGGAGATCGTGGTCGCTCATCGTGGCACCGAGCAGATATGGAAGGATGGCGTCGTCACCGACGGTTCGATGGTGCTGAGCCGGATCAACCCGCAGGCCAACGAGGCGATCGAACTGACAAGGCGTGCTGTCGCTTTGGCCAGGCAAGAAGGGATGCAGCCCGGAAAGGCCGCCCCGGAAGTCACCGTCACCGGCCACTCCCTCGGTGGAACGCTGGCTCAGATCACGGCGCATCACTTCGATCTGCGCGGTGAGACGTTCAATGCGTATGGCGCGGCCAGTCTAGACCGCCGCATCCCTGAAGGCGGAGATAAAGTGCTCAACCACGTGATGGCGGCCGATACCGTCAGCGCGGCCAGTCCACACTACGGATCGGTCAAGGTCTATGCCACCGAGAAGGAGCTAGCCACCTTGCAGGCTTCCGGCTACCACAACAACCGGCTGTTCGATGTCGTCACGCCCGACAATCCTTTTCTGGCTGCAGGCGCCTCGTTGGGCTCGCATTCGATGCACCATTTCCTCCCGGTCGATGGCAAGGGCGCGCGAGACCGCTCCGTGCTGGACGACCCTCGCGCGAGTGACCTTGCGGAAGAGAACCGTCGCGCGATCGCCGGCTACCGGAACGATGTGGAGGATCTGCGCCGCGGTATCACCGTGATTTCCCGCGGCCCGTTCGGCGCGTTGCGCGACGGGTTCGATGCCGCGCGCGGCCCAATCCTGCCGGGAGAGCCCGCTGCGCGCGAGGAACGGGCGGGCCAGGCGCAGCCGCTATCGGAATGGGGGGCGCTGGCTGCGACCGCGAAGAGCGCGAACGAACGCGCCCGTGCAGGGCGGGAGGTCGGGGACGAGTCTTTCCCGTTCCATCCGCCTCTCCGGTCGGACGCGCGTTCTCCATCGTCGGAAGTGGAGCGCCTGTTGAAGGCTGCGCAGACGGGCGACCCCGGTGCGTTGCGCGCCGCGCAGGAAGAGCTGCAGGCATCCGACTTCGGTCAGGCATGGCTTGCCCGGGGGCACGAACGCCAGGACGAGATTCCGCGACAGCTGCCCGCGCAGGATGCCGTGCAACGCGAAGCCATTACCCCGTCCACGCCCCAGATGGCGCGATGAGATGGAGTGTGTCCGGAGGGCTTTCGACAGGCCTCCGCCTATAAGGAGTACGACGATGAAGAAGGCGATCAAAGTTGGAATTCTGCTGGGACTGGTCGTGCTGTTCGACCTCAGCGCCCAGTCCGACGGCTACTACCAGCGTGTGTACTACCGCATGGACGACCCGTTCGTGTTCTGCACACAGGGTCAGGATGTCAGGAAGAATCCGATGCCGTGCTGGAAGCCCGTGCCACCTTTCACAGGCGCTTTCATGCTGATGCCCTATTGTCGGCCGCCGAATCCCTACGGCAAGGATTGGACGCAGGACGACACGCTCTCGTTCGCCCAATACAAGTCGGTCTGTCCGAAAGCGATTGATTCGGGTCGATGGGAAGGCGGCGGCCGGCCGGAAAACACGCCCATCCGCCATTGATGCGGCCGGGCTGCTTGCGAATGAACGCCCTTTTCATGGAGTCGTCCACATGAGGTTGCAGCGCATGAAGGTCCTTTCCCCCCTGCTCATGATCGCGATGGCGGTCATCCTTGGCGGTTGCGATGCACCGGCTCAGCGAAGTGCGGATACCACGGAGCAGGCGACGTCCCCCCAGAATAAGGAAGAAGACATGTCAGAGCTGAAGCCGCCCTCCGCGGACAGCGTGTTGTATTTCATCTACCAGCGCGACGGCGACGGGGCGGTCAGTTACAAGATCGATGGTGGCGCCACCGTCAGCTACTGGTACGGCCACGAGTTCGATCTCGATGGCAAGCATTACTTCACCGGCTTCGGCGCCAAGACCCAGGGCGAGGGCCCGGACGGCGACGACGGCATGATGGATCCGGAACGCGTCGCTATTTCGCAGGCGACTTTCACGCGCGTCGAGAAGGACGGCAAGCAGGAGTGGTCGAAGCCGGATACCGATGGCTATGTCGGGGAGTTCGGCAGGATGGGGCGGCCCGAGGAGATCGACGATTCGAGAAAGGCGCTCTCGTATGAAACCCGCGATGGACGCTACCTGCTCGCGGTGCCGACACGCGATTTCACGGACGGCACCGACGTGCGCATGTTCAGCCTGTTCCTGTTCGACCCTGGCAGCGTCGACAAACTGGGTTTCAGGCAATGGGGATATGTGGGCGGCATCCCGGTCAGCGAAGACAACAGCGCCGCGTGCGACGGCGGGCAGGTGATGCCTTGTGCCGCTGCCACCGGGACGCTGGCGTTCGAGCAGGCAGGCGATGGCCTGCCAAAGCTGAAGGTGTCGTCCAAGGGAACCACCATTGCGTCTCCCGGCAAGATTCGCGACATGACGGAGGCAGACAGCGTGATCTACACCTTCGACGAAACAAGCGGAAGCTACAAGCAATAGACCGACTTCCAGTTGACCGACATGCATCAGGCCCACGGAGGGGCCCGGTTGACGTCCTGCGACCCACGGGTCGCGTACATCAGCAAAGGAGCCAACGATGGCCAGTGAGTACACGCGTGATCAGATCCTCGACATCATCGAACGACAGGCGCAGGCGAGCGGAATTCCCCGCGAGGATTTCCTGCGGTTCGCCTACATCGAGACCGGTGGACGCTTCAATCCCGATGCCAGCAATCCCAGCGGCGCGAAGGGACTCTTCCAGTTCATGCCAAGGACGGCGGAGCAGTACGGCATCGCGGGGCGCGAGTTCGATCCGGCGGCGAGTACGCGTGCCGCCGCCGACCTCTACGGTGACAACCTGGCGGACATCACCCGCCGGCAGTCGCGCAGCGGACATGATTTTCTCTCCGGGCAGGAAATGCCCAGCGGGTTGGATCTGTATCTCGCGCATCAGCAGGGGGCGGCGGGCTATGCGTCCATCCAGAGCGCGATCGCGAACGGCGAGTTCTCGCGCGACGACACGCGACGCAACATCCTCAACAACATCAGTGCGCGCGATGTGGAGCGTCTGACCGGCCACTCGGCCGCCGAGCTGCGCGGACTCGATGATCGCGAGCTCGCGACCACGTTCTCGCAGTACTGGAACGGCAAGTACGCCGCCATCCACATTCCGGAGCGCGGCATCCACGCCAGCCAACCGGGTCCCGGTGCCCGCGAGCGGACGTTACCGTTGGCCGATGGCGTGCTGCAGAACGGCGAGCGAGGCGAAGAGGTGCGCGCCTTGCAAGCCTCGCTGAACCAGCTCGGGTTCCGCGACGGACAGGGCGCGGAACTGGAAACGCGGTCGGGCATCTACGGCGGCAAGACACAGGAAGCGGTCCGTGCCTTCCAGGTGGCTAACCAGCTTGAAGCCACTGGGACGGCCGATGCACGAACGCGCGAGGCGATCGCGCAGCAACTCGCGTTGCCAGAGCAGGGGCGCAACCGTGCCCAGTCGGGGGAAACGCAACAGCGCGATGGCGGGTTGGCCTGGCCGACGCCGGGCAATCGTGACATCAATGAAGCCGACAAGGCACGCGAGGGGCGCGGCGAGTTCGGCACGCCACGCAGTGGCGGCCGGCGCCATGGCGGCATCGACATCCAGGGCGATGTCGGCGACCCCGTGGTGGCCGTCGCGAGCGGAACGGTGGTGGTGCGGCCGAACAACGGTGCGGCGGGTAATACCGTGCACGTTCGGCATGACGACGGCACGCTGACCAAGTACTTCCATTTGGATGAGTTCAGCGTGCGAAACGGTCAGCGCGTGGATGCCGGGCAGCAGATCGGCACCATGGGCAGGACTGGCAATACGCCTGCCCAGGGCGACACACACCTGCACTTCGAGATGTGGCGGGACGGCCGGCAGGTCGATCCGATGCCGCACCTGCGCGGCGCCGAGCGCGACGCGGCGGTACCCGCACGATCGACCGCGCCCGAGGCGTTGCGAGATGGAGCATCGGGGGCATCGGTACGCGAACTGCAGCAGCAGCTCAATCAGCTCGGCTATCGGGGCGCCGATGGCAAGCCACTGGAGACCACGTCCGGCAAATTCGGTCCCCAGACCGAGCACGCACTGCGCACGTTCCAGGTCGATCAGGGATTGAAGGTGGATGGCGTTTACGGCGACCGCTCCCGCGAGGCCATCGCTGCCGCGACGCGTGATGCGGCTCGCAGTCCGGCGGATATGGGTGCCTCACCCCAGGGCGCGCGCAATGAAGATGCGCAACGCTCGTTCGTCGACCGCATGTTCTCCGCCATGCACGGTGGAGACGATCGCGCCATGCGCCAGGCCTTGGACGACTACCTGAAGACGCCCGCAGGCCAGGGGTGGCAGAAAGAACAGGCCGTGACCGATCAGCAGACCGTGCAGCCACGCGACCAGACCGGCCCTTCCCGCTGACGGCGAAGCAGGATGGCGGATCGGGTCGCGTGGCCCGGTCCGCCATCTCGTGGAACGCACCGGCGTCGTGGACGGCTCCGGGCACCCGAACGTGGCCGCCTGGCGCCCCTGTTCACCTGCGCCCAGCGTTCTGCTGAAACGCAGCGAGGTGTCAGCCAAGCCGGAAGGCGCGGTCGAGCGCTTGGGCATCGAAGCGGTACAGGGCGATGGTCGGTTCACGCTGCACGCAACCAGCGTGGCGTGTACGGTGCGTGGCGTCGCGCCGCAGGCGCCAGCCCATGCTGCAGCATGGGCAGTCCGGGTACATCACCAGCATGGTGATCCAGCAGATGGGTAAGCCGAGCGGCAGGGCGTACATGAAGTGCAGTCCCGGCAACCACGGGACGGTCATGTCGGCGGACCAGCAGCAGGACCTGGGAGGCATCGGCCGCGATGGCGTGGATGCGCAGAATGGCTTCGAGCGAAGGGCAGGAATAGCCCTGACGGATCATCGGCGTGGCGACATCATCTGCCTGGCCAAGCAATGCATTGCGGATATCGAGCAGATCTGCGGCTGCAGTCCTGAAGGCGGCAGGCCTCGTCGGGCCGGCCGCACACCTGGCGGGGTCAGCGGGTGCCGTACAGCACGACGGTCTTGCCGCGCGCATGCAGGGAGCCATCGGCCTGCAGCTTCTTCAGTACACGGCCCGCCATCTCGCGCGAACAGCCCACCAGGCGGGCGAGTTCCTGGCGCGAGACGCGCAACTGGGTGCCCTGCGGATGGCTCATCGCCTCCGGTTCGCGGGCCAGATCGTGCAGGGTGCGCACGATCCGGTCGGTGACATCGAGGAAGGCGAGGCGGCTGGCCTTGCGGCTGGTGTCCAGCAGGCGCCGCGAGAGCTGCGCGCCGATGGCATAGAGCAGCTTGGGGGCATCGGCCGAGAGCGTGCCCATGAATAGCTGGTGCAGGCGTTCGTAGCTGATTTCGGCCAGTTCGCACTGGGTGCGGGTGCGCAGGATCACTTCCCGGCGGTCCGACTCGATGAACAGTCCCATTTCGCCGACGAACTCGCCGGAACCGAAGTAGCCGAGCACCAGCTCACGGTCGTCGTCTTCCTCGGTAATGATGCTGACCGAGCCGCTGACCACGTAGTACAGCGTGCCCGCCGGGTCGCCGGGGCGGAAGACGTCGGCGCGGGCCGGGTAGCGGCGCCGATGGCTGTGGGCCAGGAAGCGCTCAAGCGTGGCGTTGTCCGGCGTCAGGGGGCTGGCGGCGGGGCGAGCAGGGGCTGAAAGGGGGATGCCTGGGCTCATGGTGGTCACGGCTTGTAATTCAGGAAGCTTAGTCCGAATACGTGGCCCACGGCAAACGCAGGCCATGCAAGGGCTGGGCCAGTCCTGCGGCGGCCCGCCGACGCGCGGCCGCGGACATTTCGCTGTCACCCCATATGGCGCATAATCCGCCCCCTCATCCGACACCCCCGAAGAGGGATCACCGCCGTGGTAAAACCCCTGCCTCGCCTGCGGCTGCAAGGCTTCAACAACCTCACCAAGGCGCTGAGCTTCAACATCTACGACGTGTGCTATGCCTCGTCCGAGGACGAGCGTCGCCGGTACATCGAGTACATCGACGAGGAATACAACGCCGATCGCCTGACCCAGATCCTGACGGATGTGGCGGAGATCATCGGCGCCAACATCCTGAACGTGGCCCGCCAGGACTACGACCCGCAAGGTGCGTCGGTGACGATCCTCATCTCCGAGGAGCCGGTGATCGACAAGAAGGATGCGGGCAAGGAGATCATCTCCGACGCGGTGGTCGCCCACATGGACAAGTCCCACATCACGGTGCACACGTATCCGGAAACCCATCCGGACAACGGCATCGCGACCTTCCGTGCCGACATCGACGTGGCGACCTGCGGCGTGATCTCGCCGCTGAAAGCCCTGAACTACCTGATCGAAAGCCTGGAATCCGACATCGTCATCATGGATTACCGCGTGCGCGGCTTCACTCGCGACGTGAAGGGCAAGAAGCACTACATCGACCACAAGATCAATTCGATCCAGGACTTCCTGGCCAAGAACATCAAGTCGCGCTACGAGATGCTCGACGTGAACGTCTACCAGGAAAACATCTTCCACACGAAGATGCACCTGAAGGAGTTCGACCTCGACAACTACCTGTTCGAGGAGAAGGCCAAGAACCTGTCGTTCAAGGAGCGCATGAAGATCGAGGCGCGCCTGAAGCGGGAGATCGAAGAGCTTTATCACGGGCGCAACCTGCCGGAATGACGGATTGTCGGCCTGCGCGGGTTACATCCGGTTCGGGTGGCCTGCGCTAGTCTGCCCACGCACATGGCGGGACGACCCGCCCGCGGCGCGAGCCGCGCATCAGGACCGACGGCGGTCCGGAACGCGAGTTCCGGGCCGTTTCGCGTTATGGCCCGGGCAATCAACCTGAGGAGGTGACGTATGGCGTGGGTCTATCTGGTGTTGGCGGGACTGCTGGAAGTGGTGTGGGCCGTGGGCCTGAAATATTCGGAGGGTTTCAGCCGGCTGGTGCCCAGCGTGATCACCGCGGTGGCGGCGGCCGCCAGCTTCTGGCTGCTGGCGGTGGCGCTGAAGCACATCCCGCTCGGCACGGGCTATGTCATCTGGGTGGGCATCGGCGCCGTCGGCACGGCGTTCGTCGGCATGTGGCTGTTCCAGGAACCCGCCACGGCGGCGCGGCTCGTCTGCATAGGCCTGATCGTGGCGGGCATCATCGGCCTGAAGCTGGCGTCGTAGCGTGCTCGGCGCGCACGACCGCTTAAGCCCATCGCGCCGGCCCCACTTTGCAGGGCGCACGGAAGAATGTAGGGCCGAGCTTGCCCGGCTCTGCATGGGGCCGGCGCGCGAAGCCCGGCCGAAAAGGCAGCGGAGCAAGCTCCGCTCTACAGCCGATAGGCGACGGCCTTCATCAACTTGGAGGCACCGGCCATCAGTGACGGGATCGGGGCGGGCAGGGTGCGTGCGCCGGCCTGTTCCGCGTGGTCGGCGTGGCGGGCTTCGTCAGCCTTCATGACGGTCAGGATCTCCCGGCTACGCAGATCGGCAGGGGGCAGGGTTTCCAGATGTTCGTCCAGGTGGGCTTCCACCTGGCGCTCGGTTTCGACCACGAAGCCCAGGCTCCAGCCATCCCCGCGCAGGCCTGCCAAGGCTCCGAGCGCGTAGCTGCCGGCGTACCAGAGCGGGTTGAATACGCTGGGGCGACTATCCAGCTCCCGCAGCCGGTCGGCGCACCAGGCCAGATGGTCGGTTTCTTCCTGGGCGGCCTCCATCAGGTGGGCGCGCGTCGCGGGGTCGCGGGCGACGGCGCCCTGTCCGAAGTACAGGCCCTGCGCGCACACCTCGCCGACATGGTTGATGCGCATCAGGCCGGCGGCATGACGCTGCTCGGCGGCATCGAGCGCAACCTCGGGGGTGTCTCCGGCCGGGTTGGGGCGATGGGCCGGCGGATTGCCAAAGACCGTGTCCAGGCCGCGCTGGGCTTCCATCAGCCAATGATCCAGGGGAGAGAAGGTCCGTGCGTTCATGCCGCCATTGTGCCGGCTCGCCGCACGGGCGTCTGCCGGTCCAGCGCGTGCCGGCAGGGGCGCCCCGGCGACTTGCGCGTGGCGGCCTCGCCCCGTACAATCCCGCCTCTTCCGTTTCACCCTTCACAACGCGTGGCAAAGTTCCGCCCGGGAAACCGCGGAATCCGCCCGACCAGACACACGAGATCCACATGAGCACCTTTACCGCCAAGTCCGAGACAGTCCAGCGCGACTGGTACGTCGTCGACGCAGCAGGCAAGACCCTTGGTCGCCTGTCCACCGAGCTGGCCCGCCGCCTCCGCGGCAAGCACAAGCCCGTCTATACCCCTCACGTTGATACCGGCGACTACCTGGTCGTCATCAACGCCGAGAAGATCCACGTCACCGGCAACAAGCTGGCCGACAAGAAGTACCACCGCTTCACCGGCTACATCGGCAACCTGAAGACCGAGACCCTGGCGCAGGCGCTGGAGCGCCATCCGGAGCGCGTCATCGAGACCGCCGTGAAGGGCATGCTGCCGAAGGGCCCGCTGGGCCGCGATATGTATCGCAAGCTCAAGGTCTACGCCGGCCCGAATCATCCGCACGCCGCTCAGCAGCCGCAGGTCCTGGACATCTAATCATGGCTATCACTCAGAATTACGGCACCGGCCGTCGCAAGTCCTCCACCGCCCGCGTGTTCCTGCGCAAGGGCACCGGCAACATCACCGTCAACGACCGTCCGCTGGACGAGTTCTTCGGCCGTGAGACTGCACGCATGATCGTGCGCCAGCCGCTGGAGCTGACCAAGAACACCGAAACGTTCGACATCAAGGTCACCACGACCGGCGGCGGCACTACCGGCCAAGCCGGTGCCATCCGCCTCGGCATCGCCCGCGCGCTGGTGGAATACGATGAAACGCTGAAGTCGGAACTGCGTACGGCAGGCTTCATGACCCGTGATGCGCGCGAAGTCGAGCGCAAGAAGGTCGGTCTGCACAAGGCGCGTCGCGCCACGCAGTTCTCCAAGCGCTAACAGACGCGTTACACTACGCGCCACTGGTTATACAGCCCCGTCGCCAAGCGGTAAGGCACCTGACTCTGACTCAGGCATTCGGAGGTTCGAATCCTTCCGGGGCTGCCAATTCGACGTCCTTACGGACATCCGCAAAGCCCGCCTATGGCGGGTTTTTGCGTTGAGGGCTCATGCCGATGGTCGCGATGTTCCAACCCCCGTTCTGCCCCGCCGACGAGGCCGTGCGCCGCGTGCAGGAGCGTGGCTACGCCGTGCTCGAGCCGAGGGCCATGGCCGACGCCGTCGAGGCGGACCTCCAATCGCTCGATGCCCTGCTACCCAGCTGGAATCGGCTCGAGGTGGATGGTTACCTCAAGGATGGCGGCCGTTATCGGCGTCGTCGCCACTCCTGCTTCGTTGTGGATGGCGACTGCGTGCAGCAGGCACCGCACCGCGCGCACTGGCAGTCGCTGGACTACAACGCGCTGCATGGCGGCATGCAGCGCTGGTTCGAGCCGATCGAAACGATGGTCGCTTCGAATCCAGCCTGGAGGCAATTGCTGCTGGGACTGGGCCACTGGTGCTCCGCACTGAAGGGCGAACGCCCGTGGTACGTCGAGGCGCACCAGTTCCGCATCGATACCACCGACGGCATCGGCCGGCCGACCCCGGAAGGCGCGCATCGCGATGGCGTGGATTTCGTCGCCGTACTGTTGCTGGATCGGCAGGGCATAAAAGGCGGTGAAACCCGGGTGTTCGCCGCCGCCGGGCCCGACGGGCAACGCTTTACGCTCGAGGCGCCCTGGTCGCTGTTGTTCCTCGACGACGAGCGCGTCATCCACGAATCCACCCCCATCCAGCCTCTGGACGAGCAGGGTCATCGCGATACGCTGGTGCTTACCTTCCGCAAGGACGGGTTCCAGGGCGATCCTGCCGCCGGCTGACCGGTGCGCGTATTTCGTTACAATTGAAACCATGGCGCGTGGGCGCCGGCATCTGGAGTTCCGATGAAGCTGGGTTCCCTGAAAGAAGGTGGTCGCGACGGTACGCTCATCGTGGTGTCGCGTGATCTGGCCCGCGGCGTGCGCGCCACCGGCATCGCGTCGACGTTGCAGCGCGCGCTGGAGGATTGGAGCAACACCGCGCCGCGTCTCAACGCGCTGTACGAATCATTGAATTCCGGCGACGCCGACGGCGCGTTCGACATCGACATGCAGGCGCTGGCCGCGCCGCTGCCGCGGGCCTACGAGTTCGTCGACGGCAGCGCCTACCTGCCGCACGTGGAGCGCGTCCGCCGCGCCCGCAACGCGGAGGTCCCGGCGAGCTTCTACACGGATCCGCTGATGTACCAGGCCACCAGCGCCGCCTTTCATGGTCCGCGCGATCCGGTGAAAGTAGTCAGCGAAGACTATGGCATCGATCTGGAAGCGGAGATCGTGGTCATCACCGACGACGTACCGATGGCGGTCACGCCCGCACAGGCAGCCGGCCACATCCAGCTGATCGGTCTGGTGAACGATGTGTCCTTGCGCAACCTGATCCCGGGCGAACTGGCGAAAGGTTTCGGCTTCCTGCAATCCAAACCGCGTTCGGCGCTGTCACCGGTGTTCGTAACCCCGGATGAGTTGGACGATGCCTGGCGCGACAACAAGGTTCACCTGCCGCTGGTGACGCACATCAATGGCAACTGGTTCGGGGCACCCGAGGCCGGCGTGGACATGCAGTTCGATTTCGCCCAGTTGGTCGCGCATGCGGCCAAGACCCGACCGCTGTCGGCGGGCACGATTGTCGGTTCCGGCACCATCGCCAACGAGGACACGTCCAAGGGCGCCTCGTGTTTTGCTGAGCAGCGCACGGTGGAAACCCTGCGTGACGGCAAGCCCTCGACGCCGTTCATGAAGTTCGGCGATGTCGTCCACATCGAAATGAAGGATCGTGACGGCCATTCCATTTTTGGTGTGATCGAGCAAAGGATGGAGCCGCAGCCCTTGCCTTGATGGCGCGCGCGGGCCCAGTGTGAACAAAGGAAGGCTCGAGGCAGACATGGACGCGTATTCCAGGCAATCGAAGGGGCAAACCGCGGGAGGCGGCTTGCATGGCTGAGCAACTGCGGCTGTATTCCTATTGGCGCTCCAGTGCCGCCTATCGCGTGCGCATTGGCCTGAACCTGAAAGGGCTGCCATACGAAACGGTGCCCGTGCATCTGGTCCGTGACGGCGGGCAGCAGCACAATCCGGACTACGTCGCGAAGAATCCCCAGCACATGGTGCCCACGCTGCAGCATGGCGTGCGCGTGATCCGACAGTCGCTGGCGATCCTCGAATACCTCGACGAAGCCTGGCCTTCCCCCCGGTTGCTGCCGATGACGGCGCGCGACCGTGCACGCGTGCGTGCGCTGGCGCAGATGGTCGCCTGCGACATCCATCCGCTCAACAACCTGCGCGTGCTGCAGTATTTCGACGGCACCTGGAACGTGCCGCAGTCCGAGCGCGACGAATGGGTCAAGCACTGGATCGTCGAAGGATTCGCGGCGGTCGAGTCGCTGCTCACCGAAGATGCCGCAACCGGCGCGTTCTGCCACGGGCAGACGCCGGGTCTGGCGGATTGCTGCCTGGTGCCGCAGGTGTTCAATGCGCGTCGCTTTGGCGTGGACTTGGCGGCGTTTCCGGCCATCGTCCGCATCGAGCAGGCCTGCCTGGCGCTGCCGGCCTTCGATCAGGCGCGCCCGGAAAACCAGCCTGACGCAAATGCATAAATGAAAAAGGGCGGTTCTCCGCCCTTTTTTGTGCTTCGCCGTCGCCGTGGCGCGATCAGCCGAAGCCGTGCGTGATGCGCGGCGAGCTGCTGTTGCCGGTGTCGTAGTCGGCGTAAGGGTCGTGCTCGCCCTTGCTGCCTTCGGACAGGCGGAACTTCAGTGCCAGGCCGTCGCGCGAGTCCGCTGCGCGCAGCGCTTCCTCCTGCTCGATCTGGCCCTCCTTGACCATGCGGAACAGGCATTGGTCGAAGGTCTCCATGCCTTCCTCCAGTGACTCCTCCATGGCGGCCTTGATCTCGTGTACCTGTCCGCGGCGCAGCAGGTCGCGGATCATCGGCGTGTTGATCAGCACTTCCGCCGCCGGCATGCGACGTCCGTCGGTACCCTTCACCAAGCGCTGGGATACGACGGCGCGCAGGTTGAGCGCCAGGTTCATCAATACGTTCTTGTGCGCGCTTTCCGGGAAGAAGTTGAGGATGCGCTCGATGGTCTGGTCGGCGTTGTTCGAGTGTAGCGTCGCCAGGCACAGATGGCCGGTCTCGGCGAAGGCGATAGCGGCCTCCATCGTGGTGGCGTCCAGGATTTCGCCGATCAGGATGACGTCCGGCGCCTCGCGCATCGCATTCTTCAGCGCATTGTGGAACGCGTGCGTATCCAGGCCGACCTCGCGCTGGTTGACGATCGACTGCTTGTGCCGGTGCAGGTACTCGATCGGATCCTCGATGGTGAGGATATGGCCGGTGCTGGTGGTGTTGCGATAGTCGATCATCGAGGCCAGCGAGGTCGACTTGCCCGAACCGGTGGAGCCGACAATCAACACCAGCCCGCGCGGGGTCATGATGATGTCCTTCAGCACCGGCGGCAGGTTCAGCTCTTCGATGCTGGGGATCACGCTGCGGATTGCGCGGATCACCATGCCCACCTCACCGCGCTGCTTGAAGACGTTGACGCGGAAGCGCCCGGCGTCCTGCAGCGCGATGGCCATGTTGAGCTCCAGTTCGCGCTCGAACACAGGCACCTGGCCCTCGTCCATCAGCGAATAGGCGATCTTCTTCACCATGCCCGGCGGCAGGCCGGTATTGCCCAAGGGATAGAGCTTGCCCTCGATCTTGATGTACACCGGCGCCCCGGTGGTGAGAAACATGTCCGAGGCGTTCTTCTCGGTCATCAGCTTCAGGAAATAGCCGATGTCCATGTGCAAAGCTCCCAAGATGCGCGGCGCGACGTTGCAACGGCGCCAAAGGCTTCCGACAATGGCCGCGCGCACCCCTCAACGTCACGGCACCCCAATGACAGTTAGCTTCTCACACTTCCGCCGGCCCCTGCATGTGATGGCGGCCGCAGTAGCAGCACTGGCCGTGGCCGGCGGGCCTGCACTGGCCCAGAGCGCATTGCCCCCTGAACTGGAAGCCGCTGTGCAGGCAGTGCAGCGCGCGGACCAGGCCGATGCGGACCAGTACGCCCCGCAGCCGCTGGAGGCAGCGAGGCAGGCCTTGGCGCAGGCGCAGGCTGCGCATGCCGCGCGCGACAAGAAGGACGCGCTGGATCTTGCCCTGCGGGCCACGGTGGACGCGGATCTTGCGCGTGCCCGCAGCCTGGAGGCGGTGGCGACAGCCGAAGTCGCGCAGCGGAAAGCGGAGATTGCCGACCTGCAACGCCAGATCGGCGGGGAGGGTGGGCGATGAGGGCGTCCAGCAGGGTGATCCGGACCGGCGCGCTGGGGCTGATGCTCATGCTGGGCTCCGTCACCGTGTCAGCGGCCGACAATCCGGTGGTCCTGCAGCTCAACCAGCGGTTGTCGGCCCTGCATGCCGATCCGGCGCTGGGGGAACTGGCGGCCTACGAAAAGTTGCGGGCGCAACAGGCCATCACCGCCTTCGACAAGGCGCGTCGCAGCCAGCGCGAGACCGCCCAGTACGTGGCGGAACGCCGGGTGGAGATCGCGGAGATCGCCGCACGTACGCAGGCCGCCCGCCGCGAAGTTGACAGGCTGGACCGCACCCGCAGCGAATTGCTGGTGGAGGCGAGCCGTCGCGAAGCCGAGCGCGCGCGCCTCGAGGTGGAACGTCTGCGTGTGCAGGCGCAGATCCAGGCCGAGGAAACCGAACGTCTCCGCATGGCCGCCGAAGCCGAGGCCTTGGCGCGTCAGGAAGCGGAAACCACGCTGGATACCGTTGCGGGCCAGCAGGCGAATCGGTTGAGTGCGGCCCGTCAGCGCGAGCTGAAGCTTGCCCGCGAGGAGGCGGAACTGGTCTCGGGCGCCAAGCTGCCGGCCTCGAAGTTTGAGACTCGTGGGGAGGTCTTCACCTTGGGCGCGGATGTTTTCACCGCCGGTTCGGCGAAGCTGTCCGCCGGAGGCGCGTCCAGCGCCAGCGCGCTCGCCGCCTACCTGCAGGCCAACCCGAAAGCCCGTGCCCGCATCGACGGTTTCGGGGACAAGCAGACCCCCGGACAGCGGCGCGCCGATGCGCTCCGTGATGCCTTGATGGCGGCCGGCGTACCCAAGTCGCGCCTGCAGAGCGCGGGCAAGGGCACCGGCAGCAAGGCGCGCGCGCTGGAGGTCGTCATCACGCATTGATATCCCCATGTAAATCATGGGGTTGTACGAACGCGCAAGGCGGCTGCGAGGCGGGCCTGAATGCTCCGCTTACGGGCGGAATCCTTTCAAATCAACCGCTTGCGACGGGTCTTGTCGAGCCCGGCAGTGAGGAGTAGGGTCGTATACCCAAGCGATCCCTGTCGCTTGGCTCACCGGAGAATCGACCCGATGACGCCCGTACCGACTCCGCAGGAGACCCCCGCCGGCAGCCAAGCTGCAGCGGGCATTCCGGTGGGAGGTGCCCGCGGTGCCGGCCAGATGCTCCGCTCCCAAGCCAACGCCCCGTGCCTGCAGAGGCCGGGGCGTTCGTATTTCCGCTGAAGGAGGTAACGATCATGTTCGAAGGTCAACCGCAGGCCGAAATCGATGCACTCATCAAGGCCGATCCGGAGTTCAAGCAGCTTTACCAGCGCCATCGCGAGCTGGACAAGAAGGTCACCGACGCCGAACTGGGTGTGCTGCCCATCGACGACAAACGCCTCGGACAGATGAAGCGCGAGAAGCTGCACGCCAAGGAGCGATTGCTCCGGATCTACGACGCCAAGCCGCACTGACGCCTGCCCCGCTACTTTCTTGTCGCGGGCGGCGACGGCCTCCTCGTCGGCCGTCGCCGTCCGCGCCACCCAAATGCGATAATCCCGGCCTGTACCGCACCGGATGCACGGCCGCATGGCGATCCACTCTTCCGTACTCGAACTGATCGGCGACACGCCGATCGTCCAGGCCAAGCGCCTCGACACCGGGCTCTGCACCCTCTACCTGAAGCTCGAAAGCGCCAACCCCGGCGGCTCCATCAAGGACCGCATCGGCATGTCGATGATCGAGGCCGCCGAGAAGCGCGGCGACCTGAAGCCCGGTGCAACCCTGGTGGAAGGCACGGCCGGCAACACCGGCATCGGCCTGGCCCTGGTGGCCCAGCAGAAGGGCTACAAGCTGATGCTGGTGGTCCCGGACAAGATGAGCCGGGAGAAAATCTTCAACCTGAAGGCGATGGGCGCCGAGGTCATCCTGACCCGCTCCGACGTGGCGAAGGGGCACCCAGAGTACTACCAGGACTTGGCCGAGCGGATCGCGCGCGAAACGCCGGGCGCCTATTTCGTTAACCAGTTCGGCAATCCGGACAATCCGGCGGCGCACGAATTCGGCACCGGGCCCGAGATCCTCCGCCAGATGGACGGCCAACTGGACGCCATCGTGTTCGGCTGCGGCAGCTCCGGCACCATGACCGGCCTGTCGCGCTGCTTCGCAGAGCACTCGCCGCAGACCGAGATGATCCTCGCCGACCCGGTTGGCTCCATCCTCACCCAGTACATCAACGAGGGCACGCTCAGCACGAAGTCGGGCAGCTGGCTGGTGGAAGGCATCGGCGAGGATTTCCTGCCGCAGATCTCGGACTTCAGCCGGGTCAAGAAGGCCTACGCGATCAGCGACCGCGAGAGCTTCCTGACCGCGCGCGATCTGCTGGCGAAAGAGGGCATCCTGGGAGGTTCATCGACGGGCACGCTGCTGGCCGCGGCGCTCAAGTACTGCCGCGAACAGACCGAGCCGAAGAAGGTGCTGGTGTTCGTCTGCGATACCGGCAACAAGTACCTGTCCAAGATGTACAACGACTACTGGATGCTCGACAACGGCTTCATCGACCGGCCCCAGTACGGCGACCTGCGCGACCTGATCCTGCGCCCGTACAGCCAGCGTGACACCGTGGTGGTCAGTCCGACCGATCTTCTGACGACCGCCTACCAGCGCATGAAGCTGTACGACGTCTCGCAATTGCCGGTGATGGAAGGCGACAGGCTGGCGGGCATCGTCGACGAGAGTGACGTACTGCTGCACGTGTATGGCGACGAAGCCCGTTTCCGCGACCCCGTCTCCACTGCCATGGTCAGCAAGCTGGACCGGCTGGACGTGCGGTCGCCCATCGAGGCCCTGCTGCCGGTCTTCGACCGGGGACAAGTGGCCATCATCACCGATGGCGACGCCTTCCTGGGCCTGATCACCCGCATCGACCTGCTCAACTACCTGCGACGCCGCGCACAGTAAGAGAGCGGCACGCCCGCCAGCCTGCGGGCGGAGTCGTCGCATGGACGGTACGTTAAGACCCGGCTGGTAGAATGCCCGGCTGTTTGAAGGAACCTGAACATGGCGCAATCTTCGAGCCCCGCCAGTGGGGCGCCCGGCGACCTTGCCCTGGGCACACTGGCTATCCACGGTGGGCAGTCTCCGGACCCCACCACCGGCGCGGTGATGCCCCCCATCTATGCCACGTCCACGTATGCCCAGAGCAGCCCGGGCGTGCATCAGGGCTTCGAGTATTCCCGTACGCACAATCCCACGCGCTTCGCCTACGAACGCTGCGTGGCGGCGCTGGAGGGCGGCAGCCGCGGCTTCGCTTTCGCGTCCGGCATGGCAGCCACCTCGACGATCCTGGAACTGCTGGACAGCGGCAGTCACGTCGTGGCGATGGACGACCTGTACGGCGGCAGCTACCGCTTGTTCGAACGCGTGCGCCGACGCACGGCGGGCCTGGACTTCAGCTTCGTCGACATGACCGACCTGGCGGCGTTCGAGTCCTCCATCCGCCCGGAAACGCGACTGGTGTGGGTGGAGACGCCCACCAACCCCATGCTGAAGATCGTCGACATCGCCGCCATCTGCGATATCGCGCACAAGCGCGGCCTGCGCGTGGTCGTCGACAACACTTTCGCCTCGCCGATCCTGCAGCGTCCGCTGCAACTCGGCGCGGACATCGTGATGCATTCCGCTACCAAATATCTCAATGGTCACTCCGACATGGTTGGCGGCATGGTGGTTGTGGGTGACGATGCGGAGCTTGCAGAGCAGATGGCGTTCCTGCAGAACTCCATCGGCGCGGTGCAGGGGCCGTTCGACAGTTTCCTCGCGCTGCGTGGACTGAAGACGCTGCATCTGCGGATGAAGGCGCATTGCGAGAATGCAATGGCTTTGGCGCAGTGGCTGGAAACGCATCCCGCGATCGAGAAAGTCATCTACCCCGGCCTGGCATCGCACCCGCAGCACGCACTGGCCTCCCGTCAGATGCGGGGGTACGGCGGCATCATTTCCATCGTACTGAAAGGCGGCTTTGAGGCTGCGAGGAAGTTCTGCGAGAAAGCCAGGCTGTTTACGCTCGCCGAGTCGCTGGGTGGCGTGGAGAGCTTGGTCAACCATCCGGCGGTAATGACGCATGCGTCGGTGCCGGTGGAGAGGCGGGAGAAGCTGGGGATCAGCGAGGGGCTGGTGCGGTTAAGCGTGGGTGTGGAGGATTGCGGCGACTTGCAGGCTTCGTTGGCCGAGGCGTTGACGTAACGCCATGAAGCCGACGTACCGCTCGACCTACAACGAACATCTGATTCCGCAGTTCTGGCAGAGCCTGATTCATCCAGACTACTGGGCATACTCCAGTTGGCTTGCCATCGCGACGAAGTATCGGCGAACGAGCCTGGGCTTGTTGTGGGCGATGTTGCCTACGGCGGTGTTCGTGGTGGTATTGGGCAACATCTATTCCCATTTAATGGGATATCCGATCGAGCAGTACCTGCCGTACCTCGGGATCGGCTATGTGCTGTGGCGCTTCATGATCCACGTCATCAATGACGCGGTGACGACGTTCCATCTGCACAAGGCGTTCATCATGGAAGGCCGCATCCGGCTGACCGATTTCGTGCTGAGTTCGTTCGCGAAGGCGGGCTTTTACCTCTTCTTCGGCGGCGTGATCGTGCTTTGCGTGTTCCTGTGGTCGCCGATCCTGCACGTATCGGCATTGTGGACCCTGCTGCTGACGCTTCCGCTGCTGGTGATCAACATGGCGTGGGTCGCGGTTTGCATCGCAATGCTGGGTGCGCGATTTCCGGATATCCAGGAGGTCATCGGTACGGTGCTGATACTGGGATTGTTGCTCACACCGATCCTGTGGCCTATCGAGAAGTTTCCGGCCGATTCCGTGCGCGGAATTGTCGTGCGTTTCAATCCGGCCTTCCACCTGATCGATGTCGTGCGCGCGCCATTGCTGGGCAGGATGCCCGAGACGGTCTCGATCGTCGCTGTAGTGGCCATGGGCATCATCGGGTGGGTACTGGCATCGATCCTGTTCCGTCGATACGCGCGCTTCGTGCCACTCTGGGTCTGACTGATGGAAGAAGTCCACGCAATTGCGCATGGCGTTACCCTGCGGGTTCCCCATTTTGTCCAGGGAGAGCAGCGCGCGAGCAGCTTCGCGTCGACGCTGCTGGCGGCCGCGATGGCGCGTCCGCGCCGCGAGTATCGCGAGATACTGTCCGGCGTCACTTTCGAGGCCCGCGAAGGCGATCGCGTTGCGCTGATGGGGCGTAATGGTGCAGGAAAGACGACCCTGCTCCGGGTCCTTTCCGGCGCTTTCAAGCCCACCAGCGGCCATGTCGAAGTTCGGGGAAGCGTGCAGGCGCTGCTCAACCTGGGCCTCGGTTTTCACCAGGACGCGACCGTCCGGGAGAACATCTTCGTGCGTGCCGCCGCCATGGGCATGGGAGCTGGCCCCGTGGCCTCCCAGCTGGATGCCATCCTGGACTTCTCCGGACTTGGACACGCGGTGAACCACAGGCTCTCCACGCTCTCTTCGGGTCAGCGCATGCGTCTCGGTTTTGCGATCTCGACGAGCGTGCAGCACGACATCATGTTGATGGACGAGTGGTTCGGTGCCGGCGACGCGGAGTTCGTGGAAAAGGCGAGGGACCGGATGGTCGATCGCGTCGCAGGCAGCAGCATCGTCATCCTCGCGAGCCACAGCTTCCAGATGCTGCGACGCATATGCAATCTCGGCATGGTTCTCGATGCAGGAGAAATGGTCTACTTCGGCCCCGTCAATGACGCCATCGACGAGTACAAGAAGATCTACCAGGCGACGCCGGAGTATCTCGCGAGGCGGAAGTTCGAAGCGGAGAACGAAACGCTGGTGACGCAGCGTATCGTGGCGCGCGCAAGTTCGGACGCTGGCGATGATGATGACGCGTGACGGGGAGCACCGGGAACATCCGGGGCAGGGCCTGAAAGTGTTGCTGATCGCCTACGAATTCCCGCCGAGCCCGTCGCCACAGTCGTTGCGCTGGGCTTACCTGGTGCGCGAGTTGGTGTCGAATGGGCATCAGGTGCACGTACTGGCGCCTGAGCATCCGGGCTCCGGCTTAGGGCTGCCGATGATCCCCGCGTCGGTTGTAGTGCACAGGACTTTCGCCGGACCAGGCATGGGGCTGCTGAACGTGCTAGCGCGACGGGGCCGGCGCCGCGCCCCGACTGTCCCACGTAACGACGCATTGCAGTCAGAGATGCGCGCGGCACCCGACCACGAGGGTGCGCCCGCTCCGCTCCAGCGGGCCCTCAACTGGAAGGGGCAAGTACACAACGGCGTCAACCGGCTCAAGGTTGCGGCATTCCACAACTTCCAGCGACTGATTTCGGGCTGGTTTTTCCCCGATGGGCGCGCCGAGTGGTATCCATGGGCAAGGCGACGCTTGCAGCATCTGCTGTCCGTTCTCCAGCCCGATCTGGTCATCAGCTCGCACGAACCGGCGACGACCCTGTCGCTGGGGCTTATCGCGCAGCGTGCTGGCGTGCCCTGGATCGCCGACCTGGGGGATCCGGTGCTCGCACCCTACACCCCCTTCCGATGGCGAAGCAGGGCGATGGCACTGGAGCGTGAGGTGTGCGCCGGCGCCGCACTGATCACCACAACGGCCACCGACGCGGTGTCCATCCTGCGCGAGCGGCATGCTGTGCCGGCAGATCGCTTCCAGGTCTTCACCCAGGGCTTTGACGGGAGCGCGCCCGAGGAGCAGTTCCACAACGGCGGTGACGTGCTGGAGTTGCTGTATACCGGGAGTTTCTACGCGTTCCGTCGCAGCTCGGCGTTGCTGGAGGCCGTGAAAGCCACGCCGGGGGTGCGGTTGAATATCGCATCGATCAACGTGCCCGAGGAAATCGTCGCCGCCAGCAGGCAAGGCGATGCGATCCGGCTCCTGGGTTTCCTGCCGCACGACCAGATCGTCTGCTTGCAGAGGCGGCATGACGTGCTGGTCAACATCGCGAACGACGACCCTTGCCAGATTCCGGGCAAGTTCTATGAGTATCTGGGTGCAGGGCGGCCGATACTGCACATCGGCTCCGGACAGGACGCGGCCGCCGAACTCCTCGGGAAGACGGGCAGGGGCTGGGTGTGTGCGGGAGATGTGGACGCGCTGGCGGCCCTCCTCAACACCCTTCGGGCCTCGTTCCGCAGGGGAGGGCTGACCCAATCCATGGATCTTTCGAGGGATCCCGTGCGCCACTACGATTGGCGCGAGATCGGCGCCCGCCTGGATAGTGCAATCCGGGCGGTCGTTGGAACGAGACTGGCAAACGAGACTAGGACGAAGTACACGACATGAACCATCACGATGATTCAAATTTCGGCACGCTGGCGGTGGTCGGCCTCGGCTACATCGGATTGCCGACGGCGGCGATGTTCGCCTCTTCCGGGGTGCGCGTACACGGCGTGGATATCAGCGAACGCGCGGTGGACACCATCAACCAGGGCCGTGCGCACATCGAGGAAGGCGACCTGGATGCCCTCGTCGCACGATGTGTCGACGCCGGGATGCTGAGTGCCCACCTGAAGCCCGTGCCTGCGGACGCTTTCATCATTGCCGTTCCCACGCCCGTTTCGCATGATGAAACGCATCGCCCCGACGTTTCCTACGTCATGACGGCGGCACGGTCCATCGCGCCGCACCTGAAGAAGGGGAATCTGGTCATCCTGGAATCCACCTCGCCGGTGGGAACCACGGAACAGATGGCTGCCGTGCTGAAGGAAATGCGACCTGACCTAGTGTTCCCGGGGGATGGCGCAAAGGGCCCGGACGTGCACCTTGCATATTGTCCCGAGCGGATCATCCCGGGACGGATGCTGCGGGAACTGGTCGAGAACGACCGGATCATCGGTGGCATGACGCCCACGTGCGCGAGACTTGCCGCAGCGCTGTACAAGCGCTTTGTGCAGGGCGAATGCCTGTTGACGAACGACCGTACCGCGGAAATGGTAAAGCTGACCGAGAACGCGTATCGCGACGTCAACATCGCTTTCGCGAATGAGCTCTCGGTGCTGTGTGACCGATTCGGCATCGACGCATGGGACGTCATCGGCTTCGCGAACCGCCACCCCCGGGTGTCGATCCTGAATCCGGGACCCGGTGTTGGCGGGCACTGCATTGCCGTGGACCCCTGGTTCATCGTCGCCAGTGCGCCCGAGGACGCGCGGCTTATCCGTCAGGCGCGCGTCGTCAACGACCATAAGCCGGCCCACGTCATCTCCAAGGTCGAGCAACTGCTGCGGACGCATCCTGGCGCCAAGGTGGCATGCCTCGGGTTGACGTACAAGCCGGATGTCGATGATTTCCGGGAGAGCCCCGCGCTGGATATCGCGGTCCGCCTCACCCGCCGGCTGCCGGGCAGGGTGTTGTGCAGTGATCCCTACGAACATGCACTGCAGCACGCCGGTCACGGCGATCTCGAGCTGACCATGGTGCCTGCTGAGCATGCGGTCGAACAGGCCGATGTCGTGCTTGTCCTGGTCGGACACGAAAGGTTCCGCGCCCTGCAGATCGCTCCGGAGAAGATCGTCCTGGATACGGTCGGCTTCCTGCGGTCTCGAGGCGCCTGATCGAGCAGTCGAGCAACGGCAAGGAAAGTACGTGGACGAGCTGCGTCAAAACGAAGCACAGGAACGTGGCCGTAGCGCGGCACACGACGCCGACCTGTCGGTGTTCCGGTCGCGCATGGCGCAGATCGCGTTCCATCTTGGCCTGCATGAGACGAGCATCGTCCGCGAGCTAGGAGCCGCGCAGGTCGAGGCCCTGCGCTCGGCCCGGGGCGCATTCGCGCTTCCCGGACGCCTCTGGCGTCTCTTAGGGAGGATCCGTCGGGGACATGCGCGCGCGGCGTTGACCACCGGTGAGGTCACAAGGCATGCGGCGGACGCGTTCGCCAAGTACCAGGCGCACGGCTTCGTCGAAGCCGATGCCACCGTGAGCGCGCAGTTCCTCACGATGCAGGAGCGGGCACGGGTCTACGCGGAGCTTGCGGACAGGGTCCTTCCTTTGTCCGGGACAGACGCATGTCGTTTCGGTGACATTGCGGTGTCCTTCGACCATGAGCCTTCGCTGACGCTCTGGCTCGGCATGCTCAAGTACGACGCCGGCCAAGTGGGGCCCGCGCTTGAAGTGCTATCGCGCCTGCCAGCGGATTTTCCCGTCCACGCGGAGGGTACGGCGAGGATCACGTCGCTTCGTGGATTTGCCAGGCTGCTGTCGCGACGGCCTTCGATACCCAAGCTGGTACAGGAGAACCCGGGCAGCCCAGAGGACGGTGGGGTATTGCTGGTGTTCGGCATAGAGGAGGCGACCGCACCGCATGTGGTGCATCGTGCCCTCAGGCTGGCACGCACGATCGTCGAAGGAGGGCGGCGCGTTACCTGTGCCATGCCCGCAGGCTTCCCGGTGCAGGAGTTCCTTGAACACACCTCCGGCGAGGGGGGCGATCTCACCGCGCTCTCGATCGTGCGACTGGACACGCTCGATGCGTCGGCGCCCATCGATGCTTACATGCAGCGCCTCGAGCAGCGGTTGATCGCGCTTACCGAAGCAGAACGGCCGAGCGTCGTGCATGCGATAGGCAACTATCGTGTAGCCATACCAGCGGTCTCGATGGCGCGGCGCAGGGGCGCTGGCTTTGTCTACGAAAGGACGGGCTTCACCGAGTTCTCGGGCGAGACCCGTGTGGCAGACTGGAGGTCGAGCGAGCTGTTCCACCTCGAGCAGTCCCTCGAAGCCTTGGCATACCAGCATGCAAGCACGGTGATGGTGGGCACGCAGAGGCAGGTGGATGAAGTACGCCGCCGCATGGCGGGCGAGACCGTCAACGTGGAGCAGCTGCCCACGTCTGTCGAATCGCGCGGGAACGTGGGGCAAGCCGAAGCGAGGATGGCGCTGGGACTCCCCGTGGATGGACGGATCATCGGTCACGTCGATGCGGGCAGTCCGTTCGACGGGCTAAGCGATATCGCTGCTGCGATAGAGCGCGGTCTGCTGCATGTCGATCGCCTGATCGTCCTGTCCGACGGCGAAATCTCGGACCATGCCCGACAGGCGGTCAGCGTTCTTCCGGTGTCGCAAGTGGAATTGCTAGGGCACATGGACCTCGTCGCCATGGCGAGGCACATGCAGGCCTGCAGCGTACTTGCGTTCGCTTGGCGCGCGACGGCCCAAGCCGACCTGCAGGTCAGTGCCTACTTGCCATTCGCAATGGCCCATGGCGTACCGGTCCTCGCCTCTAGCTGCTATGCCTTTGGAGACCTTGCGCGGGATGGCACCACCGCGCGCGTCTTCTCGGCGGGCAACGTCGAGTCGCTGGCGCGGTGCATGTCGGACATCCTCGATGATCCTGCCATGGCTGCCCGACTGGGCGCGGCGGCCGCCGACATGGTCGCGCGCGAGCACGCCTGGCCCGAGTATGTCCGTCGCATTCACGACGCCTACAAGGTCGCCGGCGAGAAGTTCGAAGTCGGACCGCGGCTGGACACGGCAAGGTCTGCCGCGCTGGTGCACGGGGAGCGCCTGCGCGTGGCGGCCATCATGGACGAGTTCACCCACAGCTGCTTCAGCATGGAGTGCGATCTCGTCCAGCTGACCATTGACGATTGGCAGGCCCAGTTGGCTGAAAGCAGGCCCGATTTCCTGCTGGTCGAATCCGCTTGGCAGGGATTCGAAGGCCAGTGGGAGAAGCGCGTCGCCCAGGCCGGCAGCGAGCTCAGGAAGCTGCTGGCGCATTGCCGTCGGGAGGGTGTGCGGACGGTGTTCTGGAACAAGGAGGATCCCGTCCACTTCTCCCTGTTCCTCCGTGCCGCATCGTTGTTCGATGTCGTGTTCACGACCGATATCGACCGGATCAAGGCCTACAAGCGTGAGTTGGGGCATGACCGGGTCTATCTGCTTCCGTTCGCCTGCCAGCCTCGCGTCCACAATCCCATCGAACGTTATGCGCGCAAGGATGCCTTCTGCTTCGCCGGCTCGTACTACGAGAAATACCCGGAGCGGCGGCGCGACTTCGAGCAGTTGGTCGAAGCGGCCGAGGCCCTGAGGCCGGTCGAGATCTATGATCGCAACCATGGCAAGCAGGACCCGGGCCTACAGTTCCCGGAGCGGTACCGCTCGCTCATCCAGGGCACGCTGCCCGTTGCCGAGATCGATCGCGCTTACAAGGGCTATCGCTACGCGATCACGGTCAACACCGTGAAGCAGTCCCAGAGCATGTTCGCCAGGCGGGCGTTCGAGCTTTTGGCCAGCAACACGCTGACCATCAGCAATTTCTCCCGCGGCCAGAAGCTCATGCTGGGGGACCTAGTGGTGTCAGGCGGTAGTGCGCGCAGCCTGCGTGGCGCGCTCGAGCGGCGTATCGCCACCGAGAATGACGAGCGGCGTTTCAGGCTTATCGGACTCCGCAAGGTCATGGGGGAGCATACCTATGCACACCGTCTAGCCTACATGGCGCACAAGGTTCTCGGCAGGCCGCTTGTCACGCAGGACGCGTCGATACTGATCGTCTGTGCGGTGGCTTCGCAGGATCATGTTGATGCGGCAGTCCGTGCCTTCGGGGTGCAGGTCGCGGGTTCGAAGAAGTTGCTGCTGGTGGTGGCCCAAGGGTTCCTTCCCACGCTAGCGCCGGGCTCGGACATCGCGTTGATCACGGAGCAGGAGGCTAGGGAAATCGATCCGTCCGTACGCTGGCCGGACACCTTGATCGGGACCTTCGACGCCCGCGACCACTATGGTCCGCACTATCTCCGGGACCTGCAACTGGCGGCGCGTTACTCCGACAGGCCGGTCCTTGGGAAGGCGGCGCATTACGTGGCCACGGGCGATGGGCCGCGGCTGCAGGACGATGGCAGCCAGTACCGCCAGCACGACATGCAGTGGCCGCTGCGTCGCGCGGTTCTTAGCTCCCGGGTACTCGAGGGCATGTCGCTGCATGACGTGACGAGGGCTGGCTTCAGCACGATGCCCTTGCCTGGCTTGGCGATCGCTGAGTTCGACTATTGCGAGGGCGGAGCGGGTCTGGACTCTGCCACATACGTGGATTCCGGTCTCGCCCTGGATGAAGGAATCCCGCTGCCGGACCTGCTCGCCGTGGCGGAAGCCACGGCGGGTGAAAGCACGGAGGAGCGGACGGAAGATCTTCCCGGCTTCCATGGCGCTGCCCTGCAGGCCCTGTTCGCGCCTGCCGCGCATGCCGAAGGCATGCTGAAGTTGACGCATTCGTTGCGGGGCATCCTGCTTGAGTCGCGTCTGCCGCCGAAGCAGCATGCCTATGCCTATGCCAGTCGCATGTTCCGGGCGTCGGAACTGGTGCGAGACGGGTTCGTGGACTTCCATCTGGTCACGGAGTCGGGCCTGTATGTGAATGCGGTGATGGTCTACCTGGATGCGGCCAAGAACAAGCTGTCCCATGCGATCGTATCGTCGGACACGAACCAGTCGTTACCGGTGCCTCCGGCAACGACATGGATCCGCTTCGCCCTGCGCGTGCTCGGCTCCGGTGAGACCACCGTGAAAGCGCTGGTGAGGGGTGCCGTCTCGCCAGCGATGGACCATCTCATGGGACGTGGACATGCCTTGCTGGTGTCCAAGGACTACCCGCGCTACGACGATCTCTACCGCTACGGTTTCGTGCATCGCCGCGTGCTCGGGTATGCGGAGAGCGGCTACAAAGTGGACGTGTTCCGTTTCAGTAACGCGCCACTCTCGTTCGACGAATTCGAGGGTGTGGACGTCGTCGCGGGCCAGGTGGAGCACCTGCGGCTGCTGCTGCAGGGCAACCGTTACGAATCGGTGCTCGTGCACGCCATGGATCCCCTGATGTGGCAGGCCATCAAGCCGCTGCTTGAGACGCGCAGGGTGGTGGTGTGGGTTCACGGCGCAGAAATGCAGCCGTGGTACAGGCGGATATCCAACCTGGGCGACGGAGAGGCCGCGCGCGAGATGGCGCGGCGTGCGAGCGAGAAGCGGACGGCCATGTGGAAGGAGGTGCTCACTTACCCGCACCCCAACCTCCGCGTGGTATTCGTTTCCCGGCACTTGGAAGAAGAGGCGATGATGGACCTTGGCATCCGGGTTCCGGAGCAGCAGAGGTCGGTCATCCCCAACTTCGTTGACGGGAACCTCTTCCGCCATGAACCCAAGCCCGCGGCCCTCCGCAACCGTATCCTGTCGATAAGACCCTTCGCATCCGCGGTCTATGCGAATGACCTGTCGGTGAAGGCCATCCAGCGGCTGTCATCCGAACCCTTCTTCGGGGAGCTTGAGTTCACGATCATCGGGGACGGGTCTTTGTTCGATGAGACCGTCGCTCCCTTGCTCGAGTACCCGAACGTCCGGCTCGAACGCCGCTTTCTGTCGCAGACGCAAATCGCCGAACTGCATCGCACGCACGGCATTTTCCTCGTGCCCTCGCGCATGGACAGCCAAGGTGTGTCTCGCGACGAAGCGATGTCCTCCGGCCTGGTGCCCGTCACGTCACGGGTGGCTGCCATTCCTGAGTTCGTCGATGCCAGCTGTGCGATTCTGGCGGAGCCCGAGGATGCGGCCGGACTGGCTGAAGGAATCGCGTTGCTTCATCGCGATCCAGAGCTTTTCGGGCGCATGTCGCTGGCCGCCAGCGAGCGGGCTCGGCGCATCTCGGGACGGGAAGCCACCATCGAGAAGGAGCTTCAGCTGATCCGGGGCAAGGCGCCGCAACGCGCGCTGTTCCATGCATCGAGCCCGGCACCTTCCATGCGCATCGCGGTCTACGGCGACGTCAATCTCAACATCACGGACGGATCCGCCATATGGGCGGCTTCGCTGGCGGAAGTCCTTGCAGGGGCACATGGGGTCGAGGTCACGTTGTATCTCAAGGCCAAGATCGTCCAGACGCATGTGATAGCACCGCTGCTGTCGCTGCGTGGGTTGCGTATCGTGGAGCCGTCCATGGTCAAGGCACTAACACCATCGGCCGCGCTGGATGCCATCCAAGCCGACGATGACGTGCAGGCATACGATTCGATCGTGCTGCGCGGCCTGGAACTGTGCGATGCCGCGGCGCAACGAAACGCATTGCGCGGCAGGTTGTGGGTCTACCTGACGGATGTACCGCAGACGCCGGAAGAGGTAACACCGGAAGCGGAAGGCCGTGTGTCGCGCATTGCGGATGCCGCGGGTGCAGTGTTGTGCCAGACGCCCCAGTTCCAGGAGTACATGGAGGAGTGGATTCCCGCGACACAGGGAAAGACGCGCATCCTTCCGCCCATGGTTCCACCCGCACCGACCACGACGGCGGCACGCGAAAGCCACGGACTCGACGTGGTCTACGCAGGCAAGTTCGCGCCGCTGTGGGGAATACGCGAAATGCTGGACGCCGTCGGGACGCTCCGCGCCAGCGGCCATGTGGTCACGCTGCATGTCTACGGAGACAAGATCCACAATCCCGCGGATGACACGGATTTCCGGCCGGAGATCGCCCGTCGCCTCGCAGGTGACGACGGCGTCATCTGGCACGGTGCCGTGGAGCGCAACCGCCTGCTGGGTGAGCTCTCCAGCATGGACGTTGGGTGGGCCTGGCGTCACGACGCGCTCGAGAGCACCACGCACGAGCTGTCTACCAAACTCCTTGAGTATGCCAGTGCGCGCGTTCCACCGATCATGGCGCGCAATGCCGTGAATATGTCCGTTTTTGGCGAGGCATATCCGCTGTACGCCAATACCCCCCACGAGGCCGTGGTGCTTCTCGCACGGCTTGCCGAGGATCCCGCCCTGCGGGCCATCGCAGTCGAAGCGGCCGCTGCCGCATCCAAGCGATTCGATTTCGCATCCGTCCGCGACTTCCTCCGTTCCCAAGGCCTCCTTCCGACGGATGGCGGCGGGGACGCTTTCCAACCACACGACTCAAGGATGTCAACATGAAGAAGCTACTGCTCGTCGCGGCACTGCCGCTCCTCTTCTCGGCGTGCAAGCAACCGGAACCCCCGGCTGCCGTGACCGATCCGGTCGCGTCCACCGAACCCGCCGGCCAACGGGCGGCGCTGCCGAAAGGCATCGCGCTCAGCGTTCCCTACGCCATTATCAGCGACGACTGGACCGATGACGCCGAGAGCCGCAAGCGGAAGACCGTGATCGAGTTCGAGCGCGCCGATGCGGCTTCGATCGGGCGCGAGATCACTGAAAGCATGATCAAGGCGCGCTATCGACTGACGGGCACGTCCGAAGTCCGCGGCGGCGAACGGTTCAACTTCCGCGGCGATCCGGGCGTACGCGTGACCATCCTCGTGCGGCCGCGCGGTGCGGTCGCGCTGCAGAACGATGCATCGACCGGCAACATCGAGTTCGGCTATAGCGAACCGCGTCAAGCGCCTGCCGCAGGACAGGAAACCAACTGACGTGCAGCCGGGAGGACCAGCCGCCTCCCTGCAGGCATTCCGGTGGCCGGAAGGTTTCCGGTTGCGCGTGCAGGCGTTCCAGTCGAGCAGCGTGGCGTTGCGGGCGGGTCGGGAGCTCATCGAGGAGGGCACGTATCGCTTCCGTGCTTTCCCTCCGGTGGCCATCGATCTGTTCGAGAACTGGACCGACAACCCGGTATCGAACCGGAGCTGGCAGTGGCACTCGGCCTCGTTCAACTTCATGCCCTGGCTGCTTGCGCTGCACGCGAACACCGGAGACCAGCGGGCGATCGACCATGCATCGCGCGGCATCGAATCATGGTACCGCCAGTTCGTCGCAGTCGACAGCGACTACGAGTTCGCCTGGCATGACCATGCCACGGCCAACCGCCTGGTGGCGGTGCTCTCGCTGCTTTGCCATCTGGAGATGTACCCCGCACGGCTGGAAGTGGACGATGTTCTTCCGCATTTCCTCCAGGCGCATGGCGACCGGCTCTGCATGGAGGAGATGTATTCCCGGCACACCAATCACGGAATCGACCAGTCGCGCGCCCTGTTGCTCCTGGCGACGTGCGCCCCCTGGTTGGAGCAGGCCGACCGCTGGCGCGACATCGCGATCTGCAGGCTTGAGGACGAATTGGGCCAGGCATTCGCGTCGGACGGTGGACATGTCGAGAACAGTCCCGGGTACCACCAGTTCGTCAGCAGCCTGTTCACCGATGTGCTTGCCACGTTTGGTGATGCATTGGACGCCGGGTTACAGGAGCGGATACGGACGACACTAGTGCAGGCCGCCGTCTTTGCGACGTGGATCGTGCGGCCCGATGGCAGGCTGCCGCCGATCGGCGACACGGAATGCAAGCCTGCGCACAACGTCTACCACACGTTAGTCGGAACGGTTGAGTACGCGAACGTACAGTGGGTCTGCAGCCGGGGCGGTGGAGGTGAAAAGCCGGCGGGATCGACAAGGATGTTTCCGGATGCCGGTTACTTCATCGCCCGCAGCGATTGGCAGGACGAGGCGCCGCTGCCGAGCGATGCCTATCATCTTGTTTTCCGGTGCGGGCGGGTGTCGGACTATCACCGGCATGACGATGACCTCTCGCTGACGCTCTGGTGGGGTTCCGACTGGCTGCTCGATGGCGGCGCTTACAGCTATGCGGAGCGCGATCCAGTCCGTCGGTACCTGCGCTCGAAGTGGGCGCACAACGTCGTGGTCGTCGACGATGCCGATCCAGCCTGGAGCAGGGAAGGTGTGGAGGCGCCCGGCCGCCTTTGGCAGGTGAGCGCCGATGGGGGGCGGTCCATCGCGAAGGGTGAAACCTGTTCATATCCTGGTTTCAATGCCACCCGGGAACTCCTCGTCGACAGTGGCGGGACGCACTTCGAAGTGACCGACCGACTGTCCGCTGCGGAAGAGAACGGCGCGGTCCGGAAGTTCGCCAGCCTGTGGCATGTCCCCGCGGACAAGACCATCGAAATCGAAGGGCAGACGGTACGGATATCCGATCCGGCGTTCCTGCGCGCGTTGCATATCCGCAATCTTGGTACGGAATTCGATCGCATCCACGTCGTGGAATCTTTTCCGAACGGGGATATGCCTGCTTACTCACGGGAGCTTAATCGGGTCGAGCGATGCAAGCTGCTCGTCTTCGAGCGGTCCGGCGAACGTTTCGAAAGCCGGCTGGCATTTCAGCTGAAGGACAACAGGCCCGAGCACCGCGACGTGGGCACCACCCATGCTCGCGCGCGTGGACTGCTCCGCAGTTACGGTTTCGATCCCTCCGCTTGGTGGCCCCGACAGTCGGCCCATCACGCGCGCAAGATCAGCGTACGCTTCGAGCAGGCGGGCCAGACGGGTGTGAGCAGCGATGCCCTGGTGGAGCAACTGGTCGCCATGGCGACCCTCAGGCAAGGTCGTCACAGGCCGACGCTGCATCTTTCCAACATGGGATATCCCGATGCCGGTCTGATCGAGATGCGGTTGCGTGCCACGATGCGCCTCCTGCCCGCGGGTGAAGTCTACCTGCCCGCACCCGTGCAGCGCCTGATACGCGATTGGCCGGAACAGGAGCGGCGGCTCTTCATCGATGCGATCCACCTGCTGCACGCTGGCGTAAAGCCCGGGCCCGAGATGTTCAACGGCATCGTCAACAGCAGCCAGGGCCAGTACCAGGACCTGTTCTGGCGTGGCGACGAGGATGCCGTACGCATCCTGATGCTGCGCCACCCTGTCGATGCCGCGCTGAACGCCATGGCGCATGCGCGTCCGGCCGCAGGATGGCGCAGTTGCAGCGACGCGGAGGCGGCACTCGTGCGCCAGATCGAGCGGCTGGAGCGGTTCGCCGCCTGGTCGGGCAGGCAGGATTTCGCACTCGCCTTCCGTATCGAGGACTTTGCCCTCGATCCTTTTCCCGTGCTCGACGACATCGGCCGGTTGGCCCGTTCCCCCGTGGACCCTCGGGCACTGGCCTCGTTGCCGGCGATGCCTCCGATGGCCGCAGCGCAGTCCGATGCAGAGCTGGAATCCCTGCATGGCATCGATGCGCGCCCGCGGTTGCGCGAGCGCCTGGGAACGGTCATGGATGCGCTCGGCTATGCATGACCGGTTCCATTGCCGTGGCCTTCCACGGCCGCCCCGATACTCGGTGGTAGATGACGCCCCGAGTCGCCACAAGATACCCACAGGAGTGGAATAGAGATGCGTATCCGATCGCTCGCCGACGGCGTCGTTACCCCCGCGGAATCCGTCCTCGCCGCGCTCACCGCGCAGGCGAGCCGCACTGAGGGACTGCCGTTCCTGCTCAACTATGCCCCCGTCGCGGAGATGAATCCTTTCCAGCGTCTGCTCTACTGCCGCGCTTCGGACAAAGGATTCGCGCTGGTGCCGGCGACCAGCTTTGAGCAGGTGGCGCCGGTCAGCTGGGGGGGGCGTTCGGTCGTGCATCTCCATTGGCTCGCCTCGGTCCTGTCAGACGCACAGACCATGCAACAGGCGCGGGAACGTATCGCAGCGTTCCGTGCGCGCCTGGGAATGTGGCGCGCGGCGGGACACCGCATCGTATGGAGCATGCACAACGTACTGCCGCACGATTGCACGATGCCCGAGGCCGAGGTCGAACTGCGGCACGTCATCGTCGAGCAGGCGGACGCCGTCCACATCCTGTCCAGGACCTCCGGCGACGAGGCGCGCCGATATTTCGTCCTTCCGGAGGAAAAAACGTTCCATCTCCCGCATCCCTCCTACGAGGGCTGGTATGCCGACGTCGGTGATCGCATGACGGCGCGCATGGACCTTGGGCTGGCCGTGGACGAGTTCGTGTTCGTGGCGTTCGGATCGATGCAGCGTTACAAGGGACTGACCGACCTGGTCGATGCTTTCGTCGAGCTGAAGCACCGCCACCCGCACCGTCGCTTCCAGCTGATCCTCGCAGGCAAAATCGTGGACAAGGACTTCCACGCCGAAATCGTCGCCAAGTGCGAGCATATTTCGGGAACACGGGTGATCGGCAGCGCCATGGAGGAACGGCAGGTCCAGACGCTGATGCGGGGCGCGGACGTGTCCGTTGCGCCTTACCGGAAGACGCTCAATTCCGGCGTCGCACTGCTCGCGAGCACGTTCCGCTGCCCCCTGGTCGCGCCACGGGCAGGAGGACTGACGGAATTGTTCGCCGCAGATCCTCGCCTGCTCTACGGGGGAGGAGAAGGCGATGGCCTGGTGGACGCGATGGAGCGCGCGCTGACCCACACGCCCGCACCGGTCGTGTTCGATCACATCCTGGAAGAGCATCGACCCGCGAGGATATCGACCCGGTTCTTCGATGAGTTGCGGACCAGATTCTTTGCGGCTAAGGGAGGCGTGCGATGAACCGTCAGGCGGATGGAGTGCTGTCGGGAGGCGGACTGCAGCCCCGCTCAGCGGTGTTCCCTGTGGTCGCATTCGAACATTACAGGTTCCGTATCGATGCGATCGACCAGGCCGATGCCGTGAATGCGCGCGGCCTGGTCGGCAAGCTGGAGTTTCTCGCCGGCGACGGGCGCACGCTGGACGTCAAGGCCGATGGCAGCGTCAGGACGGATAGGCACGGTGCCGTCGTCTACCTGCCGACGCACGCGGGCGATGACAAGGCCGCGTGGTCGGAGAACCGGATCACGGCGCCAGCCGAGGCGGTCCAGGTGCGCGTTACCGTGCGCAACTGGAAGTGCTCTGCGTCGGTGTCCATCGTCGGTGGGCTGGAGATGCGGCACGAAACAATACCGGAGTTGTTCTCGGACTCGTTCCCCGTCCACGGCGGCGCGCCTTATCGACTGGATATCGCGCTCCGGGACAGCGTCAAGGTCGATCGGGCGGCCCTGCTGATCGTCCGATACCTGGATGCAGCGGGTGCGGTCATCGCCGGCCCTTACGCCGGCTGTCTGACGTCGGAGCTGTTCGGGCACTACCGCTACCTCAACGCCAATACCCAGAGCGTTTCTTCGAGAATACTTCTGGCTACCCCCAAGGGCGCGGCTACGCTGGTGGTCAACGTGCGTCGCTGGCGCAGCCAGGGCACGGCGCTCGAACTTGCCGAAGCGCCCGTCTTCGTGCTCGACGTGCCCGACACGATGGTGTCTGGCGAATGGGACATGCTGCCCGTTGCGGGATGGAGCTCGCACTATCCCTTGACCGAGGCGGGCGCGGGGCTTTCGCACCTCTCGCTGGTGTGTGGAACCAACCTCACGTCCAGAGGGGCGTTCCCGCGGATGGCGGCAGAGTTCGTGGACGTGGCGGGCAACCCGATACCGGTGACGTTGAATGGTCTGGAAGGGGCACAGCGTCAGGCGCTGACATTGTCTGCACCCGACCATGAAGGGCGCTGTCACGCCTTCCTGTGGCGCCCAGAAGGCGCGGTCGCGCTCAGGGTGGGCATCGTCGAGACCGGCAGCCGTTACGTCATGTTGCGTAACGATCTGGCGCTGCGTGGCGTTGCCGGCCACGCCGTGCCGGATTCCCTCTGTACGCCGTGTGCGCCCGGCGAGCATCTTGAGATGAAGTGCAGCGCATCACCCCGCTGGACCGCGGTCGTGGCGCTGGATGCCGTCACGTCCGTACAGGCCTCCGGGCGTCCCCCGTCGTTGCAGGTTTCCTTCCACGATGCGGCAGGCAAGCCGCTGAGCCTCAAGGGCACGCTGACGAAAGCCGAAGGCGCCGTGACCATCTACACGGATGCCGGCGTGTCGGCCACGCTGTCGGACCTGCCCACCGGCAGCCAGGAGCTGATGGGGGCGCGCGCGCTGCTCAGGCTGCTGCCGCCCGCAGGCACAGCGACGATGGCGGTGAAAGCGGCATGTCCGGAATCGCGCATCATGATGGCGTCCCTCCACGTGCGTGGTTTCGATGTGCTGCAGGAGGATCGCATGTCGCTCGAAGCCATCAACGACATCCTGCCGCTGGAGGACCAATCCGTGGAGACGGCGCGCTGGTTCGCCCACGAGTTGCATCGCCGCTACACACACGAGCCGCGTGCGCAGGTCCACCTGCTCGATGCGTTCCGCAGGTTGGGTGAACTCGATGCCATCGAGACGGTGGCGCACCAGGCGCTCGCCACCAGCGGAGCCGCGACGGCGAAACTGCGCCTGAAGGCACGGGTGGCCCTGGGGCAACTGCAGGAACTGGACGTGCACTGGCTTCCCGCCGTGGGCATGGTCCCGTCAGTGCGGGCGGTACCAGGCGGGGAAGGTCCGCTGCGGGTAGCCCATCTTTTCAAGACGACGGTGCCAGCCGAGAACACCGGCGGCGCGATCCGTTGCCTGAACATCGTCAATTTCCAGCGCGAGGCCGGCATGCAGCCGCTGGTCATCACTCCTCTGGGCTATCCCGCCCGCGGAGGATCCGGTGCGCCCTGGGAGAAGGAACTGATCGACGACGTGCCGTACTTCCGCCTCAACTGCGTCGGGAGCGACGAACTGCGTGTGGTACCCAGTCCTGTGCAGCTCGACTTCACCGCCATGCTGACCGCGCGCCTGCTGGCTCAGGAGGGCGTCGACCTCATACAGGCCAGTTCCGGGTACCGCGGGTACGAACAGGCTCTGGTGGGCTTGTCGGTGTCGCGGGCGCTGGGGGTGCCGTTCGTCTACGAGGTGCGTTCCTATCATGAACACACATGGCGCCCCCTGTCGGACTGGGTTCTCGACGCGCCGCATACCTTGCGACGTATCGAGCAGGAGAACCGCTGCATGCGGGAAGCGGATGCCGTGGTGACGATCTGCGAGACCATGAAGGCGGGGCTCGTGGAGCGGGGCATTCCGCCGGAAAAGGTGTTTGTGGTGCCCAACAGTGTCGACCTCGAGCACTTCGCCACGCCAGCGCAGGAGTCCGTGGATGCTCTGCGCGAGAATCTGGGCCTGGGGCAGGGCCCCGTCGTGGGTTACATCTCCAATGTATCCAAGCGCGAGGGACATCATGTGCTGCTGCGCGCGGTGGCGCAGGCCCTGGCGCAAGGCGTTGCCATCCAGTGCCTGGTTGTGGGCAAGGGCCGGGAACTGGTCCAGCTGCGTCGCCTGGCGCAGGAACTCGGCATCGAATCGTCCGTTTTCTTCACAGGAGAGGTCCCTCACGAGCAGATTTCCGCCTACTACAGCCTCATCGACATCTTCGTGGTGCCGCGGATCACCGATTTCGCCAGCGACTTCGTCACGCCGATGAAGCCGTTCGAGGCCATGGCCATGCGGAGACCGCTGGTGGTAAGTGACCGTCCAGCCCTCATTGAAATCGTGGGAGAGAACGAAGAGCGCGGACTGATCTTCCCGGCTGGCGATCACGTCGCGCTTGCTCAAAGACTGGTGGAGCTCGTCGGTGAGCCGGCGCGTGCCGAGGCCATCGTGAAGGCGGCGAGGGAGTGGATTGAGACGTCCCGCTCGTGGGTCGGTACCATCAGGACCTACGAGAACGTCTACGCATTCGCCCGCCAGAAGGCGGCCGCACGGCGACAGGATGTCGGAGCACGGGGCTGAGCATGCAGCATTTCGTCTGCATCGGTCACGCCAAATGCGGCACCACTCTGCTAGACAGCGTGTTCCGGCAGTCGCGTCTCGTGGGCACGCCATCGGAGACGAAGGAGATCAAGTTCTTCCTGCCCCGCTTCTTTCCACAGGAGGCGGCTCATGAACGTTATCTGGAAAAATTTGTAACGGCGGAAGGCCAGCGTCCCGCCATGGGCACCTTCGAAGCCTCGCCGCAGTACAGTCATCAGCCGGAGGAGATCCTTCGTGCGGTGCTGGAGAACATCAAGCGCACGCTGCCGCATGCCAAGATCGTTATCTGCCTCAGGCATCCGGTCCTGCGTGCCTATTCGCACTACATCCATAACCTACACACATTCGCACTGTATGGGGAGGGCGTGTTCTCGCCTCGGCCCGATCTGCTCAGGAAGCCGTGCGGGATGAGCTTCGACGAGGCATTGTGCGGTACCACCAGGTTGCAGGTCAGCTACGCGACGACCATACGCCTAGCCTACGAAGTGATGGGGCAAGAGAACGTATTCTCTTTCTTTCTAGAGAAGGATGGTCGCGATCTCGAGTACTGGATGCGGCGACACGCCTGCGCAGGGATGGCGAATGAGCTGGTACCCATTGTTCGTCGCGCAGGCTCTGTGTTTGTCCGACGTCCGGTTCCAAACTATTTGGTTTCTGGCGGCGTGCTTCATGCCTTCGGCTCCTTGGAGGGGGAGTACGTGAGGTATGACGGAACTGACGAGGGTCGGACGAGCGAGGTCCTTCAGGCTAAGCGTTCTTGGACGCTCAAGTTGTCTGGACAAGATGCTGTTCGATTGGCGCATCATTACTATCGTGCGGAACTGGAGGAGTGCACACGTATTACCGGTGATGACTATTTTATGGATTACTTATCGATAACTCCTAAAGATCAGGAGGCGGAAATTACTCCATATGGCGCCCTTGGTAGCCTGCACGGAGTTGTCGTCGGTTAATGTTGGAAAATAGCCCCGATTACAGAATCTTTCTCATGAACGAACATTCTCGGCGCAGTTTGGTTCCATTCCTGGTGATGGCGCTAGCCATGGTCGCCATGTCTATCACCTCTTTTGCTCGCGAGACAGGCACGACTAGTATGAAACTGTCGGATGTCATGTCTTACGGCATGTGGTTTCGATCGAGTCAAGGAGGAGATAGGACGCGCGAGTACGCCGAGCAACTGCTAGCCGGGCGATTCAAGCCTCGGCGTGATGTGGATTATTGGGAATTCTCCTATCCGATTGATTGGGTGGCGGACCCATACAAAGAAGACAACTGGCAGTTCCTGCTGCACTCCTTGTACATGTTGGATCCGCTGTTGGTGGCGGAAGATGAGGACAAGGACGAGCGCTATATGAAAGCGGCGCTCCGTATTGTCGCTGATTGGCATGCTTTCCACTTGATTCGGAAAGGCAGTGCAAAGTATTCCTGGTACAACATGGCGGTGGGGATGCGTTCTGCAAAGATTGCATATATCCATAGTCGCCTTCGAGATCAGTATCCACATTTACTGGATGCTTCGACGCAAAGCATGTTCGATGAGTTGGCGGAAAGTCATGTGGCTCCTGTTATTGGTGGGGACATCCCCCTGCGTATGACGAACCATGGCCTTTTTCAGGTACATGGGGTCATGGCTATCTGCCGGGAGTTTGAGGGCGCTGCGGTCTGTCGGGATAGTAAGAATTTTGTCGCCGACAATCTCGATCGCATCATTTCTGCCCAATTTGATGATGAGGGTATGCATCTTGAACACTCTCCCGCATATCATCGCTTCACGCTCAATAAGCTTGATGCACTCGCGGCGACGGGTTGGTATGCAGATTTTCCAAACATAACGAGGGTCAGCAAGAAGGCGCGCGCCAATCTTTTTTGGCTAATAGACCCGTCCGGTCGATTCTGGGGCGTGGGGGACTCCATACCCTCCGAGCAGCCTGGGCATCAAGAGTTGGAGGTGCCAGCCAATGGGTGTCCCAAGGAATTGCCTGCCACTGGTGCTTTGCCCGATGCATGTGTAGTGATGAGGCAGTTCCAGTCTGGCTATGTGACGATCAGGACGACCCCATTCGTCCCTGTTGAGCAAGCATCAGGTTTGTTCTATCAGGGCAGTTTTCATTCAAGCGTGCACAAGCATTTGGACGATCAATCTTTTGAGCTCTTTGAGCGGGGAGATCGCGTCATAGTAGATAGTGGGTACTACGGATACATGGCCCATCCAATGCGTCGCTACATGCTTTCCACCCGGGCCCATAATACCGTGGAGCTGGGGGGCAAGGACTTCAGTAGAAAAGATTCAGATGCATATGGAAGCGCCATAGAGGCGGCTTCATTCCAGAACGGGTACTACAGGATCCAAGGGCGCGTTGAGCACAAGAATCTGCGTACAGTGCACAGTCGCCAACTTTTGTACAAACCGGGAAACTGGCTTGTGATCCGGGATTGGATTGGCGGGACGCCGAACGGACAGGCCGTGCAATGGCTCCATTTGCATCCTGATGCAGTTTTATTGAAGCAATCGCGGGCTGATGCGTCATTCGCACTGAAGAAGTCGATCTTTACTATCAAGAGCCTTTCGGGCTGTGACATTCGAGTGGTGCGTGGCGAGAAGTCCCCGTCCATCCAAGGGTGGTACAGCCCGACGCAAGGTGTTGCGATCCCGAACTACGCTATCGGCTTCGCCTGCCAGCAGAAGCCAGGTGCACTGGAGGTTGCTATCGCGCTTTCCGAAGTGGCGGAAAAAGAGCTTGCTGTGCTGCTTCCCGATCTTCGCAAGAGAAATCCGCTGCGGCAGTAGAGGTTGAACGGAATTTTTATTTTCATTGCTCATTTGCGGAAGACGCGGCTTTCTGCGCTCGACCACTGAGTGAGTCAGCCGCTATTCTTTTCCAGCAGGATCCAGCTCATCTTCTTCGCAGATCAAGTCCACCATGCGTTCGCTGGCGGCGGCGGGCGCGGTGCTGGGTGAAAAAGTGCTTGCGACGGGAACGCTGACTGCAGCCGTCTCTTGCTTCCTGATGGGGCGAAATGCGACTTCAGGCAGGCAGGCTGCGAAGAAAGTACGCATTACGTGCTCCACGCCAGTTGGAAGCACGGTGCGCAAGTCGGTATCGTAGTATGCACCACGATTGAAGGCGCCCGTGATGATTTCATAGGACGGGAAGTACGCTACGCCCTCGTGCCGTCGCTGGATCTGATCGGCGGCGACTCGGAGGACCGACTTCGACAGTACGGTCGATTCGAGCACATGTCGATTTTCTGCGGTGGCCGCCAGTGGCACCGGCGAGACCGTCAAGATGACCTTCGCCGCGGGGTTGATCGAACGGAGCCGCAGCAGGAATGCGTTGAGGTCATGATCGACCTCGGTCACGCTGAAATTGACAAAACCATGTAAGTCGGGATCAAACTCACCCCACCCGCAACCTGGACACACCGGATAAACCGCGCCATCGACCTTGTTGAGCCAAGCTTCCGTCAGACCGAGCGTGTAAACGAACACGTCCAGCTCTTCGAACATGCGGCGGACGCGCCGCAGGTGCTGCTGACGATCAAGTTCGAGTTCCTCCAGTGAGGCAAATCCTTCGGGTTGAACGGAAGGGCGGTACGGATCGAAGAAGCGGCCATTTCGCGTCCAAGCGGTGTCAGTCGGCGTGAAGGTGCCGAATGCCCGGTCAAACAGTTGCAGTAGCTGGCGCGTGGTGTAGACATTGCCGTAGCGAGCGGAATAGACCCCGTACTGATACTCCTGCGCCGTCTCCGCATCGACGATGGTGGGTGCCCTCTCCGTAACGAACGGTTCGACACCAGCGCCCTTGAGATAACGCGCGATGTGCTGCGCGAAGCAGCTCCCGGCCGTGGCGACCTTGTCGCTCTTGGTGATACGAAAAGGCGGCGGCGTGACAGGGCTTACATCAGCCGGTGATACGCCGGCCACGACTCGCTTCCAGAACGCGTTGTCGGGGCGTGAGGAATAGGGACAGGTTGCGTGGCTCATGAATGTTCCCCTGAATCCGGAGAGGCGACGCGCATGATGTGGTCCTCGAGGGTCCGCAACACCAGCGCTCCGTACTCCTGGGATGCATGCATGGCATCGGCCCAGAACTTCTCGCTCAGAAAGCCGTAGGTGTCGATGGCTTCCGCAGGCGGCGGAAGATAATGGCCGCCTACGTTTTCAAGGATCCGCCGTGTTGCCAGGGTCTGGCATTGCCAGGCTCTGAGCCTGAAGCTTGCATCACTTATGCTGTGTACGCCGAGATCGTCGATCTGGTGGGCCTTTGCAAGCGCGAGTGTTTTTTGGGGCAGATGCCGGAAAATATACTCCGCGCTGCGCACGGGGGGCGGGGATTCGATATGGATGATGCCTGCCAGGTTCTGCCTGGAGCAGAGGTCAAGGAAGCTCGCGAAGCTCGACAGCTGTCGGCCTATCGCGCGCACGAGAAGATCTTCGGGTATGAACGTGCCTGCGCCGGTGTCGTCGATGGTCCGATCAGTCCCGGACATCCAGTAATCGTCTTTTTGCCTGAACAAGCTCAGCCGACTGGCGTGGTTGCCCCCCAGAACCGAGACCAGCCATATCGCCGGCGCTGGCTTGAGTCGTGCGTGGTCCTGAATGGACTTGAGTACGACGGGATTGATCAGTTCGCGATTCAAGGCATCCCTGACCACGAGTCCGCCAGGAAGGGCCGCAGCCCCGTTGGCGACCACTCGTGCCTGGTAGTGGTCCGCAGTCGGCTCGTAGGCCTTCGTTCGCAGGGCGGAAGCGATGCAGTTGGCATGGCTGTGCCCGACGAGGAGAACACGATGGCTTTTCATCAACGGGGGTGTCCTGTCGCCGGTCAGGCCGAGCGCAAAGCCTCGATCAGTGACGTCATCGTGGTTTCGGCGCGACGGCGCAACAGCGTGCGGGTGGCGCGGGGAATGACCGGGGTGTATTGCGAGAACCGGTCGGGCAGGTGCTTGTCCGCAATCGAGCTGAGCAGGTCCGGCCGCTCCATCATGCGCATCAGGTTGCGGCTCTTGTCGGTGGCTGACAACACGAACGACGGCACGCCGTACGCAGCTGCTACGACGCTGCCATGGAACTTCATGCTGGTGAGCGCGGTGCACTCGCCGATCGCCTTGCACAAATCCATCGTGGACTCGCTGCGGATGAGTTCCTTGCCGGGGATATCGAGGTCCGTGGCACGCGCAGCATCGCGCTCGCCCACCGTGCCGCTGCCGAGGATGATGTGCCGGATGCGGTATCCCAGCGCCTGGGCCTTCTTGCACAGCGCGATGACGTTGGTCAGGTCGTCAGGCTTGTCGGAACGGTCGCGCGTAACCACGCCGAGGATGGGTGCACCCTCGGGCTTGGGGGCAGGCGGCATGTCGAGCGCGAACACGATGTCGGCGGTATTGGTTGGCTCAATGCGGGGCTTCAGATGCTTGCTGATCCACGCCGCGCTCTCCTTGTCGCGGGCATTGAAAAAGCGGATGTTCGGGTGCGAGAGGAACTCATGCATGTACTGCACGGCTGGAGCCGCCGTTCCCTTCCAGGTCGGTACGCCCACGCCGCAGATATGGACCGGCTTCTCCAGGTATTCCTTCTTCCAGTACAGGTCCGAAACCGTCCAGGGCATAACCAGATCGCCTCCACCGATGACCAGTGCATCCACCTCGGCCAGCACCTCCGGCACCGGGCGTGAAAAGTACGGCTTCTTGGTGAGGTCGTTGAGGACCTTCAGTTCGAACTCCGGCTCCAGCCACTGCCGGTAAACATCGACGAACAACTCGTCACCGAAGTTGCCCCAGCCGAAGAAGCCGATGAGTCCGATTTTCTTTTTCTGCGTCATGTCATGTCTCGCTGCCGGCCTTGACCGGGTGCTGTCCGGGATCTGTACGGACCGGAATGGGGGTGGGGCGCCGGTGGGCGCGAGTATGAAATAATCTCACGCTGAGCCCGCAAACACGAGCGAAAGCTACTTGCCGACGCTGCTGTGAGCGAGTGCGGCAGCCCCAGATTCCCGAACCAATTGAAGGCCACTTATGCGTACTTTTTTGTTGATCCCGTTGTTCCTGCTCGCAGCGTGTGGCGGCAACGACTCATCGGCTCCAGCGCAGGCCGGCACCTCCGAGACAGCGCCGCAGGCGGCGATGGAGCCTGCCCCCGCCGAGCCCGCGCCCGCCGCATTCAAGGCGGTGAAGCTGCGCAATCCATTGCCTGAAGGCATCGAGTTCCCCTTCGCGTATCACCGCTTGAACGACAACCTGAAGAAGGATCAGGGTACGGAAGATCGCCGTGTATTCGTCGAGATCCTGGGGACCGCACCGCAGCAAGCGCAGGCCGCACTCGACCAGGCACTGAAGGGCAAGGGTTTTGCAGAACCCACTTCCCAGCAGGTCAAGGGCGTGACCGAGTTCACGTACACCCGTGCGGATGGTACCCAGGTGATCGTGAAGCTCAACGACCGCCTGAAGAAGAAGAAGGCGCCGGACGCGACCGGTACGATCCACCTGACGTGGCGTTCTGCCTAAGAGTATAGGGGCGAATGTCCCTGGGAGGTCGCGCCTCTCAGGGCTCCGCTCGCGGCGTGAGAAGATGCTCGGCGAACAGGGCAAGATTGGTCCATCCGAGCAGCATCACCCAGTGCATGTAGCGAAAGCTTTCGATGGGTGATGTGAAGTAGAGCGAGAACGCAAGACCGACTCCACTCAGCCCCATGAAGAGCAGCAGACTGGGGGGTGCGGTCGGCGGCTCGCGGACAATCCGGACGAAACCGATGATTCCGCCGGCTACGGTGACGAGCAGCCAGAAGCCCGGGTGGTAAAGCAGTGCAAGATGGCCGCTCAGCACGATGCTGCGAAGCGTATACCGCAGCGAATCCCGATCCAGCGTCTTCGGCAGGGCGTACTGCGGATTCAGCACGTAACTGTGGTTGACCCACTCCTGCCTGTCGCACAGCTGCAGCAGGCAGGAGAACGCCGTCGTGCGGTGCTTGAGATAGGCCAGCGGATACGCGCGGACAAGGTCACGGTGGGCGTTCCTGACGCCTTCCGCGTCGTGGTGACGATAGACGTTAAGCGAGAATGGAGCATCGGGGCGGCTCGTGGTGCTGATCACGTTGCCGGCCACGGCGGGCGAGTATCGCTGGTAGATGCGCCGGAGGAATTGCCCACGGTTGTCCGTGAAGGCGACCGGATGACTCAACAGCCTTTGGGCGGCTGCTTCTGCATCACCCGAGTACACGATGATGCCGGCCATGTCGTACAGGTAGATCGCGGTCGTGGGATTTCCCGGCTGCGCCACCAGACGGTTGAACATTGACACAGCCAGATACAGTGCAAAAGCCGTGGCCACACCGCCGGCACAGGCGAGCAGCAGGCGCCATCCCTTGCCCTGCATCGACAGCGCCAGATATGCCGCGCCGGCCAGAAGTCCCGCGGTTGCGGCGAGCGCGTTGTGCCGGAACGCGGTGGCGACCAGGCAGAACAGGACGACGATGGCGCCGTGCGCATGACGACGGCGGACGCTGGCAGCCTCCCGCATCCGGAACAGGTGCACCAGCGCCAGCAGGAGGAAGGCCGACATCCAGATGTCCTTCCAGATCATCCCGGAGAGCGTCATCACCGGCGGGAACAGGCTGAACACCACGACCACCAGCCAGCGCGGGAATCGGGTGGACAGCTTCGGAAACGCCTGCGCACATAGGGCTGAACATCCATACGCATACAGCGCCGCCTGTGCCAACAACATGCCGGCGGGGCCTTCGACGATGCGGTCGAACACGCTCCATATCATCGCCATCACCGGCGGGTGCCAGTCATTGAACTCGAACGAACGGGCCTGCCGCAGCGACGCGATGCTGTCGTTCGACATGATGCCTGGATAGAACATCAGCACGATGAAGGCGGCTACCGCAAGCCAGACCCAGGAGGTCATGGTGCGGGGCCGCGGCGGGACAGGCGGAGCAATGCGTGTGTCGGTCATGGAAAGTTCGTGTGCGTTGCCGGCGCCGGTCAGCGGGTGCGTTTGAAGATGAAAAGGCGGGAGATCAGCAGCTTGAACACCATGCTGACCACCGCCGTCGCGATGTAGGCGAGGTGGTAGTTCTGCAGCAGGCGGTTGATTGCCGCGAACAGCGCGACCTCCACTGCCCGGAACATCAGGATGGAAGGGAAGAACTTGGCTGCTTCCACGAGCAACGGCCCTTTCCCGCCACGGAACACGTAGTGCCTGCAGCCGAAGAAATTGAGTACCGAGCAGGTGACGACCGCGCAGGAATACGCCGCTTCGACGGCCATTCCGGCGATGTTGTGGAACAGGATCGTCAAGACGTATCCCAGCACGAGGCTGACTACCGACAGCACGCCCATGCGGAAACCTTCGCCCGCCAGCGCGCCCAGTCGGCGTCGTGCGGCATCCCCGCCAGGGGTGGGTTCAGGCTGCCGGACCATGATCGCCGCCGGTACCGCGCGTTCGGACCACCCGCGCGGGGACGCCCATCGCGATGGAATTGGGGGGGATGCTCCGGGTGACCACGCTCCCCGCCGCGATGACCGAGCCGCGGCCTATGGTGACGCCGCGCATGACCTTGACGCCGCAACCGCACCAGACGTCATCCTCCAGCGTGATCGGCGACGCGCGTTTGCCCTGCTGCCAGATGGGCGTATCAGGATCATCGAACACATGGTCCTCGCTGATGAACGAGCAGCCATGGGCGATGCGGCAATGGTTTCCGATCGACAGGCCACCGAAGCCATCGAGAAACACGCTCTCGTTGATCGTGACGTGGCGACCGATACGCACGCCTTCCGGAAACCAGATCGTGACGCCATCCTTGATCTTCCAGCTGCGAATCTCCGCGACGAACAGCTTGAGCACGGCGAACCGGAGTGCATCGCCGAGTGGAGGCGGAAGATATTTCACGGTCCCGTAGAGCGTGAAGAAGGCAGCTGCGCGCGCGTAAGCGGCGAGCGAGTACTTCGTGCTCACTGGCGACGGGCCACGCAGATCACGGACAACCCGATGAACGGTCCCGTCAGACGATCAAGGACCCTCAGATAAGGCATCGCATGTTGGATGCGGCGGATCTGGGAGACCGTGAATGTGCGGGAGAAATTCTCCTGCCGCTTCAGGATGCGGGACTTGAGGAAGTAGGGGGCGACGCCGGCGATGTTCATGTAGTGGCATTTCTCCACCGAGAACCCTGCCGCTTCCACCACCTTGCGCAGGCGCGAGCGGCTGTAGCGCCGGTAGTGACCGGAAGCTTCGTCCACGGGGCCGTAGAGGAACTGCAGGGCGGGCACCTTGATGTAAAGCCCTCCGCCCGGGGCGAGCGCTTCATGGAACTGCTTGAGCACGGCAAGATCGTCGGGAAGATGCTCGAGTACGTCGAGGGTGAAGATGCTCTTGACCCCGTGGCGAGCCAGTGTCCCGCCGCACTGGGCTAGGTCGCAATCTTCCACCAGAACGCCTGGCCGTCCGGCGAAGCGCTGCCGGAGCAAGTCGAGATTCTCTTGCCCGCCTTCTAGAAGCACCAAGGGCTCGACGCGATGGGAAAGGAGTTCCGAAAAATGGCCAGAGCCTGCCCCAGCGTCTGCCGCAGGCCCTTGAAATTCGTGCCCGAACAGCGCAAGCGTCCAAGCGTAGTAAGCCGTCATGTGCGACAGCATGGATTGCGCGGCGTGGTGCTCTGGATTGCTTCTCCAGTCGAACCCGCCGGCCCCGCTCATACGTTGCTCCGCTTGTCGATCATGTCGGCCAGTACCGCGAAGATCCCGACATTCAGGCTCATCGTCAGCAGCACCAGGGACTTCTCCGTCAGGTCCCGCAGGACAAAGGTGTCGTAGGCCAGACTGGCGCCGCTTGCGAGCAGCAGCAGTACGATCAGCGGAGTGAGGATGCGGAGGGGAGCGAAGTACATGCCGGTCCGCCCGATGATCTGCACGAATCGCAGTGTGTCCTTGATCGGGTGGATCTTCGAGTTCCCCTTGCGCTGATAATAGTCGATGGGCTCGAAGTGGACGCGATAGTTGTTGCGCAGGGACGATATGGTGATGGTGATGGTGAAGCTGAAGCCATTGGGGAGTATGCGGACGAACTTCTGCGCCATGTTCTTGCGGAAAACCCGCATCCCGGAGTTGATGTCCGGCACCTTCATGTTGACGATCCAGTTGATCCAGCGGTGCAGGAAGAACTTGGGGATCTTGCGTAGCGTGGAGTAGGTGACATTGTTGCCAGTGCGCGCACCCACGACCATGTCGTAATCGGCCGCCATCTTCACCAGCCTGGGAAGATCGTGGATCGGGTAGGTGCCGTCGGCATCGATGATGGCAATCATCTCCGATTCTGCGTGCCGCATGCCCGTCTTCAATGCGGCGCCATACCCGCGATTGCGGTCATGCGGCACCACGCGCAATTGCGGGAAAGCCTCCTTCAGCATTTGCAGTCTGGCGAGGGTGCCGTCCAACGATCCATCTTCGATCGCGACGATCTCGTAGCTTTCCAGCGCCGCAAGCGCTCCAGCCAGCTTCTGGATGGTTTCATCGATCGCATTCTCCTCGTTGTAGCAGGGAACAAGGACACTGACTGCGGGTGCGGATTTGAGGTTCACGTTGTTCTCGAAATGCGGATCGCGCCCAGGCCGGGCAGGGGAACCGAGTGTCATCGCAGGCGCCTCAGGCTTGGGATACATCGCCCGTCACCACGATCTCCGCGATGCGGCGACTAGCGAGTCCGTCGCCATAGGGATTGTGCGCGCGCGCCATGGCCAAGTACGCGTCTTTGTTCTCGAGCAGTGCGACGGTTTCTGCGACGATGCGCGCCGGATCGGTGCCCACCAGCTTGACCGTGCCCGCATCCACGGCTTCCGGTCGCTCCGTGGTATTGCGCATCACCAGTACAGGCTTGCCAAGGGAAGGGGCTTCCTCCTGCACACCACCCGAGTCTGTGATGATCAGGTACGAGCGGGACATCAGGTAGACAAACGGAAGATAGTCCAGCGGCTCGATGAGGTGGATGTTGTCCGTGCCCGAGAGGATGCGCTTGACGGGTTCCTGGACATTTGGGTTCAGATGGACGGGATAAACCACCTGGGTGTCGCCGCGCCGGGCAATTTCGCGGATCGCGGTGCAGATGTCCTCGAACCCCTTGCCGAAGTTCTCGCGGCGGTGGCCTGTGATAAGAATGAGTCGTTTGGACGGGTCCAGGAAAGGAAATCGGTTTGCCAGTGATGCTTCGAGTGTCGGGTCGGCGTCGATTCGCGTCACGATCGCGAGCAGGGCATCGATGACGGTATTGCCAGTGACGTGCACGGCGCCGGCCTGTGTATTCTCTGCCAGCAGGTTTTGCCGTGAGCGCTCGGTGGGGGCAAAGTGCAGACTCGCCAACGGAGCGGTCAGCCTGCGGTTCGCTTCCTCGGGCCAAGGTGAGTACATGTCCCCTGTGCGGAGCCCGGCTTCGACGTGACCCACGGGGACACGGTTGTAGAAGGCGGCCAGTGACGTGGCTAGCGTCGTACTGGTGTCGCCATGCACCAGGACAAGGTCCGGCCTCCTCGAATCAATGAGTTCCGTCATGCCTTGGAGAATCCGTGATGTAAGCGCGGCCAAGCTCTGGCCGGGCTGCATTACGTCAAGGTCATCATCTGGCACGATACCGAACAGGTCCAGCACTTGGTCCAGCATCTGGCGATGCTGCGCGGTCACCGCAACGAGCGTCGTCACCCCGGGATGCTGCTTCAGCGCAGCCACGACGGGAGCCATCTTGATCGCTTCCGGCCGCGTGCCGAAGACCACCATAACCTTCTTCATCGCGCTTCCTTAGCCTTGAATCACTGCTTCCAATTCAGGCAGCAACGTAAACAAATCCCCCACCAGCCCAATATCCGCAATCTCGAAGATCGGCGCTTCGCCGTCCTTGTTGATCGCCACGATCGTGCCGGCGTCCTTGATGCCGGTCAGGTGCTGGATAGCGCCGGAGATGCCGACGGCCACGTAAAGCTCTGGGGCGATGATCTTGCCGGTCTGGCCTACCTGCAGCTCGTTCGGCACGTAGCCGGCATCCACGGCGGCACGCGAGGCGCCGACGGCGGCGCCCAGTTTGTCGGCCAAGGCATAGATGATCTTGAAATTCTCCGCCGAGCCCACGCCACGGCCCCCGGAGACCACACGCTTGGCGCTCTGCAGGTCAGGGCGGTCGGACTTGCCGGCGGCCAGGCCGATGTAACGCGTATGCGTCGGCAGGGCGGCTTCGACGCTGGTGGCTTCGACCGTCGCGCTGCCGCCCTTGGCGGCTTCCGGCCACGAGGCCGTGCGTACGGTGGCGACGACGGTCTGGTCGGCCGGGGTTTCGACGGTGATGATCGCGTTGCCGGCGTAGATCGGGCGCTTGAAGGTGTGCGGGCCTTCCACAGCCATCAGGTCGGACACCTGGTTGACGCCGAGCAAGGCGGCCACGCAGGGCAGCAGGTCCTTGCCGAACGTGGTCGATGGGGCGAACACGTGCGTGTAGCCCGCGGCGAGCTTCGCAATCTGCGGGGCCAGTACCTGTGCGATGGCATTCGCGTTGGCGGCGTTGGCGACGGCCAGCACCTTGGCGGCGCCGACGATCTGCGCGGCTTCGGCGGCGACGGCCGTGGGGTCGGCGGCCAACACGACCACGTCGATGGCATCGGCCTTCACGGCGGCGGCGGCGCTGACGGTCTTGGCGGTGGAGGCGTTGAGCTTGCCATCCAGGTGTTCGGCGATGACGAGAACCTTGGCCATTACAGCAACCCCTTCTGCTTGAGTGCGGCGACCAGTTCGGCCGCGTCCTTCACCATCACGCCCTTGCTGCGCTTGGCGGGCGGGGCGTAGTGGGTGGTCTTGTGCGTATCGGCGGCATCGATGCCCAAGTCGGCCAGCTGCAGTGTTTCCAGCGGCTTGCTCTTGGCCTTCATGATGTCGGGCAGCTTGATGAAACGCGGCTCATTGAGGCGCAGGTCGGTGGTGACGACAGCGGGCAGGTCGACCTCCAGCGTTTCCAGGCCGGCGTCGACTTCGCGCACCACCTTGGCCTTGCCGTCGGCGATGTCGAGCTTGCCGGCGAAGGTCGCCTGCGGACGGCCCCACAGCGTGGCCAGCATCTGGCCGGTCTGGTTGGCGTCGTCGTCGATGGCCTGCTTGCCGAGGATCACCAGGTCCGGCGATTCCTTCTCGACCAGCTTCAGCAGGGTGCGGGCGGCGGTCAGCGGCTGGATGGCCTGGTCGGTGACCACATGGATGGCGCGGTTGGCGCCCATGGCCAAGCCGTTGCGCAGGTGGGCCTGGGCATCGGCGGGGGCGATGGTGGCGACCACGACTTCGGTGGCGATGCCCTTGTCGCGCAAGCGGAGGGCTTCTTCCAGCGCGATCTCGTCGAAGGGATTGGGGGACAGCTTGACGCCGTCGGTGACCACGCCGGAGCCGTCCGGCTTGACCTGGATGCGGACGTTGTAGTCCACCACGCGCTTGTAGGCGACGAGAATCTTCATCCTGCGGGAATTCCTGTATGCGACGGTGAGGCCCGGCCGCGGCGGCTGGCCGAGGGCAGACGTGGGATTTTAGCGGTCAGGCGGGGGCCATGCGAGCCCGTACGGTGCCATCCGCCAGCTGTTCCGCCAGAACACCTGCAAAACGTGCCGCGCTGCCGGGGGCTTGGGCGAAAAACAGAGATGGTTCCGTGAGCTCCAGTTCCAGCAGCTGCGGTTGCCCGTCGGTGCCGGTCAACAGGTCGATGCGCGCGTAGGGAAGGGGCGTCTCGAGCTGCCTCAGGCGCGCGGTGGCGCTGAGGACCCGCTCGGCCAGTGCCTGCTCGGCGGGGGTGGCCGTGGTCGCCACGATCTCGCCGAGAGCCATCGGCGCTTGCCTCGCCGCTTCGCCGGGAGGCAGCTGGGCGCTTTTCCGGGCGGCGTGGCTGAACCGGCCATCGAAGTACAGCAGCGCGGTTTCGCCATGTTGGTCGACCGAAGCCAGATAGGGCTGCAGCATCACGCTGCGCTCCTGCTCCAGCAGTCGGCCGATGTGGTTGCCGGCCACGAACTGCTGGTCACGGGCGTACCGCTGGGTGTCTCGGGCGCCAGCACTTACCGTTGGCTTGACGACAAACTCCTGCGCGTCGAATTCGTCCAGGAACCCCGCCAGCGCCTCCATGGGCTCGGCATCGGGCTCGACGAACCGGGTCGGGACGACGGGTATGCCGATGGTGGCCAGATCCGCAAGATAGTGTTTGTCGGTGTTCCAGCGCACCACGTTCAGCGGGTTGAGCAGGCGTGTCACCCTGTCCGTATGCTCGCACCAGGCTAGGAAGTCCGACAGTCGTTCGGTGTAGTCCCAAGGCGAACGCAGCAAGGCCGCATCGAAGCGACCCCAGCTCACGGTCGGGTCGTCCCAGGCCACGGCATGGGCATGCAGGCCGGCGTCGGCGCAGGCATCAAGCAATGGCAGCAGATCGTCGTCGTGGCCGCTGGCGGCCACGGCCGTGACGAGGGCGAGGGTCATCATGCACACCAGTGTACGCGCACGCCCCGCACGGGATTCCCATTGCCCGAAAGTACCTGTGTCCGGGATGGGGGGCTGGGTAGAATGCGGGCTTTCCTCATCGAATGGATCACGCCATGACGGGTAACCCCGGCTCCGGAGGCAAGCAGAAGCTCTATCCCAGTGCGGCGGCCGCGCTGGACGGCGTCGTGGCGGATGGTCAGACACTGGCGGTCGGCGGGTTCGGCCTGTGTGGCATCCCGGAGGCGCTGATCGGCGCGCTGCGGGACAGTGGCGTGAAGGGGCTGACGGCCATCTCCAACAACGCCGGTGTGGACGGCTTCGGCCTGGGCCTGCTGCTGGAGACCCGGCAAATCAAGAAGATGATTTCCTCGTACGTGGGCGAGAACAAGGAGTTCGAGCGCCAGTTCCTATCAGGCGAGCTGGAACTGGAGTTCAATCCGCAGGGCACGCTGGCCGAGCGCCTGCGCGCCGGCGGTGCGGGCATCCCGGCTTTCTTCACCCGGACGGGGTACGGCACGGTGGTCGCCGAAGGCAAGGAGACCCGCCAGTTCGGCGAGCACTGGTACGTGATGGAGACCGCCCTGATGGCCGACGTGGCGCTGGTCAAGGCGTGGAAGGCCGACAAGTCCGGCAACCTCGTGTTCCGCAAGACCGCGCGCAACTTCAACCCGGCCTGCGCCATGGCTGGAAAGGTCTGCATTGCCGAGGTCGAGGAGGTGGTTGAGGTAGGCGCGATCGACCCTGACCACATCCACCTGCCGGGCATCTACGTGGATCGCATCGTCCACAACCCGACCCCAGAGAAGCGCATCGAGCAGCGCACCGTCCGCCAAGGAGACAAGTGATGCCCTGGACCCGCGATGAAATGGCACAGCGCGCCGCCCGCGAACTGACCGATGGCGCCTACGTGAACCTGGGCATCGGCCTGCCGACCCTGGTCGCCAACCACATCCCCGCCGGCATGGACGTCTGGCTGCAGTCCGAGAACGGCCTGCTCGGCATCGGCCCTTTCCCGACCGAGGACGAGGTGGATGCCGACCTGATCAATGCCGGCAAGCAGACTGTCACCGCCCGAGCGGGAGCCAGCTACTTCGGCAGCCACGACTCCTTCGCGATGATCCGTGGCGGCCACATCGACCTGGCGGTGCTGGGCGCCATGCAGGTCACCGACAAAGGAGACCTGGCCAACTGGATGGTCCCTGGCAAGATGGTCAAGGGCATGGGCGGCGCCATGGACCTGGTGGCCGGGGTCAAGCGGATCGTGGTGCTGATGGAGCACGTGGCGAAGGACGGGAGCCACAAGATCCTGCCGCAATGCGACCTGCCGCTGACGGGTGTTGGTGTGGTGGACAGGATCATCACGGACCTGGCGGTTTTTGACGTGACGCCCGAGGGGCTGGTGCTGGTGGAGGCGGCGGAGGGAGTCACCGAGGCCGAACTCCAAAGCAAGACGGGCGTGCCTTATCGTCCGCAAACTTGACGGCCCCTTAACCATTGGCGTGACGAACGTCAAAAGCTCGCTCACACAAGCTTTGAGGCCATCTGACTTTAAGCTGTACGTCATCCTGCCGATAATCAGCTAAGTGGAACCTGTTGGCTGTTTTCCGGCGCGCCAGCTGGGCTATATTGTCTGCTCAGGGGCATCAATCTGTTTTTTTGAGGGTACGCATGAAACTCCGCATTGGCGCTTGCGCCTTGATGTTGGCTGTGGCCGGGTGCAGTGGAGACCGCCCCGAATCGGGTGTGGCAGGGATGCGTGACATTGCCGCGACCAAGGCTTCACGCGCGCTGCCGACTTCTCTTCCGCTGGCCCGTGCGATCGGCGCGTCGATCGCCAACGCCCCGGACCGCGGCGCCCTGCTGTCCTATACCAACAAAGCGACGCCTGCCAAACAGGAAGGCGCTTATACGTGGTATCCGACTGCCATCAGCGAGGCGCACGCCTTCAAGGGTATCGCCACCGGTGAGATGTCGGTGCCGTCGCCTGATGGTACCCAAGTGAAGCTGCGCTACGAGCGCCATGTCGAAGAGATCGACGGCAACTGGACGTGGATCGGCCGTGTGGTTGGCGGCGATCCGATGCAGGAAGCTATCATCACCTTCGGCGAGAAGGCGGTGTTCGGCTCGATCCCCCAGGCCAACGGCAAACCCGCATTGAGCTTGCAGACACGCGATGGTGCTGTATTCGCGGTGCAGACCGATCCGTCGAAAGTGGTGTCGGCGACTGCGGGCCACGTGGATATCATGGTGCCCGAGGCTTCGGCGCTGCGTTCTTCAATGAGTGCTGCGGTCAGTCAGTCAGCCCAAGTGACCCAGGCTGCGACCGCTGTTGCCCAAGGGGCACCCCCTACCGCTGCGAATACGATCGATGTGGCCATCGGCTACACGCCTGAATTTGCGACGGCCAATAATGGTGCGTCAGGTGCCGCGACGCGTCTGGTCTACCTGATCCAAGTCGGCAATCAGGCGCTTGTAAACAGTAGCGTCAACGGTTACCTGCGCATCGTCAATGCAGTGCAGGTCAGCTACACCAACACCAATACGAACCAGACGGCCCTTCAGGAGTTGACCGGCAGCACGGGTCAGGCTCCCGTTACTGTACCTGCCAGCCTCGCCCCGTTGCGCACAGCGCGAGATCAGTACGGCGCGGATATCGCCGTGCTGGTGCGCAAGTTCAGTACGCCTGAGAACGAGGGTTGCGGCATTGCCTGGTTGAATGGCGCCAACCGTACGGCTATCACGGCGGCAGATGCTTCCTGGGGCTATGCCGTCATCAGTGACGGTTACGATCAGGGCACCGATGGCAAGACCTATTATTGTGCTGATGAAACCCTGGTCCATGAAGCCGCGCATCTTATGGGGTCGGCGCATGACCGCGCCAACTCCCGCGATGGCAACGATTTGCAGTATGGACGCTTCGATTACTCCTTCGGTTTGAAGACGGCCGCTGCCAGTGGCAACTTTTATACCGTAATGGCGTACGGCGATACCGGACAGATTTCGCACCGCATCTTCTCCACCCCGTTGAAGAGCACCTGCGGCAGTGGTGGCAACCTGCCGTGTGGCGTTGCCAATACTGAGGACAATGCGCGCAGCCTGAATCAGATGATTCCGGTGGTGGCGACATTTCGCGCGACCGTAGTCCCGTTCACCAACGCCCGGAATGATTTTGATGGTGATGGAAGATCTGACATCCTTTGGAACAACGCCTCCACGGGCGCGAGTGCAATTTGGAAAGCGGCCGATCATGGTAGCCAGCAGGCGGTGAGGCAGGTCGCTGACCTCAACTGGAGGAAGGTTGGTGTTGGCGATTTCGATGGGGATGGGAAGTACGACATCTTGTTCCGCAATGTGACAACCGGTGCGAATACGGTCTGGCGGGCCGGCAACTACGCAACACAGACTGCGGTCGCGTCTGTTCCCAATCTTTCTTGGCAGGTAGGAGGGGTCGGAGACTTTAACGGGGATGGGCGTTCGGACATTCTTTGGCGCAATGTGTCAAGCGGAGCCAATTCGATTTGGTTATCCAGCAACTCCAGTACACAGCAATACGTGACCACCGTCGGCGGAAACTGGAGCGTTGTGGGCGTGGGCGACTTCGATGGCGATGGCGAAGATGATATTTTCTGGAGGAATACCGATGGCAGTAATGCCATTTGGCGATCTGGCCAGTACTCGGATTATCAGTCGGTCGACGCCGTTCCCGGACAAGCTTGGCAGGTGGTGGGCGTTGGGGATTTCGATGGCGACAGCGTGGATGACGTACTGTGGCGCAATCGTTCCACGGGCTTTAACACCATCTGGAAGGGCGCTGTCTCCAGCCAACGCATCACCATAGCCAACGTTACTGATACGCGTTGGCGCGTGGCCAGCGTCGCTGACTTTGATGGCGACGGCCGTGACGACATACTTTGGCGTAACACAGGTACCGGCACCAACGTGATTTGGAAAGCAGCTAGCAATGCGTCCCAGCAGGCGGTGGTTTCAGTGACCAGCCAGGCATGGGTGGTCGTTCGTTGAAGCTGACCTCATAGTAGCTTCGGATAACCGAGGGGTCGGCTTGCATGCCGGCCCCTTTTAGTCTCCAGTTGTGCCTTTAGTGTAAGTGTGTTGCGGCGTGTTTGACCGGGTTACGGGATCAGGCCGGGGCGGTGGATATGTGCGAGCAGTATCAGTCGTCGGTTCGCATCACAGATTCTGGTAATTCGGCCCCGAACCACCTTCCGGCGTCACCCAGTCGATGATCTGGTAGGGGTCCTTGATGTCGCAGGTCTTGCAGTGGACGCAGTTGGCGGCGTTGATCTGCAGGCGCTTGCCGGTGCCGTCGTCGACGATTTCATACACCCCTGCCGGGCAGAAGCGTGTGCAGGGGTTGTCGTATTCGGCGGTGCAGCGGGTGATGCAGACGGAGGTGTCGTGCACGCGCAGATGGACGGGTTGGTCTTCGTCGTGTTCGGTGGCGGCGAAGTAGACACCCTGCAGGCGGTCGCGCGGGGCCAGAGTGCGGTCGACGTAATCGCGCTTCGGTTCCTCGTGCTCGCCGACCTTGTCGAGTGACGACCAGTCGGGTTTCACCTTCAGCGTCCATGGCGACAAACCGCCCACGGCGGTTTCCCATGCCGCGTTCGCCATGCCGAACCACAGGCCCTTCTTGAAACCCGGCTTGATGTTGCGCACGGACTTCAGTTCCGCCATCGCATCCGACCCGCGCAGCTTCGCATCGAAACCCTCCGGCGCGAGTTGCGACGACACCAGGTGCTCGGCCGCCAGCATGCCGCTGCGGATCGCCTGGTGCGTGCCCTTGATCTTCGGCACGTTGAGCAGGCCGGCGGTATCGCCGATCAGCAGGGCGCCGGGCATCTCGACCTTCGGCAGTGACTGCCAGCCGCCGGTGACGATGGCGCGTGCGCCGGCGGACAGGATGTTGCCACCCTCCAGGATCGGCTTGATCAGTGGGTGGTTCTTCCACTGCTGGAAGGCTTCCCACGGCTTGTACTCTGGATCCTTGTAGTCCAGGCCGCTGACGTAGCCCAGCGCGATCTGGTTGTTTTCCAAGTGATACAGGAAGCTGCCGCCGTAGATGTCGTTGCTGGCGGGCCAACCGAGGGTATGCACGATCTTGCCGGGCGTGACGCGGCCTTCCGGCACCTGCCACAGTTCCTTGATGCCGATCGAATACGCCTGCGGGTCGCTGTCCTTGTCCAGGGCGAAGCGCTTCACCAGCCGCTTGGTCAGGTGCCCGCGCGCGCCTTCGGCGAGCACGGTGACCTTGGCGCGGATGTCGATGCCCTGCGTGTAGCCGGGCTTGTGGCTGCCGTCCTTCGCGATGCCCATGTCGCCGATGCGCACGCCGACAACCCTGCCGTCGTCATCGTGCAGCGTCTCGGAGGCGGCGAAACCCGGATAGATTTCCACGCCCAGCGCTTCGGCCTGGGGTGCGAGCCATGCACACATCGCGCCGAGCGACACGATGAAGTTGCCGTGGTTGCGCATGCCCGGCGGCACGATCGGGAACTTGCGGCCGCCGTCCTTGCCGAAGAACCAGAACTCATCGTCCTTGGCAGGCACGCACACCGGTGGCGGATTGTCGCGCCAACCGGGCAGCAGCGCATCGAGCGGTTGGGGCTCGATCACCGCGCCGGACAGGATATGTGCGCCGATGGTGCTGGCCTTCTCGATCACGCAGACCGAGATCTCGGGGTTGAGCTGCTTGAGCCGGATGGCGAACGCCAAGCCTGACGGCCCCGCGCCGACGGTGACGACGTCGTACTCCATCACATCGCGTTCGACATCGGACATCGGATTCGGCTCCAGCATGGCGTTAGGCTCCCCGCATTTTCGGCGTTTGCGTCGGAAGGGGCAAATCCGCGAGCATCGTCGGCATGACCATACCCCTGCCGCTCCCCGCGGATGGATGCGATGAAGCGCTGCCTGGCGCCCGGCTCGCGTACCGGCCCGCATGGCTGTCTGCGGCAGAGGCCGACCAGCTGTTCGATGGGCTGCATCGGTCGCTACCGTGGAGCGTGCATCGTATCCGTCTGTTCGGACGCAGCGTCGATTCGCCGAGGTTGAGCGCGTGGATCGGTGATGAGGATGCCGTCTACCGCTATTCCGGCAGCGATTTCGAGCCGCATCCGTGGATTCCCGCCTTGATTGGGCTACGGCAGCGTCTGCAGGACGAACTGGGCGCGCCGTTCAACAGCGTGCTGGCCAATCTATACCGCGATGGCCGCGATGCGATGGGATGGCACAGCGACGACGAGCCCGAACTGGGCCCGCAGCCTGTCATCGCCTCCGTCAGCCTCGGCGGTGTGCGCCGGTTCCTGCTCAAGCACAAGCAGGATCCCGCGCTTCGGGCGGCGTTCGAACTGCCCCATGGCAGCCTGCTGGTGATGGCGGGCGAGACGCAGCGCCACTACCGGCACGCCCTGCCTCGCACGGTGAAACCGGTGGCGCCACGCATCAATCTGACGTTCCGCCTGATCGATCCGTTGCGCCGTCGCTGACACGCCGCGCGGATCAGCGATTGGCGTTCGGGTCGCCGTTTCCGGAGACCAGTACCCACGCGACGATGTCGGCGGTGGCGGCTTCCAGCGCGTCTTCGAAGGCCCTGGCCACCTGCGCGACATCCACGCTTGCGGCGGGCTTCTGCTGCAGGAACGTGCGTGAGGCGACCACACTTTGACCACGGTTGTTGACCAGCTTGGCGTTCACTTCGACGACGGCGGAAGGCAGCCCACTGCCAACGTAGTCGGCCTCGAAGCGGCGCAGGTCCATCACCAGCTTGTAGTCGCCGAGGATGCCGGCGTCGGCGCTGGCCACGGCGGGAATCTTCCCCGAATCCTCCAGCGTGCGCTGCACGGCGTCCTGCAGCATGTCGGTCGCCGGCAACGCCCACGACACGCCGCGATAGACCTGCAGTTCGCCGGGTGTTGGCCGCACGCTGATACGCGGACTGTCGATCACGCGCGCGGCCGTGGGCTTCGCGACGATCAGGGTCCAGTCCACCTGCGGCCAGCCGGGGTCCGGTGCGACCCTGACGTCCGGCGCGTAGATGGTGACCGGATCGCGCTGTTCGCTGCCCAGGATCGAGCAGCCCGCGAGGGCGAGGGAGAAAGGAAGGGCGAAAAAGAGTCGCAGCGGCTTCATTTCGGGTCGAACTCCTTGGGTGCGTCGCGGCCGAGCAGGTAGCGCGCGGGATTGCCTTCGAGGCGGTCGCTGACGCGACGCAGGTCGCGCACCAGGCCGCGCAGTTCGGTGAGCGTGGGGCCGAGCTGGCCGAGGCCGTCGCTGGCGAAGCTGTTGATGGCGGCCCGGTTCTCGCCGAGGATCGCGTCCGCATTGCCGGCGGCCGAATCGAGTTTGGCCAGTGTGGTTTCCAGCTTGTCCAGGATGCCGGGCAATTCCTGCACCAGGTTCTTGTCCAGCCGCTCGATGGCGCCATTGGTGGTGACGAGCGTCTTGTCCAGGTTCTGAGCCGCATCGCGGGCGCTGGTGATCAGCGACTCCAGTCCGTCCTCGCGGCTGGCCAGCGAGTTGCTCATCGCCTCCAGGTTGGCGAGCGTGGTGGTGATGCTGGCGACGTTCTTGTCGCTCAATGCCTGGTCCAGGCGCTCGACGATGCGGTTGGCGGTGTCGGTGATGTTCTGCAGCGCCGACGGTGCGGTCTGGATGACGGGTGCTTCGCGCGTGTCCACGCTGGTCAGCGTCGGTGCCTGCGGGGTGCCGCCGCTGAGCTGGATGATGGTCGGGCCGGTCAGGCTGGTGATCGCCAGCTTGGCGCGGGTGTCGGTCTTCACGGGGGTGTACGACTCCACACGGATACGCGCGATCACCTGGCGCGGATCGTTGGGTGCCAGCGACAGCTTGGTGATCGAGCCGACCGCGATGCCGTTGTACTGCACCGGGCTGCCGACGGTCAGGCCGGTCACCGCCTCGCGGAACACCACCTGGTACTCCTGCCAGGTGCGCTCGGACGAATACTTCGCCGCCCACAGCCCGAACAACAGCAGCGCGGCCGCGATGATGAGGGTGAAGGCCCCGATGAGGACGTAGTTGGCGCGTGTTTCCATGGATCAGACCGCCGTTTGCGATTGAAGGGGCCCGGAGGCCTGCTGTCCGTCGCGCGCAGCGCGCGCGCGGGGACCGTGGAAATATTCCTGTACCCAGGGATGGTCGAAGCGCTCGACCTCCGGCAGCGGCGCCACCGTGATCACCCGCTGGTCCGCGAGCACCGCCACCCGGTCGCAGATCGCGTACAGCGTGTCCAGGTCGTGGGTGATCAGGAAGACGGTCAGGCCGAGTGCTTCCTGCAGCGTCTTGATCAGCCGGTCGAACGCGGCGGCGCCGATGGGGTCCAGGCCGGCGGTGGGTTCGTCGAGGAACAGCAGCGGCGGATCAAGTGCGAGCGCACGCGCCAGGCCCGCGCGCTTGCGCATGCCGCCCGACAGCTGCGATGGCAGCTTGTTGAGCGCATCCGCAGGCAGGCCGGCCAGCTTGACCTTCAGCAACGCCAGTTCGTAGCGCCAGCTGTCCGGGAGTTCGGGATGATGTTCCTTGAGTGGCACCTGCACGTTCTCGCCCACGGTCAGCGACGAGAACAGGGCGCCGTCCTGGAACAGCACGCCGGTGTTGCGCTCGATGTGCTGGCGCGCAGCAGGCTCTTCCGAGCGGGCATCCTCACCGAGCACGGTGATCTGTCCTTCGTCGGGTTGGCGCAGTCCCAGGATCGAGCGCATCAGGACCGACTTGCCGGTGCCGGAACCGCCGACCACGCCCAGGATTTCGCCACGGCGCACGTCCAGATCGAGGCCTTCGTGCACGGTCTGTTCGCCGAAGCGGTTGACCAGCCCGCGCACCTGGATGATGGAGGATTCGTCGGTCATGCGCCGTCACCAGTCCATGTGCATGAACCACAACGCGGCCAGCGCGTCGATGATGATGACCAGCGAGATCGTCTGCACCACGCTGGTCGTGGTGCGCTCGCCTACCGACTGCGCGGTGCCTTCCACGCGCAGGCCCTCCAGACAGCCGATCAGGCCGATCACCAGCGCGAACACCGGCGCCTTCGACAGGCCCACCAGGAAATGCTTCACCTCGATGGTGTCGTGCATGCGCGCGATGTACATCTGCGGTGGAATGCCGAGGTCGAACGCGCCGACAGTGACGCCGCCGGCCAAGCCGGCCATCATCGAGATGAAGGTCAACAGCGGCAGCATCACCAGCAGGGCGATCAGGCGCGGGATCACCAACAGATCGATCGGGTCCAGGCCGAGCGTGCGGATCGCATCGATCTCCTCGCGGCTCTTCATCGCACCGATCTGCGCGGTGAACGCCGACGCGGTGCGGCCGGCGAGCACGATGGCCGTCATCAGCACGGCGAACTCACGCAGGAACGCGATGCTGACCAGTTCCACCACGTAGATTTCCGCGCCGAAATCGCGCAGCACGGTGGAGCCGAGGAAGGCGATCACCGCGCCCACCATGTACGACAGCAGGATCACCAGCGGTACCGCATCCAGGCCCACCGATTCCATGTGCGCCACGGTGGCGGTGGGGCGGAAGCGGCGCGGTTCCTTGACCATGCGCACCAGCTTGACCAGGTTCTCGCCGGTGAAGCTGAGCAGGGCGACGATCTCCTGCTTGTTCTCGTGCACGCGGTAGCCCAGCCGCGACAGCGCGGCGAGGAAACCATAGTCGCGCTTGCGCGGCGGGCGGTCGTCGGCCACGTCCTCGATGGTGCTGACCAGCGCCTGGTGGTCCTGGCGGAATTCGATGTCCGACGGGTCCATGCCACGACGCTTGGCGAAGCGCAGAAGCTGCAGCACGCCTGCCGAATCGATGCGGTTGATCGCGGTCGCGTCGAGCCGGTTGATGGCGTCGGGCAGCGTCTTCAGCTGTTCCGCCACCGTCAGCGCACTGGCCAGCGTCCAGTCGCCCGCCAGCTTCACGCGCTGGGGGTCACCGGGGTCAGCTTCGTACTGCGGGCGGGCAAGGGTGGGGGTCATGGCGTCGCTCGGCCAAGGAGCATACAGGCTATCCCACTGAACGTGAGCAGCACGCCTGCGAACGCTCGACGGCCCATGGGTTCACGTAGCCACAGGGCGGCGAGCACGACGAGGAAGACCGAGGCGGATTCATTGAGAATGGCGGCCACGGAGGCCGAGGTGAACTTGTAGCCACCCAGCCACAGCACCATCGACAGGCCCTGGCCCACCAGGGCCGCCAGCACCAGCCGATGCCAGGCGACATCGCCTGGCACGAAGTGCATGCGCTGGCGCATGGAGGGCAGCGATGCAAGGAACAGCAGGCCGACCATCGCGCCGCACAGGCGCAGCAGCGTCACCCACAACAAGGGCTGCGTCTCCAGCGTGCGTTTCACCATCACGATGGCGATCGCCATCAGTGCGATCGCCAGCACGCCCAGCAGGATGCCGCGAAGCGTGTGGGCGGGGCGCACCGCCCGCATGCGTGCCGGCATGCTGACCAGCAGCACGCCTCCAGCCACCAACAGGAAGCCCAGCCATTGCAAGCCGCCGAGGCGTTCGTCCAGGAACACGAAGCCCAGCAGCAGCACCAGCGGGCTGTAGAGATTGCCGATGACGCCCATGCGACCGGCGCCAAGTTCGTTGAGGGCACGGAAGTACAGCGTGTCCGCCAGCGCGATACCGATCACGCCGCTGGCCAGTACGAGGAGCAGCTCGCGCACCGGCATCGAGGGCCAGGCACCCGCGTACAGCAGCAGCACCACCGGCGCCAGCAAGCACAGCACCAGTCCGTTCTTGAGCAGGTTGAGGGTGAGCGGAGGCAGGTGCGCGCCCAGTTGCCTCGCCAGGATCACGCCCACCGCCCACGCGGCGGCACTGCCCAGCGCCATCGCTTCGCCGATTCCCACCTTGCCCCCTGACTACATCGTCGATGCGTAGTGTAAGCAGGGATGCGTGAAGTCACCGGATGGGACTTGGGCGATACTGTGCCGATGGCCGACGACATGCTTATTACTGCCACCTACGCCCAACGCATCGCCTTCGTGTGCGAGATCGCCGGGCGCCTGCACAGCTACGGCACCACCGCGCAACGGCTGGAGGGAACGGTAGTAGGCCTGTCCCAGCGCCTCGGCCTGGATTGCGAGCCGTGGTCGAATCCGACCGGCCTGATCCTGAGTTTCAGCGATCCCGCGCGCCCACTGGGAGCCAGCGACAGTACCCGCGTCATCCGTCTGGCGCCGGGTGAAACAGACCTGCACAAGCTCAGCGAAGCCGACCGCATCGCCGATGCGGTGTCGTCCGGCCAGATGAGCATCGCCCAGGGCCACACCGCGCTGCGCGCGCTGGACCGCAAACCGAGCGTGCGGTGGCGGGCGATGCAGATCTTCGCCTCCGGGCTGGCGGCAGCTGCCGTGGCCGGCCTGTGGCGGCTGCCGTGGCTGGATATCGCCACCGCTGGCCTGATCGGCCTGATCATCGGATTGCTGGGCGAATGGATCGCGCGGCGCCCGCAGATGAAGGAGGCCAGCGATGCGATTTCGGCGCTGGTCGCCGGCTTCGTGGCGATCCTGGTGGCCAACTTCATCGCGCCGCTGAACCTCAACACGGTGATCATCGCCTCGCTGATCGTGCTGCTGCCCGGCATGGCGCTGACCAATTCGGTGAACGAGCTGACCAGCCAGCACCTGGTGTCGGGCGTGGCGCGTTTTGCCGGCGCGATGGCGACGGTACTCAAGCTGACTGTCGGCAGCATGATCGCGGTGACGTTGGCCCAGCTGGTGGGCCTGTATCCGGAGGTGCGCGCCTCGCGCCCACAGCCGGAATGGGTCGAGTGGGGCGCGATGGTGTTCGCCGCCTATGCCTTTGCCGTGCTGTTCAAGGCGCACAAGCGCGATTATTTCTGGGTGATGGCCGCGGCCATCGCCGGTTACAGCATCTCGCGTTACGCCGGTCAGGCATGGGGCAGCCCGGTCGGCATCTTCCTGTCGGCGCTGACGCTCACGGCGGCCGGCAACGCCTTCGCGCGCTGGGCCAACCGGCCGGGCGCGTTGATCCGCGTGCCGGGCATCCTCATGCTGGTGCCGGGCAGCACCAGCCTGCGCGGGCTGCTGACGCTGGTGCAGCAGCAGGACGTGGGCGTGGGCCAGTCCGCCTTGCTGGCGGTCACCAACGTGGTAATGGCGCTGATCGCCGGCCTGCTCTTCGGCAACCTGCTGATCTCCTCGCGCAAGAACCTCTGACGCGCACAAACGAAAACGGGAGGCCCAGGCCTCCCGTTCTCCGATCATGCGAGGGCGATTACTTCTTCCTGATCAGGAAGTCGTCCGCCTTCTTGCCCTTGGCGATCAGCGCGGCCATCCAGCGCGGGTGCTTGCCGCGGCCGGTCCAGGTTTCCTTCGGGTTGGCCGGGTTGCGGTACTTCGGCGCGACCTTGCCCAGCTTCTTGCCTGCGCGTGGGCCGGGTTTCGCAGCCGCCTTGGCGGGACGCGTGCCCCCCATGCCGAACAGTTCCTCAAGCGTATAGCCCTCGGCCTTGGCGAACTTGGTGATCTTGCTGCGGATGGTGGCAATGGGTGTGCGCTTGGCCAGCTTGGTCTGCTGTTCCTTGGCCTTGGCGATCAGGGCGCCAAGTTCCTTGGCGGACAGGTTACGCAGGTCGATCGACATCAACTATCTCCAGTCAGGAAGGGGAAAGCCCATCCTTGGCGGTGTCCCGATGATAATGGACGAGTTAATGGCGGCACAAATCACACCAGGCGTGGGCGCCACCCGGTAGCGCCCACGCATGCAGCGCGCGATCAACCGTGCAGGCGCGCCAACAGTTCGTCGCGACTAATGTTCTCGGCCTCCGCCGACCGGCGCGCGCGATATTCGAACGTGCCCGCCGCCAACCCACGTTCGGACACCACCACACGGTGCGGAATGCCGATCAGTTCGATGTCGGCGAACATCGCGCCGGGACGCAGGCCACGGTCGTCCAGCACCGCTTCGATGCCGGCGGCCTGCAGCTCGTCGAGCAGCGCTTCGGCAGCACTGTTCACTGCGGCGTCGTTCTTCGGATTGATCATGCACACGGCCACCGTCCACGGCGCCATCGGCACGGGCCAGATGATGCCGTTGGCATCATGGTTCTGTTCGATGGCCGCAGCCACGATGCGCGACACGCCGATGCCATAACAGCCCATCGCGGGCGTGGCGGCCTTGCCGGTCTCGTCCAGCACGGTGAACTTCATCGCTTCGCTGTACTTGCGGCCGAGCTGGAACACATGGCCGACCTCGATGCCGCGGACGATGCGGATTTCGCCGCCATCGGCCGCCTTGTCGCCCGCCACCACGTTGCGGATGTCGGCCACGGTCTCCGGCTCCGGCAGGTCGCGGCCCCAGTTGACGCCGGCCAGGTGGAAGCCGGCCTCGTTGGCGCCGACGACGAAATCCGCCATCGCCGCCACGTCGCGGTCGGCGACCACGCGGATCGCCTGCTTCGCGCCGATCGGGCCGAGGAAGCCCGGCTCGCTGCCCAGGTGGGCGAGGATCTCGGCCTCCGTCGCCAAGCGGTAGTCGGCCATGCCGGCGACCTTGCCCAGCTTGATCTCGTTGACGGCGTGGTCGCCACGCACCAGCGCCAGCACGAAGCCGGCGTCGGTCATGACGGCCACCGACTTCACCGTGCGCTGCAGCGGAATGCCGAGCAGCGCGGCGACGTCCTCGCAGGTCTTCTGCGTGGGCGTGGCGACTTTGTTCATCGCTTCAGAGGCGGCGGCGCGCGGCCCCGGTGCGGCCGCCTGCGCGGCTTCGACATTCGCGGCATAGTCGGAACCGGTGGAGAACGCGATGGCGTCCTCGCCAGAATCCGCCAGCACGTGGAACTCCTGCGAGGCATCGCCGCCGATGGCGCCGCTGTCCGCCTGCACGGCGCGGAAGTCCAGGCCCAGCCGCGTGAAGATGCGCGTATACGCCGCATGCATGTTGCGGTATTCGCGCACCAGGTCCTCGTCGGTGATGTGGAAGGAGTAGGCATCCTTCATCACGAACTCGCGCGCGCGCATCACGCCGAAACGCGGGCGGATCTCGTCGCGGAACTTGGTCTGGATCTGGTAGAAGTTGACCGGCAGCTGCTTGTAGCTGGACAGCTCCTGGCGCGCGAAGTCGGTGACGGCTTCTTCCGCGGTAGGGCTGTAGCAGAACGCCTGTTCCTTGCGGTCGGTGATCTTCAGCAGCTGGCCGCCGAACTTCTCCCACCGGCCCGTCTCTTCCCACAGCTCGCGCGGCTGGATGGTCGGCATGATCATCTCGATCGCGCCGGCATGGTTCATTTCCTCGCGCACCACGGTCTCCACCTTGCGCAGCACGCGCAGGCCCAGCGGCGACCAGGTGTACAGGCCGGCGGCCAGCTTGCGGATCATGCCGGCGCGCAGCATCAGCTGGTGGCTGACCAGTTCGGCGTCGGCCGGGGTTTCCTTGGTGGTGCGGAGGTGGAACTGCGACAGGCGCATCGGCATGGGGATCCGGGAGGGACGAACCGCCTATTTTGCCAGCGTTGGCCGCACCCCGGGGCGGCGGCGGGTCAATCCGCGTCGGTCGCCACGTCCCCACTCACGCGGATGCCGGCCGGGGCTTCGCGGTCGATGCGCTCGAAGCGACGGTCCTTTGGAGGCTGCTCGGTGATCTGCAGTACACCGGCATCGTCGCGCCAGCGATACAGCGAGGGGCGGGCGTCGCGAGCCTGGGCAGCGGCAGCCTGGTCCGCGCGGGCCTGCTTGCGTGCCCCGGCATCCGGCGATTCGCTGGCAAGCCACCAGGCTACGCCGGCGCCCAGTGCCACGCCCGCCACGATGGCCAGCCAGGCGCGCACGGGAAGGGTCAGGCGCCAGCTGCGGGCTTGCAGTACGCCTTCACGGCGGCTTCGGCCAGGCTCTGCTGGCTGGCGCGCCCGGCGTCGTCAAGCGTGGTATCCGGCTTGCCGTCGCCATCGGTGTCCTGCTGCACGGCGCCCTTGTTGGTGGCCAGGATCTGCAGGTTCATGCGCGCGGTGATGCATTGCGGGTTCTCGACCGACTTGCCGGCGGGCTGCACCTCTGCCGCCGGGGCGCCGTACTGGTTGATGCGCCGGTTCTGCACGGTCTGGTTCGGCGGCGGGCTGTCCGCATAGTGGGTCACGCCGTTCTTGTCCTTCCACTGGTAGACCTGCTGGGCCTGCGCGGCGGAGGCGGTTGCCAGGCAGAGCGCCAGCACGGACAGGCAGGGCAGGAGGCGCATGGGAAGCTCCGGATCACGGGGGCCCTGATTGCAGCACCCCGGGGCCGCGCAGGCAAGCCGGTTGGCGGAGCGCTGGGCTAAACTGCGACCCATGAACGAAATCACGCCGCCCCCGCGCTCCCGCGGGATTTACCTGCTGCCCAACCTGTTCACCACTGCGGGCCTGTTTGCCGGGTTCTTCGCGATCATCGCCGCGGCCAACGGACAGTTCGTGAACGCCGCCATCGCGGTGTTCGTCGCGGGCCTGATGGACGGCATCGACGGGCGCGTGGCGCGCCTGACCGGCACCAGCAGCGAGTTCGGCGTGCAGTACGACTCGCTGGCCGACCTGGTCAGCTTCGGCCTGGCGCCGTCGCTGGTGATGTACCACTGGTCGCTGTCGGCGCTGAAGTTCGACGGCGGCGTGATGGGGCGCGTGGGCTGGGTGGTGGCGTTCCTCTATGCGGCTTGCGCGGCGCTGCGGCTGGCCCGCTTCAATACGCAGGTCGGCACCGTGGACAAGCGCTGGTTCGTCGGCCTGGCCAGTCCGGCCGCGGCGGGGTTGATGATGTCTTTCGTGTGGGCGTTCGCGGACGGCGAGCTGGGCTGGACCGGGGAGGAGCTGCGCTATGTCGCGCTTGCGGTCACGCTGGTTGCCGCGCTGTTGATGGTCAGCCGTATCCGCTTCTGGAGCTTCAAGGGCACGGGCGAAGGCGGCGCGAAGGCCGACCGCATCCCGTTCGTGGTGCTGGCGCTGGTGCCGCTGGTGCTGGCGATCCTCTTCATCGACCTGCCGCGCACGTTGCTGGCCGTGGGCGTCGTCTACGCCCTGTCCGGCCCGGGCTTCTGGCTGTGGCAGCGGATGCGCCGCAACAAGGACGGCGCGGCATGACATTCGCGTCGGACCGTCTGTGGTCGGCCGAGCAGCAAGGGTGGCTGCGCGCGCTGGGCCATACGGTGTACCTGCCGGCGGACTGGCCGACCGAAGCCGGCGCGCCGCCGGCCGTGGAGACGTCGCCTGCCCGCGTCGCGACCGATCTTGCTCCGCCGGTCGCACGCGCGCGACCTCCCGCGCGTGAGGTCATCGATGTGCCACGGCCTGCGCGGCAGGCGCCCGCGTCCCGCCCGCCCGGATCACGGTTGCCGGACCGGCTGCACTTCGCGTTGATCCGCGCCTCCGGCTGCAACCCCAATGCGCCCGGCGCTGCCGAACTGTTCGCCCAGTGGCCCAGTTCCGCGGAACTGCGCGGCAACCCGGCTGCCAAGCGCGCGTTGTGGCCGGCGCTGAGGCGGCTGCGCCGCGGGGCATCCGCGTGAGTGCGCGGGGCGCCGAAGCGTCGCCGGCGTCCGTCTCCAGCCTGCGCCCGATGCGCGAGGGCGACCTTGACGCCGTGATGGCGATCGAGCAGCGCGCCTATCCCTTTCCGTGGACGCGCGGCATCTTCCGCGACTGCCTGAAGGCGGGTTATCCCTCGTGGGTGATGACGGAACACGGCATGGTGATCGGCTACGGATTGCTCAGCATCGCCGCCGATGAGGCGCATGTACTGAATATCTGCATCGCCCCCGAGCGGCAGGGTCGCGGCCTGGGGCGCTATCTGCTGCGGGCGCTGGTGAAGATCGCCCGCGACCTGCGCGTGCAGCGCGTGTTCCTGGAAGTGCGTCCATCCAATCCGGGCGCGATCACGCTGTACCACAGCGAAGGCTTCAACGAGATCGGCCGCCGTCCGCGCTACTACCCGGCCCGTGACGGGCGCGAGGACGCGCTGGTGATGGCGATCGAGTTGGTCGCAGACGACATCACCACGATGCCGCCGCTGTAGGGCGGGCCCTGGCCCGCCGTCGCGCCGACGATGGTGAATTTCCCACCGTCATCCCGGCTTTCGCCGGGATGACGGAGAAGAACCATCAGGCCGGCGTCTGTCCGTCGTTCCCGCGAACGCGGGAATCCATTTTGATTCTGGCTGCGCTGAAGAGACAACGGCAACGTCAAAATGGATCCCAGCGTTCGCTGGGATGACGACTGGATGCCGTCAGCCCAGCTTCGCGCGCTGTCCGTGCAGGGCGACCAGCTGGTTGCTCCAGTCGGCCAGGCGCTGCCGCTCCTGCTCCACCACCGCCGCCGGCACCTTGTCGGTGAACTTGGCCAGCTTGGCCTCGCTCTTGTCCTTCTCGCCGGCGACGCGGGCGATGTCCTTGTCCAGGCGGGCGCGCTCGGCATCCAGGTCGACGAGTCCTTCCAGTGGGACCAGCAGCTTCAGTTCTCCGACCACGGCGGCTGCGGACGCCGGTGCGTCCGCGCCGGCCTCAAGCCATGCGATATCGTCCAGCTTCAGCAGGAATGAGAGCGACGAAGCGAAGCGCGTGATGCGCGCGCGGTCGTTGTCATGGCCGTCCTGCAGCAGCAAGCGGATGGTCTTTGCCGGCGAGACGTTCAATTCGCTGCGCACGCGGCGGAGCGTGGAGACCATGGTCTTCAGCCATTCCACGTCGGCATCGGCCTGCGCGTAGTCCTGGCCGGCGAAATCGGCGGCGGTCGGGTAGGGACGCAGCGAGACCGTGCCGCCTTCGATACCCAGCTTCGGCGCAACCTGCTGCCACAGTTCTTCGGTAACGAACGGGGTCAGCGGGTGCAACAGGCGCAGCAGCGATTCCAGTACGTACAGCAGGGTATGACGGGTGCTGACCGCCGAGGCCAAATCATTGCCGTTGAGCGCAGGCTTGGCCAGTTCGACGAACCAGTCGCAGAACTCGTTCCATGCGAACTCGTACAGCGCTTGCGCCAGCAGGTCGAAGCGGTAGGCGGCGAACTGGGTTTCGACCTCGGCGGTGACCTTGGCCAGGCGCGAGAGGATCCACTTCTCGGCGTCGGTGACCGGATTCGGCATCGCGCTGCCCCCATCCGCCCTTCGGGCACCTTCCCCCGCAAGCGGAGGAAGGGAGAACGCCGCGGTGTTCATCAGCACGAAGCGGGTGGCGTTCCACAGCTTGTTGCAGAAATTCTTGTAGCCCTCGGCGCGGCCCATGTCGAACTTGATGTCGCGGCCATGCGTCGCGAGCGCGGCGATGGTGAAGCGCAGCGCGTCGGCGCCGTGCGGCACGATGCCGTCGGGGAACTCCTTGCGCGTGGCCTTCTCGATCTTCTCGGCCATCTTCGGCTGCATCAGGCCGCCGGTGCGCTTGGCCACCAAGTCTTCCAGCGAAATGCCGTCGATGATGTCGAGCGGGTCCAGCACGTTGCCCTTCGACTTGGACATCTTCTGGCCGTCCTTGTCGCGGATCAGGCCGGTCATGTAGACGTCGCGGAACGGCACCTGGCCGACAAAGCTGTCGGTGGCCATGACCATGCGCGCCACCCAGAAGAAGATGATGTCGAAGCCGGTGACCAGCACCGACGACGGCAGGTAGCGGTCGAAGCCGCGTTCGGCCATCGCCTGTTCGTCAGGCCAGCCCATCGTGCTGAACGGCCACAGCTGCGAGGAGAACCAGGTCTCCAGCACATCGCTGTCCTGGGTCAGCGCGATGTCGGCGGACAGGCCGGCCTTCGCGCGCGCCTCAGCTTCGTCGCGGCCGACGTAGCAGGTGCCGGCGTCATCGAACCATGCCGGGATGCGGTGGCCCCACCAGAGCTGGCGGCTGATGCACCAGTCCTGGATGTTTTCCATCCAGTGGCGGTAGGTATTGATCCAGTTCGGCGGGACGAACTTCACCTGTCCGGACTCGACGAGTTCCAGACCACGTTTGGCCAAGCCGTCCATCTTCACGAACCACTGGTCGGTCAGGTAAGGCTCGATCACCTGGCTGGTGCGGTCGCCGCGCGGCACCTGCAGCTTGTGCGGCTTGGTCTCGACCAGCAGGCCGAGGTCTTCGAGGTCCGCGAGCACGACCTTGCGTGCTTCGTAGCGATCGAGACCCATCAGTTTGGCAGGAATGAAATTCAGGATGTTGGCGTCCCGAATGGCTGCGTCGATTATCTCTAATGGTTGCGCCGAGGTTGAACCATAAGTAGCTACTGAGGGATCGCCAACGATCTTGGCTTCCGGAGTAAGGATATTGATGAGTCCACGATTGGGAACGGCATCGAATTCCCCCTTTTCGACATGCCGTTGCCAAACCGCATAATCGTTGAAGTCGTGCGCCGGTGTGACCTTGACCACGCCCGTGCCGAACTCGCGGTCGACATAGTCGTCGGCGATGACGGGAATCTCGCGGTCGGTCAGCGGCAGCTTCACCGTCTTGCCGATCAAATGTGCGTAGCGCTCGTCCTCCGGATGCACCATCACCGCAGTGTCGCCGAGCATGGTTTCCGGGCGCGTCGTCGCCACCACCAGCGACCCACTGCCGTCGGCCAGCGGATATTCGATCGACCAAAGGAAGCCGTCTTCCTCGACGTTCTCCACTTCCAGATCCGAGATCGCCGTCTTCAGCACCGGATCCCAGTTGACCAGGCGCTGGCCGCGGTAGATCAGGCCCTGCTCGTGCCAGCGCACGAAGGCTTCGATGACCGCTTTCGACGCGTCTTCGTCCATGGTGAACGTGCTGCGCGACCAGTCGCCCGATGCACCCATGCGACGCATCTGGCGCTCGATGGTGTCACCGGACTGCGCCTTCCACTCCCACACCTTGGCGATGAAACCGTCGCGGCCCAGCGAATCGCGCGTCTCGCCCTTGCCTTCCAGCGCCAGGTTGCGACTGACCACCATCTCGGTGGCGATGCCGGCGTGGTCCGTCCCCATCTGCCACAGCGTGTCGTAACCGCGCATGCGGTGGTAGCGCACCAGCGCGTCCATCAGCGTGTGCTGGAACGCGTGGCCCATGTGCAGCGTGCCGGTGACGTTCGGCGGCGGCAGCAGCACGGTGTAAGGCTGGCCCGTGCCGCTGGGCTTGAAGTAGCCGGCGGCTTCCCACTGCGCATACAGGCGGGATTCGAAGGATTTCGGGTCGTAGCTGGAGGCGAGGTCGGTCATGGGGTTCCGGATGTTTGAGTCGTCATCCCGGCGGACGCCGGGATCCATCTTGATCTTGCCTTTGCGTTGTCTGGGGGTGAGGCCACAGCAACGGCAAAGTGGATTCCAGCGTTCGCTGGAATGACGGGGGCTTACATGTCGTGCTTGTTCACTTCGAAACCGCGCGCCTTGTACTGCTTCCAGCGCTCGCGCAGCGGCTCGCGCGCGGACGGGTCGGCCGGCACCACCTCCAGCACGCGCTCGCACTCACCGGCGTAGGCGGCATCGCGCAGGTTGATCACCAGCGCGCGGGCCGGTGCGTCGAACTCCGGCGTTGCGATCAGCACGGGCGTCAGCTCGTCCTCTTCGTCCCCGGCGATCTGGTGCGGGATGTACGCATCGGGATCGAACTCCCACAACAGCTCGTCCAGCTCCTCCGCCTGCGCGGCGTCGCGCGCGAGGATCAGGGTCCACTGGTTGCTGTCGTAGGCCTTGCGCACCAGCTCGCACACCAGCTTGAGGGGTTCCTCGAGAAAGCGCGGCTTGGCGATCAGGTAGAAGTCGGCACGGGCCATGGCGTAGGGGCAGCGTCGCCGGTCAGGCGACGCGGTCCAGCAGCCACTGGCTCAGCAGGCCGACCGGACGACCGGTGGCCATGCCGCGCTTGCCTTCGTCGTTGGCCACGCCGGCGATGTCCAGGTGCGCCCAGCGCTGGCCTTCGGTGAAGCGGGCCAGGAAGCAGCCGGCCGTGATTGCGCCGGCCCAGCGGCCGCCGATGTTGTAGACGTCGGCGAAGCTGGATTCCAGCTGGGTCTGGTACTCGTCCCACAGCGGCAGGCGCCAGGCGCGGTCGAACACGGTTTCGCCGGCACCCAGCAGTTCGTTGCTGAGGTCGTCGTGCTTGCTCATCAGGCCGCTGGCGTAGCGGCCCAGCGCCACGATGCACGCACCCGTCAGCGTGGCCACGTCGACCAACGCGGCGGGCTTGAAGCGCTCGGCGTAGGTCAGGGCGTCGCACAGGATCAGGCGGCCTTCGGCATCGGTGTTGCCGACTTCGATCGTCTTGCCGGACATGCTGGTGATGACGTCGGACGGACGATAGGCGTTGCCGTCGATGGCGTTCTCCACCGCGGGCACGATCACCACCAGGTTCAGCGGCAGCTTCATCTTCACCGCGGCCACGAAGGTGCCCAGCACGCTGCCTGCGCCCAGCATGTCGTACTTCATTTCCTCGATGCCGCCCTGCGTCTTCAGGTTGACGCCGCCGGTGTCGAAGGTGATGCCCTTGCCGACCAGCACAAAGGGTTTGGCGTCGGCGTCGGTGGCACCGTTCCACTTCAGCACGATCAGGTGCGGACGGTTGGCCGAACCCCGCGCCACCGCCAGCAGCGAGCCCATGCCCAGCGCTTCCATCTGCGTCTCGTCGAGGATCTCGGCCTCGGCGCCGTTCTCGGATGCGTACTTCTGCGCCTGCTCGGCCAGGTAGGCCGGATTGCAGATGTTCGGCGGCAGGTTGCCCAGCTCGCGGGTGACTTGCACGCCGGCGGCGATGGCGACGCCCTGTGCAAGTGCCTGCACATCCTCGCCGTTGACGGCGAAGTGGGTCAGGCCCGGGTCGTCGTTTTTCTTCTTGCCGAGCGTGGCGGTGTAGCGATAGCAGGCGTGGTCGGCGGCGATCACTGCCTGGCGGATCTTCCAGGCGGCATCGCGGTCCTTCACGTCCACCTCGGACAGGGTGAACAGGGCGCTGCGGACCGGGCCGAGCTTGAGCGCGCGGGCGGCATCGCCCACGGCCTTCAGGTACTGCGCCACGCCGAACTTGGCGGTCTCGCCCAGTCCCACCACCAGCACGCGCGGGGCGGTCACGCCGGGCAGGTCGTGCAACAGGGTGGCCTTGCCGGTCTTGCCGCCGATGTCGCCCCGCTGCAGCAGTGCCGACAGCTTGCCGCCGCTGGCCGCGTCCACCGCCTGGCCGGCCGCGGTCAGGCTCTTGTCGGCGTAGGCGCCTACCACGATGCAATCGACGCCGGCCTGGGCGGGGGCTTCGTGGTTCAGGGTGAATTCCAGCGTCATTGATCAGATTCCCGGTTCAGTTACGTACAATCGCAGGCCGGATGAAGGTGGCTGACGCCATCCCGGACCGCAGAGACTGCCGCCATCGATGCGGCGCACAAGCCCGAGATTGTAAATCAAGCCCCCCTGATGCCGAAGCTGGACCGCTATCTCTTCCGGGAATTCACCCAGAGCTTCCTGGCTACCCTGATCATCCTGCTGATGGTCAGCGTGGGCGGCGTGATGGCGGACCTGCTGGGCGACGTGGCGGACGGCAAGGTGCCGGCGCGCCTGCTGCTGTCCCAGCTGGGCCTGCAGTTCCTCAACTACATGCCCTACATCATCCCGCTGGCGCTGATGCTGGGCCTGCTGCTGGCGTTCTCGCGCCTGTACCGGGATTCGGAGATGGCCGTGTTGACGGCGGCAGGCATCGGTCCGCGCCGCCTGCTGCGGCCGTTGCTGATGCTGGTGGTGCCGGTGGTGGTATTGGTCGGGATGTGCTCGCTATGGCTGGGCCCGTGGGCGCTGCGCACGGCCCAGAACATGCTGGAACACGCCAACCGCAGCCTGGTGGTATCGGGTCTGGACGCTGGCAAGTTCACCGTGCTGTCCAGCGGCGCGGTGGTGTACGTCAGCGCGCTATCGCCGGACGGTACGGGCTTGAGCAAGGTGTTCATGCACCGCGCCAACGAGGGCCGCATCGACGTGGTGACGGCAAAATCCGGGCAGATGTTCTTCGAAGGCGAGCGCAACCGCTACCTGCGGCTGGACGACGGGTTCCGGGTCGAAGGCCCTGATGGCGCCGGCCTCGATTACCGGCTGATCCGCTACAAGTCCAACGAGGTCGCGCTGCCGGACCGGGCCGATACGCTGGACAAGGACGACCCCGCGCTGCTGCCGACGCCCCAACTGCTGGGCGACGGCCGGCCGCAGGCGAATGCCCAGGTCCACGCACGCCTGACGCCGCCGCTGCTGGCGCTGGCGTTCGCCTTGCTGACCCTGCCACTGTCGCGCAGCTCGCCCCGGCAGACGCGCTACGGGCGGGTGATGCTGGGCTTCCTTGCCTATCTCGTCGGCGTCAGTCTCATGTTCAACGGCACCCAACTGCTGGCCGATGGCAAGCTGCCCGGTGTCGTCGGCCTGTGGTGGTTGACGCTGCCCCTGCTCGCGGCAGGTCTATGGTTCTACCTGCGTGACGGTCAGTTGTCGCGGCCGCGGAGGCGCGCATGAGGCTGTTGCCGCGCCTGCATGACACCTACGTGGGCCAGGTCGTCCTGGTCACCGTGCTGCTGACCTGGGCGGTGCTGGTGGGGCTGGACGTGGTGATGGCGCTGTCCGGCGAGATCGGCGACCTGGGCACCGGCAACTACACCTTCGGCCATGCGGTTGCGTGGGTGCTGTACACCGTGCCGCGGCGGGCCTACACGATGTTCCCCACGGCGGCCGTGATCGGTTCGCTGATGGGACTGGGACAGCTGGCGGCCAGTTCGGAGCTGACCGCACTACGCGCGGTCGGCCTGTCGCGTCTGCGCCTGAGCGTCTCGGTCGCCGCGGCATTGGGCATCCTGACCGTGCTGATGATCTTCAGTGGCGAAACGCTGGGCCCGTGGGGGCAGCGCCAGGCCGACGTGTTGAAGATGGCCGCGCGCACCGGCAACGTCGCGATGGATCGCTACTCGGGCCTGTGGGCGCGCGAAGGGAACACCTTCCTGTACGCGCAGAGCGGCGAAGAGAAGGACCAGGGCGGCGGCAAGGTGTCGCTGCAACTGCGCGACGTGCGCATGTACGAACTGGCGGACGACGGGCGGCTCGCCTCCATCGCGCATGCGGCCATCGCCGAGCACCTGGACGGCTACTGGCTGCTGAAGAACGTGCGCCGTACGACCTTCAACGAGCGTTCCGCCACCCAGGTGACCGTGCTGGGCGAACGCTGGGAATCGGAACTGGACGCCTCGGTGCTGTCGTCCAGCCTGGTCCGCGCGCGCAACATGCCCAGCCACGAACTGAGCCAGAACATCGACTACCGCAAGCGCAATGGGCTGGACGCGCGCGACTACGAAGACCAGTACTGGGCGCGCTGGTTCTATCCGCTCAACGTGCTGGCGCTGTGCCTGGCGGCCATCCCGTTCGCGTTCGGCAGCCTGCGCAGCGGCGGCATGGGCAAGCGGCTGTTCCTCGGCATCGTGTTCGCCGTGGGCTTCTATGTGCTGCAGACCATGTTCGTGCGGCTGGCCGGTGCGTTCCGGCTGGATTACCGCGTCGCGTACTCCGTGCCGCCCTTCGCCCTGTTGGGCATCTCCTGGCTGATGTTCCGGCAGAGAAGCCGCTGACTCCGGCGTATTGCGCGCGAATTGCGTTTGCGCGTTGACGGCAACGGCTGCGCCCGCGGGAGGTGGTGGCTCAGCCTCCGTGCTTCGGCAGGCGCACCATGCGGGTGCCGCTGAAGCGGTCATGGAATGTCAGCCGCTCCCGGTCCACCCACGCCCACCAGAAGCCCAGCCCGCCGGCCAGCGTCGACAACGTCGCCAGCGTATAGCGCAGCCACAGCGCGGCCCGCGCAGGCGCACCGCCGTCCGCAGTGACCACCTTCAAGCGCCATGGGCGCATGCCGAGCGTCTGGCCGCCACGATGCCAGCTCCAGGTGGCGTACAGGCCGCCCGCGCCCCAGCAGCATCCCCACAGCAACCACCACAGCGGGCTGAAAGGTTCGATGTTGTGGCGGACATTGCCGCTGATCGCGACGTCGATGAGTACGAACGGGACCGCGACGGCGAGCCACAGCGCCAGCACGGGCCAGACGTCGTAGAGCAGCGCGAGCAGGCGCCAGCCGATCAGGGCGCGGGGTTTGTCGGTGGCAGGGGCGGATTTCGTCATTGCGACAGGATACCGGCTGAGGCCCGCAGGCCTCCTGTGGGAGCGACGTCAGTCGCGAAGGCCAAGTTCCTTCAGGCAGTCCGGATAACTGGTCCCGTTCGTGGTGAGCCTGTCGAACCACGCACTTTGCGCCGCATCGACGGGTCACCAGGCCTGCTCTCCCGTGAAAGGCGTGGTTCGACAGGCTCACCACGAACGATATCCGGGGCCGCCTGCTTGACGGAGAGATGCAGCCCCTCCCGGGCTACGCCGGGAAACGCTGTCTGCGTTCATTCCCGTGATCGCGGGGTCTCCTGCGACGCCCATCGCGTCTGACGTCGCTCCCGCAGACAGGATGCCCATCGCCTAAGCTTGCCGCATGACTGCCCGCACGCCCGCCGAACGCCGCCAGCAGGTGAACGCCCTGCCGCCCGTCCCCGATGCCGACGCCGATGCCATCGCGGCATTCCTCGACGTTATCTGGGCCGAGAACGGACTGGCGAAGCCGTCGCTGGACAGCTACCGGCGCGACCTGGAGGGTTTCGCGCGCTGGCGCAACGGCCGTGACGGCGGGTTGGCGGTGGCTGATCGCGCGGCCCTGTTCGACTATCTCGCCTGGCGCACGCGCGAGGGCTATTCGCCGCGCAGCAACGCACGGCTGCTGTCGGCCCTGCGTGCGTTCTATGCGCATCGACTGCGCCGGGGCGAACGTGCGGACGACCCCACCGCGCTGCTCGATCCGCCCCGCCTGCCGCGCTCGCTGCCGAAGGCGCTGGCGGAAACCGAGATCGACGCGCTGCTGGCCGCGCCCGACACCGCCACGCCGCTCGGCCTGCGTGACCGCGCGATGCTGGAACTGATGTACGCCGCAGGCCTGCGCGTCAGTGAGCTGGTCACGCTGCCGGCGACTGCGGTCAACCTGCGGCAGGGCGTGCTGCGGGTCACCGGCAAGGGCAGCAAGGAACGGCTGGTTCCGCTGGGCGAGGAGTCGCAGCACTGGCTGGAAACCTATCTGGCTCGGGCGCGCCCGGCCCTGGCGGGCAAGCGCAGCACGCCGTTCCTGTTCATGGGTGCGAGCGCCGAACCGCCGACCCGACAGCAGTTCTGGGTGTTGGTGAAGCGTTACGCGGCGCTGGCCGGCATCGATCCGGTCCGGATCAGTCCCCACGGGCTGCGGCACAGCTTCGCCACCCACCTGCTCAACCGGGGCGCCGACCTGCGCGCGCTGCAGATGCTGCTGGGGCATAGTTCGCTGTCGACCACGCAGATATACACCCTGGTCGCTCGCGAACACCTCAAGCAACTGCACGGCCGGCATCATCCGCGGGCATGACACGGGTCACGCTGGCGGGCGGTTAAGCCGCCTGGGCGGCCTCGTGTGCCAGAATCCACGTCTGTTCCTGCCACCCAGCCGCACCGCGGCATATCCCGGATGCCCTTGATGCCCCGCCTGATGACCGCCGCCCTTCTGGGTGCCCTGAGCCTGACCGCCTGCGCGCAGGCCCCCGAGCCGCCCGCCCAGGGCGATGCTGCGGCCGCGGCCGCCACGCCGCAGGCGGCGGTGCGCCAGATCAAGGCGGGCGTCGGCGCCACCCCGGATGAGCGTGCTCGTTCCGCGATCGCCCAGCTCAATCCCCAGGCGAAGGTGGAGTACGTAGGCGCGGCACCGTTGCCGGGTTTCCGCGAGGTGATCGCGGGCGGCCAGCTGCTCTACATCAGTGACGATGGGCGCTACCTGATGCAAGGCACCGTTCTGGACCTGGACCAGCAGCAGGACCTGATGCAGACCAGCCCGGCGCTGGCCGGCTACCGCAGCAAGCTGATCGCGACCATCCCGCATGCCGAACGCATCGTGTTCGCGCCGCCGAATGCCAAGTACACCGTCACCGTGTTCACCGACATCGAATGCGGCTATTGCCGCAAGCTGCATGGCGAAGTCGGCGAGCTCAACCGTCTCGGGATCGCGGTGGAGTACCTGGCGTTCCCGCGCATGGGCCTGGGCAGCCAGGACCACAAGGACATGATCTCGGTCTGGTGTGCACCAGACCGGAAGCGAGCGCTGACCGATGCCAAGGCCGGCAAGTCGATTCCTCAGCGCGACTGCAAGAACCCCGTGACCATGGAGTTCGACGTGGGCCAGCGCATCGGTGTCAGCGGCACCCCGGCCATCTATTCGGCCGAGGGCGTCCAGCTGGGCGGTTACCTGCCGCCCGCCGCCCTGCGGGCCAAATTGGACGAGCTGGCGGCGAAAAAGGCCCCGGCCGCCGCCGCAGGCGCCGCCCCGTGATCCCGACGAAGCCGGCCCTGCGCCGGCTTCGCTACAATAGCGGGCCCCGTCCTGACGGCACGCCCCCACGGTTCCGGACATGATCGTCCTTGAAGGCCAACCGGCCTTGTCGCACTTCCGCCGCGCGCGGCTCGAATCCAAGCTCCAGTCGATTGCATCCGATGTCCACGCTCCAAAGGTGCGTGTTCGCGGCGCCTGGCATGTCTATTTCATCGAACCCGAGGCCGGTGCGACCCCGGACCTGGCTACGCTGCGCCGCATCCTGCAAGCGGGCGACCAGGACGAAGCGCTGGCCGATGGCGCGGTCTCCCGCTTCGTCACCCCGCGCTTGGGCACCCTGTCACCGTGGGCGAGCAAGGCCACCGAACTGCTGCGCGGTGCCGGCCAGCCGGTGAAGCGCGTCGAGCGCGGCCTGCGCATCGACCTGACCGCCTGGGACGACGCGCAGCCGGCGCTCGCCAAGGCGCTGCACGACCCGATGACGCAGTCCCTGCTCACCTCGCGCGACCAGGCGCAGGCCTTGTTCACCGCGCTCGCGCGCGGCGAACTGGAACGCATCCCGCTGGCGCAGCTTGAAGCGGCCAACGCCCGCCTGGGCCTGGCGCTGGCGGACGATGAGATCGACTACCTGCGCGCACGCTACGCCGAGCTGGGCCGCGATCCGTCGGACGTCGAACTGATGATGTTCGCGCAGGCGAACTCCGAGCACTGTCGCCACAAGATCTTCAACGCTACCTGGACCATCGACGGCAAGGATCAGGACCGCTCGCTGTTCCGGATGATCAAGCACACCCACGCGCAGACGCCGGAGCACACGCTCAGTGCGTACAGCGACAACGCGGCGGTGGTCGAAGGCTATCCGGCGGCACGCTTCCGGCCCGACGGCGGCGGCCAGTACCGCATCGAGGCGACGCTGGATTCGGCCTTCTGCATCAAGGTCGAAACCCACAACCATCCCACCGCGATCGCGCCGTTCCCCGGCGCCAGCACGGGTGCGGGCGGCGAGATCCGCGACGAGGGCGCGACCGGCCGCGGCGGCAAGCCCAAGGCCGGCCTGACCGGTTTCTCGGTGTCCCATCTGCGCATCCCCACGTTGCCGCAGCCCTGGGAGGCGCCGCGCGCGCTGAATCCGCGCATGGCGCCGGCACTGGAGATCATGCTGGACGGCCCGCTCGGCGGCGCGGCGTTCAACAACGAATTCGGCCGCCCGAACCTGCTGGGCTATTTCCGCAGCTTCGAATTACCGGAGGGCGCGGGCCTGACGCGCGCCTACGACAAGCCGATCATGCTTGCCGGTGGCCTGGGCGCGATCGACCGCATCCAGGTGGAGAAGAAGACGCTGTCAGCCGGCGACGCGGTGATCGTGCTCGGCGGTCCGGCCATGCTGATCGGCCTGGGCGGTGGCGCGGCCAGTTCGGTGGCCTCCGGCGAAAGCGCGGAAGAACTCGATTTCGCCAGCGTACAGCGCGACAACCCCGAGATGGAGCGCCGCTGCCAAGAGGTCATCGACCGCTGCGTGGCGATGGGCGACAACAATCCGATCCTGTGGTTCCACGATGTCGGCGCCGGCGGTCTGTCCAACGCGATTCCCGAACTGCTGCACGATTCCGGCGTCGGCGGCGTGATCGACCTGGGCAAGGTACCCAGCGACGATCCTTCGCTGTCGCCGATGCAGTTGTGGTGCAACGAATCGCAGGAACGTTACGTGCTCGGCGTGCCTCAGGCGCGGCTGGCCGAGTTCGCGGCGATCTGCGAACGCGAACGTTGTCCGTTCGCGGCCGTGGGTGTCGCCACGAAGGAAGAGCGGCTTGTGGTCGGTTATGGCGCCCTGAATGATCCTTCCCTTCTCCCCCCGGGAGAAGGTGCCCGAAGGGCGGATGAGGGTGCGACGGAGGCAGGAGAACAGCGCATCGCAGATGTTGCCGCGTCCGCGGTTTCCTTCGGCGCTACTGCTCCGCCGAACCCTCACCCCAACCCCTCTCCCGAGGGGAGAGGGGCTTATCCGATCGACCTTCCGATGGATGTGCTGTTCGGCAAGGCGCCGAAGATGCACCGCGACACCGGGTACCCGGAAGCCCCGAAGTGGCCGTCGTTGCAGACGGCGTCGCTGGACCTGCATGAAGCCGGCCTGCGCGTGCTCGCGCATCCCACGGTGGCATCCAAGCAGTTCCTGATCACCATCGGCGACCGCAGCGTCGGCGGCCTGACCGCGCGCGACCAGTTGGTCGGACCGTGGCAGATGCCGGTGGCCGACTGCGCCATCACGCTGAGCGGCTATGAAGGCTACGTCGGCGAAGCCATGGCCATCGGCGAGCGCACGCCACTGGCCCTGCTTGATGCCGCGGCCGCTGCCCGCATGGCGGTCGGCGAGGCGATCACCAACCTGTGCGCCGCGCCGGTGGAATCGCTGCACCGCGTGAAGCTCTCCGCCAACTGGATGGCGGCTGCCGGGCATCCGGGCGAAGACGCGCTGTTGTTCGACGCGGTGAAGGCCGTGGGCATGGAACTGTGCCCGGACCTGGATATCAGCATTCCGGTGGGCAAGGACTCGCTGTCGATGCAGGCGCAGTGGCACAGCGACGGCCAGGCGCAGAAATCGGTGTCGCCGGTCTCGCTGATCATCAGCGCCTTCGCGCCGGTCACCGATGTGCGCCAGCAATTGACCCCGCTGCTGTCGCGCGAAGACGACAGCGAGCTGTGGCTGATCGGCCTGGGTGCCGGCAAGAAGCGCCTCGGCGGTTCCGTGCTGGCGCAGGTCTATCCGCAGTCGGGTGGCGACGGTGCATGGCCGGCGTTCGCCGGTGATGGCCGCGATGAAAGCGTACCGGACCTGGACGATCCGCAGCGCCTGCGCGATTTCTTCCACCTGATCGCGGATGCGCGCGAGGCCGGCCTGCTGCTGGCCTACCACGACCGCAGCGATGGCGGCGCGTTCGCCGCGTTGTGCGAGATGGCGTTCGCTTCGCATCGTGGCCTGGATATCAACCTGGACGGCTGGGGCGACGACGCCTTCCGCACACTGTTCGCCGAAGAACTCGGTGCGGTGGTGCAGGTAGCCGACGAAGACCGCGCCGCGTTCGCCGACCTGGTCGAACGCCACGCCCTGACCGAATGCGCGCAGCGCATTGCGCGCCCGACGACGGCCGCCGTGGTACGCGTGCAGCAGGAAGGCGATGTGCTTGCCGAATGGCGCTGGGAAGAGCTGTTCGATGCCTGGTGGTCGGTGACGCACGCCATGCAGAAGCTGCGTGACAACCCCGACGCCGCCGACCAGGAGCGCGAGATGGCGCGCCAGTTCGGGCGGACCGGACTGAAGCCGAAACTCTCGTTCGATGCCGGTGACGATATCGCGGCACCGTTCATCCCCACCGGCAAGCGGCCGAAGGTCGCGATCCTGCGCGAGCAGGGCGTCAATGGCCAGATCGAAATGGCATCGGCCTTCACCCGCGCCGGCTTCGATGCGTTCGACGTGCACATGAGCGACCTGATCAGCGGCCGCGTGGCGCTGGAGGCTTTCAGCGGTCTCGCCGCGTGCGGCGGTTTCAGCTACGGCGACGTGCTGGGCGCGGGCCGCGGCTGGGCGACGTCGATCCTGGAGCGCAGCGCGCTTCGCGATGCATTCGCCGCGTTCTTTGCGCGCCAGGACACGTTCTCGCTCGGTGTCTGCAACGGCTGCCAGATGATGAGCCAGCTGAAGGACATCATCCCCGGAGCGCAGCATTGGCCTGTCTTCCTGCGCAACCAGAGCGAACAGTTCGAGGCGCGGGTGGCGTTGCTGGAAGTGCAGGAATCGCCGTCGGTGTTCTTCCGCGGCATGGCCGGTTCGCGCATCCCGGTGGCGGTGGCGCATGGTGAAGGCCGTGCCTCGTTCGCCGGTGCGGTCGATCAGGCCGCTGCCCGCGTGGCGTTGCGCTACGTGGACGGCGACGGGGCCATCGCCAGCCTGTACCCGCAGAACCCCAATGGTTCGCCCGACGGCATCACCGGCCTGACCAGCGAGGATGGCCGCGCGACGATCCTGATGCCGCATCCGGAGCGCACCCCCCGCAGCGTCAACCACAGCTGGCATCCGGCGGGCTGGCCGGACGACTCACCGTGGCTGCGCATGTTCCGCAACGCGCGAGTGTGGGTGGGATGATCGTGTGCGCCCGCCGACGACGGCGGGCCACGCCCGGGCAACGCGGCACCTGATAAAGTCCGGGCCTTCAAGGAGGCTTCCGTGAACGCTGCCGCGCTCGACAATCCCCTTTCCGACGACGAGCGCATCGTCGCGGCCCTGCTGGCGCGCGGACGCTTGAAGGAGGCCGACTTGGCGCGCGCCCGTCGGCTGCAGGACGAGACCGGCGGCGACCTGCTGGCACTGCTGTCCCGGCTGGGACTGGTGTCCGAGCGCGACCATGCCGAGACCGCCGCCGAGGTGCTTGGGCTTCCCCTGGTGGCGGCCAAGGATGCGCCGGATGCGCCGCCGGAATCGGTGGTGCTGTCGCAGCGCTTCCTCAAACAGTTCCATGTCTGCCCGGTGGGCGAGGGCGAGGGCCACGTCGATCTGCTGATGGCCGATCCGCAGGACCATTACGCGCTTGAGGCCGTGCGGCTTGCGACCGGTCGCGCGGTACGGCCGCAGGTCGCGCTGCGTTCGGAGATCAGCGACCTGATCGAGCGTTATTACGGCCAGGGCCGCAGCGCGATGGGCGCCATCGTCGAGAACGCGGACGGCGAAGCCACGGCCGACCTGGACGATGTCGAACACTTGCGCGACCTGGCATCGGAGGCGCCGGTCATCCGACTGGTCAACCTGGTCATCCAGCGTGCGGTCGAACTGCGTGCATCGGACATCCACATCGAGCCATTCGAGAACCGCCTGAAGGTGCGCTACCGCATCGACGGCGTGCTGGAGGAGGGCGAGAGTCCGCCCGCCAACCTCACCGCCGCGGTCATCAGCCGCGTCAAGATCATGGCCAAGCTCAACATCGCCGAGCGCCGCCTGCCGCAGGATGGACGCATCATGCTGCGCGTGCAGGGCAAGGAACTGGACCTTCGCGTCAGCACCATGCCCACCGCGCATGGCGAAAGCGTGGTGATGCGCCTGCTGGATCGCGAGACTGTGGTGTTCGACTTCAAGAAGCTGGGCTTCACCGATGCATTCCTGCCGCAGTTCCAGAAAGTACTGGAGCAGCCGCACGGCATCCTGCTGGTCACCGGTCCGACCGGCTCGGGCAAGACCACCACGCTGTACACCGCGCTGAGCAAGCTCAACACGCCGGACGTCAAGATCATCACCGTCGAGGATCCGGTCGAATATCAGATCGAGGGCATCAACCAGATCCAGGCCAAGCCGCAGATCGGGCTGGACTTCGCCCACGCCCTGCGCAGCATCGTGCGCCAGGACCCGGACATCATCATGATCGGCGAAATGCGCGACCTGGAGACCGCGCGCATCGCCATCCAGTCCGCCCTGACCGGCCATCTGGTGCTCAGCACGCTGCACACCAACAACGCGGCCGGCGGCATCACCCGCATGCTGGACATGGGCGTGGAGGACTATCTGATGACCTCCACGGTCAACGGCATCCTGGCCCAGCGGCTGGTGCGGCGGCTTGAGCCCACGCATGCGGAGCGGTACCCCGCATCGCCGGAGGAGATCGAGAAGTTCGCCCTGCGCCGCTTACAGCCGCAGGGCGAGATATTCCTTTATCGCCCGCGCGGTTCGGCCATCGCGCCGACCGGCTATCTGGGGCGCACCACCATCATCGAGTTCCTGGTGATGAACGACGAGATCCGCCGCGCCATCATGCGCCATGCCGGGATGGGCGAACTGGAACAGCTCGCGCGCGACTCTGGCATGCGCACCATGTACGAGGACGGCATCGTCAAGGCGCTTGCCGGCGAGACGACCATCGAGGAAGTGCTGCGCGTGACCGAGGAGGGCTGAGGCGATGAACAGGATGCTGGCGGGCTGCCTGATGGTGGCGATGTGCGCGATACCGGCCGTCGCGTCGGCCGGCAAGGCCGCGCCGAAGATGCTGGCGCGTGGCGAACTCCCAACCAGCTTCGCAGTCGGCACGGCATCGCCATCGCTGGCGCTGCAGGTCGAGATCGTCGACGGCAAGGTCACCGCGTCTGCGCCGGCCGGCGGTGAACCCGGCAACCTGCGCGCCGCGCGCAGTGGCGACGCTGCACAGACCACCCTGATGGTCAGCAGCACCTTGCCGGTGGCGATCAAGTTCGACCTGTACGTCTCGATGGATGGCGAGCAATTCACCTACGCCAGCAGCTGCGGCGTCACCCCGGGCATTTCTTCGTTCGAGATGTGGGAGCAGCCGGTGAAGCATTTCGCGCTGGGTAATCCCCGCGTGCTGCCTGCCGGCCGCATGGCCTGCGACTGAGTCCTGCCTCACGACGGAAAACAAGGGCCCGGCAATGCCGGGCCCTTGTCTGTCGCGCTGAGGGAACTTACAGGTCGATACCGAAGCCCACGCCGGCCGACTTTTCGTCACCGCTGAACGCGCCGCCGATGCTGAAGGACGCGCGCTCGCCGATCGGCTTGGAGTAGCCCACCGACAGCGCGTTCTCGCCGTTCTGCCAGCCCGCACCCACGGCCACGCGGCCACGCGGGCTGCGGCTGCCCGCGGCATTGATCGCCATGTTCAACATCGCCGAGCTCATTGCGCCCATCCTGTCGAGCCTGCGATCCTGCTCGGAGAAACGGCGGTCCACGTCACCGCGGAAGGCGTTGAAGTCGTCCTCCAGCGCCTTGACCTGGAAGTCCGCATACGCCTTCGCGCTGGCCAACGTGCTCGCCGAGGACTGGTCGGTGTAGGACTGTGCGCTGCTGAGCGTGTTGGCGTCGCCGGCATCGGCGTAGGACGCCGCCGCGGCGGGCACGTCCGCTGCCGCGGTGGTGTCGGTCGGTGCCGCGACCGCAGGCTGGCCACTGGCCACGGCGCCGCTGCCGGCGGCATCCGTGACGGTCGCCGTGCCGCGGGTCGGCGACGACGCGTTGCCGCCGTCGCTGGGCGCCGCGGCCGTCCCGCCGGCGACTTGGCCCTGGCTGGCCTGCGTCGGCGGTGCCGCACTGGCGGACGCGGTGGCGCCGCTGCCCGATCCGCTGTACATGCCGTACAACTCGTTGAGCTTCGCGTCGACGGCGGTGAACGCCGCGCCCACGTTGTTGTAAGACGTGCCCTGGATCGTGTAGCTCGGCGCGATGAACACGCCGCCGGAGAAGCCGGCACCGCCGCCCAGCGCACTGGCGACGAAACTCAGCTGCGACATGTTCACCGCGTCGGTGGCCTGGGTACCGGCCGCGACGTTGGTGATCTGCCGCTCGCTGCCGGCCCTGCCGACCGACACGGTGTCCTCCCGATCGGCGACGGAATCGCCACCGATGGCCACGCTGTTGTCGGCTTCGGCCGTGGCCAGGTTGCCCAATGCGACCGCGTTGACCCCTGGCGTGTACGCGCCGCCACCCACGGCGACGGAGTAGTCACCCGACGCTTCGGTGGGCAGGAAGCCGAAGAACGCGCCGCCGACCGCCACGCTGTTGTCGCCGCTGGCGATCGCGTTCGAGCCCAGCGCCGTGGCGTCGTAGTTGCTTGCCACTGCGCCGAAGCCCAGCGCGGTCGCACTCTCCTGCGACGCCTCTGCGCCATAGCCGAAGGCCGATGCGGCGAAAGCGGAGGCGCTGCTGTAACTGCCGATGGCAGCCGAACCATCCCCCGAGGCATCGCTGCGGAAGCCGTTCGCGGTGGCCTGCAGGCCCGATGCGGCGCTTTCCGTGCCGGACGCCGTGGCGTAGGCACCGGACGCGGTCGCGCCCGCACCGGTCGCGGTCGCGCCGGTATCGCCGGCCACGGCACCCGCACCCAAGGCCGTCGCATCGTCCGCCGTCGCTTCCGTGCTGGCGTAGACCGGATTGCCGTCTTCATCGAGCAGTGGATCACCGTTCTCGTCGAGCAGCGGCCGCTGTCCGCCGATCGCGACCGATCCCGCGCCGGTCGCCTGTGCACCTGCACCGTTCGCTACGCTGTTCTCGCCGGTGGCGGTGGCATTGAAGCCGCTGGCCGTTGCGCCATTGGCGAGGGCGAAGGCGCCCGAGCCAGTGGCCGTCGCACCGACGCCCTCGGCCAGCGCGGCCGAACCGGATGCCGTCGCGTAGTCGCCGGTCGCGGTCGCATCATCGCTGCCGTCCCCCGCGCCATTGGCCTTGAAGTAGCGCGTGGCGTTCTCCGATGCCTCGGCCAGCGCGTTGAGCTGATCGAGGTTCACCGCATCGGTGCCCTCGGTGCCGGCCGCGACGTTGGTGATCTGGCGTTCGCTGCCGATGTCGCCCACCGACACCGTATCGTCGCGGTCGTTCCACGAATTGGCGCCGATCGCCACGCTGTTGGTCGCGCCCGCCACCGAGTTCACACCCAGCGCCACGCTGTCGTCACCGTCGGCGTAGCTGTTGTGGCCGATGGCCGTGCTGTACTCGCCGGTGGCCCAGGCGCCGTTGCCGAAGGCGGAACCGCCCGTGCCGCTTGCACGCGTGTTGATCAGGCCGAAGAACGTGGTGCCACCGACTGCCGTGCTCTCCTCGCCCCCGGCACTCGCGCCTTCGCCCACCGCGGTCGCGCCGCTGCCCGCCGCGTCGGCACCATAGCCGAACGCCGAGGCGAAGTCGCCGCCCGCGTTGCTGTAGCCGCCGACCGTGGTGGAGGCCAGTCCATCCGCGCTGCTGCGGAAGCCGACCGCCGTGGACTGCGTCTCCGCCGCGGAAGCTTCCGTGCCCAGTGCGGTGGAGTAGGCGCCGGAGGCATTCGCACCCGCGCCGACGGCGCTTGCCCCGCTCTCGGCCGCGATAGCACCGGCGCCCACCGCAGTGGCGTCATCCGCCATCGCTTCGGTGCTGGCATAGACGGGGTTGCCGTCCTCATCGAGCAACGGATCGCCGTTCTCGTCGAACAGCTGCCGCTGTCCACCCAGGGCAATGGAACCCGCGCCCGAGGCTTGCGCGCCGGCACCGTTGGCCACGCTGTTGCTGCCGGTCGCGGTGGCATTGAAGCCGGTCGCTGTCGCGCCATTCGCCAGCGCGAACGCACCCGAACCCGTCGCCGTTGCGCCCACACCCTCGGCGAATGCCGCTGAGCCGGAGGCCGTGGCGTAGTCACCGCTGGCCACGGCGTCGTCCGTACCGTCGTTGGCACCGTTCGCCTTGAAGTAGCGCGTCGCGTTTTCGGAGGCGTCGGCAACTTCGTTCAACTGGTCCAGGTTCACCGCATCGGTTCCCTCGGTGCCTGCAGCGACGTTGGTGATCTGGCGCTCGTTGCCTGCGCTGCCGACCGAGACGGTGTCTTCGCGATCCGCGACGGAATCCCCGCCGATGGCGACGCTGTTGTCGGCTTCGGCAGTCGCAAGGTTGCCCAGTGCCACCGAATTGAAGCCGGGCGTGTAGGCCCCACCACCGACCGCGACGGAGTAGTCGCCTGAGGCTTCGGTCGGGATGAAGCCGAAGAACGCACCACCGACGGCCACGCTGTTGTCGCCGCTGGCGATCGAGTTGGAACCCAGCGCGGTGGAATCGAAGTTGCTGGCGACCGCCCCGAAGCCCAGCGCCGTGGCGCTGTTGCCACTGGCCTCGGCCCCGTAGCCGAAGGCCGAGGCGCCGAAGTTGGAGGCACTGCTGTAGCTGCCGATGGCAGAGGCGGCATCGTCCGAAGCATCGCTGCGGAAGCCGACGGCCGTCGCCTGGATGCCCGATGCAGTGGCCTCAGTACCGAGCGCGGAGGCATACGCGCCGGATGCATTCGCGCCCGCGCCCGTCGCCGTCGCCCCGATGTCGCTGGCGACCGCGCCGGCACCCAAGGCCGTCGCATCGTCCGCCGTCGCCTCCGTGCTGGCATAGACCGGATTGCCGTCCTCATCGAGCAACGGATCGCCGTTCTCGTCGAACAACTGACGCTGTCCGCCGAGCGCAACCGCGCCGGATCCCGATGCCTGCGAACCCGCACCGCTGGCGACGCTGTTCTCGCCAGTCGCGGTCGCGTTGAAGCCGGTGGCCGTTGCCCCATTGGCCAGTGCGAACGCGCCTGAGCCTGCCGCGGTCGCACCGATGCCTTCGGCCAGTGCCGCCGAACCGGACGCCGTGGCGTAGTCGCCGCTGGCTGTGGCGTCGTCCGTACCGTCGTTGGCACCGTTCGCCTTGAAGTAGCGCGTGGCGTTCTCCGAGGCGTCGGCAACTTCGTTCAACTGGTCCAGGTTCACCGCATCGGTTCCCTCGGTGCCTGCAGCAACGTTGGTGATCTGGCGCTCGCTGCCTGCGTCACCGACAGACACAGTGTTGTCGCGGTCCGCCGTCGAGTTGGCGCCCAGCGCCACGCTGTTGTCGCCCAGCGCCGTGCTGTAGAAGCCGACCGCCGTGCTGTTGTCGCCGCTGGCCCACGATTCCGCACCCAGCGCCGTGGCGTAATCGCCGGGCGCATAGGAGAAGAAACCCGCCGCCGTGCTCTCCAGTCCCGACGCTTCGGCCAGGCTGCCGGCTGCCAGGCTGTAGTCGCCCGCCGCGATCGCGCCGGACCCGAAGGCCGCCGCGCTGAAACCGCTTGCCTGCGTGTAGACGAACAGACCGAAACCGGGGATCAGGTCCGCCGGGCCGCCGACGGCCACGCTGTAGTCGCCGGTGGCGCCGCTCGCATGACCGAAGCTGGACGCATACGAGCCGGTCGCCGTGCTGCCGTAACCGAAGGCGGAACTCGCTTCGCCACTCGCTTCGCTGAGTACGCCGAACGACGAACTGCCGAGGGCCGACGCCAGACTGCCGGAGCCGACCGCCGTGGCACCCAAGCCTGAGGCCACGGTGTTGATGGTGATCGGATTGCTATCGGCATCGAAGGCATCCACCTGTCCGCCGATCGCGATGCTGGATTCGCCGCTGGCTTCGGCGCTGCTGCCGTTGGCGACGCTGTTGGCGCCGGTCGCCGTTGCGTTGAAGCCGGTGGCCGTTGCACCGTCGGCCAGCGCAAACGCACCGGAGCCCGTCGCCGTTGCGCCGGCGCCGTCGGCGAAAGCCGCCGAGCCGGACGCCGTGGCGTAGTCGCCGCTGGCTGTGGCGTCATCAGTGCCATCGTTGGCACCGTTCGCCTTGAAGTAGCGCGTGGCATTTTCAGAGGCGTCGGCGACGGCGTTGAGCTGATCGACGTTCACCGCATCGGTGCCTTCGGTGCCGGCGGCGACGTTGGTGATCTGGCGTTCGCTACCTGTGCTGCCGACGGACACCGTGTCTTCGCGATCGGCAACCGAGTCGCCACCCAGCGCCACGCTGTTGTCGGCCGTCGCCGATGCGAGGTTGCCGATGGCGGTGGCATTGGTGCCCGGTGACCACGCACCGCCACCGACCGCAGTGGAGAAATCGCCCGACGCTTCGGTCGGCAGGAAGCCCAGCAGCGAACCGCCGACCGCCACGCTGTTGTAGCCCGTTGCGATGGAACCCGAACCCAGCGCCGTACTGTCGCCGCCGCTGGCATCGGCGCCGTAACCGACAGCCGTGTCGAAATCGCCCGAGGCACTGGAGAAGCCGCCGACCGCGACGGTCGCGATGCCGGCGGCGGTGCTGGTGTGGCCGGCTGCCAGGGCCTGCGTGCCCGATGCGGTGGAGGAACTGCCGAAGGCGCCGGAATAGGCACCGGCCGCCTGGCTTCCCGTGCCCACCGCGCTGGCACCCGCGCCCGTCGCGTTCGCCTGCGTGCCGACGGCGGTCGCATTCGCACCGGCGGCGTTGCTCTGGCTGCCCAGCGCCGTCGCGCCTTGCGCGGTCGCGCTGCTGTCGTAGCCGACGGCGGTGGCATTCACGCCCGTGGCTTCGGCATAGCCGCCTACGGCGGTCGCTCCCGCCTTGTTGGCAATGCTCTTGTAGCCGACCGCGACCGCATGGCGACCGGACGCATCCACGCCGTCGCCACATGAGACCGCGTTCTCGCCGGGTCGTCCGTCCTTGATCGGATTGCCACGTGCATCCACGCAGTAGGCGGGTCCCGTTCCGATCTGAGGTTTGTCGTTCTGCGGTTGGCCTTTCTGTTTGTCATGCGCCAATGCCGCGCCGAACGGCGCACCTGCAAGCAGGGCCGAGACCAGCAGCGTCACGCCAAGGCGCGCACGCACGCGCGCACCGGACGACATCACGCCGTGCGCGCGCCGCGCGAACTCCGAGGCCACCACCAGCATGCCAAGGGAAGGGTTCCACACCTTGCTGTAAATCCTGTTCATGGATCACGTCCTTCATTCTGTGTTTTCGGGGGAATACGACAGCACCCGGGCCTCGCGGCACGGGGTTTCGAGGCGGACAACGTCAGGGAAACAGACAGCGCGGCATGCGGCAGGGGAGACGCATGGCCGGGTCGCACGAAGCAGCGGAAGCGGGGAGCAAAGAGGCGCCGACATCCAACGTCAGCACCGGGGTGTGCCGACGTTGGCGCAAGGAACACGACGCGGGTACGTCGCGGAAAAGACGTGCAAGCGGATCTGCAAAGCTAGATGCAGCATCGAAAAAAGATTCCCGCATTCCCCATCCCCTCATCCCGAGATGATGCAAAACAACTCCGTGCGATCGAACACTACATCTGCGTTGTGCAATTTGCGAGAGATTTGCTACGTTCGGCGGAACGCGACGAAACTGCTGAAAACAAGGCGTTAACGCTATGTGTAGGCGATGTGCACAACGTGTTCCCGTCGCGTGAAGAGTGTCGTGGCAGGTAAACAGGGGTACCTGCACGATCCGCTTGAAATGGAAACCGCAAGTCGTTGAGTAAGCACGTAGTAAACGGGTTACCCAGTTCGTTCTTCCTTGCAGACATGGAGCAGGTCAAGTGAATTCATATTCCTCATTCAACCGTTCGCGTCGTCGTCCTCTCGTCGCTGCGCTCGCCGCAATCGTCGCCTTCGGAGCCTTCGCGGGTGCGGCATCCGCGGGCGATGTCAGTACCGCCGGTCTACGCGATGGCGAAACCTACGACCGGTTCATCGTGAAGTACCGCGATGGCAGCAGCGCACGCGCCAGCAGTGCGACGCTGCAGCGCTCACTGGTGGGCGCGGTATCGCGTGCCGCGTTGGGGTCCGCGAACGGCAAGGCGGTAAGCGCCGCGAAGTTGCGCCGCCTCGGCATTGGTGCGGAGCTGGTGCGGACCTCGCGCAAGCTGGACCGCGTCGAAGCCGAAAGCCTGCTGCGCCAACTGGCGACCGACCCGGACGTCGAGTTCGCCGAGGTGGATGCGCGTCGCTATGCGCGCCTCGTCCCCAATGACACCTACTACAACCAGTATCAGTGGCACTTCAAGGATCCGGTCGGCGGCATCAACCTGCCGGCGGCTTGGGACAACGCGACCGGCGCGGGCGTCGTGGTCGCGGTGCTGGACACCGGCATCACCGCGCACAGCGATCTCGATGCGAACATCCTGCCCGGCTACGATTTCATCAGCGACACGTTCGTGTCCCGCGATGGCGACCTCCGCGATGCCGATCCGCGCGACGAGGGCGACTGGAATCCGGTGGCGGGCGAATGCTATGCCGGCTCGCCGGTGCAGGACAGCAGCTGGCACGGTACCCATGTCGCGGGAACGGTTGCGGAAGTGACCAACAACGCCAAGGGCATGGCGGGCGGCGCGTTCGATGCGAAGGTGGTGCCGGCGCGCGTGCTGGGCCGGTGCGGCGGCTACACCTCGGACATTTCCGATGCGGTGATCTGGGCGTCCGGCGGCACCGTCGCCGGGGTGCCGGCCAACGCGAATCCCGCGGAAGTGATCAACCTGAGCTTGGGCGGATCGGGTGCCTGCAGCACCGTTGAACAGAATGCGTTCAACCTGGCCATCGCGAACGGCAGCACGGTCGTCGTGGCGGCGGGCAACGATGCCGGCAACGTGAGCGGATACTCGCCCGGCAACTGCGCCGGCGTCATCACCGTGGCCGCGACGCGCATCACCGGCGGCATCGCCTCGTATTCCAACTATGGCACGCGTGTCGACATTTCGGCGCCGGGCGGTGGTGGCGGCGTGGACGGCAATCCGGGTGGCTACGTCTGGTCCACCGGCAACGAGGGCGCAACGGTGCCCACCACCGAGACCTACTTCGGCCTGGGTGGTACCTCCATGTCCGCGCCGCACGTGGCGGCGGTCGTCGCGTTGATGCAGAGCGTCGCCGATACGCCGCTGACGCCTGCGCAGGTGCTGGCCACGTTGAAGTCGACGGCGCGTCCGTTCCCGGTCGCGCCACCTGCCAATCGGCCGATCGGTGCGGGCATCGTCAATGCGGCCGCTGCGGTACAGGCCGTCATCAATGGCGGCGAGCCTCCGACGGCGACCTTGCTGACCAACAACGTGGCCGTCGGCGGCAACACGGGCGCGAAGGACGCCGTCATCCAGTACGCCCTCGTCGTGCCTGCCGGCGCCACCAGTCTGTCGTTCATCAGCTATGGGGGCAGTGGCAATGCCGATGTCTACGTGAAGTTCGGCAGCGCGGCCACGGCGACCAACTACGATCTGCGGTCGGCACGCCCCGGCAACAATGAGGTGATCAACATCGCTGCGCCGCAGGCGGGCACGTATTACGTGTCACTGGTGGGCAAGACGAAGTTCGCCAACGTCAGCCTGAGGGGCAGCTTCACCGCGCCGTGACGGTACGCGCGGATGCGATGCGACGGCCCCGGCATGCCGGGGCCGTTTCATGTCGCAGTCACGTATCCCTGCATGACGTTGCCCGGCGGAATGCGGTAACTTTGCGCATTCCCCGACCAGCGTCCCGCATGCCGCTTTTCCGCTACAAGGCACTTGATGCACACGGCGAGATGCTGGAAGGCCAGATGGAGGCCGCCAGCGACGCCGAGGTGGTGGCGCGCCTGCAGGAGCAGGGCCATCTGCCGGTCGAGGCCGCGCTGGCCGTTGCCGGAGGTGGACGCAGCTGGGGCCAGTTGTGGCGGCCGAACGCGTTTGCGGGCGGTCGGCTGGTGCAGTTCACCCAGCAACTGGCGACGTTGCTGGGCGCAGGCCAGCCGCTGGATCGTGCGCTGGGCATCCTGCTGGACCTGCCCGAGGACGACAAGGCACGGCGGGTCATCAGTGACGTTCGCGATGCCGTGCGGGGCGGTGCGCCGCTGTCCACGGCACTGGACCGTCAGCATGGCCTCTTTTCCCGCCTGTACATCAACATGGTGCGCGCGGGCGAAGCGGGTGGCAGCCTGCACGATACGCTGCAGCGGCTGGGCGATTACCTCGAGCGCAGCCGCGCGCTGAAGGGGCGCGTGGTCAATGCGCTGGTGTATCCGGCCATCCTGCTGGTGGTGGTTGGCCTGGCGCTGTTGTTCCTGCTGGGTTATGTGGTCCCGCAGTTCGCGGTGATGTACGAGAGTCTGGATGTCGCGTTGCCGTGGTTCACGCGCGGCGTGCTGTGGATGGGCAGCTTCGTGCGTGATTTCTGGTTCGTGCTGGTCGCGGTGCCATTGCTGACGGTGCTCTGGTTCGACCGCCGCCGCCGCGATCCCGTATTCCGTGGCCGGCTGGATGCATGGTTGCTGGACAGGCCGCTGGCGGGACCGTTGCTGGCCCGGCTGGAAACCGCGCGCCTGGCACGCACGCTGGGCACGCTGCTGAAAAACGGGGTGCCATTGCTGACGGCGCTGGGCATCGCCCGCAACGTACTGGGCAATCGGGCTTTGGCGGCCGATGTCGATGCCGCCGCCGAGGATGTGAAGAACGGCCACGGCCTGTCCGCGTCGCTGGCCAAGGGCAAGCGCTTTCCGCGGCTCGCCCTGCAGATGATCCAGGTGGGCGAGGAGTCCGGTGCCTTGGACAGCATGCTGCTGAAGACGGCCGAAACCTTCGAGCAGGAAACCGCTCAGGTGCTGGACCGTATGCTGGCGGCCCTGGTGCCTGCCATCACGCTGGTCCTGGCGGGCGTCGTGGGCATCGTCATCGTCGCCGTGCTGGTCCCGCTGTACGATCTGACCGGCGCCATCAATTGAGAACACTGGAGAGCCCGCCACCATGTCCCGCATGCGCACCATGAACGCGTTCCATTCCCCCAGGTCGCAGCAGGGCTTCAGCCTGCTGGAAATCATCATCGTGCTGGTGCTGATCGGCGGCATCCTGGTGCTGGTGGGCAGCCGCGTGATGGGCGGCGCCGACAGCGGCAAGGTGAAGCTGGCGCAGTCGCAGTTGCAGACGCTGTCCGGCAAGGTCGAGACCTTCCAACTGGATACCGGCCATTACCCCACGCAGCTGTCGGACCTGGTGACACAGCCGGGCAACGCGGCCGGCTGGCTGGGCCCGTACGCGAAGGAAAGCGAACTGCAGGATCCGTGGAAGAATCCGATTGAATACCGTATTCCCGGCGAAACACAGCGCTTCGACCTGATCAGCCTCGGCGCCGATGGCAAGGCGGGCGGCGACAGCGTCAATGCGGATATCAAGAACGAATAAGCGCCTGCGTCCGCGACCGTGGCATTCCGCCGCGCCACTTCACCGGTGACCGCCACCAGGCCCGTGGACTCCAGGGCGCGCATGGGGGGCTTCACCCTGCTGGAAACATTGCTCGTCATGACCTTGATGGCGGCCGCCACCTTGCTGGCGGCGATGATGTTCACCGGTGGGATGGAGGGCATGCGCCTGCGTTCGGAATCCAAGGAGATCGCGGCGCAGCTGCGCTACACGCGTGCACGTGCCATCGCCACGGGACAGCCGCAGCGTTTTCTCGTGGATCCGCGCGCGCATCGATGGGAGGCCGCCGGTGAACGCCATGGCGACATCGATGCTTCGTTGTCGGTGCGCTTCACCGGCGCACGGCAGGCGCAGGCGCGCGCCGGCGAAGGCGCGATCCTGTTCTTTCCCGATGGTGGCTCGACCGGGGGACGCGTCACCCTTGCGGCCGGACAGGCGGCATGGAGTGCCGACGTAGCATGGCTGACCGGTGAAGTGCGCCTGGTGCGCGATGCGGTCGCTGCGCGATGAGCATTCCCGCGCGACGGCAGCAACGCGGCTTCACCCTGCTCGAAGTCATCGTGGCATTCGCGCTGCTGGCGCTGGCGTTGACATTGCTGCTCGGCGCGCTCTCGGGCGCGAGCCGGCAGGTGCGGACATCGGCCGACAGCAGCCACGCCACGCTGCATGCGCAGTCGCTGCTCGCCCAGCTGGGCACCGGCGAAATCCTGCAACCCGGTCGGCAGGAAGGCAGCTTCGATGGCAACCGCTACCGCTGGCAACTGGAAGTGTCGCCCTTCGCCGACCCACTGGCGGCGCGTGCGCAGCGCGACGCAGGCGCACCGCAATTGCTGGATGTGCGCCTGCTGGTGAGCTGGGGCGATGCGCGCGACCAGTCCCTGCAGTGGCGGACATTGCGGCTGGCGCCGCGCGACATCAACCAGGCGACGCTGCCATGAGATCGGCGCATCAGCGCGGCTTCACCCTGATCGAAGTGCTGGTGGCGCTGGTGTTGCTGGCCGCCGGGCTGGCGCTGGCCTTCGCCACCCTGCGGTCGTCCACCGCGGTCGTCACGCGCGGAGAGGACATGGCGCAGGCAAGCGAGCGCATGCGCGCCGTGCACGGTTACCTGCGCGCACGCCTGGCGTCGGCGCAACCCATCGTGTTCGCGACCGATCGCGGCTCCCTTCGAGAGGCCCGCTTCATCGGCACGCCGCAACGCATGCGTTTCGTGGCCGACCTGCCGGACTACCTGGGATACGGCGGGCCCTATCTGCACGACGTGGGGGTCGATGACGCAGGTCGTTTGCAGGTGCTGTTCGCCGTCGCGCAACCGGACGCCTCGCTGGAGGATGCCGATCTGCGGGCACGCGGACTGCGCGCCGAGCGCCTGGCTGACGGTCTGCGCGCGGTGCGTTTCCGTTATCGCGGACTGGATGCCGACAACCGGCTGGGCCCATGGCAGGACCGCTGGGAAACCTCGGAAATGCTCCCTTTGCAGGTGAAAGTCGAAATGGACGCCGTGCGCGGCGGGCGCTGGCCCGACCTGGTGGTCACGCTGGTGCGCAGCGAAGGCGGCGCGGGTGGCGGGCTGCTTCCCGGTGGCGGGAGTCCGGTACTGCCATGAGACATCAGCACGGCGCCGCGTTGTTGATCGTGTTGTGGCTGGTGGCGCTGCTCACCGCGCTGGTGGGGGCGTTCGCACTGACGGCACGGATGGAGGCGTTGCAGGGAAAGGTGGGCAGTCGCGGCACGGTGGCGCAGGAGATCGCGCGCTCCGGCATGGAATACGCGCTGGTACGCGTGGCGGACCGCAATCCGGAGACGCACTGGCAACCCAATGGCCGCGCGTACGCCTGGAGGTTCGATGGCCATGACGTGCAGGTGCGCATCATCGACGAAACCGGCAAGGTGGATCTCAACCAGGCCGACATGTCGCTTCTGTCGCGCCTGATGCAGGCGCTCGGGCAACCGGCCGATGCGAGCGACGTGATCGCCGCGGCGATCGTGGACTGGCGTGATGCCGACAACCTCAGCCAGCCCGTCGGTGGCGCGGAGGACGGCGACTATGCAGCGGCGGGGCGCGACTACGGCGCCAAGGACGCGCCGTTCGAAACCCTCGCGGAAGTCGAACAGGTCCTGGGCATGACACCTGAGTTGTACGCACAGTTGGCGCCGTTCCTCACCCTGTATTCGGGGCGCGGCCAGCCCGATGCGACCTACGCGCAGGGGCCGGTGCTGGTCGCGATGGGGGTGGATGCGACGGCATGGCTGGCGCAGCGCAACGCGACCGGTGTCACGGGAAGCAATCAACTCGTCGGTGCCGGCAGCGGCACGTATAGTATCGAGAGCCGTGCGCGGCTGGCCGATGGCCGCGAGGCGTCGTTATGGACAGTGGTGCGCGCGGGAGCCAGCCCGGTACCGGGTTCGGCTTATACCTTGTTGCGCTGGGAGGAGGGAGCGGCACCACAATGAGCGGCGTACGCGACACCTTGCAGCAGTTCCGGGCGCGACTGGGCCCTGGGCCACGCAGTTTCCTGGCGTGGTGGGGACAGGCGCTGGCGACCTGGTTGCCGGCGCGCTGGCGCATGCTGCTCGGCCTGACCCGCGACCGGCTGTTCTTCCAGTACCAGGCTGACGAACTCGAGATGACATGGGGGGAGGGCACGCAACGCCATGTGTTGGCGCGCCTGCCCGCCACGACCACGCCCGACGACCTGCGCGCGCTGCTCGGCAGCCGCCTCGCGAACCTGCCGCGCTGGTGGTTGGTGCCGCCGGGCATGGTGCTGCGTCGACGCCTGTTGCTGCCGGCGGCGGCAGCGGATCGCCTGCGCGATGTGCTGCGGTTCGAACTCGACCGGCAGACGCCTTTCACCGCGAACGAGGCCTGCTTCGATGCGCGCGTGCTGGGCGTCCGTGAAGACGGCCAACTCGATGTCGAATTGGCGGCGGTGCCGAAATCCGCATTCGCCGGGGGCCTGGGCCGACTGGGTGCGTTGGCGGGCGGACTGGCGGGGGCTGACGTTGAAGATGCGGACGGCGCGCCGCTGGGCGTGAACCTGCTGCCCGAGGACGCGCGCGTGGCCCGCCAGGCACCGCAGCGCGGATTGCACCTGACGCTGGCGGCGGTCGCGGTGATCGCACTGGTGTTCGGTGCCTGGGCGGTGCTCGACAATCGGCGCGCGGCCGCAGACGTCTTCGCCGCACAGGTGGAAAGCCGTGCAGAAGAAGCGCGGCAGGTGGCGTCGCGACGGCAGCAACTCGTCGATCTCGTCGCCGGTACGGCCACGTTGAACCAGACCAGCGCACAACGCCCCACCGCGCTGGAAGTGATGGACGATGTGACCCGGCGCCTGCCTGACAACACCTATCTCGAGAAGCTGGCCATCGAGGGTGATCGGCTGACGCTGATCGGTTTCAGCCCGGAGGCATCCGGGTTGGTCGCGCGCCTGCAGGAATCGCCGCTGTGGCGCAATCCCGCCTTGAGCGGCGCGCTGCAGCCCGACCCGCGCACGCGCATGGACCGCTTCACCCTTACCGCCGAATTGCTGGGCAAGCGGGATCCCGCCAACGCGGGCACGCAGGGAGGCGCCGATGCCGCTGGTCGTGACTGAGCGTGACCGCTGGCTGGCCCTGGCGCTGCTGCTGGTGGCGCTGCTGCTCGGCTATCTGGTGCTGGTCCATCCCTGGTGGACGGTGCCGATGCAGGACGTGAACGCTCGCGTTGCCGAACTGCGCGACCGCGAACTGCGCATCCGCACCCAGCTCCAGCAGGCACCGCAGGTGCAGCGCGAACTGGCCGCGGCGCTGGCGCAGCAGGCGCAGCGCCCGGGGTTCCTGCCCGAAGCGACGGTTGAACTCGCCACCGCCGGGCTGGTGCAGCGGCTGGAAACCATCGTCAGGCAGGCCAGTCCCGGCAACCGCAGTTGTGCCATCGCCAACCAGTCGCCGCTGGCGATCGCCGGCCGGGAGGTCTATCCGCGCGTGGTGGTGCAGGTACGCCTGCGCTGTGGTGCGCCGGAACTGGCGTCGGTGCTGCACCAGATCGAGTCCGGCAGCCCGCGGTTGTTCGTCGAGAATCTCAACATCCTCGCGCAGCGGTATGCGTTCCAGGCCAGCGAAAGCGGTGCAGGCGGGTTGGACGTGAACTTCGACCTGTACGGTTATCTCAAGCCCACGCCCGCCGCCGTGCAGGAGCCACCCCGTGCGCCTTGAGACCTGGACCGCGCGCACTTGGATACTCGCCGTGACGGCGGGATGGGCGGTGCTGGTCGCGCTGCTGGCGCTGTTCGGCCTGGGCGGCCGCATCACGCCGTTGCCTGCCGATCCGGCCCTCGTGCAAGCATTGCCCCGCCTGCCTCCTGGCCCGCCGGAACGCCTGGGTGAGTTGACCCGGTACGCGGAGGTCGGCGAACGGCCGCTGTTCTCGGAGGACCGCCGGCCCAAACCGTTCTTCCTGTCCGGCGAGGAAGCTGCTGCGCCGGCCTTCGATCTGGTGCTGAGCAGCGTGCTGATCACGCCAGCGCTGGAACTGGCCATCGTCCAGCCTGCTCAGGGCGGCGAGGGGCTGCGGGTGAAGGTGGGCGAATCCCCGGCGGGCTTCCCGGGTTGGCGATTGAGCGAACTGGCACCGCGCCGGGCCGTGTTCGACGGCCCTGAAGGTCGGCGTGAGCTGGAACTGCGCGTCTTCGACGGCGCAGGTGGCCAGCCGCCCACTCCCCTTGTGGGCGGATCGCCGCCGGTGTCCGTCCCGCCGGCCGGTGTGCCCATGCCCGCGCCCATGCCGGGCAGCCGCACGACCGGCGGCAACAATGGCCCCGCCGTCATGCCGACCGTGCCGTCGCCGGCTGCACAAGGGCCCGTGCCCGCGCCTTCGCCACCACGCTCCAGCGACGCGACGGCCGCACCGGCCACGACCACCGACCAGCAGATGGAAGCCATCCGCCAGCGCATCGAACAGCGCCGCGCGCAGCTGCGCCAGCAGCAGGCGCAACCCACCACGCCGCCGGCAACGCCCGGCAAGACACAGTAGAGTGCCGGCATGACGCCACGTGTGATCCTGTTTTCCCTTTGCCTCGGACTGTTGGCCGGCTGTGCCAGTGCGCCGGTGCCGGATGTGCGCCGCACGTCGCCCACGCCGCCCGGCGAGGTCGTGCCCGGCAGTGCGCAGACCGCGCCATTGAAGGATGCCGAGGCGCCGGTCGGGGGTCCGCAGGCGCAGATCCGCCGCGGCAACGGCCAGATGATCAACCGCAGCGCGGCGGCGGCCCCGATGCCGTCGCTGGGCAGCGCAAGCAGCGGATCGGCCACCTTCAATTTCGAAGGCGAATCCGTGCACGCCGTGGTCAAGGCGATCCTGGGCGACATGCTGGGGCAGAACTACGTGATCGCCCCGGGCGTGCAGGGCACGGTCACGCTGGGCACGCCCAAGCCAGTGTCGCCTGCCGAGGCGTTGAACCTGCTGGAAATGGTGCTGGGTTGGAACAACGCCCGGCTGGTCTACAGCGGTGGCCGCTACAACATCGTGCCCGCCGACCAGGCCTTGGCCGGCAGCGTGGCGCCCGGCACCGGCAGTCCCGCCAGTGCGCGTGGTTTCGAGGTGCGCGTGGTGCCGCTGCGTTTCATCTCCGCCAGCGAGATGAAAAAGGTGCTGGAGCCCTATGCGCGGCCCAACGCCATCGTCAACACGGACGCCACCCGCAACGTCATCACGCTCGCCGGCACCCGCTCCGAGCTGGAGAACTATCTCCGCACCGTGGAGATCTTCGACGTCGACTGGCTGTCGGGCATGTCGGTGGGCGTGTTCCCGCTGCAGTCCGGCCGCGCCACGCGCGTGGTCGCCGACCTGGAGAAGGTGTTCGGCAACGACAGCAAGACGCCCAGTGCGGGCATGTTCCGCTTCATGCCGCTGGAAGGCGCGAACGCGGTGCTGGTGATCACCCCGCAGCCGGCCTATCTCGACCAGATCCAGCAGTGGCTGGAGCGCATCGACGGTGCGGGCGAAGGCAGCCGGCTGTTTTCGTACGAACTGAAGTACGTTAAGGCGCGCGAACTCGCGCAGCGGCTGGCGGAAGTGTTCGGCGCGTCGGGTGGCGGTAGCGGCGGCGATGATCGCTCCACCGGTGGGGCCGGCAATGTGTCGCTGATGCCGGGCACCGATCCCGTGCAGATCAACGACGGCGGCATGAGCGGTACCGGCGGCTCGGTCGATTTCGGCGGCTCGGGCAGCAGCGGCTCCGGCGGTGGACTGGGTGGCGGCTCGCTCTCGCTCAATCAGCGCGACAACGGCAACGGCGCGGTCACGCTGGACGTGGATGGCAGTCGCGTGGGCGTCGCCGCGGTGGAAGAAACCAACACCTTGCTGGTGCGTTCAAGCGCCAGCGCCTGGCAATCGATCCGCGAGGTGGTCGAAAAACTCGACGTGATGCCGTTGCAGGTCCACATCGAAGCGCAGATCGCGGAAGTGTCGCTGACCGGCGACCTGAGCTACGGCGTGAACTGGTACCTGGAACGGGCGATGACCGACAACGGCCTGGGTCCCTTCAACCCGCCCGGCGGAGTGCCCGGAGTGAGTGGACCCAGCAAGTGGAGCACGCTCGCCGGCAGCATCGGGGGCGTCAGCGGCGCAGGAGCCGTTTGGACGCTGGTCAAGAACGATGCGGCCGCCGTCATCACCGCGCTGGACGAGGTGTCCGACGTGCGCCTGCTGCAGACGCCCTCCATCTTCGTGCGCAACAACGCCGAAGCGACGCTCAATGTCGGCAGCCGCATCCCGATATCGTCCGTCACCGTCAACCCGGGCCTCGGCACCGACAACACCTACAGCCAGGTGCAGTACCTGGATACGGGCGTGATCCTCAAGGTGCGCCCGCGCGTGACCCGGGACGGCATGGTGTTCCTCGATATCGTGCAGGAAGTCAGCTCGCCCGGCAGCGAGCCGGATGCCAACGGCAACGTGCGGATCAACACGCGTCGCTTCAAGACCGAGGGCGCCGTGCAGGCCGGCAATACGGTGATGCTGGCGGGCCTGATCAGCGACACGGCGACCCAGGGATCGTCCGGCATTCCGGGCCTGAGCCGTCTTCCGATCATCGGAGGGCTGTTCGGCAAGAAGACCACGGGCACCGAGCGCAGCGAAGTCATCGTGCTGCTGACGCCGACCATCGTCAGCAATCCGCAGGAAGCCAACGACCTGACCGACGAGTACGGTAAGCGCTTCCGCGCGTTGGAACCCCTGAACACCCCGCGCGACAAGTGACGCCATCCGCCGCATCGTCCCTGCCCATCGTCCTGTTGCCCATCGGCACCGATGACGATGCGCTCGACGCCTGCCTGGGTGCACTGGAGGCCGGGACACCGGCTGGCACACGCCTGTGGCTGGCGGATGACGCGCAGGCGGGCCCGCGCGGCCTGGCCATCATCGAGGGCTGGCTGACGCGTACGCGACTGCAAGCCGACTACACGCGGCGCCCGCGCATGCTGGGCGAAGTCGCGCATGTGGACCAGATGCTGGCAGCCTGCGGCGACGCCGACGTGGTGGTGCTGGCACCGGATGCGCAGCCGTTGCCGGGTTGGTTGCAGCAACTGGCCGCCTGTTTCGCCCGTGACGCCGCCATCGCCACCGCCACGCCCTGGTGCAATGCGGGCGAAGCCGCTGCCTGGCCGCGGCTCGGCGAAGTGAGCCCGCCCCCCGCGGATTTCGAACGCACGGCGCGCGCTTGCGCGGCGATGGCACCGCTGCACCCGGAGCTGCCCGCGGCCGTCGCGCACGCCGTGGCGTTGCGCGGCAGCGCCCGCAAGCGCGTCGGTGGCTTGGATGCCGCGAGCTACGCCTCGTGGTACGCCGCGCTGGTCGACCTGTCGCTGCGCCTGGCCGGACTGGGATGGCGCAACGCCCTGTGCGAGACCGCCTTTGTCGCACGCGGAGGCGAGGGCGGGCCTGCTGATGGCGACATGGACGCATTGAACGCACGCTGGCCCGCCTTCACGCCGCGGCTGGCGACGTTCCTGATGGAAGATCCCCTGCACGAGCCGCGCGAGCGGTTGGGTGCGCTGTACGCCGACGCGGGATCACCGGAGCGCCAGCGTGACCTCTTCGGTTGAGATCGCCGGCATTGCCGTGGTGGTGGTCACGCATGAGAGCGCCACCAGCATCGACGACTGCCTGATGCGGCTGCGCACGGCGCACGGCGTGGACGAGATCCGCGTGGTGGACAATGCCTCCACCGATGACACGATGGAGATCGTGCAGCGCCACGCACTGCATGATGCGCGCCTGCGCTTCATCGCCAATCCCGACAATCCCGGCTTCGCAGTCGGCTGCAACCAGGGCGCACGCGATACGCATGCCCCCTGGCTGGCGTTCGTGAATCCCGATCTGATGGTGGAAGCCGATACGCTGTCGCGATTGCGCGCGCATGCCCGCCATGCGACGGGCGAGGTGTTGCTGGGCGTGGACCTGGTGGACGAGGGTGGTGTGCGCGATGCGGCGGCGCGTCGCCGCGATCCTCTGTTCGCCGCGATGCTGCGCTCGCCGGGCGCGGCGTCCAGGCTGGCGGTGCCGGTCGATGACGGGCAAGTGCTGCAGCCGGTGGACATCGTGTCGGGCGCGTTGATGCTGATACCGCGCGCGCTGTTCGACAGGATCGACGGGTTCGACGAAGGCTATCGCCTGCATGCCGAGGACATGGACCTCTGCCGTCGCGCACGCGCAGCAGGGGCGAGGGTCGCCGTCGCCAACGACATCCGCGTACTGCATATCCGTGGCGTATCGAGCCGCGCGCGGCCGATGTTCGTGGAGTGGCACAAGCACCGCGGCCTGTGGCGCTACTTCCGCAAGTTCGAAGCCGCACGATGCGGGGTGGTCACCCGCGCGGGGGTGTTTGGTGCCATCTGGCTGCACTTCGGCGCGGTAGCCGCGCGCATCCTGCTGCGGCGGCGGTGACGTAGCTGCCGTCTTTCAAGCGTCGATGCGGTGACCCGCGTCGCGCAGTGCCGACACCGCCTCGTCCAGCTGCGGTGCCTGCACCAGTACGTAATCCGTATCGTAGGTCGACAGCGCGAAGATCCCGATGCCCGCCGCCGCCAGCGGATCCAGCACCGCCTTCAGGATGCCGGTCAGGGCGAAATCGAAGGGTCCCTGCAGCTTGAACATGCGCCAGCCACGCTGGCAGCGCACATCCTCGGGGATATGCGTTTCCTCGCAGACCAGCGACAGTTCGTCGTCGGTCCAACCGGCATGTCGCATGCCGGTGTTGGGCCACCAAGCGGGCAGTGCAGAACCCGCAGGCAGTTGCGCGACCGCGTAGCGGCCCGGCAGCAGGGCCAGCGTCAACGACGTCATCCTGCGCGTCCGTTCCACCAGAACAGCGCATTGACCGCCAGCACCACCACCATGGTGTAGATCAGTGACAGCGGACCGCCGACGCGCCACAACTGGCGGGAGGTGTAGTTGGCCGGGCCGACGATCATCGAGATCACCGGGTTCGATGCCGTCATCAGGTTGTTGGACGCCGACAGCGCCACGATCAGGGCGAATGCGGTCGGGTTGCCGCCCGCCGCAAGTGCGAGATTGATCGCCATGGGCACCATTACGATGGTCGCGCCGACGTGGCTGATGACCAACGAGAAGGCCGTGGTCAACAACGCGACGGCGATCTCCAGTGCCCACACGGGAATGCCTTCGGGCAAGCGTTCCACCGTATGCCCGGCCACCCAGGCCGCCGCGCCACTGCTGTCCATCGCCCAGCCGAGCGGAATCAGGCCGGCCATCAGGAACACGGTCTTCCAGTTGATTGCGCCGTAGGCCTCGTCCATGCGCAACACGCCGGTCAACAGCATGCCGGCCACGCCTGTCATCAGCGTCAGTGCCACCGGCAGCTTGGACGTCAGCGCGATGATGATGGTGATGGCGAAGATGGTCATCGCGATCTTGAACTTGTGCGGGCGCTGCTCGCCTTTCGGGTAGTCGGTCACCACCACGAAGTCGCGGCTTTCCGCCGCCTGGCCCAGGTCCTGCCAGATGCTGTGGAACACCAGCATGTCGCCGGCGCGCAGCTTCTCTTCGCGCACGTTGTCGCGGATGACCTTCTTGTCGCGGTTGATCGCCAGCAGGCTGATGCCGTTCTGCTTGCGCAGGCGCAGTTCGCGCGCGGTCTTGCCGATGAACTTGGATGTCGGCGGGACCACGGCTTCTGAAATGCCGGCACGGCTGGGATTGAACAGGTCGCCGAAGTGGCGAAGCCGCGAGGACATGCGCAGGAACTGGTTCTGGGCGAAATCGCCCACCTCCTGCCGCGTACCCATCACGCCCAGCACGCTGCCCACCCAGATGCGCATGTCGGCCGGCGGCGCCAGCCGCGTGTCATTGCCCGTCTGCAGGGCCAGCATCAGCGGGGCATCGTGCAGCGCTTCGGCCTCGCCCAGCGACATGCCTACCAGCGGACTTTCCGCGGTGACCACCAGTTCGAATACGTCGCCTTCGATGCCGTAGGTGTTGGCGAAATAGCTCTCGGTGCGTGCCGGGGTGACGGCACCGTCAACGTCAGGGGTTTCCTCCTTCAACTTCCGATCACCATGGAAGCGGAAGTACAGCAGCGAGGCGGCGACCAGTGCCAATCCGATCGGCAGCGGCGCGAACATGCGCAGCGGCTCCAGCGTGGCCATGCCCGATGGCAGGTTGTTGTTGGCGGAGACCAGCAGGTCGTTGAGCAGGATCAGCGGCGAATTGCCGACCATGGTGAACGCGCCACCCATGACGATGGCGGCCGCGATCGGCAACAACAACCGCTGCAGCGACAGCCCCGTGCGCGACGACAGGCGGGAGGCGACCGGCATGAACAGCGCCATCACCGATGGGTTCTGCATGAAGGAGGAGTTGAGGCTGGCGATGGCGGTGGTCATCAGCAGCAGCCGCTGCTCGATGCCGTGTCCACGTCGCAGCAGCCATGACGCCAGCCGGTTCAGCGCGCCCGTGCGGTCCAGCCCGGCTCCGAGGATCATGGTGGCGATGATGCTCATCACCGCGTTGCCCGAGAAGCCGCCGAAGATCTCCTCTGGCGCGATCAGCCCGGTGATCCCCAGCACCACCAGCACGACCAGCGCCACCAGGTCGGCGCGGATGCGCTCGAACAGGAACATCGCCATCGTGAAGCCGACCAGCCCGAGGACGAGCTTCATGTCGTTGGTCAGCGTCAGCGCGTTTTCCATGTCGCGGTCGGTTTCCTGGTGCGTGCTGCGGTATTACTCGCGGTCGTACAGAAGGTCCCACACCCCATGGCCTAGCTTCTGGCCGCGGGTCTCGAAATGCGTCTGCGGGCGCCATGCCGGGCGGGGCACGCCGCCGCGCGCGCCGGCGCGGTTCACCAGCCCCGGTGTCGCATCCAGCACATCCCACATGTGCTCGGCGTAGGCTTCCCAGTCGGTGGCGCAGTGCAACCGGCCGCCCAGGCGCAGCTTGCGCGCGATGAGCGCAGCGAACTCGGGCTGCACCAGCCGGCGCTTGTTGTGGCGCTTCTTGTGCCAGGGATCGGGGAAGTAGATGCGGACTTCGTCCAGCGATCCATCCGCGACCTCATGCTGCAGCACTTCCACCGCATCGTGATGGTAGACGCGCACGTGGTCGCTGCCGTCATCGGCCAATGCGTTCAACAGCCGGCCCACGCCGGGCGCATGCACTTCCAGGCCCAAGTAGTCGCGTTCCTTGTCGTGGGCGGCCGCGAAGCGCAGTGCTTCGCCATTGCCGAAGCCGATTTCCAGCACACGCGGCGCCGTGCGGCCGAACACCGCGTCGTAGTCGCGTCGTGTGCCCGTGTAGTCCAGCCCGAAGCGCGGCCATTGCGTGTCGAACGCGCGTTGCTGGGCCTCGGTGAATCGGCCCTGGCGCAACACGAAGCTGCGGATTTCGCGCCGGCCTTCGCTGATCGTGAAGGGCTTGGGCGGTGTCTTGGCGCCCGGGCTGGAAAACGGGTCCGTCATCAGCCGATCAGTCCGTCGATCGGACTCGATGCCGAGGCGTTGCGCTTGCGCGGGATGCGGCCGGCGAGGAAGGCCTCACGACCGGCTTCCACGGCCTTCCTCATCGCGCTGGCCATCAAAACGGGGTGCTTCGCACCGGCGATGGCGGTGTTCATCAACACGCCATCGCAGCCGAGCTCCATGGCGATGGCGGCGTCGGACGCGGTGCCGACGCCGGCATCGACCAGCACGGGCACCTTGGCGTTCTCGATGATTTCCAGTAGGTTGTACTTGTTCTGGACACCCAGGCCGGAGCCGATCGGGGCGGCCAAGGGCATTATCGCGACGCAGCCGATCTCTTCCAGGCGACGGGCCAGGATGGGGTCGTCGCTGGTGTAGACCATCACGTCGAAGCCATCGGCCACCAGCTTCTCGGCGGCGGCAAGGGTCTGCACGACATCCGGGTAAAGGGTCTTCGGGTCGCCCAGCACTTCCAGCTTCACCAGCGTGTGGCCGTCGAGCAGTTCGCGCGCCAGCCGGCAGGTACGCACGGCATCGTCAGCCGTATAGCAGCCGGCGGTATTGGGCAGGATGGTGTAGCGGTCCGGCGGCAGCACGTCGAGCAGGTTGGGCTCGTTGGGCGACTGGCCCAGGTTGGTGCGGCGGATGGCGACGGTGACGATTTCGGCGCCCGCAGCCTCGGTGGCCAGGCGGGTTTCCTCGAAATCCTTGAACTTGCCGGTGCCGGTCAGCAGGCGGGAACGATAGATCTTGCCCGCGATCACCAGCGGGTCATGGGGGGCGGTGTTGGACATGCGGCGATTATCGCCCATGTCATGCCGGTGCGTCCCGCCGATCCGGACCGATCCGCGGTTTCAGCCGCCGCCCAGCGCGTGCACGATCTCGACACGGTCATCCGCCTGCAGCATGTGCTGTGCGTGCTGCCCGCGCGGGATGATCTCGCCATTGACCTCGATGGCCACGCGGCGCTCGGCCAGGCCTTGCAGGTGGAGGAGGGTGGCGACGGTGCTGCGGTCCGGCAGCGCCAGAGGCTGCCCATTCAACTGGATATCCATGCCGCCATTGTCGCCGATGGCCCGCGTACTTGCCGCATTGCAGCGTGTGCGCCGACGGGCTTGGTGGAACGATGCGCGCCATGCGCAGCCGTACGGCAGAGCCGGCGCGCAGCCCATCATCCATTGCCCCGGGAGATTCCATGAAGCGTTCCATCTCGCCCGTCCGTTCGTTGCTGGCCCTGGCGCTGGCTGCGGCGGCGACCCCCGCCCTTGCGCAGGACGGCCCCTATTCGCAGACCATCTTCTTCGGCGACAGCCTGACCGACGCAGGCTACTTCCGGCCGCTGCTGCCGGCTTCGGTGCGGCCGGTGACGGGCCAGTTCACCACCAACCCCGGCTTTGTCTGGTCGCAGTACCTGGCGGAGTACTACGGCACCAGCGCCTACGCCAACGGCAACGGCCAGGTCGGTACCAACTACGCGGCCGGCGGTGCGCGCGTGGGCACGAACACCACCGGTGCGCTGGGGCCGATCCCGTCGCTGGCCAGTCAGGTGAACACCTACCTGGCTTCCACGGGCGGACGCGCCGACCCCGATGCGCTGTATACGGTGTGGGGCGGAGCCAACGACCTGTTCGCGATCACCAATGGCGGCGCGGACCCTGCAACGACGATAGGTTCTGCGGTAACCGCGCAGGTTGGCATCATCGCCACGCTGCAGAACGCAGGCGCCCGCTACATCCTGGTGCCCACGGTGCCCGACCTCGGCGTCACGCCGGGCTTCCGTGCACAGGGCCCGGCGGCCATGGCGGGCGGCACCCAACTGGCGACGACCTACAACAATGCGTTGTACGGCGCCATCAGCACGGCTGGCCTGCGCGTGATTCCGCTGAATACGTTCACGTTGTTGCAGGAGATCGTGGCCAGCCCGGCGGCATACGGCTTCGCCAATGTCACCGGCACTGCCTGCCAGCCGCAGATCACCGCGAACTCGCTGACCTGCAACCCCACCTCGTATGTCACCCCGAATGCACCCGACACCTACGCGTTCGCGGATGGCGTGCATCCGACCTCGCGTGCTCACGGCATCCTGTCGCAGTACGCGGTCTCCATGCTGGAGGGGCCGCGCCAGATCGCGCTGCTGCCGTATACCGCGTCGGTGCATGGCCGCGCGCGCGCGGACCGCGTGGCCTCGCACGTGGCGGGCAAGCCCGAAGCCGATGGCATGCGCTGGTGGGGCGACCTGCGCGGCGACTTCCTGCGTTACGGAGACGGTGACGTGTATGACGGCGTCGGCCCGACCGGTACATTCGGCGTGGACTGGTCGCGTGGCTCATGGGTCTATGGCGGCTTCGCGGGCTATGGTCGTGCGCAGTACGACTTCGGCCGCCGTGGCGGCAGCTTCGACGAGTCCGACGCCACCCTGGGCGGTTTCGCCGGCTGGTATGGCGATCATCTGTGGGCGAACGCACAGATCAGCTACAGCTGGATCTCCTACGACGTGGACCGCGAAGTGCAGCTGGGTGACATGACCCGTCGCCATTCCGGTTCGCCGGACGGCACCAACCTGAGCGTGGGCGCCAGCCTGGGTTACGAGTTCGGCGACGGCGCATTCCGTCATGGTCCGGTAGCCAGCGTGCTTTCGCAGACCATCGAGATGGACGGTTACAGCGAGAGCAACCTCAATTCCAGCGCGCTGGCCTACCCGGACCAGGACTTCGATTCGCTGATCGGCAGCGCAGGCTGGCAGGTCAGCTACGCCATCCATGATCACCTGGCGCCGTATGCCCGGCTGACGGTGGATCGCGAATTCGAAGACCCGGCGGAGGAAGTCTTCGCGCAGGTCCTGTCGCTGCCGGGCACGATGCCCTACGCGGTGCCGGGCCTGGATACCGATGACAGCTACGGGACCTTGCTGCTGGGTGCACGCACACGGCTGTTCGGGTTCGACGCCAACCTGGGCGTCAACACGACGGTCAACCAGGGTGGCGGCACCAACACCACGGCGTTCATGACCCTGAGCGGCAACTTCTGATGCACGACACGCAATGCGGCGCCGGGTGACGGCGCCGCATTGCCTTGCCGCTTCCTGCGGCATAGACTCGCCGCATCGTGCGGGTGTAGTTCAATGGTAGAACTGCAGCTTCCCAAGCTGCTAGCGTGGGTTCGATTCCCATCACCCGCTCCATCTCCGCATTCCCTTTCCCGCGTCCTGTCATCGCCCGGTATCCGGTACGTGGCATGCTGTGCCCGGCCCCCGTGATCGCCCATCCATGAAGCTCGCCATCCTGTCGCGCAACGGCAAGCTGTACTCGACACGACGTCTCGTCGAAGCCGCGCGCCAGCGTGGCCATACGGCGCGGGTGCTGGATCCGTTGCGGTGCTACATGCGCATCGCATCCACCGGCTTCCAGTTGCACTACAAGGGCAGATCGCTGGCCGACTACGACGCGGTCATCCCGCGCATCGGCGCCTCCATCACGCGCTATGGCACGGCCGTGTTGCGCCAGTTCGAGCTCATGGGGACTTACAGTCCCAACCCGTCGGATGCCATCCTGCGTGCACGCGACAAGCTGCGCGCCCACCAGTTGCTGGCGGCGCAGGGGATCGATCTGCCGGTGACGGTATTCGGCGACAACCCGGACGACACCCACGACCTGCTTTCGATGCTGGGTCCACCACCGCATGTCATCAAGTTGAATGAAGGCGCCCAGGGGGCCGGCGTGATGCTGACGGAGAAGCCGTCTGCATCCCGCAGCGTCGTCGAGGCCCTGCGCGGCCTGTATGCCAGTTTCGTGGTGCAGGAATTCATCGCGGAGGCCGAGGGCGCCGACCTGCGCTGTTTCGTGGTCGGTGATCAGGTGGTCGCGTCGATGCGCCGCCAGGCCCCTGAGGGAGACTTCAGGTCCAACCTGCACCGGGGTGGCACGGCCCAGCACGCGGTGGCCACGGAAGAGGAGTGCGCCGTCGCCATACGGGCAGCGCGCGTGCTGGGGCTGGGCGTGGCAGGCGTGGACCTGATCCGTGCCGCGCGTGGCCCGCTCGTCCTGGAGGTCAACTCGACCCCGGGACTGGAAGGCATCGAAGCGGTCTGCGGTGTGGACGTCGCCGGACGGATCGTGGAACACCTGGCCGCCCACTCTGAATAGGGCGGCAGGGCACACTCCACGGCAGGACATTGAATTTTCACGCGAAATTAACGCACCCTTTAACGGTGGTTTAATCGAAACCCGCGTAGCCTTGTCCGGACCGCAGCTCTGCGTTCCTCCCGGTGTTTGCATCTGGAAAGCACAGGTTTACGGTAATCGGGGCATCAGTTTGGCCCAAGCGGGCTTCCACCCGCTTGGGCCTTTGTTTTTCTCGGTCAGCCCTTCCGATACTTGCTGGCATGGGCCCCGTTGGCTAAATTCGGTAATCCCCATCACGTAAGGAAGCAGCATGCGTCGCCCTCCCTTCATGGCATTGATGCTGCTGCTGTTTGCAGCGACCACCCACGGTGCTCCCCGCGACAAGTCGGCCAAACCGCAAGCACTGGACCTCGACAAGCCGCTGCCCGAGCAGGTGGAGCTGATCCAGAAACAACTGGACGACGGCGAAACCTATGCCGAGATCGCGGCCGCCGACCGTGCCAAAGTCAAGGAATCCCTCGCCAGGTTCGCCTCGATCATCAATGAGAGCGGCGGGTCCTTGAACCCCGAGCAGAAGACCCAGCTCGCCAACGAACGGAACGAAATCAACCAGATCCTGTCCCAAGCCGCCGCCGACAGCCGTCTCATCTGCCGCCGTGAAGCGCAGATCGGTTCGCTGCGTACGACGACCCAGTGCAAGACCGTGGCAGAACGTCGTCGCGATGCCCAGGAAGCGCAGGAAGTGATGCGCCGCAATCCCTCGGGTACCTACAACAAGGGCAGTTGAAGCGACTTGGTAGTTGGGTGGTCGCTCGAATGATCGCTATTCGAGCCGGTCGCCCGGAGGTCTGTCCAAGATGCATTTGATCGTGCTCCCCAGCCACACAACAGGAGATTCAAAGCATGCACAAGGCGATTGTTCTGGGCTTTTTGCTGGTAACTTCCTCGGCAGCGCACGCCAAGATTGATTCGCTGTCTTCACGAGAAGGCTCGGACAGTGCACTGGACATCAAGTCGCCCTTCGAGACGCAGCAGCAGCAGATTCTCAATGATCTTGCCGGAGGCAAGAAGTATGGCGAGATCAGCCCCCAGGATTCGGCCAAGGTGAAGGAAGCGCTGAGTCGCATGTCCAGCCAGTTGGCTCGCGCAAACGGCTCGGTAGAGGGACTTTCCGCCGAACAGAAGATTGCAGTGTTGAACGACCAGGAGTTGATCAACGCCATTTTGACCCATGCAGGTGAAGAGAGTCGGCTCATCTGCAAGAGGGAGGCCCCCGTCGGTACGAGGCGCGCCATCACCCACTGCATCACGGTCGCGGAGCGTCGACGGCATCGTGACGAGGCGCAGAACGAGATGGACAAGAACTTCCGCTCGCCTATCAATTGACTGAAGCCTGACATGCGCATTCTGGTTATCGAAGACAACAGCGACATCGCCGCCAACCTTGGCGACTACCTTGAGGAGCGGGGTCATACGGTGGACTTCGCGGCCGACGGCGTGACCGGTCTGCACCTGGCGGTAGTGCATGAGTTCGATGCGATCGTGCTCGACCTCAACCTGCCCGGGATGGATGGGCTGGAGGTCTGCCGCAAGCTGCGCAACGAGGCCCGCAAACAGACGCCGGTGCTGATGCTGACCGCACGGGACTCGCTGGACAACAAGCTGGCCGGCTTCGATTCCGGTGCCGACGACTATCTGATCAAGCCGTTCGCGCTGCAGGAAGTCGAGGTGCGTCTGAATGCGCTGTCGCGGCGCGGCAAGGGCGTGCAGACACGCGTACTTGAAGTCGGCGAGCTGGAGTACAACCTGGACACGCTTGAAGTGCGCCGCCAGGGCAAGCTGCTGCAGCTCAATCCGACCGCGCTGAAGATCCTGCAGGCCTTGATGGAGGCGTCGCCCGCCGTGGTGACGCGCCAGGAGCTGGAAACGCGCGTCTGGGGCGAGGAGTTGCCCGATTCCGATTCCCTGCGCGTGCACATCCATGGCTTGCGTGCGGTAGTGGACAAGCCGTTCGACAGCCCGTACATCCAGACCCGCCACGGCATCGGATACCGCATCGCCGCGCCCGATGCCAGCAGCTGAGTCGCCGAAACCCCGCCGCCACCGCCGCTTCCGGCGGCGGCTGCGCACCCGCATCATCCTGTCGTTCGTGCTGTTGGGGTTCTGCCTGACGCTGCTCCTCGCGTTCTCGGCGAACTGGGTGCGGAATCGCGTCGAGGAAGACCTCGTGGTCGACGCGATGAGCCAGAACATCAGCGAGTACCAGCGGCGCTATGTCGAGAGCGGAGGACGCCAGCGCGACCTGCGCGTCCAGACGATGCGTGCCTACGCGTTTGCGCCGGACAAGTTTGATCAGCTCAAGAACGAGCAACCCGACTGGTACGAACTGGCGAATGGCATACACGCGTTGTCAGGTACGGACGAGGATGGATCGCCTTTTTCCTACTGGCTTGCCGTGCAGAAGACGCCGGATGCGTGGTTTTTTCTTGCCTACGACATGACCGAGTCCGCCAAGGGCAAGGACAAGTTCAATCGTGCTTTGATCGGCGTAGTGGTGGTCTTCACGGGCATATCGTTGCTGATTGGTTGGTGGTCCGCTTCGCGCGTGATGAGCCCTGTTTCCGAACTGGCGGCGCGTCTCCGTTCCTATCGCGGCAGCAGCAACCCTCGCGCGCTGGCGCCCCACTTTCCCGAGGATGAGGTCGGCGAACTCGCCAAGGCGCTGGACGACTATTCCGGCCGCCTGACCGAAGTCGTCCAGCGCGATCGCGAGTTCAACGCCGACGTGAGCCACGAGTTGCGCACGCCACTTGCCATCATCCGCGGCTCGGTCGAGCTGATGCTGTCGCGTCCGGACATGGACGAGAAGACGCGCACCCGCATCCAGCGCATCCAGCGCGCGGAGCAGCAATGCACGGACCTGATCAGTGCGTTGCTGCTGCTGTCGCGCAACGAGCGTGGCCATGGCAACACCGACGTCGCGCGCGTGGTCGACCAGTTGCTCGATGCCCATCGCGCCACGCTGGGAGGAAAGCCGCTGATCCTCCGGGTCGAAGGCGAAGGTGGTGTCACCGTGGACTCGCCCGAGGCCGCACTGTCGGTGGCACTGGGCAACCTGATCGGCAACGCGGTCAAGTACACCAAGGATGGCGAGGTGGTCGTCCGCCTGTTGCCGGACGCCGTCGAAGTCGTCGATTCCGGGCCTGGTCTGAGCAAGGAAGACGCCGCGCGCCTGTTCGAGCGTGGCTATCGCGGCACGCATGCCGGCCATTCGCAAGGCGGCGGCATCGGCCTGTCCATCGTCAGTCGCCTGTGCGCGCTCTATGGCTGGCAGGTCGGCGTCCGTCCGGGGGACTCGAAAGGCGTCGTGGCTACGTTGCGATTCTTGTCAGCGCGGGACACGCCGCCGGACCCGCCGGGCGCTGCGCCGCAGGGCGCGTGAGGTCCCGGGTTTCCTTACAGCGTGATCCAGAAGCAGTTGTAGGCCCTGCGCAGGCCGAACGTGGTGTCGGCGGGCGTGGCGCTGTTCTTCAGCGTCTGCACCACGCGCAGGCCGATGGGACGCTGCCGCTGCGCGGTGTGCGGGTAGTAGCCGTCCTGGTTGGCGTCGACCACCTGTCCGGTGGCATCCAGCACCGGTGCAGGGGCGGGGCGGACCGGGACGATGTCGACCAGCGGACGCTGGGTGACCGCATCGAGCCGGTCGAGGATGCGCAGTGCGGTGGCGTCTGATGTGCCGGTCCAGTGGTAAACGCCGGCCAGGCGGTTCACGTCCTTCGCCTGGATGGCGGATGAGACCTGCATCACCAGGTCGCTGAGCGTGCGGGAGCAACCTCCACGGTAGAGGGCGCCCGTCGCGGCGGTGGGCGTGTCGCCCGACGGCAGCCGGTCCATCGCGCCGATGTCCTCGCAACGCTTGTCGGTGTAGACGGTCTGGCCGGACATCGTGCTGCAGCGCTGCACGCCCTGCTGCTGCGCACGGGCGTCATGCACCTTCAGGCAGGTCCACGGGGCCAGGCAAAGCAGGGCAAGACACGACAAAGAGCGCATGCGACCAGCCTAATCCGCGCCTGCGTCCAGATCATGGCGCAAGCGCACGGAATGGGAGGTCGTTCACCTGCCGGAAGGACGGACCCGGTGGCCGACGCTCAACGGGCCCAGCCCAGCCGCGCCAGCACGGTCTGGGTGGGCTTGGCCAGGTTGAGCGTGTAGAAATGCAGCGAGGGTGCGCCGCCGGCGATCAGGCGTTCGCACAGGCCGGCGACCACGTCGGCACCGAAGTCGCGGACGGCATCCGCATCGTCGCCCAGCGCCTGCATGCGCTTGCCGATCCAGCGCGGGATCTCCGCGCCGCAGGCCTCGGAGAAGCGGCGCAGCTGGGTGAAGTTGGAGATCGGCATGATGCCCGGGATGATCGGGATCTCCACCCCGAGCCTGCGCACCGCATCCACGAAATGGAAGTACGCATCCGGGTTGTAGAAGTACTGGGTGATCGCGCCATCGGCGCCGGCATCGACCTTGGCCTTGAAGTGGCGCAGGTCCATCAGTGCATCTGCCGCCTGCGGGTGGGTCTCGGGATACGCGCCGACTTCGATATGGAAGGTGTCGCCGTGCTCGGCGCGGATGAATTCGATCAGTTCGGAGGCGTACCGCAGGTCGCCGGGATGGCCCATGCCGGAAGGCAGGTCGCCACGCAGGGCGACGATGCGCTTGCAGCCAAGCGCACGGTAAAGCCGCAGCAGTTCGCGGATTTCTTCGCGGCTGCCGCCCACGCACGAGAGGTGCGGCGCAGCATCGAAGCCATGGTGCTGGTTGAGGTGGCGGACCGTTTCGGAGGTATAGCTGAGGGTGGAGCCGCCAGCGCCGAACGTGCACGACACATACTCGGGTGAGTACGTCTTCAGCTTGTCCGCGGTGCGGTCCAACTGTGTGCGCTGCTCATCGGTCTTGGGAGGATAGAACTCGAAGCTGATGGATGGCATGGAGGGCGCCCGTCGGATCGTGGGCTCAGTATATCTCTTCATCCGGATGAATGATGCATCCTTGTGGCGCCGGACCGTATCCCGCGGCGGGCTGGCGCGGCTACCCTGTCGCCATCCCGCCGCCGGCTGCCGCATGACCATCGTCCTCACGCCCTTCGCCCGTACCCGCCTCTTCCCCGCCGACAAGCGCCGAAATGCCATCCAGGACTGCACCCCGGAGGCATTCGAGCAACGTTTGAACGAAGAGAGGCCGTTCGAGGTACTCGCTGGCTATGCGCCGTTCTGTCGCCTGCAGGTGCACCGGAACTGGACGGCGACCCGCTGCCTGACCGTGCCCATCACCGACGACAACCGGCATCTGCTGCGGTCGGGCTACGAAGCACGCTCGTCGGCGGAACTGCCCGTGCTGGTGCGCTGGTTCGAAGGGGTCGAACCGCCGGTGGCCGACTACCTGATCGTCATCCTCTACAGCGCCGCGCAGCTGGCGAAGGAGGGGGCGCCGATCGACGGCGACTGGGGCGTGGTGGGTTGCCTCTACACCGCCACGCCGCACGAAATCCCCATGGCGCCCATTACGATGATGCGCAATGCGCTGGGTGTGGAGGAAGGTGGCTCGGGCGTGCCGCTGGATGCCGGGGCCTACCGGCGGAGCGTGGCGTTCTGGGAACGCAACGCCAACTGGCGCCCGTAGAAGACGCTTCGTTACCGCTCAGGGCAACGCCAGCGCCGCCAGCGCATCGCGCAGCTGTACGGCGGGCGGATCGGCGACCTCGATCCTCGCGACATCGGCTTCCTCCCGCGGCGCTTCCAGCGCGGCGAACTGGCTGTCGAGCAGCGAGGCCGGCATGTAGTGGTCATGGCGCACCTGCAGCCGCGTGGCGATCAGATCCTGGTTGCCCTGCAGGAACAGGAACCGCAACGGCAGCCCGGTGGCACGCAGCCGGTCACGGTGGCGCCGACGCAGGCCGGAGAACGCCAGCACCACGCGCTCGCCTGCCGCCACGCGCTGTTGCAGGTCCAGGGCGATGCGACGTACCCAGGGGGCGCGCATGCGGTCGCTGAGCGGTTGACCACTGGCCATGCGTGCTTTCGCCGCCGCGCTGTGGAAATCGTCGGCATCCAGGAACGTCGCGGGCCAGGCGTCGGCCAGAGCTCGCGCCAGGGTGGTCTTGCCGCTGCCCGACACGCCCATCACCACGGCGATGCGCACGCGTTCGCTCATGCCGGCACTTCCACCCGCACCTCGTAGGTGTGTCCCGCTGCAACGCCACGGATGGTGGTGTCGTCCTGCCACAGGCCATCCAGCGCCAGGCGCGTCTGCGTGAGCCCGGCCACACGTTCGATGGTGACCTCGAACGTGGCGCCCCGGAAGCGGCGCGACGCGCGCGCCAATGGCCAGTGCGATGGCAGGTGCGGTTCAATCCGCAACGCATCGCCATCGCCGCGCATACCGAACAGCTCCTCCACCAGGCAGCGGTACAGCCACGCGGCCGTGCCCGTATTGAACAGCTGGCTGGAGCGGCCGGCGGTGCGCGGGTGCAGCCGCCAGGCGCCCCGGTAGTAGTTGGGCACGAACACCGGCAGCTGGCCGCGCTGCAGGCAGTCGTCAGCTTCCGGCGTCGGCAGCATCGCGCGCAGTACCTGCCATCCACGGTCGGCTTCGCCGGCCTGGTACAGGCTGTACAGATAGAACGCCGCCGCATGGTTGTAGACCGCGCCATTCTCGGCGGTGCCGGGGAACTTCTGCGTCACCCGTCCGACATCCTCGCGCATGCGGGTGTACGGTGGGTCATACATGGTCACGCCGTAGGGCGACACCAGGTGCATGTCGACGGCGGCCAGCATGCGCGCGCGCTTCTCGGCGTCGGCCGCACCACTGAGGATGGCCCAGCTCTGCGGGTTGAGGAAGATGCGGCCTTCGCCATCCCCGCTGACGCCGAACGCGACATCATCGTCGGTGATGCCGCGCCCGTACCAGTCGCCGTCCCACAGGTGTGCGTTCATGGCGGCGTTGCACGCCTCCGTGCCCACGCGGAACTCATCGGCGAGCGTGTCGTCGCCGCGGCGCGCGCAAATCTCCGTCCACTGCTTCAATGCATAGGCGCTGGCCAGCGTCAGCCAGCCGGACACGCCGTGTCCGCGCCAGCCGACCATGTTCATCGGGTCGCACCAGTCGCCCTGCGCGATATAGCTGAGGCCGCGCGCGTCGCGTGCCTGCAGCAGCCAGCGCATGGCGCGCGTGATGCGCTCGGACACACTGGCCGTTTCTCCATGGCGGTCGATCACCACGGCGTCGAGGATGGCGTCGTCGCCGGTTTCGTCCAGATAGGCACGCAGGCAGACCGGCAGCCACACGCAGTGGTCGGTGTGCGGGATCTGGTTGATGTACTTCAGCTCGGCACCTTCGACCAGCAGGATGCCGTCCGGCATCGCCCCCGAGGGTTCCTGCTGCGCCAGCGCATGCAGGAACGCGATGCGCGCGACCTCGGGACGGAGGAAGCTCATCCCCATGTGGTCCTGCAGGTAGTTGCGTGTCTGCGGGTCGGTGGTCAGGCGGTTGACATCGCCGTGGTAGAAGACCTGCCGCGGCAGCCAGTGGTTGGCGAACGCGTCCAGCCACGGATCGGGCGTTTCGATGCGCAGGCAGCCCGCGCCGTCGTCGACATGGGCCGCGCTCGCGGCGCCGGCTTCGGCGAATCCCTCGAGTGACAGGTGCCGCACCCGAAGGCGCTGGATCTCGTCGTCATCGCGCGCCGGCGCGAACAGGAAGCGGTACTCCTGTACTTCATCCTCGGCGAGTTCCACCCGGTACTGCAGCACGGCGGTGGGCATTTCGTACGCCGCCTCACCACCATCCAGAAGATCCTGGCCGACGATGGCCTGCGGTGCATGCAAGCCACCTTCGCCCTCGAAGTTCGTCTGGTGGGCTTCCCATGCATCCGGGATCCGCTCGTAGAGCAGGACGGTGCGGTCCTTGAAGTCGCGGTTGCGGAAGTAATCCTCGACCTTCTGGTAAGGCGTGACGCTGGCGCAGACGATGCCGCCGAGGTCGGCGCGATGGCTGCCCGACTGGTTCATCCACGACATGTAGCCGACCGGGAAGTAGGGATACAGGCTGAGGCGTCGTCGACGGCCCGACCGGTTGCGCACGCGCACCGTCCACAACTCCGCCACCTCGTCGACCGGCAACACCACGCCCATCTCGACCTCGATGCCCGCGCATCGCACGCGCCACGCCACATCGGCCAGGCCGACGGAGAAAGCGAACGCCTCCGGCATCCGTCGCACCGGTTCGTGCGGCACGGAGAACAGGCCACCGTCCTCCTCGTCCTTCACGTAGCAGAAGCGGCCCGGGTGATGCGCGTAGTACGGCTGCTCCGGCTGCATGAAGGTCTTGGCCTCCAGCGTCGGTGCATGCGCGTATTTGGCGGGCTCCGGCTGCATGAACTGCGCCGTGGCGAACCCGCGGCAGTTGAGCTGCAGCAGCATCCGCCGGTTCCACAGGAATGTGGACGCGGCGGGCATCGCGGTGGGACTGGTCAGGACGAAGCGGCGGCCCTGTTCCTCGAAGCCGCAAGGCACGTCCGTCATGCCGACGCCTCCCGACGGGACTCCAGCTCGGCCTGGACCCGCGACAGCGTGGCGCCATCCAGCGGATAGAACCGCATCACCCACGCCGCCAGCAGCGCGACGCACCCCGGGATCACGGTCAGCAGCAGCACGATGCCGAGCCGCGAGGCATCCGACTGCGCCGCGTTCGCCACATAGCCCATGCCGGCCAGAATCCATGCGATCGTCGCCGACGCCAGCGCGCCGCCGAGCTTCTGCGAGAACGTCGCCGCGGCGAAGGTCATCGCGGTGGCGCGCCGGCCGGTCTTCCATTCGGTGTAATCCGCACAGTCGGCGTACATCGAAAATGCCAGGGGTGACTTGGGCCCCAGCATCAGTCCGACCAGCAGGTTGAGCGTGAACATGAGCCAGACCGCATCAGGGGGGATGAAGAACATCGCACAGCTCACCACGCCGACGCCCGCCATCAGCCACGCCATCAATCGCCGCTTGTCCACATGGCGGGTCAACAGGGGCGTCAGTCCCGCGCCTACGGCCAGGGCCAACGCATACGTGCCCAGGAACAGGCCGGTCAGCTCCGGCCGCTCAAGGTGGTACTTGAGGTAATACGCCAGCGAGCCGCCACGCATCACGATGGTCACCATGATGATCAGCGCCAGCGCGAACAACACCATCCACGGCCGGTTGTGAAGCAGGTCCGCAATGTCCTGCCGGACCGCGCTGCGTTGCTGCGGTGGAGGCGCGACGCGCTCGCGCGTGGTCAGGAACACGGTGACGAATGCGGCGATGGCGATCACGCCGTACAGCGACAGGGTCAACTGCCAACCAAGCGCCTCATCGCCACGTCCGAGCCAGCGCACCAGGTCCAGCGTGAGCCAGTTGACCGCCATCGTGCCGGCGAAGGCGGCGATGAAGCGGAAGCTGATCAGCTGGGTGCGCTGCTGGCTGTCGGCCGTGATCACGCCGGAGAGCGCGGAGTACGGAATGCTCAGCACGGTATAGGCCAGCATCATCAGGGTGAAGGTCGCATAGGCCCACACCAGTTTTCCCCCGTCGCCGAGGTCCGGCACGGTCCAGGTCAGCACGCCCGCGAACGCCATCGGCAGTGCGCCGAAGAGCAGATAGGGCCTGAAGCGGCCAAACCGGCTGCGCGTGCGATCAGCCAGCGCGCCCATCAGGGGATCGGTGACCGCGTCCACCACCTTGGTGAGGAGCATCATCGTGCCGACCGCAGCGGCGGCCAGTCCCATCACGTCGGTATAGAAGATGAGCAGGAACGCCGAGATGTTGGCCCAGTAAAGGTTGAAGCCGAAATCGCCGACGCCGTAGCCGAGTTTTTCGCCCAGGCGGGGTTCCGTTGCTGGTGTTGCCTTGCTTGCGGGGTGCGCGGTGCCGCCGCTCCCCTGGTGGCGTTGCATGTCCACTCCCGGATTGACGTCGTTGCGCGATGGGTCACGAAGGACAGTGCCCGGCGCAAACCGAAACGGCGGCCAAGCTTGCGATGATCGCGCCGGTGAGGCAAGCGCCGGGGCGTGTCGACGGTGGCGGTAAAGTGCATTCCGTCACGCAATGCAGAACGGGCGCCCTGGGGCGCCCGTTCCGGAAGTGCAGCGAAACTGCAGATGCGATCAGTAGCGGTAGTGGTCCGGCTTGTACGGGCCTTCGACCGCCACGCCGAGGTAGTCGGCCTGGTCCTTGGTGAGCGTGGTCAGCTTCACGCCGATCTTCTCCAGGTGCAGGCGCGCGACTTCCTCGTCGAGCTGCTTGGGCAGACGGTAGACGGTCTTCTCGTACACGTCCTTGTTCGCCCACAGGTCGATCTGCGCCAGCGTCTGGTTGGCGAAGGAGTTCGACATGACGAAGCTCGGGTGGCCGGTGGCGCAGCCCAGGTTCACCAGGCGGCCCTCGGCCAGCAGGAAGATCGCGTTGCCGTTCGGGAACACGAACTTGTCGACCTGCGGCTTGATGTTGATGCGCTTGGCTTCCGACGCGTACAGCGCGTCCACCTGGATCTCGTTGTCGAAGTGGCCGATGTTGCAGACGATGGCCTGGTCCTTCA
>CBIHLJ010000003.1:0-208725 GCA_966210745.1 uncultured Pseudoxanthomonas sp.
CTTCGGTCTTGTACAGGTCCTTGATCGGCGCGTAGCCGCCGCACATGTCGCCGTAAATGGTGGCGTAGCCCACCGCGTATTCGCTCTTGTTGCCGGTGGTCAGCAGCAGGCCGCCGAACTTGTTGCTCAGCGCCATCAGGATCACGCCTCGGCTGCGCGACTGCAGGTTCTCCTCGGTGGTATCGGCAGGCGTGTCGCCGAATACCGGGCCCAGTGCTTCGAGGAAGCCCTTGAACGGCGCTTCGATCGAGATCGCTTCCAGCTTCACGCCCATCGCCGCGCACTGCTCGGCGGCCAGGTCGTTGGACAAACCGGCGGTATAGCGCGACGGCAGCCGCACCGCGGTGACGTTCTCCGCGCCCAGCGCATCCACAGCCAGCGCCAGCACCAGCGCCGAATCGATGCCGCCGGACAGGCCCAGCCACACCTTCGAGAAGCCGTTCTTGCCGCAGTAGTCGCGGATGCCGCGCACGATGGCGCGCCAGGCCAACGCATCCCGGCTCTCGTCGCCATCGTCCATCCACACGACCGGCGTGAACCTGCGCGTGGTGACGTCGAAATCCACCACCAGCCACTGGTCGGTGAACGCGGCCGCTGCGGGATGCACGGTGCCGTCGCCATCGGCGACGACGGATGCACCGTCGAACACCACCGCATCCTGTCCGCCCACCACGTTGAGGTAAGCCAGCGCCATGCCGGTCTCGCGCGTGCGCTCGGCGATCAAGGCATCGCGCTGCGCATGCTTGTCGCGGTCGAACGGCGAGGCATTCGGCACCAGCGTCAACACCGCGCCTGCATTGCCCGTCTCGGCCAACGGCTCGGGGAACCAGAGGTCCTCGCAGATCACCAGCCCCACCTGCGTGCCTTTCACCTCGAAGACACAGCTGCCACCGTCGGGATCGACATCGAAGTAACGGCGCTCGTCGAACACCGCGTAATTGGGCAGTTCGCGCTTGCGGTAGGTCACCTCGACCGCGCCATCGCGCAGCACGCTGGCCGCGTTGTAGACCACGCTGCCCGCACTCTGCGGCCAACCGACCACGGCGACGATGCCGTGCGTGGTGGCGGCGATCTCCGTCAGCGCCGTCTCGCAGTCGGCGAGGAAGCGCGGCCGCAGCAGCAGGTCCTCCGGCGGATAGCCACTGATCGCGAGTTCGGGAAACAACACCACGTCGGCGCCGTATTCGTCGCGTGCCTCGGCGATCATGCGGGCGATGTTCTGCGCGTTCTGCGCCACCGCGCCGACCGGGAAGTCGAACTGGGCCATCGCGATGCGGAGGGTCAGGGTCATGTCAGCCTTCGATGTCTGCCCCTTCCCCCGCGTGCGGGGGAAGGCCGGGATAGGGGCGAGTGTCCGAAAGCCGGCGGAGTATCAGCACCCGGACACCTTCGAGGTTCGCCAAGATCTCATTATTCCAGAAGCGCAGGACGTGGAACCCCTTCCCGCGGAGAAACGCATCGCGCGCGCAGTCGGTCTCGGCGTCCATATGCTGTCCGCCATCCACCTCGACGACCAGTGCGCCTTCGAGGCACGCGAAATCGGCGATGTATGGACCTATCGGAACCTGCCGACGGAAGCGGAAGCCTTCAAGTTGTCGACGACAGAGGATGCTCCAGAGCTTCCGTTCCGCGAGCGTCATGTCGCGGCGGAGTTCGCGCGCGCGGTTGCGTTTCTGTCCTTGTCGCACACTGCACGTCCTGTGCTTGGGCTTCGCCGCCATTTTGCCCCCATCCCAGCCTTCCCCCGCAAGCGGGGGAAGGGGCGGATCGGGATCGGGATCGGGATCGGGGATCCTGGACCGGAACCGGGAAACTTTGCGGCCCCCAGGCAAGGCCCCCTCCTCCGCTTGCGGGGGAGGGTTGGGGTGGGGGCGACGAAGCCTATATCCCCACCCTTGCCCGGAAGAACCCTAGCGTCACGCCTTTTCACCCGCCGCCCGGAAAGCAGAAAGCCGCCCGAAGGCGGCTTCCTGCGTGACGCGCGACAGCGAGGCTTACTTCACCAGCTTCGCGATCGCCGCGCCCAGATCGCCCGGCGAACGGACGGTGACCACGCCCGCGGCTTCCATCGCCGCGAACTTGCCTTCCGCCGTGCCCTTGCCGCCCGACGCGATCGCACCGGCGTGGCCCATGCGCTTGCCGGCCGGGGCCGAGGCGCCGGCAATGAAGCCGACGACCGGCTTCTTCACGTACTTGGCGATGTACTCGGCACCGGCTTCCTCGGCGTCGCCGCCGATCTCGCCGACCATGATGATGCCTTCGGTCTGCGGGTCTTCGTTGAACAGCTTCAGGCAGTCGACGAAGTTCAGGCCGTTGATCGGGTCGCCGCCGATGCCGATGCAGGTCGACTGGCCCAGGCCCACTTCGGTGGTCTGCTTGACCGCTTCATACGTCAGCGTGCCCGAACGCGACACGATGCCGATCTTGCCCGGCTTGTGGATGTGGCCCGGCATGATGCCGATCTTGCATTCGCCCGGGGTGATCACGCCGGGGCAGTTCGGCCCGATCAGCACGGTGTCCGGGTGCGAGCCCTTCAGCACGTTGTCCACGCGCAGCATGTCCAGCACCGGGATGCCCTCGGTGATGCAGACGATGACCTTGATGCCGGCCGCGGCCGCTTCAAGGATGGCGTCGGCCGCGAACGGCGGCGGGACGTAGATGACGGACGCATCGGCGCCGGTGCTCTTGACGGCATCGGCGACGGTGTCGAACACCGGCAGGTCGATGTGGGTGGTGCCGCCCTTGCCCGGGGTGACGCCGCCGACGACCTGGGTGCCGTACTCGATCATCTGGGTGGCGTGGAAGGTGCCCTGCTGGCCGGTGAAGCCCTGCACGATCACCTTCGTGTTCTTGTTGATCAGAACGCTCATGGAATCTGTCTTCCTGTAGGGCGGGCCCTGGCCCGCCGTCTTGATGTCTGGATCGGTCGATGGCGGGCTGGGCCCGCCCTACGACACGCGGGGGATCAGGCGGCAGCTTTGACAGCAGCGACGACCTTCTTGGCACCGTCGTTGATGTTGTCGGCCGGGATGATGGCCATGCCGCTGTCACGCAGCAGCTGCTTGCCTTCTTCCACGTTGGTGCCTTCCAGGCGCACGACCACCGGCACCTTGACGCCCACTTCCTTCACCGCGGCGATGATGCCCTCGGCGATCATGTCGCAGCGGACGATGCCGCCGAAGATGTTGACGAAGATCGCCTTCACCTTGTCGCTCGACAGGATCAGCTTGAACGCCTCGGTCACGCGCTCCTTGGTGGCGCCGCCGCCGACGTCGAGGAAGTTCGCCGGCTCGCCGCCGTTGAGCTTGATGACGTCCATGGTGGCCATGGCCAGGCCCGCACCGTTGACCATGCAGCCGATGTTGCCGTCCATGGTCACGTAGTTGATGTCCATCTCCGAGGCCAGCACTTCGGTCTCGTCTTCCTGGCTCTTGTCGCGCATCGCGACCAGGTCCTTGTGGCGGAAGGCGGCGTTGTCGTCGCTGTTGAACTTGCCATCCAGCGCGTACAGGTTGCCGTCGTCCAGGATCGCCAGCGGGTTGATCTCGACCAGCGCCAGGTCCTTCTCGTTGAAGATGCGGTACAGGTTGACCATGATGTTGGCGAACTGGCCCGCCTGCTTGGCGGTCAGGCCCATCTTGAAGCCGAACTCGCGGCCCTGGTACGGCTGCACGCCTTCGACGAAGTCGACGTTGAGGCTGTGGATCTTGTCCGGCGTCTCGGCCGCGACCTGCTCGATCTCCACGCCGCCCTCGGACGAGGCGATGTAGGTGATGGTGCGGGTGCCACGGTCGACCAGCACCGACAGGTACAGCTCCTTGACGATCTCGCCGGCGGTGGTCACCAGCACCAGGTTGACCGGCAGTTCGACGCCGGCGGTCTGGTAGGTAGCCATTTTGGTGCCCAGCATCTTGCCGGCGGCCGCCTTCACGTCATCGACGGTCTTGCAGAACTTGACGCCGCCGGCCTTGCCGCGACCGCCCGCGTGGATCTGGGCCTTGACCATCCAGGGGCCGTTGCCGAGGGACGTGGCGGCCGCAACCGCTTCGTCCGCCGTGGCGGCGACTTTGCCGGCCGGGACCGGGATGCCGTACTCGGCCAGCAGCTGCTTGGCCTGATATTCGTGGAAATTCATGCGTCACCGTGGGTAGGGAACAGAAGACATCGCCCAGGGCCGGGGCCACAGGGGCGGCGGCGCGGGCGAGCCCCCTATTGTCGCCGACCGGGCCGGATGGCGCAAAACCCGGCACCTAAGCCTTTGGTGGAACAGGCGGAAACAGGGTTCCAACGCGCAGCCGGGGGCCAGCCTGCCTATACTGGCCGCCTCGTCACGGGGAAGTACGAGTCTTGCGTCAGGCCCAGTCGCTCCTGTCCCGCATCGAATCAGTACCGCGCCGCGAGCTGTATTTCTTCGCGCTCTACCGCGTGCTGGAAGCCGGCATCCTGGCCGCACTGATGTTCAGCCCGTTGGGCGACCTGCTCGGCGAGCCCCGCCATGGAGACCTCGGCATGCTGGTGGCCATCGGCTACCTGGTGCTGGCGCTGGTGCTGTTCTTCGTCGGGCGCAGCGTGCAGTGGCTGGTGTGGATCGTGTTCATCAGCGTCTGCCTGGACGTGCTGGTCGCCGCGCTGATCACCCACGCCCTGCCCGGCGCCACCGCCGGCGTGGCGATGATGCTGCTGTTCAACGTGTCCGCAGCGGCCCTGCTGCTGCCGTCCACCCGGATGGCCCTGGTGGTGGCGTTGATCGCCATTGCCGCGCTGTTCGGCGAGTATTTCTTCACCTTCTTCCACGACCAGAACAGCAGCCGCTCGCTGGCCGAAGTCATCATGTTCGCGGTCAGTTACCTGGCCCTGGCCTATCTCGCCCACCAGGCCGGGCAGAAGGCGCGCATCAGCCAGGCGCTGGCGGAGAAGCGCGGCGAGGAAGTCGCCAACCTGTTCGAAGTCAACGAACTGATCATCCGCCGCATGCGCACCGGCGTGCTGGTGGTGGACGCCGACAACCACATCAAACTCTCCAACGAGGCCGCCAGCCTGCTGCTGGGCGACGGTGGCGATGGCAAGGGCGTCGACGGCAAGGGGGTGTCGCTGCAACACGCGGCGCCCGAACTTGCCCGCCGCCTGCAGCGCTGGCGCAATGGCTGGCAGACCGACGAGACCCCGATGCAGTTCTCGCCGGACCAGCCGGAAGTGCAACCCCGCTTCGCCCGCCTGCTGGCCGACAGCGACACCTCGCTGATCTTCCTCGACGACGCCACGGTGGTTTCGCGCCGGGCCGAATCCCTGACCCTGGCCGCGTTGGGCCGCTTTTCGGCCAGCCTGGCGCACGAGATCCGCAACCCGCTGGCCGCGATCAACTACGCCGTGCAGCTGCTGGAGGAATCCCAGCAGGTCAGCGATGGCGACCGCCGCTTGCTGCAGATCATCCATCAGCAGTGCCAGCGCACCAACGGCATCGTCGAGAGCGTGCTGGGCCTCGCCCGCCGCGAGCGCGCCACGCCCGAACACATCGACCTCAACACGTTCGCCCGGCGTTTCGTGGACGAATACCAGCAGACGCTTTCCATCGAGACCGACACGCTGGAAACCATCATCGGCGCCAAGCCGGTGCCTGCGCTGGTCGATTCGCGCCACCTGCAGCAGGTGGTCACGGTGCTGGTGCAGAACGCGCTGAACTACGGGCGCCTGCCGGGCGAATCGGCGCGTGTCCGCCTGCGCGTGTTCAATGCCGAGGGGCGCCCGACCATCGACGTGATGGATCGCGGCCCCGGCATCCCCGAGGCCGTGGCCGCGCAACTGTTCCGGCCGTTCTTCACCACCTCCGAACACGGCACCGGCCTGGGCCTGTACATCGCCCGCGAGCTGTGCCGGGCCAACCAGGCCACGCTCGAATACGTCCCGGTGCCGGGCGGTGGCGCCTGTTTCCGCATCATCCTGCCCGGCCCGCACGCCCTGCTGCCGGCGTAGGATCGACCGGCCACGCCGCCAGGAACCCTGCAGCAGCACCCCTCATGCCCCAGCGGACTACATGGCCACGATGCATTCAGGGGCTCACGCAAGGACGCATCACACCCGGGCGTGCTGCTCCGGGAAGGCCCGCGCGCATGCCACGCCACGATCACGGGCCGTTGCCTACCATGATTCACATTCAGCCGGTACACTGCCTGCACAGGGGCAATAGGGGGGATGCATGAATCAAAGCCGTAGCGCCCTGATCGTCGACGACGAGCGCGACATCCGCGAACTGCTGACGCTGACGCTGGGCCGCATGGGCCTGCGCATCGATACCGCCGCCAATGTAGGTGAAGCCCGCGAGCTGCTGGCCCGCAACACCTACGACCTCTGTTTCACCGACATGCGCCTGCCCGACGGCAACGGCATCGACCTGGTCGGCGAGATCTCCCGCAACTATCCCAATACGCCGGTCGCCATGATCACGGCGTTCGGCAACATCGAGCTGGCGGTGGAAGCCCTGAAGGCCGGCGCCTTCGATTTCGTCAGCAAGCCCGTGGACCTCGCCGTCCTGCGCGGGCTGGTCAAGCACGCGCTGGAACTGAACAACACCGATCGCGCACCCCCGCCGCCGCCGCCGCCCGAACAGGCCAGCCGACTGTTGGGTACGTCGGCGGCGATGGATGCCTTGCGCGAGACCATCGGCAAGGTGGCGCGCAGCCAGGCGCCGGTCTACATCATGGGCGAGTCCGGCACCGGCAAGGAGCTGGTGGCGCGCACCATCCATGAGCAGGGCGCGCGCGCTGCCGGTCCGTTCATTCCAGTCAACTGCGGTGCGATTCCCGCCGAGCTGATGGAAAGCGAGTTCTTCGGCCACAAGAAGGGCAGCTTCACCGGCGCGCACGCCGACAAGCAGGGCCTGTTCCAGGCCGCCAGTGGCGGCACGCTCTTCCTGGACGAAGTGGCCGAGCTGCCGCTGCCCATGCAGGTCAAGCTGTTGCGGGCCATCCAGGAGAAAGCGGTGCGCCCGGTGGGCGCCTCCGGCGAGGCGCAGGTGGACGTGCGCATCCTGTCGGCCACCCACAAGGATCTTGGCGAACTGGCCGCCGATGGCCGCTTCCGTCACGACCTGTACTACCGCATCAACGTGATCGAACTGCGGGTGCCGCCGCTGCGCGAGCGCACGGGCGACCTGGCCCAGCTGACCAGCGCCGTGCTGGAACGCCTGGCCGCCCAGCACGGCCGCATGGCGCCGTCGGTGTCGCCGGAGGCGATGGAAGCGCTGGGGCGTTATCCGTTCCCGGGCAACGTGCGCGAACTGGAGAACATCCTGGAGCGCGCGCTGGCCATGTCCGAAGGCCACAGCATCGAGATCGACGACCTCTACCTGCCGCAAGCGCCGGCAGGCAGGAAGTTCGGTGGGGATTTCAGCCCGGGGGAAGTGATCCGCGATGTCCCGGGCGCGGTGGACGTGGACCCCGCGGCCGGCGCCCTGCCCGAGTACATCGAGCAACTGGAACGCGCTGCGATCCAGAAGGCGCTGGAAGAGAACCGCTGGAACAAGACCAAGGCCGCCGCCCAGTTGGGCATCACCTTCCGGGCGTTGCGCTACAAGCTGAAGAAGCTGGGGATGGAATAGGCCGGCGCCCCCGCGCGCGATTCCCAATGGGTCAGCAGGATCGGCCTCGGGCTCGACGCTCCTGGATGGGCCGCTCGCGAAAGCATCGCGCCGAAGGGCGCTCGTGCACGATGTATTTCATGCATCGGGGTGCTTTGGGATGCCGCGCCTGCATCCGCGATGCGCGGGACGCGGCCTGCGGAGAAACCTTATATATATGCCTCCGCACAAACGTGCGCCGCATCCCACAGTGACCCGGGTGACCTTTCATGTCACTTTATGACGCAGACAGTCACATTGCCATGCAAGCGCCATTGGATTGACGCGCACCACCCTGACAGACCGATGTCGCAATCTGTGAACTGCTCCGGCATTGGCCACGATTCCCGATACACAACCGCCGGGAATGATGCGATAGTCCCGCCCGACTTCGGCGTCAGGGTTTCCTTCCGGGGAAGTGTTGGGGGAATCGCTGGGGGTATCAGAAGTTGGCACGCAACCTGCTCTACATTCCGTGCACGCGTCGTAACGTTGTACGCGGCGCCCACGGTCCATGTAGGGACACGGGGCTTGTGTCCCTAACCATCAAGCCAATCCTGAAAGGGGAAACACCATGAAGAAGAACGCCCAGGGCTTCACCCTGATCGAACTGATGATCGTCGTCGCGATCATCGCCATCCTGGCTGCCATCGCGCTGCCGGCCTACAACAACTACCGCATCCGTTCGGCCGAAGGCGCCTGCCAGGCTGAAGCCAAGGCTTACATGAACTCGGCCGTGGCTGCTGCCCAGACCCCGGGCATGACGGTCGAGATTCCGGAAGCTGAAGCTTGCGTTGCGCCGGTCGTCGCCCTGACGGCCGCCGATGTGACCGCTGGCACCGCGATCACTTTTGAACCCGCTGAGCCAGGCGTGCTGACGACGATCTGCGACGCTGATACCGCGACCTGCCGTATGGAAACACCGTAACCGGTTCGTTCATACTGCACTTTGTATAGGCAAACCCCGCTTCGGCGGGGTTTGTTTTTTATATCCGATGGGTCCGCAAGAAGTTCAGCCGGTCGCCTCCCTGAGGCAGACAGACTCCGGCGGCACATGCCACAAGGCGACGCCCATCACAGATCCACGCATGTGCAGCCATGCCGTCATCAGAAGCTGTCGCGTTGGCGCGGTCCTTGCTTCTGATCGGAGACGGGGATTTTCACTTTAGGGGTAGCTCGCATGTCACGCACCACACGCGGCTTTACGCTGATCGAGCTGATGATCGTGGTTGCCATCATCTCCATCCTGTCCGCCATCGCACTGCCGGCATACAACAACTATCGGATCCGCGCGGCGGAAGGCGCTTGCCAGGCCGAGATGAAAAGCTACGCCAACTTTTCCTTGGCCACTCTGCACAACAACGACACACCGGATGCCGCCCCGCTCGAGGCATGCAGTGCAGCCGACGATGCGACCGCCGTCGGCGCGGACATCACGGGAACGCCACAGGAGCCCGGCACGCGACGCACGCTCTGCGATATGGAAACCGGCAACTGCGTACTGGAGTAAGTCATCCGGCGGATGCCGCTTCCGCGTGAAGGCAAGCGCACAGTGGCGATGAAGACATTTCGCATCATTGGGGGCGCGGTGCTTCCCATGACTAAAATGCAGCGCCTGAGCTAAAGTCTCACGCAGATTCCGGAGCTTCCCGCCATGAACGCAGTCCCCGCAGCCAATCTCGTAGGCATCACCGGCCTCGCCCGCCGCTTGGTCCAGGACGGCGCCATGGACGAGGCCAGCGCTCGTGCCGCCATGGCCCATGCTACGGAAGCCAAGGTGCCTTTGCCGCAGTGGATCGCGGAAAAGCGGCTGGTCACAGCACCGCAACTGGCGGCCGCGAACGCGATGGAATTCGGCATGTCGCTGCTGGATGCAACGGCATTCGACCCGACCCACAGCGCACTCAAGCTGGTCAGCGAGGAACTGGTGCAGAAGCACCAGGTGCTCCCCCTCTTCAAGCGCGGCAACAAGCTCTTCGTCGGTGTCGCCGATCCCACCCGCAGCCATGGCGCACTGGACGAGATCAAGTTCCACACCAACTTGATCGTCGAGCCGGTGCTGGTGGACGAGGACCAGCTGCGTCGTACCCTCGAACAATGGCAGAACGCCGCCAACAACCTGTCCAGCAACTTCGGCGATGACGACGACGGGCTGGAAAGCTTGGAGGTGGATGCTTCCGATGAGGACGGCGGTACCGACAATGCGGTCGACTCGAAGGGCGATGACACGCCGGTCGTCAAGTTCGTCAACAAGGTCCTGGTGGATGCCATCAAGCGCGGCGCCTCGGACATCCACTTCGAGCCGTACGAAAACGACTACCGCGTGCGGCTGCGCGTGGACGGCATCCTGAAGCAGGTCGCCAAGGCGCCGACCAAGCTGAAGGACCGCATTGCCGCGCGCATCAAGGTGATGGCGCAACTGGACATCGCCGAGAAACGCGTGCCACAGGACGGGCGCATCAAGCTGAACCTGTCCAAGAGCAAGCAGATGGACTTCCGCGTCAGCACGCTGCCCACGCTGTTCGGCGAAAAGGTCGTGCTGCGTATCCTGGACGGCAGCGCCGCCAAGCTGGGCATCGACAAACTGGGCTACGAGCCCGACCAGCAGAAGCTGTTCGAGGACGCCATCCAGAAGCCCTACGGCATGGTGCTGGTCACCGGCCCTACCGGCTCGGGCAAGACCGTATCGCTGTATACCGCACTGGGCATCCTCAACGACGAGACGCGTAACATCTCCACCGCCGAAGACCCGGTGGAAATCCGCCTGCCCGGCGTCAACCAGGTACAGCAGAACAACCGCCGCGGCATGACCTTCGCCGCCGCCCTGCGCAGCTTCCTGCGACAGGATCCGGACATCATCATGGTCGGCGAAATCCGCGACCTGGAAACGGCCGAGATCGCGATCAAGGCCGCGCAGACCGGCCACATGGTGCTGTCCACGCTGCACACGAACGACGCGCCGCAGACCGTCGCCCGCCTGATGAACATGGGCATCGCGCCGTACAACATCACCAGCTCGGTGACCCTGATCATCGCGCAGCGCTTGGCGCGCCGGCTGTGCTCGAAGTGCAAGCGCCCGGTGCAATTGCCCCCGCAGGCGCTGCTGGCGGAAGGCTTCAGCGAAGCCGAGATCGCCGCGGGCTTCACCGTTTACGAGGCCGTCGGTTGCGACGAGTGCACGGGTGGTTACAAGGGCCGTACCGGCATCTACCAGGTGATGCCGATGAACGACGCGATCCAGGAGATCGTGCTGGAAGGCGGCAATGCCATGCAGATCGCGGAAAAGGCCCAGAAGGCCGGCATCCGCGACCTGCGCCAGTCGGCGCTGATGAAAGTGCGCAACGGCATCACCAGTCTGGCCGAGATCAACCGCGTCACCAAGGATTGAGGCGGAGGACAGGCTCCCGCGCGCAATTCCACACTTTGATGCTCCGCTACCTCGCGGTTGTAGGAGCGCTTTCAGGCGCGATGCTCCTGATTCGGATCGGGCGCGAAGCCGTCCCGCAAAAGTGCACCCTTACAAATGAGCAGGGTTGGGCAGGCGGCTATACCTGCGACGCGCCGGCCAAGAGCATCGCGCCTGAAGGCGCTCCTACAACCGCGCGGTGGCGGCCCGCTCGGGGCCGCCCGGCCCCGGCCATATCACCGAAACCCGGCCGCCGTCACAGGCGCAGCGCTTCCCTTGGGCGGATAACCGGCTAACATGGGGCGATGAAGTCCGGATGGGGAAAGCCGGACAGGGGAAATCCGATGGCCGTGACCCGCTCCGCCGCCAAGAAAGCCGCCTCCGCGCCCGTCCGCGAGAACCCGCTGAACCTGTTCATCTGGGAGGGCACCGACAAGCGCGGCGTCAAGATGAAGGGCGAGCAGCAGTCCAAGAACGCCAACTTCCTGCGCGCCGAGCTGCGCAAGCAGGGCATCACGCCCAACGTGGTCAAGGTGAAGGGGAAGCCGCTGTTCGGCTCCGCCGGCAAGCCGGTATCGCCGAAGGACATCGCCTTCTTCAGCCGCCAGATGGCGACGATGATGAAATCCGGCGTACCGATCGTATCGTCGCTGGAGATCATCGAAAGCGGACAGAAGAACATCCGCATGAAGAAGATGGTCGAGCAGATCCGTTTCGACATCGAAGGCGGCTCTTCGCTGCACGAAGCGATCAGCAAGCACCCCGTGCAGTTTGACGAGCTGTACCGCAATTTGGTGCGAGCGGGCGAAGGTGCGGGCGTACTGGAAACGGTGTTAGAGACGATTGCCAACTACAAGGAAAATCTCGAAGCCCTCAAAGGCAAGATCAAGAAGGCACTGTTCTATCCGGCGGCAGTAGTCGCCGTGGCCATCCTGGTCACGTCGGTGATCCTGATGTTCGTGATTCCAGAGTTCGAGAAGACCTTCGCCAGCTTCGGCACCGAGCTGCCGGCCTTCACCCAGATGATCATGGGCGCCTCGCGCATCATGGTCAGCTGGTGGTGGGCCATCCTGATTGTGGTGGCGGGCAGCATCTTTACTGCCCTGTTTTTCTTCAAACGGTCGCCCGCGTTCCAGCATGCAGTCGACCGTGCCATCCTGAAAGTGCCGGTAATCGGCCAGATCATGCACAACTCATCCATCGCCCGCTTCGCCCGTACCACGGCGGTGACCTTCAAGGCCGGCGTGCCGCTGGTCGAGGCGTTGGATACAGTGGCCGGCGCCACCGGCAATACGGTGTACGAGAGAGCAGTCTTCCGCATGCGCGACGACGTATCGGTCGGCTATCCCCTCAACATGGCGATGAAGCAGACCCAGCTGTTCCCGCACATGGTGGTGCAGATGACCGCCATCGGTGAGGAAGCCGGCGCACTGGACACCATGCTGTTCAAGGTGGCCGAGTACTTCGAGCAGGAGGTCAACAACGCGGTGGATGCGTTGGCCAGCCTGATCGAACCCTTCATCATGGTCATCATCGGCGTGCTGGTCGGTGGCCTGGTCATTGGCATGTACCTGCCGATCTTCAAGATTGCGGCGACGGTGGTCGGCTGATCCATGGCGTTTCTGGATCAGCACCCCGAACTGGGGTACCCGGTGGTGGCAGGCCTCGGCCTGCTGGTGGGCAGCTTCCTCAATGTGGTCATCCTGCGGCTGCCGAGGCGGCTGGAGTGGGAGTGGAAGCGTGACGCCCGCGAGGTGCTGGAGGAGCCGGAGATCTACGATCCGCCGCCTCCCGGCATCGTGGTGGAACGCTCGCACTGCCCGCACTGCAAGACGGCGCTGTCCTGGTACGAGAACATCCCGCTGTTCAGCTGGCTGGCCCTGCGCGGCAAGTGCCGCCACTGCAAGGCCCCGATCTCGCCGCAGTACCCGCTCGTCGAGCTGCTGACCGCGCTGCTGGCGGTGGCCTCGGTATGGCGGTTCGGCTTCGGCTGGCAGGGATTCGGCGCGGCGTTGCTGAGTTGCTACCTGGTGGCGTTGAGCGGCATCGATCTGCGCACACGGCTGCTGCCCGACCAGCTGACGCTGCCGTTGATGTGGCTGGGCCTGATCGGCAGCCTCGATAACCTGTACATGCCCGCCAAGCCGGCACTGCTGGGCGCCATCGCCGGCTACGTGTCGCTGTGGCTGGTGTGGTGGCTGTTCAAGCAGATCACCGGCAAGGAAGGCATGGGCCGGGGCGATTTCAAGCTCCTCGCGGCCCTCGGCGCCTGGGTGGGATTGAATGGCGTGCTGCCCATCATCCTGATCTCCTCGCTCGTGGGTGCCGTGGTCGGTTCGGCCTGGCTGGCGATGCGGGGCCGCGACCGCGCCACGCCGATCCCGTTCGGCCCCTATCTGGCCATCGCGGGCTGGATCGTGTTTTTCTGGGGCCAGCAGATCGTGGACGCCTACCTGCGTTTCGCCGGCCTGAAGTAGGCGCCCCCGTGGGCGATGCCCTTCTCCCGCACGGCGCGGGAGCATAGGCGTCTCGACCTCGACCGACGGCGCTCGTACATAATCCGCCCATGAGCGATTACTTCATCGGACTTACCGGCGGCATCGCCTCCGGGAAAAGTGCGCTTGAGAGAGCATTTGCCGCACGCGGCATCGCGGTGGCCGATGCCGACCTGCTGGCGCGCGAGGTGGTCCGGCCAGGCGAACCCGCGCTGGCCGCCGTGGCGGAGCGCTTCGGGCGCGATGTGCTGATGGCGGACGGCCAACTGGACCGGGCGGCGTTGCGTGTCCGCGTATTCGGGAACGAGGAAGAGCGGCGCGCACTGGAAGCGATCCTGCATCCTCCCATCCGCGCGCGATTGCTCGCCCTCTGCCGGCGCGCCGCCAGCCCCTACGCCATCGCGACGATCCCCCTGCTCACCGAAGGCGGTGGCCGCCGGACCTATCCCTGGCTGCACCGCATCGTGGTGGTGGATACCCCGGTCGCCGTGCAGAAGGCACGGTTGATGCAACGTGACGGCGTCGACGCTGCGCTGGCGGAGAAGATGCTGGCCGCCCAGGCCTCGCGCGTGGACCGGCTGGCGCTGGCCGACGACATTGTCGTCAACGATGGCGACATCAGCCACCTGCAACACGCCGCCGACGAGTTGCATCGGCGCTATCTGGCGCTTGCCGCCACCGTCTCTTCGTAGAGCGGAGCTTGCTCCGCTGCCCCTGCCGGAGCTGCCGGAGACGGATCGCGCAGCCGAGCAAGCTCGGCTCTACCCCATCGACGGCGTTTCCCGGTCCGTGGCCGGCCACAGTCCGCGGATCGCGGCGATGCCCTGCGCCCCATGCCGGCGCGCGTCGGCGATGTCGTCGTTCGCCATGCCGCCGATGGCGTAGATCGGCAAGGACACGCCCTCGCGCAGGTGGGCGAAGCCCGGCCATCCCAGCGACTCGCCGCCGGGGTGGCTCAGGGTCGGGTAGACGCTGCCCACCACCGCGAAATCGCACCCCAGCGCCTCCGCTTGCCGCAGGTCCGATGCGGCATGGCAGGACGCCGCGACGGGTAATCCCTCCGGCAGTGGCCGCTCCGACAGTGCCGCCAGTTGCGTGGCACGCAGATGGACGCCGACCTGCAGTTCGCGCGCCAGGTCCACGTCGCCGTTCAGCAGCACCTCGGCGCCGGCCGTGCGGCAGCGCGCGACAGCTTCCTTCGCCAGCGATCGCCAGGTGTCGTCCGACAGGCTGCGCGCACGCACCTGCACGCGACGGATACCCTGCGACAACGCGTGATCCAGCGAGGCCAGCCAGCGAGGCGGATCCTCGGGTTCCGGCGTGACCAGGTAACGGTCCGACTGCATGAGCGCCGCCACCACCGGGCGATCCGCTGGCGGCATGTCGTAGCGCATCAGTTTGTCCGGCGCGACCCAGGCCAGCGCTTGGCCTTCGTGCCCGCGCGGCGCGCCTTCCCATCCGGTCAGCTGCCGCACTTCCAGGCACAGGCGCTTGTCGGGGTATTGCTGGGGCACGCTGATGAGGTGGTCGCCGACCCGGGCCTCGATGCCCAGTTCCTCGCGCAGTTCGCGTACCAGGGCATCCTCGGGGCTTTCCCCGGGTTCCTGCTTGCCTCCGGGAAACTCCCAGCGCCCCGCCAGGTCGCGCCCTTCCGTCCGGCGGGTCAGCAGGATGCGGCCGCGTGCGTCGGTGATGACGGCGGCCATGACGTGGATGGAGCGCAACGGAGTGAGCATGGAAGAAGCTTGCCGGGAACGGTCAGGTAGACGCAAATAGTCTCGCCCGGACACGATGCCGCGCGCAAAGAAAAAGCCGCGCGGTGCGCGGCTTTTCCGTCAGGCGAGGTGCGGCGGCGTCTCAGCCGAGCTGGCCGTGGCAGTGCTTGTACTTCTTGCCGCTGCCGCAGGGGCACGGATCGTTGCGACCGACCTTGGGGGCGTCTCGGTGCGCCGGCATCGGGCCCGACTGCACGTAACCGCCCTGCGCCGCAGCCAGCTGCCGGGCCTGTTCGGCTTCCTCGTCGGCGCTGTAGCCGCCGGCATCCTGATGCTGGAACTGCATCTGCCGGGCCTGTGCCTCGGCCATGGCGCGCTCCTGCGCTTCCAGCGCGGCGACTTCCTCCTCGCTGCGGATGCGGACGCGCGACAGCAGGGTCACCACTTCGCTCTTCACCCGTTCCAGCATGCCGGAGAACAACTCGAACGCTTCCTTCTTGTACTCCTGCTTCGGCTGCTTCTGCGCGTAGCCACGCAGGTGGATGCCCTGGCGCAGGTAGTCCATGCGCGCCAGGTGTTCCTTCCAGTTCTTGTCCAGCACGGTCAGCATGATGTGCTTTTCCAGCGCACGCATGGTCTCATCGCCTATCACCGCTTCCTTGTCGGCGAAATGCTTGTCCATCGCTTCCTGTACGCGACGCTCGATGGTCTCGGCATCGAGCTCCTCGGCGTCCTCGCGCCAGCGGCTCACGGGCAGCTCCACGCCCATTTCCTCGCCGAGTTCGCGTTCCAGGCCCTGCAGGTCCCACTGTTCGTCCACCGAGTTCAGCGGCACGAAGCGCGCCACCGTTTCGGCGACCACGTCGCCGCGGATGCCGTCGATGTTGTCCTTCACCGAATCGGCGTCGAGCAGTTCGTCGCGCTGCGCGTAGATCACTTTGCGCTGGTCGTTGTTGACGTCGTCGAAGTCGAGCAGGTTCTTGCGGATGTCGAAGTTGTGCGCTTCCACCTTGCGCTGCGCCTTCTCGATCTGCCGGCTGACCAGCTTGTCCTCGATGACGTCGTCTTCCTTCATGCCGATCAGCTTCATCGCCTTCTGGACCCAGTCCGAGGCGAAGATGCGCATCAGGTTGTCTTCCAGCGACAGGTAGAAGCGGGACGAACCCGGGTCGCCCTGACGGCCGGAACGGCCACGCAGCTGGTTGTCGATGCGGCGCGATTCGTGGCGTTCGGTGCCGACGATGTGCAGGCCACCGGCGGCCTTCACTTCGTCATGGCGCTTCTGCCATTCGGCCTTCACCGCGGCGCGGTCGGCGTCGCTGGCGTCTTCCGGCAGCGTCTCGTACTCGGCTTCCAGTGAACCGCCCAGCACGATGTCGGTACCGCGGCCAGCCATGTTGGTGGCGATGGTGATCGCGCCCGGACGACCGGCCTGCGCCACGATGTGCGCTTCGCGCTCGTGCTGCTTGGCATTGAGCACTTCGTGCGGCACGCCGGCCTTGGTAAGGAACTCGGACAGCATTTCCGACGTCTCGATGGACGTGGTGCCCACCAGCACCGGCTGGCCGCGCTGGTAGCAGTCCTGGATGTCGGCCAGCACCGCCTTGAACTTGCCCTGGCGGTTGAGGAACACCTGGTCGGGCGAATCCTTGCGCACGGTCGGGCGGTTGGTCGGGATGACGATGACTTCCAGGCCGTAGATGCTCTGGAACTCGAAGGCTTCGGTATCGGCCGTGCCGGTCATGCCGGACAGCTTCTTGTACATGCGGAACAGGTTCTGGAACGTCACGCTGGCCAGCGTCTGGTTCTCGCGCTGGACCGGCACGCCTTCCTTCGCTTCGACCGCCTGGTGCAGGCCGTCGGACCAGCGGCGACCGGTCAGCGTGCGGCCGGTGAACTCGTCGACGATGACCACTTCGCCATCGCGCACGATGTAGTCCACGTCGCGCTGGTAGATGGCGTGCGCGCGCAGCGCGGCGTTGAGGTGGTGCACGACCGAGAGGTTGTTGGCGCCGTACAGCGGTTCTTCCTCGCTGATGATGCCGGCCTGCAGCAGCAGTTCCTCGGCGTGCTCCATGCCCGCTTCGGACAGGTGCACCTGCTTGCCCTTCTCGTCGACCCAATAATCGCCTTCGGCTTCCTCGTTCTCCTGCTTGATCAGCTGGGGGACGATGCGGTTGACGCGGATGTACAGCTCGGGCGATTCATCGGCCGGGCCGGAAATGATCAGCGGGGTACGCGCCTCGTCGATCAGGATGGAGTCGACTTCGTCGACGATGGCGTAGTGCAGGCCGCGCTGGAAGCGGTCGGCGCGCGACATCGCCATGTTGTCGCGCAGGTAGTCGAAGCCGAATTCGTTGTTGGTGCCGTAGGTGATGTCGGCGGCGTAGGCGGCGCTCTTGTCGCCGTGCGGCATGCCGGGGTAGACGACGCCCACGCTCAGGCCCAGCCAGTTGTACAGGCGGCCCATCCAGGCGGAGTCGCGGCGGGCCAGGTAGTCGTTCACGGTGACGACGTGCACGCCCTTGCCTTCCAGCGCATTGAGGTAGGTGGGCAGCGTGGCGACCAGCGTCTTGCCTTCGCCGGTGCGCATTTCGGCGATCTTGCCCAGGTGCAGCACCATGCCACCGATCAGCTGCACGTCGTAATGGCGCATGCCCAGCACGCGGCGGCTGGCTTCGCGGCAGACCGCGAAGGCTTCGGGAAGGATCTTGTCGAGTGCTTCCCCGCCGGCGATGCGCTGCTGGAACTCCGGCGTCTTCGCCTTCAGCTGCTCGTCGGTGAGCGTCTGCAGCTCCGCTTCCAGCGTGTTGATCTTGTCGACGGTGCGGTGCAGCTGCTTGAGCAGGCGCTCGTTGCGGCTGCCGAAGACGCGGGTAAGCAGGTTGTTGATCATGTAGGGAACCGGAAAGGAAAAGGACACCGGGGCCGCGCGACTTCGGCGGGCCCAAAACGAAACAGGGCGCAAGGCGCCCTGTCTGGCAACACCGTATTGTAGCTTGGGGCGCCGCCCGGGGAATCAAGGCGGGCCGTCAGACCGACTGGACGCCGGATGGTTCCCGGACATCGGCAGTAGCATCGGGCTTGCTCGACGCCACGCAGCATCGGGTGCCGGTCCCGCCCCGAAGAGCAGCGGAGCAAGCTCCGCTCCACATCAGGTCGCGGTCAGCCGCGCTTGATCTGCCCCACGGGCGTCGGGCCTTCGCCCAGGAACTTGCGTGGATTGACCACGCGTCCGTTCTCCCACACCTCGAAATGCACGTGCGCACCCGTGGAACGACCGGTCGAGCCGGCCTTGGCCACTTCCTGGCCCACGCGAACCAGATCGCCGGCACGCACGCTGAGGCGTGAATTGTGCGCATAGCGGGTCACGTAGCCGTTGCCGTGGTCAACGTCGATGACGTTGCCGTAACCACCCTTCACACCGGCGAAGCTGACCACGCCATCGGCCACCGACAGCACCGGATCGCCCACGCGGGCCTTGAAGTCGATGCCCTTGTGGTTCTGGCCGCCGCCGCCGAACGGGTCCGCACGACCGCCGAAGCCGGAGGTGATGTAGCTGTTGGCGATGGGCATGCGGCCCGGGGTCGCATTCCTGTCGAGTTCGCGGTTGAACAGCAGCGCTTCCAGCACCGACAGCTGACGGCCGGATTCGGCGAACTGCTTCTCCAGCTTGTCCACGCCCGCGGTCAGATCGGCCGGCTTCATGTCGTAGGACACGTCGTTGCCGCCTACGCCGACTGGCTCGTTGAAGTCGAACTCGCCGTCCTGCAGCTGGCCCACGCGGGTGAGGCGCTCACCGAGCGCGTTCAGGCGATTGGCCTGCGCCTGCAGCTCGCCAAGGCGCGCGGCCATGGCGTTGATTTCCTGCTGGGCACCACGGCGGACCTGCTCAAGCTCGGTATCGCGCTGCTCGGCCTTGGCCTGAAGCATCGAGACCTGCGCCATGCCGAAGGCGCTGCGCCCCCCCACGCCGACCAGCAGGCCGGCGGCGACAAGCACCGCTGCGCTGGCGAGCGGCCGGGCGTGGAACGCGAGGCGGATTCGATAGGCACCATGGGCCGATGCATGGGCCCACCAGGTACGCGTATTGTTGACGATGGTTTTAAAGCTCATAGATACCGATGTCTGATTCGAAGTCCAAGCCGCGCCGTACCGGCACCGCGCAACCTGCCCTGCAGGCTGCCCTGACGGATGCCGCCACCGACCCGGTGCGTCGTGCCATGTGGCTCGACGCCTTGGAACAGCAGCTTCGCCCCTGCCTGCCGCCTGCCTTGGCGCCGCATTGCCGATTGGCGAACGTGGCAGGCAAACGGCTCGTTTTTATCGTCGACTCCCCGGTGTGGCATGCCAGGCTTCGCCTCGCCGCACCCGAACTGATCAACGCGGCCCAATCCATCGGACTGGCGGTCACCGAAGTCACCGCCAAGACGAGCCTCGCGCCGCTCCATCCCGTGAAGCCTGCGCAAGATCCGGTCGTACCTGTATCGGAGGCCTCCCGCAAAGGGCTGCAAGCGGCCCTCGACCTCCTGTCCACCCCGGACTCCGCGGGTGCTCCCACCCCGGGGGGTGGGCATCGTGGAAGGCGAAAAATTTGATTCGGCCTTCACGAGGGACGGGGCATGGTACCGGCCACCGCCCGTCGGGTCGTTAGTCAGAGGTTAGAAAAGTGTTATTTCTGGCCAGATTTCCTGACTCAGTTCACACTTTCGCCAAGGCGTAACCATTCGCACACCACTGCGTGATGGTGGTGGGAAACCGGTCGACAGCGGGGTCACCGTCCGCAGAGGACGGGGGTCTCAGATCGCCAGGGCAGGCGTTGCGTAGATGACCGGGGACGGCGCGGCGCGGTCCTCGAACGTCACTTCTTCCCAGGCAGTGGTCTCGGCCAGCAGGGCACGGACCAGCTTGTTGTTCAGGGCATGGCCCGATTTGAAGCCTTCGTACGCCCCCAGGATCGGGTGCCCGGCGAGGTAAAGATCGCCGATGGCATCCAGGATCTTGTGGCGGACGAATTCATCCGTGTAGCGCAGGCCGTCCTCGTTCAACACCCGGAACTCGTCCAGCACGATGGCATTGTCCATCGAACCACCCAGGCCGAGGTTGCGCTCGCGCATGTACTCCAGATCGCGCATGAAACCGAACGTGCGCGCGCGGGCGACCTCCTTGATGTAGGCACCCGTGGAGAAGTCCACTTCGGCCCGCGACTGCGAGGTCGGGATCATCGGGTGGTCGAACTTCACCGTGAAGCCCAGCTTGAAGCCGTCATACGGCTCGAAGCGCGCCACCTTGTCGCCCTCGGTCACTTCGATGGGACGGGTGATGCGGATGAAACGCTTGGGCGCATCCTGCTCGGCGATGCCGGCGGACTGGATCAGGAACACGAACGGGCCTGCGGAGCCGTCCATGATCGGCAGTTCCGCGGAGGACAGTTCCACGTAGGCATTGTCCACCCCCAGGCCGGCCATCGCCGACATCAGGTGCTCGACGGTCTGCACCTTGGCGCCTTCGCAGGTCAGCCCGGTGCACAGCGTGGTCTCGGTGACGAGTCCCGCGCTGGCGGGAATCTCCACCACGGGCTCCAGGTCGACGCGCCGGAACACAATACCGGTGTTCACGGGGGCCGGGCGCAGGGTCATGTAGACCTTTTCGCCACTGTGCAGCCCCACGCCCGTCGCGCGGATCACGTTCTTGAGGGTGCGTTGCTGGGCCATTCGAAGGAATCGCAGGTAGGGGGGACCTGAGCGGGCAGCGAGAATATCACGCAGGCCACTGAATCTTAACGGAAGAACCGGTGTGTCCCGTTCCTGCAACAACGACCTGATAGGGACGTCGTGAAAGGGCTGCCGGACCGGCGAAGGTCCGGCAGCGAAGGGACATGGCAGTGCACAGCCCCTTCCCCCGCATGCGGGGGAAGGTTGGGATGGGGGCGTCGAAGACCGCTTACTCGAACCCACGGGATGGCATTCGCGTCGACCGACTCCGCTTGCCCCCACCCTGCCCTCCCCCGCAGGCGGAGGAGGGTTCCACTTTTACACGATCAGTCCGCCTGGCGGCGCAGGAACGCCGGGATGTCCAGGTAGTCCGGCGGCAGGTCGGCCGCGATCGGGGCCGACGCCGGTGCGGACGGTGCCGGTGCGGCCGACCCACGGCGCAGGCCCATGCCGCTGGTGGCGGCGCTGATCGGGTCCACGGTGAAGCCGTCATCGATCGGCATGCCTGTGGTGGCGTCGCGAACCAGCTTGATCGGCGCACGCATCGGCTCGCGCAGGTCGCCGCCACGGCCGACCGGCTGGCGGGCGGCGTTGCGGTTCAGGCCGGTCGCCACCACGGTCACGCGCACTTCGTCCTGCATGTCCGGGTCCAGCACGGTGCCGACGACCACGGTCGCGTCTTCCGACGCGAAGCCTTCGATCGTGCGGCCCACTTCGTCGAACTCGGCCATCGTGAAGTCCGGGCCCGCGGTGATGTTGACCAGGATGCCGTTGGCGCCGTTGAGGTTGACGTCGTCGAGCAGCGGGTTCTGGATGGCGGCTTCCGCAGCGGCCTGCGCGCGGTCGTCGCCGCGTGCCGAACCGGTGCCCATCATGGCCAGGCCCATCTCGCTCATCACGGTGCGCACGTCGGCGAAGTCGACGTTGATCAGGCCCGGGCGGACGATCAGGTCGGCGATGCCCTGCACGGCGCCGAGCAGCACGTCGTTGGCGGCGCGGAACGCCTGGATCATCGTCGCGTTACGGCCCAGCACGGTGATCAGCTTCTCGTTCGGAATCGTGATCAGCGAGTCGCAGTGGTGGCTCAGTTCCTCGATGCCCTTCAGCGCGACCTGCATGCGGCGACGGCCTTCGAACGGGAACGGCTTGGTGACCACGGCGACGGTCAGGATGCCCATCTCCTTGGCCAGCTGCGCCACGACCGGTGCGGCGCCCGTGCCGGTGCCACCGCCCATGCCCGCGGTGATGAACACCATGTCGGCGCCGTCCAGCGCATCGATGATGCGCTCGCGGTCTTCCAGCGCGGCCTGGCGGCCGACTTCCGGATTCGCGCCCGCGCCCAGGCCCTTGGTGACGTTGCTGCCGAGCTGCAGCTGCAGCTTGGCACCGCAGTTCTTGATCGCCTGCGAGTCGGTGTTGGCGGTAATGAACTCCACGCCGTCCACGCTGCCGTTGACCATGTGCGCAACGGCGTTGCCGCCGCCGCCGCCCACGCCCACGACCTTGATCACCGCATTCGGGGCCATCTTTTCAACCAGTTCGAAATGTGCCATGTCCTTGTCCTCGTTTATTTAGTTATGTGTTGCTGGGTGGAACGAACGTCGTGATGCCTTCAACTTCGCGGTAGGTGTCGCCTCACTCAGAACTCGCCGCGATACCAGTTCTGCAGTTTCTTGAACCAACTCCCCGCCTTGCCCGTGGGCAACGACGGACGCCGTGGATGTTCGATCTGGCTGCCCATCAGCAGCAGGCCCACGCCGGTGGCATGCACCGGGTTGCCGACCACTTCGCCCAGTCCGGTGACGTGTTGCGGAATGCCGACGCGCACGGGCATCTGCAGCATCTCCTCGGCCAGTTCGACCACGCCTTCCATCTTCGACGCGCCGCCCGTCAGCACCATGCCGGCGCGCACACGCTCCTCGAAACCGGAACGGCGCAGTTCCGCCTGCACCATCTCGAAGATTTCCTCGTAACGCTGCTGCACCGCCTGCGCCAGCGCATGGCGCGGCAGGCGGCGCGGCGGACGGTCGCCCACGCTGGGCACCTGGATGCTTTCTTCCGCCGTCGCCAGCTGCGCGAGCGCGCAGGCGTAGCGCACCTTGATCTGCTCGGCTTCCGGCGTGGGCGTGCGCAACATGTGCGCGATGTCGTTGGTGACCTGGTCACCGGCGATGGGCAGCGAGGCGGTGTGGCAGATCGCGCCCTGCACGAACACCGCCAGATCAGTCGTACCCGCGCCCATGTCGACCAGCACCACGCCCAGCTCGCGCTCGTCGCTGGTCAGCACGGCGACGCTGGAGGCCAGCGAGGAGAAGATCAGGTCATCGATCTGCAGGCCGCAGCGCTGCACGCACTTGCTGATGTTCGCGGCGGCCGACTGCGCACAGAACACCAGGTGCGCATCCACTTCCAGGCGCACGCCAGTCATGCCGACCGGATTGCGGATGCCTTCCTGCGAATTGTCCAGCTTGTACTCGCGCGGGATGGCATGGAGGATCTTCTGGTCGGCCGGGATGGCGACGGCCTTCGCCGCTTCCAGCACGCGGTCCAGGTCGCCCCAAGTCACTTCGCCGTCGCGGATCGGCACGATCCCGGGCGAGTTGCGGCATTGCACGTGGTTGCCGGAGATCGAGGCGTAGACCGAGCGGATCTCGCAGCCAGCCATCAGCTCGGCTTCCTCGATCGCGCGCTGGATCGACTGCACCGTGGATTCGATGTCCACGACGACGCCGCGCTTGAGGCCGCGCGACTCGTGCGAGCCGATGCCGATCACTTCGATCGGATTGCCCGGTGCGTACTCGCCGACCAGCGCCGTCACCTTGGAGGTGCCGATGTCCAGCCCGACGATCAGCGATTTGTCACCCTTGCGATTCATGTAATGCCCTGCAGAAGACGACCCGCGGCCGCGATCGGCGCAGGCAATGGAGACGGTGTGGAAGCCGGTGGCGGCGCCTTGGGCGCTTCGCCCCAGCTGAGTGCGAACCCATTGGTGTAGCGCAGGTCCGCGCGCACCAGCGGCTGTGCCTGCGCGGCCGCCAGCAGCTGCGGCAGCATCCGCGCGAAGCGGCCCAGGCGTGGACGCGCATCGGTGCGACCGACGACCACCTGGGTGCCGTTGCCCAGCAGCAGCGACCAGCTGCCGCGCGCATCCATCACCAGCGTGGTCACGTCCAGTCCCAGCGGCGCGAACAGCTGGCGCGATTCGTTGTAGAGCGCGGTCACTTCCTGCACCTGGGAGTCCGGCCCACCCAGTTGCGGCAGATCCAGGCCGGCGAGTTCCTTCGGCACCGGAAACAGGCGCCCGTGCTCGGACAGCAGTTTGTCGTCGCCCCAGCGCGCGAACGGCTTGTGCTCGGTGATGCGCACTTCCAGCACGTCCGGCCAGCGCTTGCGCACGTCCGCGCGTTCCACCCACGGCAGCCGCTCGACCGCGTGCTTGGCATCTTCCAGTTGGACGGCGAAGAAGCCGTGCTTCGCGTACGGCAGCACTGCGGCCTGCAACTGCGCCGCATCCACGCGTTCGAATTCGCCCTGCACGCGCAGCCTGGACAACGGCCACCGGTCGGCGCCGATCCAGCCGTTGACCACGGCCACGACCGGCAGCGCGACCAGCGCCAGCGCCAGCAACCAGGCCATGATGCGCAGAGCGGCGTTCATCAGCCGGCGACCTCCGGCACGGTCTGCTCCAGGATGCGCCAGCACAGTTCCTCGAAACCGATGCCGACCTGCGCCGCCTCCTTGGGCACCAGCGAATGGCTCGTCATGCCGGGGGCGGTGTTGACCTCCATCAGCAGGAAACGTCCGTCCGCGTGACGCATTACGTCCACACGCCCCCAGCCGCTGCAGCCGGCCGCGCGGAAGCCCTCGAGCGCCAGTGCACGGATCTGCGTTTCCTCGGCCGCGTCATCCAGGCCGGGACAGAGATACTGCGTATCGTCGGCGATGTACTTGGCGTGGTAGTCGTACCAGCCCTGCGCCGGCACGATACGCACCGACGGCAGTGCGAGGTCGCCCAGGATGGCGACGGTGAACTCGCCGCCGGTCAGCATCTGCTCCGCCAGCAGCTCGCCGGGGTAGGTTGATGCGAACGTCGCGGCGGGCACGAGGTCGTCTTCGCCCAGGATGCGGAACACGCCGACACTGGACCCTTCCGCGCTCGGCTTCACGAACACGGGGAAGCCCAGCGTTCGCACCGCGGCCGCGAGGTCACCACCCTGCGGAATCCGCACGAAGCCCGCGGTCGGCAGACCGGCCGCCTGCCACACCTGCTTGGTGCGGATCTTGTCCATGGTCAGCGCAGAACCCAGCACGCCCGGGCCGGTGTACGGCACACCGAGCGACTGCAGCAGGCCCTGCAGCACGCCGTTCTCGCCGTCGCCGCCATGCAGGATGTTGAACACCCTGTCCACCTTGCCCGCGCGGATCGCTTCGATGAGGGCCGGCACGCCATCGACGGCGAACGCTTGCACGCCGCGCGCCAGCAGCGCGGCCAGCACGTTCTGGCCCGAGTTCAACGACACTTCGCGCTCGCTGGACACGCCGCCCATCAGCACGGCGAGGCGACCGAAACGGGCCGGATCCTTGAAACGCGGCGGTTGCACGGTCACGGTGGTCATGCCGGGTCCTTCGCGGTGAAGCCATGCGCGGCGATGTGTTGCGACATGTGGCCGATGTCACCGGCCCCCATCAGCAGCAACAGGTCGCCGTCCTGCAGCACGTCCGGCAGCACGTCGACCAAGTCCGCGACCTGGCTGACCACCACGGGTTCGTTGCGGCCACGTGCACGGATGGCGCGCGCCAGCGATTTCGCGTCAGCGCCTGCGATCGGCTGCTCACCGGCGGGGTACACCTCGCTCAGCACCAGCGCATCGACCTCCGACAGGACAGCGGCAAATGCATCGAACTGGTCGCGCGTGCGGCTGTAACGGTGCGGCTGGAAGGCCACGACCAGCCGCTTGTGCGGCCAGCCACCGCGTGCGGCGGCGAATACCGCCGCCAGTTCCTTCGGATGATGGCCGTAGTCATCGACGAGCTGCACGCGCGCGCCCTGCGGCGTGACGATCTCGCCCAGGTCGTTGAAACGGCGGCCGATGCCGGCGAACTTCTCCAGCGCCGCCGCGATGTTCTCCGGCGACACGCCGAGCTGCCACCCGATGGCTGCCGCGGCAAGCGCGTTCTGCACGTTGTGGCGCCCTGGCAACGCCAGGCTGACGCGGATGCTCGCGTCCTCCGGCAGCCGCAGGGTGAAATGCATGCGGCCGCCGTCCTGCTCCACGTCCTCGGCACGCACGTCGGCGTTCTCCGCGAAGCCATAGCTCATCACGTGGCGCGGCGTTTCCACGGCAATGGCGGCGACTTCCGGATCGTCGATGCACAGCACCGCCAGACCGTAGAACGGCAGACGCTGCAGGAATTCGGCGAAAGCCGCTTTCACGCGTTCGAAGTCGTTGCCGTAGTTCTCCAGATGGTCCGCATCGATGTTGGTGACGATGGAGATCAGCGGATTCAGGCGCAGGAAGCTGCCGTCGCTCTCGTCGGCCTCGGCCACCAGCCACTGGCCGTCGCCGAGTTTGGCGTTGGCACCGGCCGCGAGCAGCTGGCCGCCGATCACGAAGGTCGGGTCCAGACCGCCTTCGCTCAGCACGGCGGCCGTGAGACTCGTCGTGGTGGTCTTGCCATGCGTACCGGCGACCGCGATGCCGCGGCGGAACCGCATCAGCTCGGCCAGCATCGCCGCACGCGGAACGATCGGAATGCGCTGGCTGCGCGCCTCCATCAGCTCGGGGTTGTCGTGCTTGATGGCGCTGGAGACGACCACGCAGTCGGTGCCCAGCACGTTGGAAGCATTGTGGCCGCGCATCACGCGCGCGCCGAGCGACGCCAGGCGACGGGTCGCGGCGTTGTCGGCGTTGTCCGAACCGGATACTTCATAGCCCAGCGTGCACAGCACTTCTGCGATGCCGCTCATGCCGGAGCCACCGATGCCGACGAAGTGCACACGGCGGAACTCCTTCGCCAGGTTGCCGGTGTGTTGCAGGCGGCGCTCGCGTGCAGCAGCCATCATCATGCCTGCGTCCTCATGTTCGTTGCTTCCTCGAGAATGATGTCGGCGATGCGGTCGGCCGCGTCGGCCTTCGCCAGCGCGCGCGCGGCCTGCGCCATGGCCAGGCGCTTGTCGCTGTCGCCGGCCAGCTGGCGCAGCGTGGTGGCCAGCGCATCGGCCAGCGTGTCGTCCTGCTTCAGCAGCACGGCTGCGCCACGCTCGACCAGGTATTCGGCATTGCGGGTCTGGTGGTCATCGACGGCCTGCGCGAACGGCACCAGGACGCTGGCCACGCCGACCGCACACAGCTCAGCCAGGGTCGATGCGCCGGAGCGGCAGACCACCAGGTCAGCCCATGTGTACGCGGCTGCCATGTCGGTAATGAAGGCTTCCACGCTCGCGGCGACGCCGGCGTCCGCGTAGGCCCGGGCGGCTTCGTCCCGCAGCTTCTCGCCGCATTGGTGACGCACGTCGATGCTGCCTGCCGGCAGCGTCGCGATGGCCAACGGAACCGCGAGATTCAGCGCACGCGCGCCCTGGCTGCCGCCCAACACGAGCACGCGAAGCGGGCCGCTGCGGCCAGCCATACGTTCGGCAGGCGGCGGCAGCACCGCGATCTCGTCCCGCACCGGATTGCCGACCACTTCCTCGCGCGAAGGGAACGCGCCGGGAAAACCGGTCATGACGCGGCGCGCGACCTTCACCAGCATGCGATTGGTGAAGCCCGCCGCGCGATTCTGTTCGTGCACCAGCAGCGGCAAGCCCATCAGGCGCGCGGCGACACCGCCGGGACCGGCAGCGAAACCACCGAAACTCACCACCGATCGCGGCGCACGGCGACGCAGCACGAAGCCTGCGGCGCGGATCGCGCGCAGCACGCGTATGGGCGCGCCCAGCAATGCCAACTTGCCCTTGCCGCGCAGGCCGGTGATGGCCAGCGTGTCCAGCGGAATGTCGTGCGGCGGCACCAGGCGCGTTTCCATTGCCCCGTCCGCGCCCAGCCAGACCACCGGCACGCCGCGCGCGCGCAGCACCTTCGCCACGGCCAGCGCGGGGAAGATGTGGCCGCCGGTACCACCGGCCATGATCATGACGGGAGCGCCCGCAGTGTTCATGCGATCCTCTCGAACGTGGGCTCGACGCGCTGCTGCAGGCGGCTGGTGCCGCGCAGCGTCTGCGAGAACGAAGCAGGCGCGGCAGGCACCGGGCGCGGATCGACCGGCGCAGGCGAATCGCCCGCACCCTGGATCACTTCCCCGCGCAGCGCGACCTGGCGCTGCGTGCGCTCCAGTTCGTAGGACACGCGCAGCAGCAGGCCCATCGCCACGCAGGTCATGAGGATGCTGGAACCTCCCGATGAGATCAGCGGCAGGGTCAGGCCCTTGGTCGGCAGTAAGCCCAGGTTGACGCCCATCGACACGAAGCTCTGCATGCCGATCCACAGCGCGACGCCGAATGCGATGTAACCCGCGAAGTGCCTGCGCATTTCCACGCAGCGCAGGCCGATGACGAAGGCGCGCCCCACCAGCAGCGCGTACAGCGCCACCACCAGGCAAACGCCCACGAAGCCAAGCTCTTCGCCGATCACCGAGAAGATGAAATCGGTATGCACTTCCGGCAGATAGTTGAGCTTGAGCACCGAACCGCCAAGGCCGATGCCACCCCACTCGCCGCGACCGATCGCCATCAGCGCATTGGTCAGCTGGTAGCCGCTGCCGAACGGGTCGGCCCACGGATCGGAGAACGAGGTCAGCCGGCGCATGCGGTAGGGCTCGGCGATTGCGATCACCGCAAGAATCGGCAGACCCACCAGCACCGGGCCGAACATCCGCGGCATGTTCACGCCGCCCAGCACCAGCATGCCGGCGGTGATCGCGAGCAGCAGCGAGGACGAACCGAAGTCCGGCTGCATCAGCAGCAGCGCGACCAGTACCACCACCACGCCCAACGGCTTGAGCATCGCGGCCCAGGTTGCGTTGACTTCATCGCGGAAGCGCACCAGGTAGCTGGCCAGCCAGACAATGAAGAAGACCTTCACCGCTTCGACCACCTGGAAGTTGGACACGCCCAGGTTGATCCAGCGGTGCGCGCCCTTGACGCTCACGCCCAGTCCGGGCACGAACACGAGCAACAGCATCACCACGCACCCCAACAACAACAAGTGATTGCGCGCCTCGATACTCTTCAGCTCGGTGCGCGTCACCCACCACGCCAGGCCTGCACCCGCCACCAGGAACAAGCCATGGCGGACCAGATAGTGGAACGGGTTGCCATGCTGGTAGATCGACGCCGACGCCACCATCACCACGCCCAACGACGCCAGCGCCAGCATGGCGCCGAGCAACCAGGGGTCGAAGCGGCCCCCGATGGCTTCAAGACGTGTGGCCTGGCGCGGCGTGTCGTTCATCAGCGCACCTTCAACGTGGCCAGGCCAACGAGGACGAGCACGACGGAGATGATCCAGAAACGCACGATCACGCGCGGCTCCGGCCAGCCCTTCAGTTCGAAGTGGTGGTGGATCGGCGCCATCCGGAACACGCGCTTGCCGGTGAGCTTGAACGACGCCACCTGGATCATCACCGACAGCGTCTCGATGACGAAGATGCCACCCATGATCACCAGCACCAGTTCCTGGCGCACGATCACCGCGATGGTCCCCAGCACCGCACCCAGCGCCAGCGCGCCGATGTCGCCCATGAACACCATGGCCGGATAGGTGTTGAACCACAGGAAGCCCAGGCCCGCGCCCGCGATGGCCGCGCAGATGATCGTCAGCTCGCCCGCGCCCGGCACCTGCGGGATCTGCAGATAGCTGGAGAACACCGCGTTGCCCGAGGCATAGGCGAATACGCCCAGCGCGCAGGCCACCAGCACCGTGGGCATGATCGCCAGGCCATCCAGTCCATCGGTCAGGTTGACGGCGTTGGAGAAGCCCACGATCCAGAAGTATGCGATGGCGACGAAGCTGATGCCCGCCAGCGGCAGCGCGATCGACTTGAAGAACGGCACGTAGAAGGTCGTCGCCGCCGGCACGTCGGCATACAGATAGAGGTACAGGCCGGCGGCCAGGCCGAAGACCGACTGCAGCAGATACTTCCAGCGCGACTTCAGGCCGTTGGGATCGCGCTTGACGATCTTGATCCAGTCGTCGTACCAGCCGATGGCACCGAACGTCGCCATCACCAGCAGCACCACCCATACGTACTTGTTGCGCAGATCACCCCACAGCAGCACCGACAGCAGCACTGTCACCAGGATCAGCGCGCCGCCCATCGTCGGCGTGCCGGCCTTGGAGAAGTGGGATTGCGGGCCGTCCTTGCGGATCGGCTGCCCGCCCTTCAACTGGCCGAGCTTGCGGATCACCGCCGGGCCCAGCCACAGCGACAGGAACAGCGACGTCAGCGCGGCGAGGATGCCGCGGAACGTCAGGTAGCCGAACAGGCCGAAGAAATTCTCCAGGCTCTGCAACCAGCGAGCCAGCTCAAGCAACATGCGATGTGTCCTCCCCGGTGGACAGCAAGGTGGCGACGATCCGGTCCATCGCGCTGCCGCGCGAGCCCTTGACCAGACAGCGCACGCCGGGCCGCAGATCGGCGCCCAAAGCGCCGGCCAGCGCAGCGTGGCTGTCGAACGGATACGCGCCTTCGCCAAAGGCAGCGGCAGCGGCGGCGCTGAGTGGACCCAGCGTGTACAGGCGACGGATCCCGGCTGCCTTGGCGCGACGACCGGCATCGGCATGCAGCGCCTCGGCATCGTCGCCCAGCTCGCGCATGTCCCCGAGCACCAGCCAACCTTCGCCACCCGCCTGTGCGCTCGCCGCGGCCAGCGTGTCGATGGCGGCCACCAGCGAGCCAGGATTGGCGTTGTAGCTGTCGTCGATCACCACTGCGCCATTGGCGAGCGCGTGCGCCACCTGGCGACCCGCCACCGGCTGCGCGGCCGACAGGCCCTCGGCGATGATGGCGAGTGACACGCCGCAAGCCATCGCGACGCCGGCGGCCGCCAGCGCATTCAACACGTTGTGCCGACCCGGCAGGTGCAGGCTCACGCCCACCTCGCCGTGCGGAGCGACCAGTACGAAATCCGAACCCTCCGCCGTCGCACGGATATCGCGCGCGGAAAGGTCGGCCGTGGTCTCCAGGCCGAAACGCAGGATCCGGCGATCCGGCACGCGGCTGGCGAAATACTCGGCAAACGCATCGTCGGCATTGATCACCGCGGTGCCGTCGGCAGGCAGGGCGTCGTAGATCGCGCCCTTGGTTTCCGCCACGCCCATCAACGAGCCCATGCGCTCCAGATGGGCGGCCGCGATGTTGTTCACCAGCGCCACTTCCGGCGTCACGATGTCGGTCAGGTAGGCGATGTCGCCCGGCTTGCCCGCGCCCATCTCGTAGACCGAGAAGTCGGCATCGTCGGGCGCGTCGATGACGGCCATCGGCAGACCGATCTCGTTGTTGCGGTTGCCGGGATTGAAGTAGGTGACGCCGGCGCGCTGCAGGATGGAGACCACCAGTGTCTTCACCGTGGTCTTGCCGTTGCTGCCGGTGATGGCCACGGTCTTCTCCACCCGGTCGCGCTGCAGGCCGGCGGCGATGCGCGCGATCGCCAGCAGCGTGTCCGGCACGACGACCTGCGGCACGTCCACCTTCACCTCGTGGTCGACCAGCACTGCGGCAGCGCCGCGCATGGAGGCGTCGTAGGCGAAATCATGACCATCGAACCGCTCGCCGCGCAGGGCGACGTACAGGCTGCCCGGCACCAGCGTGCGCGTGTCGTGAGTAAGCGAACCGATCACGAGGTCATCGCCCAGCAGTTCACCGCCCGCCCAGTGCGCCAACAGGGAAAGGGGAAGACGCTTCATCGGCGCTCCTCCAATGCCTGACGCGACACGGCGGTGTCATCGAACGGGTGCTTCACGCCATGGATTTCCTGGTAGGGCTCGTGACCCTTGCCCGCGACCAGCACGATGTCGTCGCCGCCGGCCTGCGCGATCGCCTGCGCGATCGCCTGTGCGCGGTCGCGCTGCACCGTGACGGCGCCAGGACGGGAGAAGCCCGCCATGATGTCCGCCACGATGCGGTCGCCATCTTCGGTGCGCGGATTGTCGTCGGTGACCACCACCACGTCCGCCAAGCGCTCGGCAATCACGGCCATCTGCGGACGCTTGCCCGCGTCGCGATCGCCGCCGCAGCCGAACACGCAGAACAGCCTCCCCTGCACGTGGTCGCGCAGGCTGGCCAGTGCCTGTTCCAGCGCGTCCGGCGTGTGCGCGTAGTCGATCACGACCAGCGGGCGAAGGTTGCCTGCGGCATCGCTGTCGCCGCCGAGCCGGTTCATCCGGCCATGGATCGGCGCCAGGCGCGACAGCGTGCGCGCGATGTCGGCCGTGGTATCGCCCAGCGCATGCAACGCGCCGGCGACCGCCAGCAGATTGTCCACGTTGAAGCGTCCCAGCAGGCGCGACTGCACAGGCTGCACATCGTCGCCAACGACCAGTTCGAACGCGATGCCGTTGCCATCCAGGCGCAGAGCATCCGCGCGCACGCTGGCCTCGGCCTGCCCGCGCGAGCTCACGCCGATGCGCTGCACGCCATGCGGCAGGCGCGCGAAAAGGTCGCGTCCGTAGGCATCGTCGAGATTGACCACGCCAGCCTTCAGGCCGGTACGGAAGAACAGCAGCGACTTCGCGGCGCCGTAGCGTTCCATGTCGCCGTGGTAGTCCAGATGGTCGCGGGTGAGGTTGGTGAATACGCCGACATCGAAATGCACGGCATCCACGCGACCCTGGTCCAGCGCATGCGAACTGACTTCCATCGCGACGGCCTTGGCTCCGGCGTCGCGGAACTGTGCCAGCAACGCATGCATCTGCAGCACCAGCGGCGTGGTGAAGCCGGTGGGCACCACTTCGCCGTACATGCCGGCGCCCAGGGTACCCACGGTCGCGCAGCGCACGCCGCGCAGGTGCCACGCCTGCGCCAGCAGCTGCACGGTCGATGTCTTCCCGTTGGTGCCGGTGACGCCGACCATCTTCATGTCGTGCGACGGCGCCGCGTGGAAGCGGTCGGCCATGACGCCCATGCGCGCGCGCAGGCCGGGCACCGCGATCGCGTCGCGCGGCGCCTCCAGTCCGTCCGGCACCGGCGGCTCGAACAGGATCGCGCTGGCGCCGTTTTCCTTCGCCTGTGCGGCGAAGTTCAGGCCATGCGCGCCGAACCCGGCGATGGCGACGAAGGCATCGCCCGGCTGCACGCTGCGGCTGTCCAGCGTCAGGCCACGCACGACGATGTCGCGCGGCACCTCCACGTCGGGCAGCAGTTCGGCCAGCGCCATCATCCGCCTCATCGCGTCGCCCCCGTCGCAGGCACCGTGGCCCGCAGGGCGTCGAACGCGGACGGGTCCATCGTGTCGACGGCGTCGTCGACGAGGGCCGCCGGCACAGGTGCGTTGCCTCCGTTGGGCTTCTGCGTGTTCCTGGCCTGCGCGGCGAGCCACGCCTCGATGTCATCCGGCGGCACGTCCATCAGGCGCAACGTTCCGTCCATCACGTCATGGAATACGGGGGCGGCGACCAGGCCGCCGTAATAGCCGCCTTCCTGCGAGTCGTTGATCACCACGACGGCGGCGAAACGCGGATTGCTGGCCGGCACCAGGCCGGCGAAGAATGAAGCGTATCGGCCTTTCGCGTAGCCGCCGCCGGAGGCGATGCGGGCCGTACCGGTCTTTCCCGCCACCCGGTAGCCCAGTACGCCGGCACGCTTGGCGCCGCCTTGCGTCACCACCGTTTCCATCATGCCGACGACTTCCCGCGCGATCGCCGGATCCAGCACCTGCGGCGCTTCGCCCCGCTGGCCTTTTACGAAGGTCGGCGTCACCAGCCTGCCACCATTGCCCAGCGCCGAGTAAGCGCGCGCGATCTGCAACGGCGTCACTGCGAGACCATAGCCATACGACATCGTGGCCTTCTGCAGGCCATTCCAGCGATCCGGCGGCGCCAGCATGCCGGCGGACTCGCCCGGGAAGCCGCTGCCAGGCTTCTGGCCGTAGCCGAAACTCTGGATGCTCTCGTAGAAGTAGGCGTTCGGCAGCTTCTCTGCGATCTTGATCGAGCCGATGTTCGAGCTCTTGGTGATGACGCCGGTGACGGTCAGCACACCATTGTTCCGCGGAACGTCCCTGATGGTGTAGCGGCTGTTCAACGCCAGGTAGCCCGGATTGGTGTTGATCAGCGTCGACGGCGTGACCACGCCGGCCTTCAGTGCGGTCAGCACGGTCAGGGGCTTCATCGTCGAACCCGGTTCGATCATGTCGGTCAGCGCGCGGTTGCGGCGCGCGTCCGGCTTCACGCGATCGATCGCATTCGGGTTGTAGGTCGGCAGGTTCACCATGGCGAGCACTTCGCCCGTGGCCACATCCATGATCACGATCGAACCACTGCTGGCCTGGTGCTCCAGCAACGCGTTGCGCAGCTCGCGATGCGCGAGGTACTGGATGCGGCGATCGATGCTGAGCGTCAGGTCCTTGCCCGGCTGCGCGGAGCGGATCAGGTCGACGTTCTCGACGATGCGGCCGCGGTTGTCGCGGATCACTTTCTGCGCGCCCGGCGTACCGCTCAGCCACTCGTCGAACGCCAGTTCCAACCCTTCCTGGCCACGATCGTCGACGTTGGTGAACCCCAGTACATGGGCCATCGCCGGCCCCTGCGGGTAGAAGCGGCGGAACTCGCGCTGCGAGAACACGCCGGGAATCTTGTGCGCGAGTATCCGCTGCGCCTCGTCCGGATTGATCCGGCGCTTGAGGTACAGGAACTCCTTGTCGGCGCGCTGCGACAGGCGATGGGTCAGGTGCTCGACCGGCACGCCCAGTGCCTTGGCCAGTTCGGGCAGACGATCCGGGGCCTTCAACAACTCCTGCGGATTGCCCCATACCGATTCCACCGGTGACGACACCGCGACCGGCTCGCCATTGCGATCGGTAATCATGCCGCGCGAGGTGGGGATGGGGATCTCGCGCAGGAAGCGCGCGTCGCCCTGGCGCTGGTAGAAGTCGTGGTTGATCAGCTGCACATAGGCTGCGCGACCGACCAGGCTGATCGAACACAGGCCCATCGCACCCAGCACCAGCGCAAGGCGTCCGCGCAGGTTGAACCGGGCGCGGTTGCGGTTCTTGGTGGGTGCGGCGTTCATGGCCTGATCACCACCACGTCGGCCGTCTCGGGGAACTTCATGCCCAGGCGGACACGCGCCACCTGGTCGATCCGCGTGGCCTCGGCGACGGTGGCCTGCTCCAGCTGCAGGCGCCCGAACTCGACGTTCAGTTCGTCGCGGGCGCGCTCCAGCCGCGTCACTTCATCGAACAGCACGCGATGGCGGTGGCGCGCGTACACCACGCCGATCGCCGAGGCGATGCTGGCCAGCGCCAGCACGATCATCAGGAAGCGCGTCATGCCGCGACCTCCAGCTTCTCCGCCACGCGCAACACCGCACTGCGCGCGCGCGGGTTGGAGGAGACTTCGTCGGGTTCGCCCTTCTGCCCGCTGCCGATTGCACGCAGCGTGGGCACGAAGGTATCCGCCATGGGCAGGCGTCGATTGGCTGGCGGCGCTTTCGCGTGCCGGTTGATGAACTGCTTGACGATGCGGTCTTCCAGCGAATGGAAGCTGATCACCGCCAACCGGCCACCCACCTTGAGCCGCGCCAGCGCGGCGTCCAGCCCCGCCTCGAGGTCAGCCAGTTCGCGATTGATGTGGATGCGGATGGCCTGGAAGCTGCGCGTGGCCGGATGGATCTTGTCGCCGCGCGGCATCACGGACGCAATTGCGGCCGCCAGGTCGGCGGTGCGCAGGAACGGCTGGGTGGCGCGGCGCGCCACCAGGGCACGCGCGATGCGGCGGCTCTGCTTCTCTTCGCCGTAGGTCCACAGGATGTCGGCGATTTCGCGTTCTTCGGCGCGTGCGATCCAGTCGGCGGCGCTCTCGCCCGCATCGGGATCCATGCGCATGTCCAGCGGACCATCCTTGCCGAAGCTGAAGCCGCGCTCGGCGACATCGAGCTGGGGCGACGACACGCCCAGGTCGAGCAGCACGCCGTCCAGGCCCGCGGCGGTTTCATCCCACTGCGCCATCGACGCGAAGCTGCCGCGCCGGATCGCCACGCGCGCGTCGCCCGCGAACATCTGTTCGGCATGCGCGATCGCGTCGGGATCCTTGTCCATCAACAGCAGCCGGCCTCCCGGGCCGAGTTGTTGCAGCACGCCGCGCGCGTGGCCTCCGCGCCCCAAGGTGCCGTCCAGATATGTTCCGTCCTCTTTCACCTGCAGCCCTTCCATGACCTGCGTGTACAACACCGGCAAGTGCAGCGCTGGGAGGTGACCGGCCGGCGCGGACTGCCGCTTGCCGTCACCCTTGCTCACAAGCGCAGCTCGAGCATGTGTGCGCTCAGATCGTCGTCAGTGAGGGTCTGACGGATCTGCGCGTGATGCGCCTGTTCGCTCCAGAGTTCGAACTTCTCGCCCATGCCCAGCAGCACGGCCTTCTTCTCGATGCCTACCGCACTGCGGTGGCTGGCCGGGATACTGATGCGCCCATTGCCATCCAGTTCCACGGGCGAGGCGGCACCGACCAGCTTCAGTTGCAGGTTGCGGTGCGCGCGCTGGGTGCTGGGCAGCCTGTTGACGTCATCGCGTACGCGCTGCCAGACCTGTTCCGGGTAGAGGTAGAGGCTGCCGGCTTCAAAGGGGTTGTAGGTGATGACCAGGCGGTTCCCGCACTCGCGCGCGACGAGGTCGCGGTACGCGGTGGGCACCGCGAGCCGTCCCTTGTCGTCCACTGTGATGGCGGTCTCACCCTGAAACACAGCCCCTGCCTTCCCGGTTCGCTAAAAGAGCGATCAATTGAACCACGGAAAACCACTAAAAACCCGGTTTTCCCTCTGCTACCCACCTTAGCACTGCGCACAAGGTTGTCAACAGGGAAGCGGACGGGAAATCGCTTGACGGATCAATGGTTTGCAGCAAACTTCAGAGACTTGTTCAAGCCTTATCCACAAGTTGCTGTTTCGTCTCAAATTTTGAGATTGAGGAAGGATTCAGTGAGGTGATCGCCGTTTCACATGCGAGCCAGCCGCGACATGCGGACCGGAGTGGAACTGCGCAAACCGCCGGTCCAGAATTCTCCCCATGTGCCTGGTCGCGCTCGCCTGGAACGTCCATCCCCGCTGGCGGCTGCTGCTGGCGGGCAACCGTGATGAGTTCCACGCGCGCCCGACCGCCGCGCTGGCGATCTGGGCCGAGGCGCCCGGTGTCCTGGCTGGCCGCGACCTGCAGTCGGGCGGCACCTGGGCCGGCGTGGACCAGCAGGGCCGGATGGCGGTGGTGACCAATGTGCGCGACCCGGCCATCCAGGTGCCGGGGGCGCCCTCCCGGGGCCAACTTGCGGCGGGATTCCTGGGCTCGCCCGACAGCGCCGAACACCGCACGGCAGGCCTGTTGGCGGCGGCGGAAGGGTTCGCCCCGTTCAATCTGCTGCTGGCCGATGCGGTCGCATGCGAGTACCTCAGCAACTACCCCACGCCGCGCCGGATCCCCCTGGCACCCGGCCTGCACGCCGTCTCCAATGGGGATCTGGACGAGCCCTGGCCCAAGACGATGGCGCTGAAGGAGCGCCTGGCCGCTTGGGTGGCCTCAGGGGAAGATGACGTGACGCCCTTGTGGCGGGCCCTGTCGGACGAAACCCGCGCTTCGGATACACGCCTGCCGGACACCGGGGTGGGGCTGGACCTGGAACGCATGCTCTCGTCCGCCTTCATCCGCGACGCCCGCTACGGCACCCGCGCCAGCACCCTGATCGCAATCGACCACACCGGACATGGCTGGATCAGCGAGCGCCGGTTCGGTCCGAAAGGGGTGTTTGAGGGGGAGACAACGCTGCGGATAGGAACGGGCGCGTAATCAACCCTTCCACGTCTGAAGTCGTGCGGTCGCGACTTACGTCGCTCCTGCAAGGAAAAACAGCGGGCACCTGCTTACCAGCCCCCTGAGTCAGGGGGCGATCCGCACCGCAGGTGCGGATGGGGGTGTGGCAGCGACGGCCTGGGGCCCAAAGTTCGCGCGCGAACTTTGGGAGCTTCATCGCGCGTCGCGCGATGAAGCTGGCGGCGGAGCCGGCCGGTAAGCCGGGTTCTGTCGTGGACAGTCATTCCTCTAGGCGCAACGTCACCGTTACGCTCAAGCAACCTACCCGGACCCGACGCGGGCCGCGCCATGAGGTCCCTATTTGGTCTTGCTCCCGGTGGGGTTTGCCGTGCCGGTCCGTTGCCGGACTCGCGGTGCGCTCTTACCGCACCATTTCACCCTTGCCGTCCTGTCGAAACAGTCTTAGGCGGTATCTTTCTGTTGCACTTTCCGTCGGCTCGCGCCGCCCAGGCGTTACCTGGCACCGTGCCCTGTGGAGCCCGGACTTTCCTCGGCATTGTTTCCAATGACGCGACTGTCTGGCCGGCTCCGCCGCGTGCATTGTCGCACAGACAACCCGCCTGGCCGACCGTTGCGATCATCGCAACGCATGCAACGCCATCCCGGCAAGCGGCATCACCACGATCATCCAGCCCACCGGCAAGCGGCCCCACACCAGCGCAGCGAAGCCCGCAACGACGACCACGACATCGGCGACGCCCGACACCGCGCCGGACCACAGCGGACCGCATAACGCCGCGAGCAGCAGGCCGACCACGGCGGCGTTGATGCCTGCCAGCGCACGCCGCATCCCGGGCAAACCAACGATCCGCTGCCAGAACGGCAACGCACCGAGCACCAACAGCCACGCCGGCAGGAAGACCGCAATCAGGGCCAGCGTCCCACCCGCCCATCCTCCGGGACCGGCATCCATCGCGGCCCCGAGATAGCCGGCGAAGGTGAACATGGGTCCCGGCATTGCCTGCACGGCACCATAGCCGGCAAGGAAAGCGTCCTGCGACAGCCAGCCCGGCACCACCACACCCGATTGCAGCAGGGGCATCACGACGTGGCCACCGCCGAACACCAGTGCGCCCGCGCGGTAGAACACACCGGACACGCCCGCCAGCGAGTCCGCTCCCCACCACGACGCCACCAGCAGCCCGGCGAACGCCACCAGCGCCAGCACGCCCACCCGTCGCGACGGCACGGCCTGCATGCGCACCGACGACGAAGTGGTTTCGCCAACCTGAAGCCCCAGCCCCACCAGCGCACCGACGACGATCACCGCCACCTGCATGCCTGCCATCGGCCAGGCGACCAGCGCCGCCGCGCACGCCAGCATCAGCAGCCACGTGGCGGTGCGCCGGCAGAACGCGCCCGCCATGCCCCACACCGCCTGTGCGACAACCACGACCGCCAGCAACTTGAACCCGTGGATGAGGCCCTCCGGCACCACGTCGCGCCACTGCGACAGGCTGGCGCCCAGCGCCACCATCAGCAGCGCGGAGGGAAGCGTGAAGCCACACCAGGCAGCCAGCGCGCCAGGCAGGCCGGCGCGGCCCAATCCCACCACCATTCCCACCTGGCTGCTGGCTGGTCCGGGCAGCAACTGGCACAGGGCGACGATATCGGCGTACTCGGCCTCGCCCAGCCACCGGCGGCGCACGACGAAGGCTTCCCGGAAATATCCCAGGTGCGCGATGGGGCCCCCGAACGAGGTCAGACCCAGCCGCAGGAAGATCAGGAAGACGCGCCAGGCCTCCATCACGTCAGCCGCGTCGGCCTCGCGCCGTCATTCTGCGCCGGCCTTCATTCCGTACAGCGCCTTGCGCGGCGCACCGGTGATCTCGGCTGCGAGCTTGGCGGCGGCGGACGGCGGCAGGTGCGCGTTGAGCAGGGCATAGACGCGGCGCCCTTCCACGAGTTGCGCACTTTCATCGTCCGCGGCGCCCTGCACCATCACCACGAACTCACCCTTGCGCTGGTTGTCATCGGCATCGACCCGCGCCTGCAGCTCGGCGAGCGTGCCATCCAGTACGGTCTCGAACAGTTTGGTCAGCTCACGCGCGATCACGGCGGGGCGGTCGGCGCCAAAGGCCATGCCCATGTCCGCGAGGGATTCGGCGATGCGGTGCGAGGACTCGTAGAAGACCAGCGTGCGCGCCTCGCCCGCCAGGCGCTGCAGCTGCTCCCGCCGCGCGGACGCTTTGGCAGGCAGGAAACCTTCAAACGTGAAGCGGTCACTCGGCAGCCCGGCCACGCTCAGCGCCGCGATGGCCGCGCACGCGCCCGGCAATGGACTGACCTTGATGCCCGCCGCACGCGCCGCGCGCACCAGGCGGAAACCCGGATCGCTGACGAGTGGCGTACCGGCATCGCTGATCAACGCCAGCGAGTCGCCGGCCAGCAAACGCTCGACCACGCGCTGCGACAGCGCGTCCTCGTTGTGCTCGTGCAGTGCGACCAGGGGGGTGGAAACGCCGAAATGCGACAGCAACTGGCCGCTGCGCCGGGTGTCTTCCGCACAGATCGCCGCAACGCTGCGCAGCGTCTCCAGCGCGCGTGGCGTGAGGTCGCCCAGATTGCCGATCGGCGTGGCAACGATGAACAAGGTTCCGGCAGGCATTCCAGTGGGGCTCGATGGCTGAGGGTAGAATCGTAGCCGGTTCCCCTGCCCGAACGCCGATGCCGCCCATGAACCCGCCTGTTGCAAGCATGCTTTCCGTACGCATCCGCCCCGCAAGGGCCCTGCTCGCGCTGCTGCTGACCGCGTTGCTGGCCAGTTGTGCCACCACGCCCGGCGCCGGACCCACGCCATCGGCGGTGCGCTTCGCCCCGGCCTTCGGCAACGCCGCGACACTGGCCCGGCAGGACGCCATCCTGAGCGGGCAGGCGCGCAGCGACAACGCGCGTGAGATCGACCGCCTGCTCGCCACGCTGGACGACGCCACGCTCGCTCGCGACGCCGCGGCATTGCCGGCCGGCGATCCGCTGTACAACTTCGCCGGTCGCGCGCTGCAGCGCCGCGGCCTGCCGCTGCCGCGCCCGTTCGACCGCGGCACGCAATGGCATTTCGATGCGGGCAACCGCCCGCCTGCGGATGCCGACGGCTACCGGCCCCCAATGAAGGTGGCCGTCCTGCTCCCGCTTTCCGGCAACCTCGCCACCGCCGCGGCGCCCGTCCGCGACGGCCTGCTGGCGGGTTACTACGGCGAACACCGCCGCCGCCCCGACGTGCAGTTCTACGACACCACGGGCACAGCGGCCGGTGCGACCGCCGCCTACGCGCGCGCGGCGGCCGAAGGTGCCGATTTCGTGATCGGCCCGCTCGGCCGCGACGAAGTCAGTGCGCTCTTCCAGCAACCACAGCTCGCTGTCCCGATGCTGGTGCTGAATCGCGGCGTGGTGGCACCGCCGGACGGCAAGGCGGGCTTCTCGCTGGCCCCTGAAGACGACGGCCTGGCAGCAGCGGAGTATCTGCTGGCGCGTGAGCGCCGCATGACGCTGATCATCGAGGGCAGCGACGACAATGGACGCCGTGCATCCCAGGCGTTCCGCGAGCGCTTCAGCGAACGCGGCGGCAAGGTCACGCGGGTGATCAGCGTCGCGGAAACCCCTGGCGACCTGTCGACCCTCCTTGCGACCGCTTCGCAGGAAGGCGTGGATTCGGTTTTCCTGGCAGTACGCGGTGGCACGGCACGCGCCCTGACCCCGCAGTTGGCACTGGCCGGCCTGGGAGGCAAGACGCGCGTGGGCACCTCGCAGCTGACCTCGGGCACCGGCAAGCCGGTGGAAGACATGGCGCTGGACGGCATCGCCTTCCCGACCGAAACCTGGACCTCACGCGGCGTGCCGGCACTGCCCGCCGCCAGCGTGACCGGCGAACGCGTGCCCACCGCACGTGGTCCCGCCGCACGGCTGTTCGCGTTCGGCTATGACGCCTGGCTGCTGACCGCCTATCTGGAGAAGTTGGCATTGGGGGCGAACACCGAGATCCGCGGCGCCACGGGGCGCCTGCAACTGGACGGCTTCGGCAACGTGGTGCGCACACCTTCGTGGTCGGTATTCAGTGGCGGCCAGGCCGTGCCCGTGGCGGATGGCGGTTGACCGCAGGAAACGAGGGCAAGCCGTCGAAGCAGCGGCGCGCGAGTTGCTGCGCCGCGCCGGCCTGACCGATCTGGCTGCCAATGCCCTTTACCGCGGCGGTGAACTGGATCTGGTGATGCGGGACGCCACGCGCCCCGGCACGCCGACCGTGGTATTCGTGGAAGTGCGCTACCGCCAATCGCAGCTTTTCGGTGGAGGCGCGGCATCGGTCGATGCCGGCAAGCGCCGCCGCCTGGTGCATGCGGCCCTGCGCTTCCTCCAGGACCATCCCGCCCTCGCAGATGCGCCCTGCAGGTTCGACGTGATCGACGCGCAGGGCGACCCCGCCGCGCCCCGGCTCACCTGGATCCGTGACGCGTTCCGCGCCGACGAAATCTGAGCCGTGCAGGCCGCGCCTACAATGACGGCGTGAATTCCTCCCTGCCCCTCGACCTGCACGAAGCCCTGTCCGCCCGCCTGGGGGACGATTGGCTCACCGGCGACGCCTGCCGCCCTTATGGCGGCGACGATTCGCGCCAGTGGGCCATGCCATGGGCCGTCGCCTTGCCGCGCACTTACGAAGACGTGGTAGCCGTGGTACGCGCATGCCGCGCTCACCGCATCGCCATCGTTGCGCGCGGTGCCGGCACGGGGACCACAGGTGCGGCCGTACCCACGCAGGGGGCCGTGGTGGTTTCGTTCGAACGCATGGATCGTATCGTCGAGGTGCGCGCCGCCGACCGCTGCGTGGTGGTACAGCCAGGCGTGCTCAATGGCGACCTGCAGCAGGCGCTCGCACCGCATGGCCTGTTCTGGCCGCCCGATCCCTCCAGCGCCGACCTCTGCAGCGTGGGCGGCAATCTCGCCACGAATGCGGGCGGCCCGCGCGCGGTGAAGTACGGCACCGCACGCGACAACGTGCTCGGCCTGGTCGCCGTGACCGGTGCGGGTGAACTGATCCGCTGCGGTGGTGCCTACACCAAGGACGCGACGGGTTACGACCTCACCCACCTGCTCGTCGGCAGCGAGGGCACCCTGGCGCTGATCGTGGCAGCAACCCTGACGCTGGCGCCGCGACCACGTGCGCAGGCCGGACTGCGCGTGCTCTATCGCGACGCAGCCACGGCCGCGGCGGCGGTGTCGCGCATCATGGCGCGCCCGGCGACGCCGACCATGCTGGAATTCATGGACCGCAGCGCCATCGCGTTGATCCGGCGCAACGGCAGCGATGTGCCCGAGGCGGGTGCGATGCTGCTGGTCGAAGCCGACGGCGATGACGACACGCTGCCGTATTCGCTGCAGGCATTGGCCGACGCCGCCGAAGGCGATGGCATGCTCACGCTGGACGTCGCGCAGGACGGTACCGCACGCGACCGGTTGTGGGCCGCGCGGCGCGCCCTGTCGCCGGCGCTGCGCACCATCAAACCCGGCAAGATCAACGAGGACGTGGTGGTGCCGGTGTCGCGCATTCCGGATCTGGTGGCGGCCATGGAAGCACTGTCGGTCGAGGCCGCGCTGCCGATCGTCGTGTTCGGCCACGCCGGCAACGGCAACCTGCACGTCAACATCATGTACGACGACGGTGACGCCGCCGAGACGGCACGCGCGCATGCGGCCTTGTCGAAGGCCTTCGCGCGCGTGCTGGCGCTGGGCGGCACGCTGTCCGGCGAACACGGCATCGGCCTGAGCAAGCGGGATTTCATGGCGGATGCGTTCAACGTGGCGACGCTCGACGCGATGCGTGCGATCAAAGCCGCGCTCGACCCCGACGACATCCTGAACCCCGGCAAGGTCCTGCCACCGCGGAAGCCCATGTAGGAGCGACGTGAGTCGCGACCGCGCGCCATGCGCGCCGGGAAAGCCACCGACAGACGTCTGCCGTTCCCTCTTGCGCCTGATGCCGGGCCACGAACGCCGACGACGTGCGGTCGCGACTCACGTCGCTCCTACAACAGCCTCAGGGCTTCGCGAAGTGGTCGTAACCGCGGCGCGACGGCGACCATGGCCGGCCATCGGCGCGCACCGCCTGCACACCCTCACCTGCCGCAATGCGACCGATGCGGGTGATCCGCAGGCCGAGTTGGGATGACACGGCGTCGACGCCTGCGCGCGCATCCGTCGGTGCGGTGAAGCAGAGTTCGTAGTCATCGCCACCGCTCGCCTGCAACGGCACGCGCGTCGCTTCATCGAACGTCGCCATCAACGCATCCGACGCCGGCAATGCGTCGATGTCGACCTGCGCGCCCACATCGCTCCGCGACGAGATATGGCCGAGATCGGCCAGCAGTCCATCGGAGACATCGACGCAGGCAGTGGCGATGCCCCGCAGCGCGCGACCCGCTTCCACACGTGGCGTGGGACGATCCAGGCGCGCACGCAGCGCATGAGCCGGTTCGCGCTCAAGCAACGCCAAGCCGCCCGCCGCATCGCCGAGCGTGCCGGTGACCCAGACGTCATCGCCAGCGCGCGCGCCGTCGCGGCGCAAGGCACGACCGGGCTCGACCAGACCCATCGCCGTCACCGAGATCGACAGTGGACCCCGCGTGGTGTCACCCCCGACCAGCGCGATGCCGTGGCGCCCTGCCAGATCCAGGAAGCCATCGAGAAAGCCGTCGATCCACGCCGTATCTGACCGGGGCAACGACAGCGACAACGTGCACCATGCGGGTTTGGCACCCATCGCGGCGAGATCGGACAGGTTCACCGCCAGCGCCTTCCAGCCGATGTCGGCCGCTGCGCTGTCGTCGGGAAAATGGACGTCGGCATTCAAGGTGTCGGCGGTGACGACGAGCTGCAGGCCCGGCGGCGGCGCCAACAGCGCAGCGTCGTCGCCGATGCCGAGCACGATGTCGGCGCGCGTCCCCACGCGGGCACGGATGCGGGCGATCAGGTCGAACTCGCCGGCACTCATGGCGGCGTCAGGCGCGCGATCGCGCAAAGTCGACGGCGGACTGGATCGCCGCACGTGCCTGCGGGCTGTTCTTCCAGCAGCTGGAACCCGTCAGCCCGGCCGCATTGGCGACGATCTCCGACGGCTCGGCGGCGGCCAGTTGCCGCAACGAGGCGATGCCCATCTGCTCCAGCCGTTGCACGACGGTGGGACCGACGCCCTTCAGCGCGAGCAACGCCTCGCGCTCTTCCACAGCAAACCGTGCGTCGCCACCCGACACGTCAGCGTCGCGCCTGCGCCTCGGCGGGCCGCCATTCGACGGCGGCGTGGTCGAGCACGCCGTTGATGTACGTGTGACCGTGTTCGGAACCGAAACGCTTGGCGGTCTCGATGGCCTCGTTCAGCACCACGCGGTACGGCACATCGAGGCGGTGGATCAGTTCGTAGGCGGCGATGCGCAAGACCGCGCGTTCGATGGGATCGACCTCTTCCACGGTGCGGTCGAGGAACGGCAGCAGTGCCTCGTCCAGCGAAGCGCGATGCCTCACCACGCCACGCACCAGGTCCTCGAAATACTCCAGGTCGGCGATCTCGTGCGCCTGCTCATGTGCGAACTGCGCGATGACCTGGCCGACTTCGCCTCCCGACATCTGCCACGCGTAGACGGCCTGCAGCGCACGCCGGCGCGCGCGCGCGCGCGTGACCGGATCGACGCCGTCCTTGCGGTGGGGATGATGTTGTCGGCTCACGTCGGCTCCTGCGGTTCTTGGGTTACGGTAACTGTTCCAGCAACTGCGCCATCTCGATGGCGGCCAGCGCGGCTTCTTCGCCCTTGTTGCCATGGCTGCCACCGGCGCGGGCCTCGGCATCCTCGATACGTTCCACAGCCAGCACGCCATTCAGCACCGGCACGCCGGTGTCCAGCTGCACGCGCATCAGGCCTTCGGCGCAGCGGTCGGCGACGTGCTCGTAGTGGCGGGTGTCGCCACGGATCACGCAGCCCAGCGCGATGATCGCGGCATGGTCGCCCGCGGCGGCGAGCCGCGCGGCAGCCAGCGGGATCTCCCACGCACCGGGCACGCGCACCACGTCGATCGCTTCCTCGCCCACACCGTTGCCGGCGAGGCTCTGGCGCGCGCCGGCCACCAGCACATCGGTGATGCGGGGATTCCAGCGGCTGGCGATGATCGCGAAGCGGGCGCCGTCGGGCGCGCGCAGATCGCCTTCGTAGTGGGACATGGCGGGTTCCTTGGGGGTGGGCAAGTCTACCAGCCGGGGCGGCGGCGGGTCCGTTCCGGCGGGTCAGGGTTGGACGTACTCGACTACGTCCAGGCCGAAACCGGCCAGGCCGACCTGCCTACGCGGCGTGCCCAGCACGCGCAACCGGCCCAGGCCGAGGTCGGCCAGGATCTGCGCGCCGGCGCCGTTGCGGCGCCACTGGCCCACGTCCTTGGCGTTGGCCTGCACCTCGGGTTGCTTGCGCAGGCGCGCCAGCAAAGCCTCGGCGCTGCGCGGTTCGGCCAGTACGACCATCACGCCCTGCCCTTCGGCCGCGATCGCGCGCAGCGCGTCGGTGGCGTGCACGCCGAAGTCGTCGCGCCGCCAGTGCAGCAGGTCGCTCAGCGGATTCTCCACCTGCACGCGCACCAGCGTGGGCGTCGCCTTGTCCGGCGTTCCACGGACCAGCGCAAAATGCAGGTCGTGCGCGATGCGGTCGCGGTAGGTGACCAGCCGGAACGGGCCAAACTCGGTCTCGATGTCGCGCTCGTCGATGCGCTCCACCGTGTGTTCGGTGGCCAGCCGGTAGGCGATCAGGTCGGCGATGGAGCCCATCTTCAGGCCATGCTCGCGCGCGAACACTTCCAGTTGCGGGCGACGCGCCATGCTGCCGTCGGGATTCAGCACTTCCACCAGCACCCCGGCCGGCTCCAGCCCGGCGAGCATCGGCAGGTCATTGGCGGCCTCGGTGTGGCCGGCACGCGTCAGCACGCCACCGGGCTGGGCGATGAGCGGGAAGATGTGGCCGGGCTGGCTGAGGTCGGCCGGCCTGGCATCCGGCCGCACCGCCGTGCGCACTGTGTGGGCGCGGTCATACGCGGAAATGCCGGTGGTGACGCCTTCGGCCGCTTCGATGCTGACGGTGAAGTTGGTGTGGAACTGCGCGGTGTTGTGCTGGACCATCGGCGCCAGGCCGAGTTGCGCGCAACGCTCGCGCGTCAGCGACAGGCAGACCAGACCGCGCGCATGCGTGACCATGAAGTTGATGTCGGTCGGTTTCACCAACTCGGCGGCCATGATCAGGTCGCCTTCGTTCTCGCGGTCCTCATCGTCGACGATGACGACCATGCGGCCGTTGCGGATTTCTTCCAGCAGTTCGGGAATGGGGGAAAAAGACATCGGTTCGATACTCGGATAGCGGAAGAGAGGTCGTCATCCCTGCGAAGGCTGGGATGCACGTTGACGTTGTTCCTTTGCTGCCAGGACAAACGGAGAATCAAGATCAAGATGGATCCCAGCCTTCGCTGGGATGACGGTGAGGCATGACGCACGGGGCCTGGATGCCACTCAGCGCGCGCCCATCAAACGCTCCACGTAGCGCGCCACCAGATCGATTTCCAGGTTCACCGCATTGCCGACGGCGGTCTGCGAGAAGGCGGTGTGCGAGACGGTATGCGGGATCAGCGCAACCTCGAATCCCTCGCCATCCACCTCGTTGACCGTCAGGCTCACGCCATCCACACAGATCGAACCCTTCTTCGCGATGTACTTCAGCAGGGGTGTCGGTGCGCGGAAGCGCCAGCGCTGCGCGCGCGCATCTTCATGGATCGACAGCACGCGGCCGACGCCGTCGATGTGGCCGCTGACCAGGTGACCACCCAGGCGGTCGGTCGGGCGCATCGCGCGCTCCAGGTTGACCAGCGCGCCTTCGCCCAGGCTGCCAAGCGTGGTCAGCGACAGGGTTTCGGTGGACGCATCGGCCTGGAAGCTCGATGCATCGAAGGCGATGACGGTCAGGCACACGCCATTCACCGCGATGCTCTCGCCGAGTTGCACGGCGTCGAACGGCAGCGTGCCCACGGCCACGGTCAGGCGGACGTCGCCGCCCACGGGTTCCAGCGCGGCGATGCGACCTATGCCCTCGATGATGCCGGTGAACATCAGCAGGCCTCCAGCAGGAGGACGGGGAAAGCACAGGGAATCGTGGAAGGCATGGAACGTCTCTCGCTGAAACGGAGCGGAGACGCCTCCGGGCGCGAAGGCAGGCGCACGACGCCACGCTCGCGCATGGCCCGGCGATGCCGTCTTCTTTCATCCGGACTATGACCGTCGGCTCCGGCATCTGACCGGATCTGCTGACCCTTCGGCGACATTGGAAAGTCCGCACAAGGATGTGCGGGCTCTTGCGAGGGACTCGCATGTCACCTAGGCGCTCGCGGGCTCGTCGCTAGGCGACCTACCGCCGGTGGGGAATTGCACCCCGCCCTGAAGACGTCGTTGGTGGTATGCCGGCGAACCGGCGGGGCATTCTACCGCCTCGATCCGGCGAAGGCCCTGAACGCAGCGTTCCGCATCGCTGGGGGAGGGGCTTCAGCCCCAATGCTTCCGGCTGCGCTACGGACGGAAAACCGCCGGTCGGGGCTGAAGCCCCTCCTACACGGGCTTCCTGCGGAGGTGCAGGATCAGCGGCCAGCGCATGGTGCGGACGCGCTGCGGATCGCCCCAGACTTCGGCCAGCGCCGGGGTATGGGCGTAGACCGGGTCCTCGCCGGTCGCGGCGCGATAGCTGCCGGTCGCCGACAGGCTGCCGAAATAGCCCAGCAATGTGGGCAGGTTCCATTCGGCGGTCAGCCACAGGCGCGGCGTGGGCACGATCTCGAACGGCCACACGTAGTCGCCGTACCCCATGTCCACGTCGGCGCGTTCGGGCGGCCAGTAGGGGTCGATATCGTCGCGGACCTTTTCGGCGACCTCGGCCAGGTCGTCTTCGAAAATGATGTCCTGGTAGGTCCATGCCGCGAGCACGCCGCCCGGCCGCAATACGCGCTCGCAGGTGGCGAAGAAGCGGTAGCGGTCGAACCAGTGCAGCGCCTGCGCAACGGCGACCAGGCCCACACTGAGATCCGGCAAAAGGGTGTCTTCAGCAGGTTCGACCGCCAGACTGACGTTGCTGCCGGCCTGGGCCTGCGCCCAGTGACGCTCGATCTGCGCCGCGCTGGGATCAGTGGCATGCACATGGGCGAAACGCGCCGCCAGGCCGCGCGTGGCCTGCCCGCTGCCGGCGCCCGGCTCCCACACCTGTGCGCTGGCCGGCACGACCGAGGCGATCACGTCGTACAGCGCCTCCGGGTAGGTAGGCCGCGAGGTGAGATAGACGTCGGCGACGCCGGAAAAATGATCCTTGAAAGCCATTCTGGCGGGCGGTCAGCGGGCTGGTTGCAGCAGGAGGCGGTGATCTTCGCCAATCATGCGGCTGTCCACAATCTCCAGCTTCAGGTGCTCCGCCATCGTCTGGATGCCCAACCCGCCGAACAGAGGCCGGGCCTGGTCACCCAGCAGCATCGGCGCAACGTACAGCAGCACCTCGTCTGCCAGCCCTGCGGCGAGGAAAGCGCCTGCCAGCGTGGCGCCGGCCTCGGCGTGCACCTCGTTGATGCCGCGCTGGGCCAGCAGCTCCAGCACCGCCTTCAGGTCGAAATTGCTGCCGGTCGCGGGCGCCACCACGCGCGGCACGTCGACATCGCGGGGGGGTTTGGCGTCAGCCGCATGGATGTAGAGCGTCGGCGCCCCGCCCTGCCGCACATTGCCGCGCGCCACGGTGGCGAGCCCGGGGTCGAGCACCACCCGCAGCGGCGGCTCGAATGCCGTGTCGTCGCCGAAGCGCACGGTGAGCGACGGATCATCCGCCAGCACAGTGCCGGCGCCGGTCAGGATGGCGCCGGCACGGGCGCGCCAACGCATCACGTCGCGGCGGGAGGCTTCGCCACTGATCCACTTGGAATCCCCATTCGCCATCGCCGTGCGGCCATCCAGGCTGGTCGCCAGCTTTACCCGCATCCACGGCCGGCCACGCTCCACGCGCGACAGGAAACCCCGGTTCAACCGGCGCGCCTGCGCCTCCATCAACCCGGCCTGCACGTCGATGCCGGCCGCGCGCAACCGGTCGAAGCCGGCTCCGTCGACTTGCGGGAAGGGGTCGCGCATCGCGGCGACGACGCGCGTCACGCCAGCAGCGACCAACGCCTCCGCACAGGGACCGGTGCGGCCGGTATGCGCGCAGGGCTCCAGCGTGACGTAGGCCGTCGCGCCCTTTGCGCGCTCGCCCGCCGCCTGCAGCGCGAACACCTCCGCGTGCGGGCCCCCGGCCTTCTGGTGCCAGCCTTCACCCGCGATCTCCCCACCCTGCGCGATCACGCAACCCACCATCGGGTTCGGACGCGTGATGTACGCCCCGCGCTCGGCCAGACGCAACGCACGCGCCATGCAGGTGTGATCCAGGGAGGAAAAAGCGAATTCGGTCATGCGTCATCCACGCGGCACGTCAGGGTCATGTGAACCAGTATGCGCCACGCGCTGCGCGGGCCGGATGGACATCACCACCACCGGTGTCCCATGCAGCGACGTGCGCTCATCGACCTGCCAGCCCAGCGAGGCGTAGAAATCCTCATGCCACAGGGTAAACAGCCGGAGCACTGCCACGCCTTCCTGCGCAGCATGCGCAACGGCGGCATCCACCAGGACCCGTCCACCGCCACGACCGCGCGCCTCCGGCAATACGAACAGGCTGCCCAGCCAGGGACTGCCACGATCCTGCAGCGCCGGCGCATCCTCCAGCAGCAGACTGACAGACCCCAGCAGCGCCCCGTCATCCATCAGCAACAGTGTCGTTGGCACCGACGTGCGCGCCGCGTGATCCTCCAGCTCATCGGTGGCCGCCTGCAGGGTCCAGTCGTCGTACAGGCCGCCCCATTCGGCGTGGTGCCACGCGGCAAGCGCAGGTATGTACTGCCGGTGCCGTCCGATCCACTCGATACGCACGACTCAGCGCTTCTTGTTCTTGTCCGCGTGCTTGTCGAACGGGACCACATCGCCGCCCAGCAGCGAGAGCTGGCCGGCGCCCGCAGGCAGGTCGCGCTCCAGCTTCTCGATCTCCTCGCGGAAATCGGCCACGTCCTCGAAACTGCGGTAGACCGAGGCGAAGCGCACGTAGCCCACATGGTCGAGCTTCCGCAGCTCGTTCATGACGAACTCGCCGATCTTGCGCGAGGCGATCTCGCGCTCGCCACTCATGCGGATGGCATGGATCACCGCGCGTACGGCCGCTTCGATCTGTTCTTCGGATACCGGCCGCTTCTGCAGCGCGCGGTCGAAGCCGGCACGCAGCTTGCGCGCATCGAAGGTGTCGCGGCGGCCATCGCCCTTGATGACCGCCGGCAGCTTGATCTCGATGTTCTCCAGCGTGGAGAACCGCTCCCCGCACGCCTCGCACTCACGGCGACGACGGATCGTCGCGCCGTCTTCGGACACGCGCGAATCGATGACGCGCGTGTCGGTGTGCTGGCAGAAGGGACAGTGCATCGTCGATCAGCCGTAGACGGGATACTTCCGGCACTGCGCGGTCACGTTGTCGCGGACCTTCGCCAGCACCGCCTCATCAGTGGGCGCGTCGAGCACGTCGCAGATCCAGTTGGCCAGATCGGTGCAATCCTGCTCGCCATAGCCGCGCGTGGTCACCGCGGGGGTGCCGATGCGCAGGCCAGAGGTCACGAAGGGCTTGCGCGGGTCGTTCGGCACGGAGTTCTTGTTGACGGTGATGTGCGCCTTGCCCAGCGCTTCTTCCGCGTCCTTGCCGCTGACGTCCTTGCCGATCATGTCGACCAGCATCAGGTGGTTCTCGGTGCCGCCAGAGACGATCTTGTAGCCGCGCGCGATGATCGTCTTCGCCATCGCCTGGGCGTTCTTCACCACCTGCGCCTGGTAGGCCTTGAACTCCGGCTCCAGCGCTTCCTTGAAGGCCACGGCCTTGGCCGCGATGACATGCATCAGCGGACCGCCCTGGATACCCGGGAAGACGATGCTCTGCAGCTTCTTCTCGATCTCCTCGCCGGCGCCCTTCGCCAGGATGATGCCGCCGCGCGGGCCGCGCAGCGTCTTGTGGGTGGTCGAGGTGACCACGTGGGCGTGCGGTAGCGGGTTCGGATAGACGCCGGCGGCGACCAGGCCCGCCACGTGTGCCATGTCGACGAACAGGTAAGCGCCGACCTTGTCGGCGATGGCGCGGAAGCGCGCCCAGTCGACGACCTGCGAATAGGCCGAGAAACCGGCCACGACCATCTTCGGCTTGTGCTCCAGCGCCAGCCTCTCGACTTCGTCGTAATCGATCAGGCCCTGGTCGTTTACCCCGTACTGGATGGCATTGAAGAGCTTGCCTGACGCGTTGACCTTGGCGCCGTGGGTCAGATGGCCGCCGTGGGCCAGGCTCATGCCCAGGATGGTGTCGCCCGGCTGCAACAGGGCGAAATACACGGCCTGGTTGGCCTGCGAGCCGGAGTGCGGCTGCACGTTGGCGTAGTCGGCACCGAACAGCTGCTTCACACGGTCGATCGCCAGCTGCTCGGCGATGTCCACGTATTCGCAACCGCCGTAGTAACGCTTGTGCGGGTAGCCCTCGGCATACTTGTTGGTCAGCACGCTACCTTGGGCCTCCAGCACGCGCGGGCTGGCGTAGTTCTCGCTGGCGATCAGCTCGACGTGATCCTCTTGGCGGCGCGCCTCGTGGGCGATGGCCTGGGCCAGTTCGGGATCGTAGGTTTCGATGCGGGCGTCGCGCGGGAACATCGGGTCTCCGGGGCAGGTCGGGCGGGAGGCCCGATTGTAGCCCGCCGGGGACCCCTCGGACGAAGCCGTACCGGCCGCTGCCACCCGGCCCCTGAAAGCGAAAAGCGCGCCGGAGCGCGCTTTTCGGGGCATCGGGCCTGCTGGCTCAGTGGTGCAGCAGCAGGTCGGCGATGATGCCGGTGGCGATAGCGACCATCAGCAGGTTGCCGCGATCGTCACGCACCCAGTGGTAACCGCGGGGCGGACGACGCACGTGGTAGTTGCTGTAGTCATTCACCACGTAGACTGGGCCACGGTAGTGATCGCGGTAGCGCTGACCCCTCGCCCAACGGTGATAGCTGGGGGCCGGGCGATACACGACGCGCGGCGGAGCGTAGTACCGACGGTCGTCGTAACGGCGGCCATCGTGGTAGCCATGACGATAGGCCTGACGCTGGTCGCGGCGGTCGTCACGCCATTCGCGACGGTCATCCCGACGGTCATCCCGACGATCGTCCCGGCGGTCATCGCGACGGTCATAGTGGTGCGAACGGTCCCGGTCCCGACCGCGATCATTGTCGCGTGCAAGCACGGGGGCGGTGACGGCGAAGGCCAGGACGGCACAGGCCAGGCTCTGGAAAAGGCGCTTGGTTTTCATGGAAACCCCTCTGTGTGGCACGTGAGCCCATGATGCCTATCGCATCTGAACCGATTCCCGCTGGAAAACGGTTACGGCCGTGTCAAAGACGGGTTGAAGAAACGTATTCAGCCAACGGTAGGTCGGGCCGGAACGGCTATAATCGCTGCATTCCCCATTTGCCTCCTCGTCCGCCGTCCCCGGCCGGGCGCCGGGGCCTGCGTACCGGAGCCTGCATGTCCTCGCAATACATCTACACCATGAACCGGGTCAGCAAGGTGGTCCCGCCCAAGCGGCAGATCATCAAGGACATCTCGCTGTCCTTTTATCCGGGCGCCAAGATCGGCCTGCTGGGCCTGAACGGCGCAGGCAAATCCACCGTGCTGAAGATCATGGCGGGCGTGGACAAGGACTTCGAAGGCGAAGCCCGCCCGCAGCCCGGCATCAAGGTCGGCTATCTGGCGCAGGAGCCAGAGCTCAACCCGGAGCACACCGTCCGCCAGGCCGTCGAGGAAGGCGTGGGCGACGTGCTGCAGGCGCAGGCCGCGCTGGAAGCGGTGTATGCCGCCTATGCCGAAGAAGGCGCCGACTTCGACGCCCTCGCCAAAGAACAGGAACGCCTCGAAGCCATCCTGGCCGCCGGTGACGCCCACACGCTGGAAAACCAGCTGGACGTGGCCGCCGACGCGCTGCGCCTGCCGCCGTGGGATGCCATCGTCGGCAAGCTGTCCGGCGGCGAGAAGCGCCGCGTGGCGCTATGCCGCCTGCTGCTGCAGAAGCCGGACATGCTGCTGCTCGACGAACCGACCAACCATCTGGACGCCGAATCCGTCGAATGGCTGGAACAGTTCCTCGCCCGCTATACCGGCACCGTCGTGGCAGTGACCCATGACCGCTACTTCCTCGACAACGCCGCCGAATGGATTCTCGAACTCGACCGTGGCCGCGGCATCCCGTGGAAGGGCAACTACACCGACTGGCTGGTGCAGAAGGACGAGCGCCTGAAGCAGGAAGACAACCAGGAAAAGGCCCGGCAGAAAGCGATCCAGAAGGAGCTGGAATGGTCGCGCCAGAACGCCAAGGGTGGTCGCTCCAAGGGCAAGGCGCGCCTGGCCCGCCTGGAAGAACTGCAGTCGGTCGACTACCAGCGCCGCAACGAGACCAACGAGATCTTCATCCCGCCGGGCGAGCGCCTGGGCAACAACGTCATCGAGTTCAAGAACGTCTCGAAGAAATTCGGCGACCGCCTGCTGATCGACAACCTGAGCTTCCTGGTGCCGGGTGGCGCCATCGTCGGCATCATCGGCCCGAACGGCGCGGGCAAGTCGACACTGTTCAAGATGATCACCGGCCAGGAAAAGCCGGATTCGGGCACCATCACCACCGGCCCGACCGTGCAGCTGGCGTATGTGGACCAGAGCCGTGAAAAGCTCGAAGGCAACCACAACGTCTTCCAGGAGATTTCCGGTGGCCTGGACATCCTCAACATCAACGGCGTCGAGATCCAGTCGCGCGCCTACATCGGCCGCTTCAACTTCAAGGGCCAGGACCAGCAGAAGCTGGTCGGCTCGCTGTCCGGCGGCGAACGCGGCCGCCTGCACATGGCCAAGACGCTGCTGCAGGGTGGCAACGTGCTGCTGCTCGACGAACCGTCGAACGACCTGGACATCGAAACCCTGCGCGCACTGGAAGACGCGCTGCTGGAGTTCCCCGGCAACACCTTCGTCATTTCGCATGACCGCTGGTTCCTGGACCGCATCGCCACGCACATCCTCGCTTTCGAGGGCGACTCGCACGTGGAGTTCTTCCAGGGCAACTACCGCGAGTACGAGGAAGACAAGAAGCGTCGCCTGGGCGAAGAAGGCGCCCGTCCGCACCGCTTGCGGTTCAAGGCGCTGAAGTGACGCGGTCGCGCGCGATGGTGCGCGCCCCTTTGATCTTGCTCAACAAGAACGCCGGCCACGTGCCGGCGTTCTTGTTTGTGGCCGGCTACCGCGCACCCGGCCTGCACGTTCAATCCCGGGACCCCACGTTTCATCAGCGATGCGATCAACCAGTAGACGAAGGTCTGGACGGTCAGGAATGCGGCTGTCGCCCGCCGTTCCGGATAGTTCAGCGAGCCGGCGCGATGAAAGGCTACCCGCAACGCCACTGCTTCTGAAGGCAGCGGCACCCTCGCCGCTGCGAAACAGGCATCCCTCCAGTCGCTGATCGACCTGGACGTGGTCGCCCATGCAGACAGCACTGCATCGGCTGCAGCCGATGCACTTGCTCACGTCGCCCACTGGTCCCCGGTCCGGGGCCGGAAGGTTTGGGCCAACGCTGGCCACGCGTCCAACACGAGACATCGCAACCGCCCCATCCGGGGGAGAACACGCACCGCAACGGTGCCGATTAAAGCGTTCGCCGTGCGCGCCGATAGCGCCTCAACAACAGGATCGACCTCACGCGGCCGCATGCACCTGCGTCGCGCCTGCCCGCCCCTTCCCGCCAGGAGTCCCATGAACGCACGCGCCGCCGCCCCCACCGACGACGCCGGCATCGACGACCACATACAGTCCGTGTCGGGACTGTCGGACGCGCTGCTGAAGCAACTGCGGCAATCGCTGCAGAAGATCGACGAGATCAACCGCATCACCCGCATCATCTCGATGAATGCACGCATCGAGGCGGTGCGCATCGGCACCGCCGGCCGCAGCTTCGGCGTGATCGCCGAAGAGATGGATACGCTGTCGCGCCGGGTCAGCGACACCGCCCAGGAGATCGACCGCATGGCGGACCGCACGAGCACCGACCTGCGCGGGCGGCTGGACCAGTTGCAGACCGATGTGCGCCGTACCCGGCTGACCGACCTGGCGTTGGCCAACATCGACCTGATCGATCGCAACCTGTATGAGCGCAGTTGCGATGTGCGCTGGTGGGCGACCGACGCGGCGATCGTCGCTGCCGCGCAAGACCCGCAACCGGCGGCGCTCGCGCATGCCAGCCAGCGGCTAGGCCAGATACTGGATTCCTACACCGTCTATTTCGATCTTGTGCTCACCGACCTGCAAGGCAACGTGCTGACGAATGGCAGACCACGCCAGTACCCGTCCGCCGGCCATTCGGTCGCCCAACAGGAATGGTTCCAATCCGCCATGGCCACGCGCAATGGCGAAGAGTTCGGCTTCCAGTCCATGCATGCGAGCACGCTCGCCGGCGGCGAGCGCGTGCTGATCTACGCCTGCACGGTGCGCGAAGGCGGTCGCGTACAGGGGCGCGTGCTGGGCGTGCTCGGCATCGTGTTCCGCTGGGACGCGCTGGCGCAGACCATCGTGGAACGGACGCCGTTGTCGGAGGCGGAATGGCGTCGCAGCCGGGTCTGCATCGTCGATGCGCAGGGCCGGTTGCTGGCCGATACGCAGGCCGGTGCGGATGCCCCGCGGCTCGATTTCCCTGGCCGTGCGCCGCTGTTTGCCCAGCCCCGCGGGGCGATCGACATATCCATCGATGGCCGCACGCACTGCCTGGCACAGGCCGCCTCACCCGGCTATGAAACGTACTGCACCGGCTGGCATTGCGTGATCCTGCAGGGTGTGGACTGACGTCCGCGCAGCCGCAACTCAGTCCAGCCACACCTCGCCGTCGCGCACCTGCACGGCGACGGCACGCAGCGAATCGCCGCGGCAGGGCCCTGCGACGCAATCGCCGCGCGCGAGTTCGAACGAAGCCCCATGGGCGGCACAGACAAGGTGGCCGTCCTTGCTCTTGAGGAATTGACCAGGCGCCCAGTCCAGCCGCCTCCCCGCGTGTGGGCAGACATTGAGCCAGGCGCGCACCTCGTCGCCATCGCGATGCAGGATCAACGACTCGGCATCGTCGCCGATCATGGCTTCAACCTCGGTGAAACCGCCATTGGCGATGTCATTCAGTGCACTCAGTCGCATGTCGCTTAACGAAGTCCTCACACGGTCATGAAACGGTCATCCGATACTGCACGTACCGGCTCCGGCCGCATTCTGTCACGACGCAACGCCATGTACGCACGCCATTTCCAGTTCAACGCCTTCCGCCATGTGTTCGCCCCGCGCAAGCCGCGCCATCCGCTGCTGCGGGTCGGCTTGGGCCTGTTGGGTGTGCTGCTGCTCGGCGTGCTGGTGTTCTTCAGCGTGTTTGTCGGTGCCGCGATGATCGCCGGCGGCCTGGCGTACAAACTCCTGCGCCAGCGCGGTAAGCCCAACGCCCGCGATGCGCGGGTTGTGGATGCGGAATATCGCGTGGTCCGCAAGCCGGTATTGCCCCTCTCGCACTGAGTACCTTGGCGGGGCGCCCGCGTTCCCGCCTAAACTCTGCGGCCACCTCCCACGGGTCGCCGACATGGCCGACATCATCCCTGCCCCGCCCATACCCCGCGTTGCGGTACGCGGTGGCGGCACGTTCCCGGTGCGCCGCATCTTCTGCGTTGGCCGCAATTTCGCCGACCACGCGCGCGAGATGGGTGCGACCGCACCCGCTTCGAAGGCCGAACGCGGCAGCCCCGTGTTCTTCCACAAACCGGGCGACGCGATCGTCACCGGGAATGCGGATATCCCCTACCCGCCGGGCACGCGCGACCTGCACCACGAAGTGGAACTGGTCGTCGCCCTGGGTGCCGACGCGTCGCCCGGCCCACTCGCTCCCGAGGCCGCCAGGGCGCTGGTGATCGCTTATGGCGTCGGCCTGGACCTGACCCGCCGCGACCTGCAAGGCGCAGCCAAGGCCAAGGGCCTGCCCTGGGATACCGGCAAGGGATTCGATCATTCCGCCCCGGTCAGTGAACTGGTCCACGCGGCGGATGTCGGGGGGCTGGCAGATCGCACGCTCACGCTGCAGGTGAACGGCGAAGTGCGCCAGCACGGCGCGCTGCACGACCTCGTCTGGGACGTGCCCGACATTCTGCACGAACTGTCCAAGCTCTACGCCCTGAAAGCCGGCGATCTGGTCTTCATGGGCACCCCGGCCGGCGTGGCCGCGCTGGTCCCCGGCGATGCGTTCGTCGCCACACTCGATGGCGTGGTGGAGCTGCGCGGCCGCATCACCGGCTGATCGACGGCGCGTGCGATATAGTCGGCGCCGATGGCGTTTCAGCGCCGACTGACGAGGACATGGGATGGGCATGATCAGCGAGTTCAAGGAGTTCGTGTCGCGCGGCAACGTGGTCGACCTGGCCGTGGGTGTGGTCATCGGTGCCGCCTTCGGCAAGATCGTCAGCAGCCTGGTCGATGGCATCGTCATGCCGCTGGTGGGCCTGATGATGGGTGGCGTGAAGTTCAGCGACCTGGCGGTGACGCTGCGCGCCGCCGAAGTGGATGCGGCGGGCAAGGAGATCGTGCCGGCGCTGCTGCTGAAGTACGGCGCCTTCCTGCAGACCGCCATCGACTTCCTGATCATCGCCTTCGTGATCTTCCTGTTCCTGAAGGCCTACAACCGCGTCCGCGCACCGGCACCGGAAGCCGCCACGCCCGAAGACATCGTGCTGCTGCGCGAGATCCGCGACGCGCTGAAGAAATAGCGGCACACAGCTTTCCCGAACCGCAACATCGGCAAAGCGATCAGGGAGCCGCGGGCTGTTAAGCTCGCGGCTTCTTCATTTCCGGGACACCTCATGCGCCTCGTTCCGTCGTTGCTGGCCCTCGCCCTCGCCGTTCCATCCGTTGCCTTCGCGCGCGAGACGCGCATTCCCGAGGCCTCGCTCGCCACCGCCGTGTCGCTGCGCGAACAGGCATTGGCCGACGACACGGGCTGGAAGGTCGTCGAATCGCTGACCACCGAGATCGGCCCGCGCCTGGCCGGCAGCGACGCGGATGCGAAGGCGGTCGCGTGGGCGCAGGCGAAGTTCAAGGCACTGGGTTTCGACAAGGTGTGGCTCGAGCCGGTGACGTTCCCGAAGTGGGTGCGCCGCAGCGAAAGCGCGTCGGTACTCGGGGCGCATGCACAACCCCTGACGATTACCGCCCTGGGCGGCAGCCCCGCAGGCAAGGTGGAAGCGGAGATCGTGCGCTTCGCCGATCTCGCCGCGCTTGAAGCGGCGCCGGACGGGTCGCTGGCCGGGAAGATCGCCTTCGTCGATTATCCGATGAAGGCTGCGCGCGACGGCAGCGACTACCGCAACGGTGGCGCGATCCGATCGAAGGGACCCTCGGCGGCGATCCGCAAGGGCGCCATCGCGTTCCTGATGCGCTCGGCCGGCACCGACAATCACCGCGTCGCGCACACCGGCATCACGCGCTTCGACGAGGGCCTGACGCCGGTACCGTCGGCGTCGTTGACCATTCCCGATGCCGATCAGCTGGCGCGCTTGCTGCAGCGCGGTCCGGTGCGCGTGTCGCTCGCCCTGGATTGCGGCTGGGACGGCGAGTACACCTCGCACAATGTCATCGGTGAGATCACCGGGCGCAGCCTGCCGAACGAGGTCGTGGTGATTGGCGGTCATCTGGATTCCTGGGACCTGGGCACCGGTGCGATCGACGATGGCGCCGGCATCGGCATCACCATGGCGGCCGGCCACCTGATCGGCCAGCTCAAGCAGGCACCGAAGCGCACCATCCGCGTGATCGCCTTCGCCAACGAAGAGCAGGGCCTCTACGGCGGCAAGGCGTATGCGGAGAAGCACTTGGCCGACATCACCCGCCACCAGATCGCCGCAGAGAGTGACTTCGGCGCCGGTCGCATCTATGCGTTCAACACCGGCGCACCTGACCACGCGCGCAAGGCCAGCGAGCAGATCGCGCAGGCGCTGGCACCGCTGGGTATCGAATACGCGCCCGGCAAGGGCAGCGCGGGCCCGGATATCAGCCCGTTCGCCGCCAAGGGCATGGCGTGGGCATGGCTGGCGCAGGATGGCAGCGACTACTTCGACCTGCACCACAACGCGGACGACACGCTCGACAAGATCGACCCGGCTGCGCTGGCGCAGAACGTCGCGGCGTACACGGTGTTCGCGTACCTGGCGGCGGAAGCCGACGGCGACTTCGGCAGCCAGTTGAAAGAGTGAATTCGTAGGAGGGGCTTCAGCCCCGACGCCTTTCGATCGGCTTTTCGGCAGCCCTGCCCGAAGGTCGGGGCTGAAGCCCCTCCTACACGAGATCCGCGATCAGGCTTTCTGCTTCCACTGCGCCAGGAACACCGCGGTCGCGGCCGCGACGTTGAGGCTTTCCACCGTGCCGGTGCCGGGAATCGACAGGCGTGCATCGCAGGCGTCGGCCAGGCGCGCATCCATGCCCTCGCCCTCCGCTCCCATCACGTACACCAGGCGCTGCGGCAGCTTCGCCGCGAACAGGTCATCGCCGCCGCGCACGACCGTGGCGGCCAGCGAAAAGCCTGCGTTCCGCAGCTGGGCGGCCGCATTGTCGGCCTGCCCCATGCGCACCAGCGGCACCTGTTCGGCACCGCCTTCGGCCACGCGCGCCGCCGCGCCGGACAACGCCAGCGTGGACTCGCGAGGAAGAAGAATGCCCGCCACGCCGAAATGCGCGGCCGAACGCAGGATCGCACCGAAGTTGTGCGGATTGCCCACGCCGTCCAGCCATAGCGCCGCGACGGGCTTGCCGTCTGGCAGTGTGCGCAGCCAGTCGGACATCGGCAGCGGGTCGACCTTCAGCACGTCGGCCACCACGCCTTCGTGGTGCGTGCTGGCGGCCAGGCGGTCCAGGTCGCCCTCTTCCACCACCCGGTAGCCGACGCGCTGCTTGACACACCACGCCAGCAACGGCTTCAGCGCCGGAATGCGCGACTCGGTCAGGTAGACCTTGCGGATGGCCTCGGGACGGCGTGCGAACACCGCGTGCACGGCATTGAGGCCATACAGCCGCAACTCGCTGCGCGCCGCGCCTGTGACGCGCTCGTCCCGCGGCGCCTGCTCGCGCACGGGACGCTCGTCCTGCGTGCGCGGCGGTCGCCGCCGATCCGGCGCGCCGGGCGGACGTGGTGGCCGGTTGTTCCAGGGGTTGCTCACGTCAGGCCTGCTTCTTCCAGAAGTGCGCGTTGCGGATGCCCAACGCTTCCGGATCGAAGGTCGGGTCCAGGCCCTGCTTCTTCTGCCGTTCGTAGTCGCGCAACGCGATCAGCGCCGGCTTCTGCAGGATCAGGATGGCGATGACGTTCAGCCACGCCATCAGGCCCACGCCGATGTCGCCCAGCGTCCACGCCATCGCGGCATTGTGGTACGCGCCGAACACCACCATGCCCACGATGCCCAGGCGCAGCAGCAGGGTCGCCAGCGGATGGGTCTTCTTCACGCCGGCCAGGTAGGTCAGGTTGGTTTCGGCCATGTAGTAGTAGGCCATGATGGTGGTGAAGGCGAAGAAGAACAGCGCCAGCGCGACGAAGCCCGCGCCCCAGCCCGGCAGCACCGATTCCACCGCCGCCTGGGTGAACTGCGCACCCTCGGAGGGCTGCAGGCCGGGCACGCCGGACACGATGGCGACCAGCGTGTCCTTGCCGTTCTCGGTGACGGTCCTGAAGGTGTTGTACATGCCCGTGGACAGCAGCAGGAACGCCGTCGAGGTGCACACCAGCATGGTGTCGAAGTAGATGGCGAAGGCCTGCACGTAGCCCTGCTTGGCCGGGTGCGATACCTCGGCGGCCGCAGCGGCGTGCGGGCCGGTGCCCTGCCCGGCCTCGTTGGCGTAGATGCCGCGCTTCACGCCCCAGGCGATGGCCTGGCCGATGATCGCGCCGAAGGCTGCATGCGCGCCGAACGCGCTGGAGAAGATGTCGGCGAACATCGCCGGCACCTTGCCGGCATTGGCGATCATCACGATCACCGCCATCAGGATGAAGGCCAGCGCCATGAACGGCACCACGACCTCGGCGAAAGTGGCGATGCGCTTGATGCCGCCGAAGATGATCAGCGCCAGCACCGCCGCCACGCCCAGGCCTATCCACAGCTTCAGCGCGCCGGCGCCGCCGACCGCCTCGCAGGCGCCCGCGCCGCACAGTACGTTGCTGGCGCTGTCGGCGATGGCGTTGGCCTGCACACCCGGCAACAGCAGGCCGGTGGCGATGACGGTGGCCACGGCGAACGTCACCGCATACCACTTCAGCCCCATCGCCTTCTCGATGTAGTAGGCCGGACCGCCGCGGTAGCGCCCCTCGGCGTCCTTTTCCTTGTAGATCTGCGCCAGCGTGCACTCGATGTACGAGGTCGACGCGCCCAGGAAGCCCATCACCCACATCCAGAACACCGCACCGGGGCCGCCGTAGGCGATCGCCGTGGCGACGCCGGCGATGTTGCCGATGCCCATGCGGCCCGCCATCGAGATGGCCAGGGCCTGGAACGAGGACACGCCGGCGTCCGACTTCTGCCCGGTCACGGTCAGCCGGCACATCTCGGTGAAACCGCGCACCTGCATGACGCGGGTGCGGATGGTGAACCACAGGCCGGCGCCCAGGCACAGCGCGATCAGCGCGTTGCTCCAGATGATGCCGTTCAACCAGGCAAAAAAAGCTTCCACGGGGATGGGTCTCCGGTCGTTGGTGCAGGGGTACGGGAAAGCGGCGGCCGAGCGCTGCCAAGTCCATGAAAGATACCCGTAACCTGCACCGCTGCGCAGTCCCGGTGTGGATTCAGGGCCATATCCGGCCAAAAAGCCGGAGGTCGTGCAGCCCGTCGGGCTTGCGCACGGCTGCGCGGCGCACGCCTTCCTGCTGGAAACCGTTCTTCTCCAGCACGCGTGCCGAGGCGGGATTGACATCCAGCACGTTGGCCTCCACCCGGCGCAGATCCAGCGCTGGCACCACCCAGTCCAGGTAGGCCGCGACGATGCGGGTCATGTGTCCGTGCCCCCAATGGCGGCGCCCCAGCCAGTAGCCCAGCTCGGCGCCGTGCGCCTTCTCGCCTTGCCGCGGGCGCACTGCGATGCCGCCGCAGGCCTCGCCGCTCATCTCGATGGCGAGCACGGGATGGTCGAGGTCGACCACGTGACCGGCAAGGAAGGCTTCGCCATCCGCACGCGTATAAGGATGCGGGAAGCGATCACTCAACCCGCGCGGTACCAGCGGGTCATCCGCATGAAGCACCAGCGCGTCCAGGTCATCGTGCTGCCAGGCACGCAGAACGAATCCCCCGCCCTCCAGCCGGACGCCGGCGAACGGACGTCCGCCGGACTCAGCCATGGCCGCCCACGGAGGGGGTTTCCGCCTCCAGCTTGCTGAGCTCGTGCGCGACGGCTTCGGGCGAGCGGGTGTAGGGCGCCAGCAGGGCATAGAACGCCGGGACCACGTACAGCGACAGCAGCGTGGAGAAGGTCACGCCGAAGATCACCACGATGCCGATGGTCGCCCGGCTTGCCGAACCCGGGCCACCGGAGAGCACCAGCGGCACCGCCCCCATCACCGTGGCCACCGACGTCATCAGGATGGGGCGCAGGCGCACGCGCGCCGATTCGGCGATGGCGCGTGCCACGTCCGCGCCGTCGTCGCGCAACTGGTTGGCGAACTCTACGATCAGGATTCCGTTCTTCGCCGCCAGGCCGATCAGCATCACGATGCCGATCTGGCTGAAGAGGTTCAGCGTGCCGCCGGTGACCCAGAGGCCGATCAGCGCGCCGAGCACCGCCAGCGGCACGGTCAGCATGATGACCAGCGGATGGATGAAGCTCTCGAACTGCGCCGCCAGCACCAGATACACGATCAGCAGCGCCAGGGTGAAGGTCAGCAGGATGGCGCCACCGGCTTCCTGGTACTCGCGCGACTCGCCCTTCCAGTCGATCTGCGCGTAATCCGGCAGTTCCTCCTCCACGACCTGGCGCGTCCATTCGAGCGCCTCGCCCATGCTGTACCCGGGCGCCAGACCGGCGCTGATGGTGATCGCGCGCAGGCGGTTGAACCGGTTGAGGCTGCCGGGTTCGGCGATCTCGCTCAGCGTCACCAGGTTGGACAGCGGGATCAGCGCGCCATTGCCGCCGCGCACGTAGGTCTGCGCCAGATCCTCGGGATTGGCCCGACGCTCGCGGCCGGCCTGCAGCATGACGTCGTATTCCTCGCCACTGTCCACGTAGGTGGTCACCTGGCGCGACCCCATCATCGTCTCCAGCGTGCGGCCGATCTCCTGGACCGACACGCCGAGGTCGGCGGCGCGGTCGCGGTCGATGTTCACGCGCATCTGCGGGCGCGTTTCCTTGTAGTCCGAATCCGGGTCCTGGATGCCCGGGTTGGATTCCAGCCGCTGCAGGATGCGGTCGCGCCATTGCGCCAGCTCGGCGTAGTCCGGGCCACCCAGCACCAATTGATAGCGCTGACCACGGCTGCCGACCAGGCCACCGGGCACATTGGCGCGGGCCTGTACGCCGGGCAGCTTGGACAACTCGCCGCGCAGCTGCGCCACCACGTCGTCCGTGGCCACATCACGCTCGTGCCAGTCGTGCAGGAACACGATCACCTGGCCGGTGTGCATTTCCTCGCTGCCGCCAAAGCCGCGTGGCGTGCGCGAGTTGGCGCGATCGACGGGCTTGTCTCCGCCCACCTGCGCCATAACGATCTTCTCGACCTGCTGCATCTGGCCGACCATGTAGTCGAAGCCGGCACCCTCCGGGCCATCGACCATCACGAAGAAGCGCCCGCGGTCCTCGGCCGGCGCCAGTTCACTGGGAACGCGCAGGCCAAGCGCGACGATGGCGATGCCGCAGACCGCCATCGCCACGAGCACCATGGCGAGGATGCGTTTGCCCGGCAGGGCGACAAGCCGTTCGACGTGCCGTGCATAACCGTCGCTGACACGGGTGAGCGTGCGGTTGGTCCACGCGTTCAGCCCACGGGGTTCGGTGTGTGGCCGCACCAGCTTGGACGACATCATCGGTGTGAGCGTCAGCGCGACGAAGGCCGAGATGGCGACCGCCGCCGCGAGGGCGACGGAAAGCTCGCGGAACAGGCGCCCCGTGTTGCCCTCCATGAAGCCCACGGGCAGGAACACCGCCACCAGCACCGCCGTGGTGGCCATCACCGCGAATGCCACCTGCGAGGTGCCGCGACGTGCCGCCACCAGCGGCGGCTCGCCCAGGTCCGCGCGGCGCTGCACGTTCTCCAGCACCACGATGGCATCGTCCACCACCAGGCCGATGCAGAGCACCAGCGCCAGCAGCGTAAGCAGGTTGATCGAGAAGCCGAAGGCGTACAGCGCGATGAAGGAAGCGATCAGGCAGACCGGCACGGTCACTGCGGGAATCAGCGCCGCGCGCAGGCTGCCCAGGAAGAGCCAGATGACCAGGAACACCAGCACCATCGCCTCACCCAGCGTCCAGTACACGCGCTCGATGGAGGCTTCGATGAAGGTGGTGCTGTCGTAGGCGATGAAGATCTCGGTGCCTTCGGGCAGGGTCTGCTGGATGACCTCCGCTTCGGCGCGCGCCGCGCGGGCCACGTCCAGCGCGTTCGCGGTAGAGGTGCGCACGATGCCCAGGCCGACGTTCGGCACGGCGTTGCTGCGCAGGTAGGAGCGACGCTCTTCGGCCCCCAGTTCCACCTTGGCGACGTCGCCCAGCCGCACCACGTAACCGTCGTCGCCCTTGCGCAACGGCAACTGCGAGAACTGTTCCGGCCGCTGGTAGCCACGCTCCACACGCAGAGTGAAGTCGCGAGTGGCGGATTCGATGCGGCCGGCCGGCAGTTCGACGTTCTGCGCCCGCAGCGCGGCCTCGACATCGCTGGTGGTCACGCCGCGCGCAGCCATCGCCTCGCGGTCAAGCCAGATGCGCATGGCGTAGCGCTGGCCGCCACCCAGCTGCACGCGGGCCACGCCATCGAGCGAGGACAGCCGGTCCAGCACGTAGCGGTCGGCATAGTCGGTCAGCTCCATCGTGTCCATCACGGTGGAGCGCATGTTCAACCAGATGATGACGTCGGCGTCGGCTTCGACCTTGGATATCTCCGGCGGATCGGCCTCGTCGGGCATGCGGTCCATCACCCGGCTGACACGGTCGCGCACATCGTTCGCGGCGGCCTCGATGTCGCGGCTGAGGTTGAATTCGATGGTCACGTCGGAGCGGCCGTTGCGGCTGCTGGACTGGATGGTCTTGATGCCCTCGATGCCCGACAGGCCGTCCTCGAGGATCTGGGTGACGCGCGTCTCCACGACGGCAGCCGATGCGCCCGGATAGTTCACTTCCACCGACACGATGGGCGGGTCGATGTTGGGCAGTTCGCGCAGGGTCAGGCGCAGGAACGACATCACGCCCAGGACCACCAACAGCAAGCTGACCACCACCGCGAAGACGGGGCGCTTGATCGACAGGTCGGAAAGTTTCATGGCGCTCAGCCCTTGCCGTCGGCGGCGGACGCGTCCTGCTTCGGCGGAGCCGACCGCACAGCGTCTGCCACCTTCACACCCGGACGCAGCTTGCCGGTGCCGTCGATGACGATGCGGTCGCCGGCGGCGACGCCCTTCACGATCTCCACCTGGCCGTCGCGGCGCACGCCGGCCGTCACCGGCGCCTGCTCGACGCTGCCATCCGGCTTGACGCGGTAGACGAACGAATCACGGCCGACCTGCACCACGGCGATCTCGGGGATCACCAGTGCCTGCCGCTCGGGGCGGAACAGGCGCACGTCCAGCAGCATGCCGGGGCGCAACTTGCGCCCGGCATTCGGGAACACCGCGCGTACGGTCACGGCGCGCGTGGTCGCGTCGATGCGCGCATCGATCGTTTCCACTCGCCCCTCGAACGTCTCGCCCGGATACGCCGCAGCCGTGGCCGTCACCGTATTGCCAACGCCGACCGTTGCCAACGCCACCTCGGGCACCTGGAAGTCCACGTACATGCGCGAAATATCGTCGAGCGTGGCGATCGCGCTGTTGGCGGTGATCAGCGAACCGGGGCTGACCTGACGGATGCCCAGCACGCCGGCGAACGGCGCACGCACGCTGCGGTCGCCGATGTCGGCGCGTGCCTGGCGCACACGCGCTGCCGCGGCATCGCGCAACGCGAGCTGGGTGTCAAGTTGCGAGCGGGCGATCAGCTGCTGGTCGGCCAGTTCCTTCTGCCGACGGTAAAGACGCTCGGCCTCCGCATGGGTCGCCTCTGCCTGCACCAGCGCGGCCTGCGCGGCGTCGCCTTTCAACGTGATCAGCTTCTGCCCGGCGGCGACATCCTGACCACTTTCGAAGTGCACCTCCTGCACGATCTCGCTGACCTTCGCGGTCAGAGTGACCGATTCACGCGCCTTCGCCGTGCCCAGCGCCTGCAGGGTGTCGTTCCACGCGCCCGGCTGGACCACCTGGGTGGTAACCGGGATGGGGCGCTCGCCCGCATTGCCATTGCCCCTTGCCTGCGCGCCCTTGTCACCGCCACAGGCGGCAAGCAGCAGGAAGGGCAGCGCGACCAGCAGGACGCGGGGGGCGAATCGGTTGAGCATGGATCATCCCGTAATTTTCATTATTCACGCAGTCTACCGGCCGTACGTGAAACACGCTGCCGCGGATGCGGCAGTTCGTGCGGGAAACGCGCCAAAGGGCATGCGGTGCACACGCCGAACCATGACCTATGACCCTTGCCGCCGTGGCGAGACGGATCCCGGCGCTATTCCAGGCCCAGCTTCGCCAGCACCTGGAGCGCCAGTGCCTGGGGGTCCTGCTCGCCCGCGTGCAGGTGCACGTCGGGGTGCTCCGGGGTCTCGTATGGCGAATCGATGCCGGTGAAATTCGGAATCAACCCCGCGCGGGCCTTGCGGTACAGGCCCTTCACATCGCGCGCCTCGGCAAGAGCGAGGGGTACGTCGACGAAGACCTCGATGAACTCGCCATCAGCGAACCGGTCGCGCGCCATCCGCCGCTCCGCACGGAACGGAGAGATGAAGCTGACCAGCACGATCAGGCCTGCATCGGTCATCAGCTTCGCCACCTCGGCCACGCGGCGGATGTTCTCCACGCGGTCTTCATCGGTGAAGCCCAGGTCGCGGTTCAGCCCGTGGCGCACGTTGTCGCCGTCGAGCAGGAAGCTGTGGTAACCCAGCGCATGCAGGCGCTTGTCCACCAGGTTGGCGATGGTGGACTTGCCCGCGCCGGACAGGCCGGTGAACCACAGGACCTTCGGCGCCTGCCCTTTCTGGCGGGCACGCGCGGCCTTGTCGACATCGACATGCTGCCAGTGCACGTTGCCCGCGCGCCGCAATGCGAAGTCCAGCGTGCCCGCGGCGGCCGTGCCGTTGTCGTACCGGTCGATCAGGATGAAGCTACCCAGTGCGCGATTGCGCGCGTAGGTGTCGAAGGCGACCGGTTCGTCCAGGCTGAGGTTGCAGTAGCCGACCTCGTTGAGCTCCAGCCGCTTGGCCGCGAGGTGCTCCTGCGTGTTCACGTCGATGCGGTGCTTGATCTCGGTGACGGTGGCAGAAACGGTCCGCGCACCGATCTTCAGCCAGTACGGCCGGCCGGGCAGCAACGGCGCGTCTGACATCCACAGCAGGTGCGCGGCGAACTGGTCGGCGACTTCCGGCGGATCTCCCGCGGCCGCGATCACGTCGCCACGGCTGATGTCGATTTCGTCCACCAGGGTCAGCGTCACGGCCTGACCCGCTTGCGCCGCTGCAACCTCGCCATCGGGGCCGAGCACCTGCCCGACGCGTGAACGACGTGCGGACGGCAGCACCACCACCTCGTCGCCCGGCTTCACCTCGCCGGCCGCGATGGTGCCTGCATAGCCGCGGAAATTCTGGTGCGGACGGTTGACCCATTGCACCGGCAGGCGCAGGCCTGCGCCGGTATCGTGCGCGTCGACCTGCACGCTTTCCAGATGTTCCAGCAAGGCGGGGCCGGTGTACCAGGGCGTGCGCGTGGAGCGCGCGGACAGGTTGTCGCCTTCCAGCGCCGACAGCGGGATGCAGGTGATCGATGCAATGCCGAGCCGCTGCGCGAGCGCACGGTAATCCGCGGCGATGCGTTCGAACACGGCCTGGTCGAAGTCCACCAGGTCCATCTTGTTCACCGCCAGCACCACGTGGCGGATGCCGAGCAGTGAGACGATATAGCTGTGCCGGTGCGTCTGCGTCAGCAGGCCCTTGCGCGCATCCACCAACACCACGGCCAGGTCCGCAGTGGATGCGCCCGTGGCCATGTTGCGCGTGTACTGCTCGTGCCCGGGGCAGTCGGCGACGATGAACTTGCGTTTGTCCGTATCGAAGTAGCGGTAAGCCACGTCGATGGTGATGCCCTGCTCGCGCTCGGCAGCCAACCCATCCAGCAGCAGCGCGTAATCGATGCGCTCGCCCTGGGTGCCGTGCTTGCGGCTGTCCTTTTCCAGCGCGGCCAGCTGGTCGTCGAACAGGCGCTTGCTGTCGTACAGCAGGCGACCGATCAGTGTGCTCTTGCCATCATCCACGCTGCCGCAGGTGATGAAGCGCAGCAGCGGCTTGGATTCGTGCTGCTTGAGGTAGGTGGCGATGTCGCCTGCGGTATTCATGCAGCGGCCACCGGCATCATCTTCATGCGCGTCAACTCCAGACCAGTATCGTCATCCCGGCGAACGCTGGGATCCATCTTGATCTTGCAGGGTGCCCCGGCAAGCGTCATTGATCGCGCGAACACCAACTTGGGTCCCAGCGTGCGCTGGGACGACGGTGGAGGGATGCTCATCAGAAGTAACCCTCCAGCTTCTTCTTCTCCATCGATGCACCCGGGTCCTGGTCGATCACCCGGCCCTGGCGCTCGGAACTGGTGGTCACCAGCATCTCGGCGATGATCTTCTCCAGCGAATCGGCGTCGGAGTCGATGGCGCCGGTCAGCGGGTAGCAACCCAGGGTGCGGAAGCGCACGCGGCGCTGCTGGGGCACTTCGCCCTCGCGCAGCGGAAGGCGTTCGTCATCGACCATCAGCAGGGCACCGTCGCGCTCCACCACGGGACGTTCGGCGGCGAAGTACAGCGGCACCACCGGGATGTGCTCGCGGTAGATGTAAAGCCAGATGTCCAGCTCGGTCCAGTTCGACAGCGGGAACACGCGCACGCTCTCGCCGGTGTTGATGCGGGCGTTGTAGAGATTCCACAGTTCGGGGCGCTGGTTCTTCGGGTCCCAGCGGTGCCTGTCGTTGCGGAACGAGAACACGCGCTCCTTGGCGCGCGATTTTTCCTCGTCGCGACGGGCGCCGCCGATGGCCGCGTCGAAACGGTAGTGGTCCAGCGCCTGCTTCAGGCCCTGGGTCTTCATCACGTCGGTGTGGACGGTGGCGCCGTGGCTGATCGGCCCGATGTCACGGGCGATGCCGTCCGGATTGATGTGCACGCGCAGGTCCACGCCGGTCTCGGCAGCGCGCCGGTCGCGGAAGGCGATCATCTCGCGGAATTTCCAGCGGGTGTCCACGTGCAGCAACGGGATCGGCGGCCGCGCCGGAGCGAACGCCTTCAGCAACAGGTGCAGCAGCACCGAGCTGTCCTTCCCCACCGAGTACAGCAGCACCGGGTTGCGGAATTCGGCGGCGACCTCCCGCAGGATATGGATGCTTTCCGCTTCCAGGCGGTCGAGGTGGGACAGGCGGGGCACGGCAGTCATCGCGGCGGGCAAAGGGGGCAGTGGATCCGGACGGGCTAGCCTAGCAGGGCGTCGCCACGGGGTCCGGGAGGCCGGCAGTATTCGGCCGGCGGCTCATGCAGGCGAAATAAGCTGCGGCCATAAGCCCATAACCACGCATCCTTTCTGGCGGTCGGCGCCCCTCCCTACCATCGGTCGTCCCAGTCGCGCCCACGGGCCACGCCGATGTCCGCCACCCAGCCTGTCCTTGCCCCCATCCCCCTCGCGGAGGAACGGCGGGCGCTGCTGGCCCAGGCGGTCGCCGGCCTGGACGGCGCCAGCCTGTGGTGGGTCTCCGGCTACGCCGCCGGCCTGGCGCAGGCGCAGTTGGCCCCACAGGCCGCGTCCGCCGCCACGCCGTCCCGGACGATCCTTCCGGCCCAGGGCGTGCTGGCCGCGCAGCGCCTGACCATCGTCTACGGCAGCCAGACCGGCAATGCCCGTCGCGCCGCCGAAGTACTGGCCCAGCAGGCCGAAGCCGCGGGCCTGTCGGTCCGCCTGCTGCGTGCCGATGCGTACCCGCAGCGCGAACTGGCGACGGAACGTCTTCTCTACTTCGTCATCAGTACCCAGGGCGAAGGCGATCCACCCGACGACAGCATCGGCCTGGTCGAATTCCTGCGCGGCAAGCGTGCACCGAAGCTGCCGGAATTGAAGTACGCCGTGCTCGGCCTGGGCGATTCCAGCTATGCCGACTTCTGCGGCATCGCCACCCGGCTGGACGCACGTCTGGCCGAACTCGGCGGCAGCCGGCTGTTCGCCGCCGGCCTAGCCGACCTCGACATCGAGACGGTCGCGACCCCGTGGCGCGAGCAGGCGCTGGCGCATGCGCGCGACCTGCTGAAGACACCGACGGCTGGCGCCGCTCCGCTGGCGACAGTCACGCCGCTGCGCCCCGGCCATGCGGCCGTGTGGTCGCACGAGCATCCCTTCCCCGCCGAGCTGCTGCTCAACCAGCGCATCAGCGGCCGCGATTTCAAGGGCCCGCGCTTCGGCCAGCACGGCGTGGCCGACAAGGACGTGCGCCACATCGAGCTGTCGCTGGAAGGCAGCGGGCTGCATTACGAACCCGGTGACGCGCTGGGCGTGCGCCACCGGAACCCAACCTCGCTGGTGGATGACGTGCTGGAAGCGCTGCGGCTGGACGGCGACAGCACCGTCAACGAAGGGGGCGACGTGCTGCCGCTGCGCGAGTGGCTGGCCGCGCGCCGCGAGCTGACCCGGCTGTCGCGTCCGTTCCTGGCCACGCATGCCGCGCACGCGCAGGCCGACGAACTCAATGCGCTGCTCGCGCCCGCTCAGAGCGCTGCACTGACGCAGCTGTTCAACACACACCAGCTGGTCGACGTCCTGCGTCGCTGGCCGGCGGGCTGGTCCGCGCAGGAACTGGTCGCCGCGCTGCGTCCGCTCGCGCCGCGTCTCTATTCGATCGCCTCCAGCCGCAAGCGCGTGGGCGAAGAAGCCCACCTTACCGTCGATGTGCTGGGTTACGACGCCTTCGGCCATGCGCACGGCGGTGCCGCGAGCGGCTTCCTCGCCGCACGCGACGAAGGCGACCAGGTGCCGGTCTACGTCGAGGCCAACGAACGCTTCCGCGTACCCGCCGACGGAAGCCGCGACATCCTGATGATCGGCCCGGGGACCGGCGTGGCACCGTTCCGTGGTTTCGTGCAGGAACGCGCCGAGACCGGCGCGCGCGGTCGCAACTGGCTGTTCTTCGGCGCCCAGCACTTCAACCACGGTTTCTTCTACCAGAGCGAGTGGCAGGACGCGCTGCGCAGCGGCGAACTGCATCGCCTGGACCTGGCGTTCTCGCGCGACCAGGCCCGCAAGATCTACGTGCAGGACCGCCTGCGCGAGCGTGGCCGCGAGGTCTACAACTGGCTGCAGAACGGCGCGCACCTGTATGTCTGCGGCGCCATCGCGATGGGCAAGGACGTGCAGGCCGCGCTGCAGGCCATCGTGGTCGAGCACGGCGGACTGGATGAGGACGCCGCGCGCGAGTACCTGGTGAACCTGCAAACGGAGGGGCGCTATAGCCGCGACGTGTACTGACGACCCTCCGCTGTTGTAGGAGCGACGTGAGTCGCGACCTGCAACTCTCCGGTCGCGACTCACGTCGCTCCTACAGTGGAATACCCATGAGCAACCACTCTGTCGAAGACATCAAATCCGAGAGCCACCGCCTGCGCGGCAGCCTGCTCGAGAGCCTGACCGATCCGGTCACCGGCGCGCTGCGCGAGTCGGACCAGACCCTGATCAAGTACCACGGCAGTTACCAGCAGGACGACCGCGACCTGCGCGACGAGCGTCGCCGCCAGAAGCTGGAGCCGGCCTACCAGTTCATGATCCGCACGCGCACGCCCGGGGGCGTGGTGACGCCGGCGCAATGGCTGAAGCTGGATGCCATCGCCACGCAGTACGCCAACCACTCGCTGCGCATCACCACGCGCCAGGCCTTCCAGTACCACGGCGTGATCAAGCGCGAGCTCAAGGCGACGATGCAGGCCATCAACGCCACGCTGATCGACACGCTGGCGGCTTGCGGCGACGTCAACCGCAACGTGCTGGTCGCGGCCAACCCGCTGGAATCGCGCGCGCACGCCGAGGTGCAGGCCTGGGCCGCGAAACTGTCCGAGCACCTGCTGCCGAACACGCGTGCCTACTACGAGATCTGGCTGGACGAGGAGCGCGTGGCCGGCAGCGGCGAGGAAGAAGAGCCGATCTATGGGGCCACCTACCTCCCGCGCAAGTTCAAGGTCGGCTTCGCGGTCCCGCCGGTCAACGATGTGGACGTGTTCGCGAACGACCTCGGCTTCATCGCCGTCCTCGAAGACGGAGCGCTCGCCGGCTTCAACCTGGTGATCGGAGGCGGCATGGGCGCGACGCATGGCGATGCCGAGACCTACCCGCGCGTCGGCAACGTGATCGGCTTCATCACGCCAGAGCAACTGCTCGATGTCGCCACGGCCGTGGTCACCACCCAGCGCGACCTGGGCAACCGCGAACTGCGCAAGCGCGCGCGCTTCAAGTACACCATCGACGACCACGGCCTGGACACCGTGGTCGGCGAGATCGAACGCCGCAGTGGCGTGACGCTGCAGCCGACGCGCGCGTTCCGCTTCGAGCACAACGGCGATCGTTACGGCTGGGTGGGAGGCGAAGACGGCCGCTGGCACCTGACCCTGCATCTGTTCGCCGGCCGCATCGCCGACACCGCACATGCGACGCACCTGACCGGCCTGCGCGAGATCGCCAACGTGCATAGCGGCGAGTTCCGGATGACGGCGAACCAGAATCTCGTCATCGCCGGCGTGCCGGCCGGCGAGCGCGAGCGCATCGACACGCTGGTGAAGACGCACGGGCTGGACGCCGGCGAGCGCCTCGGCACGGCCCTTCAGCGCGCGGCGGTGGCCTGCGTGGCCCTGCCGACCTGCGGCCTGGCGATGGCGGAAGCGGAGCGCTACCTGCCCGACTTCACCGATCGTCTGCAGCCGCTGCTGGAGAAGCACGGCCTGCGCGATGCGCCGATCCTGCTGCGCATCTCCGGCTGCCCGAACGGCTGCTCGCGTCCCTACCTCGCCGAGATCGCCCTCGTGGGCAAGGCGCCGGGCCGCTACAACCTGATGCTCGGCGGCGATGCGCGGGGCCAACGGCTCAATACCTTGTACCGCGAGAACATCGACGAGGCCGCCATCCTCGCCACGCTGGACGAGCTGTTCGCGCGTTATGCCGGCGAACGCACCGATGGCGAAGGCTTTGGCGACTTCCTGCACCGCAGTGGCGTGGTCGCCCTGCCCGCCTACCCCACCCACCGACAGATCGCACTGGAACTGCACGCATGAGCGCCCTCGCCCTTTCCCTGGACACCGACCAGATCGCCGAGCACAACGCGTGGCTGGAAACGCAGACCGCCGAGCAGCGCGTCACCTGGGCGCTCAAGCACGGCCCGGCAGAAGCCGCGATGTCCTCCAGCTTCGGCGCGCAGGCGGCCGTGCTGCTTCACATGGTCACCCGGCAGAAGCCGGACATTCCCGTGGTGCTGATCGACACCGGCTATCTGTTCCCCGAGACCTACCGCTTCGCCGACGAACTGACCGAGCGCCTGACGCTCAACCTGCAGGTGTTCCGTCCGCTGGTCAGCCGCGCCTGGATGGAGGCGCGCCACGGCCGCCTGTGGGAACAGGGCCTGGTCGGCATCGAGCAGTACAACAGCCTGCGCAAGGTCGAACCGATGAAGCGCGCCCTGAAGGAACTGGGCGTGGGCACCTGGTTCACCGGCCTGCGCCGCAGCCAGGCCACCAGCCGAGCCAACGCACCTGTGCTGCAGCAGCGCGAGGACCGCTGGAAGATCAACCCCATCGTCGACTGGACCGACCGTGATGTCTGGCAGTACATGAAGCAGCACGGCCTGCCCTACCACCCGCTGTGGGAGCAGGGTTACGTGTCGATCGGCGACTTCCACACCACGCGCCGCTGGGAGCCCGGCATGCGCGAGGAGGACACCCGCTTCAACGGCCTCAAGCGCGAGTGCGGCATCCACATCGACGTCTGATGGCCGCCCCGGCGGCCTGAGGCATTCGCGTCGGGCCAGCCCGGTTTCGTCGCCGCATCGCGGGATCCGTCGCGCGCCCTCTTCCCTCCCGGGACCGGCGGGCTATCCTCCACGGCACTCCCGAAGCCGCGGTGCCCGACGTGTTCCCCAGCCTGCTCCTGATCATCCGCATCCTCGTTGCCTGGTTCGGCGCGATCCTGATGACGGGCTTCGTGTGGAACGGCCTCTTCGAGCACACGTTCCTGTCCGGCGGCGCCAGCTGGCTGTTCAACCTGGCTGCGACGCTGGTGATGATCTCGGTACTGATCGGCACGATCAGCCACCTGCGCCGCATCTGGCTGATCACCGGGCGCCTGGACAGCACCACGCTGTCGAGCCGCCAGCGCCGGCAGATCGAAGTGCCGCTGGATACGGCCGCCGCCTTCGACCTGATCGAGGGCGCGCTGCGCGAACTGCCGCGCGCCGAGGACGCAGAAAGCGCACCCGACAGCCTGCAGGTCCGGGTCAAGGTGCGCCGCGTGGACAGTTTCGACGGCCCCAGCCAGCCGTCGCGCTTCAACATCATGGCCCGCTTCGCGGTGAAGCGTGACTTGGTGCAAGCCACGGTCACGCCCGGCAATGGCACCAGCAGCATCACGCTGATGCTGGGCCCGGATGCCAGCGCCTGGCTGGACCTGTTCGTGCTGGACGACGGCGTGAACGTGGAGAACGCCGAAGCCGTCACCCGCGCCATCACCCGCCGCGTCGCCGACCAGCGCCGCCAGGAGCAGGCCGATGTCGTGAAGACCGTCAGCGAGAAGGAACTGACCGTCGCGCGCCTGAACCTGCTCAACGCGCAGGTGGAACCACACTTCCTCTACAACACGCTGGCCAGCGCACAGGTGCTGACCCGCACCGATCCGCCACGCGCCGACATCATGCTCGGCCACCTGATCCACTACCTGCGCAGCTCGCTGCCGCGCACCGACGACGCCCTGTCCACGCTGGGTGAGGAACTGGAGCGCACCCAGGCCTACCTGGAGATCCTGAAGATCCGCATGGGCACACGCCTCAACGTGCAGGTGGAAGTGCCGGATACGCTGAAGGCGGTGCCGATGCCGTCGATGATGCTGCAGACGCTGGTGGAGAACGCCATCAAGCACGGGCTGGAACCCAAGACCGGCGGCGGCACCATCTGGATCCTGGCGCGGCAGCACGACGACCATGCGACGCTGACCGTCGCCGACGACGGCCAAGGCTTCGGCGGCCAGAGCACCGGCACCGGCATCGGCCTGAAGAACCTGCGCGAACGCCTGCGCCTGACCTTCGGCAGCGAAGCTTCGTTCGCCATCGTGTCCAACTTCCCCAGTGGCGTGGCCGCTACGCTGACCCTGCCGCTCGGCCACACGGGAGCACAGCCATGAACTTCCGGGGTGTGATCGCCGAAGACGAGGAGCTGCTGCGCACCGCGCTGTCCTCGCTACTGAAGGACGCCTGGCCGCAGCTGGACATCGTCGCCGAATGCGAAGATGGCGCCAGCGCGCTCGAATCCATCGCCGAACTGAGGCCGGACGTGGCCTTCCTCGACATCCGCATGCCCGGCCTGAGCGGCATCGAAGTCGCCCGTGGACTGACCGAAGCCAGCCCGCGCACGCAGGTAGTGTTCGTCACCGCCTACGACCAGTACGCGATCGATGCGTTCGAACAGGGCGCCATCGACTACCTGCTGAAACCGATCACCCGCGAGCGCCTGCTGGCGACCGTGCAGCGGATCCAGGCGCGCGCCGCGGCAGGGCACCCGGATGGCGCCACGCTGGACGCGCTGCTGCGCCACCTGTCGACGCGACAAGGCGCGTCGAGCAAGCCGCCGCTGGTCTGGATCACCGCCAGCGTCGGCAAGGACACCAAGTTGATCATGGTGGACGATGTGGCCTACTTCCAGGCCGACAACAAGTACACCACGGTGATGACGGCCGAGGGCGAATCGCTGCTGCGCACCCCGCTGCGAGAGCTGCTCGATTCGCTGGATGCCAACACGTTCAAGCAGATCCACCGCTCCACCATCGTCAACATGAAGGCCGTGGCATCGGTCAGTCGCGATGACACGGGCCGTGGCCGGCTGAAGTTGAAGACGCGGCCGGAAACACTGACCGTCAGCCAGCCCTTCATGAGCCTGTTCCGCAACATGTAGTCGCCGCTCTAAACCCGACCGCTCCGCGCGGCATCCAACGTGGCATCACCGGCACGGCGCACCTGCGTCGTGGATGGCTTGCCTTTGCCCATCGAAACACCAGAGGAAACGCCATGCGCATCGTCACCTCCCTGCTGTCCTGCCTGATGGCCCTGGCGGGATGCAACGAGAAGCCCAGCGTCACCACCATCCACCACAGCAGCGCCAACGGCGTGGACACGCTCTTCAGCAAGAGCACGCTGAAGGAGGGCGTGGCGACGTTCGAGTGCTTCGCCAGCGAAAGCGGCCAGTGCCACTACCGCATCTACATAGAGAAGTGCCCGGCGCCGGCATCGGGCGAGAATCCCGGCGCCTGCGTGCGCATCACGCTGGAGGACTTCGTGCTGGCGCCCGGCAGGACGCACGAGATCCGCGGCCTGCCCGACGGCTACCGCGAGTGCGTCGCGCAACGGGCGGTCGGCGGGCGCTGTCCTTCGTGAGCGATCAGGCGGCGGGCTTGACCGCCACGCGCCTTTCCATCACGCAGGCCAGCACGAAGCCGATCAGGTAGGCGACCACGTCAAGCCAGTCCGGCGTGCTGCCCAGCACGATGCGCAGCACCGGCGACGCCACCTGCCAGGCCGTCTGCTGGCTGACGTATTGCGCCGCCTCGACCGCCAGTCCCACGGCGAGCGCAAGCAGCGGCCGCACCGGCGGGCGCATCCACACGACGGTGGCGAGCAGGCAATGCACCCAGATCACGGCGAAGACATCGCCTGCGAAGCTGCGGATCCAGCCAAGCCGCGCGCCCACTGTCGCCAGCAGGACGAGCAGCACGAACAGGCCCAGCGCCCATGCCGCCGCGACAGGATCGAACCGCCACCTCACGCGTTGCCGCAATGCGCACCTTCCAGCGTCTTGCCCCCACAGGCCAGGCACTTGCGGTACTTCTGCCGCTGCCGGTTGTAGCGCACGCGCGACATCATGCCGCCGCAGGCGCAGCGCAGCTCGCGGCCGCGCGCCCAGCGATACAGGCGCCAACTGGAATGCAATGCCCACGCCGTTCCGAGCAGGATGGCCAACAGGAACGACAACGAAGCCAACCGCTGCGGCGTGATGTCGCCGAGCGCGCGTTCGGTTCGCGTCACCACTTCCGCCGTGGCGAAGCCGCCGACCGCGAGCACCACGGCCGGGGTATACATGCGGGCGACCATCCGGGAGATGCGGTTCATGGCGGATCAGGCGGGGGCGATGGTGCGCAGACTCGCTCCCGCGGGCAGGCCGCGTCAATCACGCGATCAGGGGAACCATCAGCTCGTGATCGTCTGCGTCAACGACTGCCAGGTGGGCGGCTCCGGCCAGTCCGGGTCCTGGTTGCCGTCGATCACCCGCCGCAGGTCGCGGCGGTCGATCTGGGGCGCCAGCGCGCGCACCAGGTCCAGCGCGTAATCGCGCAGCACCCGCTCGCGTGGCAACACGGCCCAGGCGATACACTCCTTAACCTCGGGCGGTGCCGGCCAGGCGCGCAGGTCGGTGTCGGCTGCATTCACCGCCATCTCCGCCAGCAGGCCCACGCCGAGGCCGGCGCGGACGTAGGTCTTGATCAGGTCGGCATCAAGCGCCGTCAGGGCGATGTTCGGCTCCAGCCCCACCTTGGCGAAGGCACGCTGCAAGGACGAACCCGGGCGAGTGGACGACTCGTAGCTGATCAACGGTTGGTCGGCGAGGTCGGCCATCGCAGGCACGCGACCGAGCTGCTCCAGCGCATGGCCGCGCGGCACAAGCACCAGCCTTCGCCAGCGGTACAGCGGCACGGCGATGCCCGCCTGTGGCGGATCGCCGGCGGTACTGACCACGGCCATGTCGGCATCGCCCTGCGTCAGCAGGTCCAGCGCCGTGCTTTCCGGTGCCTGCTGAAGATGCACGCTGACCTGCGGGAAATCGCGCTTGATCTGCGCAATGGCCGGTGGCAGCACGAAGCGTGCTTGCGTATGGGTGGTGACCAGCACCAGTTGGCCCTGGCTCTCGCGGCGCTGGTTGGCGGCATAGGTGCGGATGTTGTTGGCCTCGCCCAGCACCAGACGGGCCCGGTCGATGACTTCGTGGCCGGCCGGTGTCACGGCTTCCAGGCTGCGACCCTTGCGCACGAACAGCAGGAAGCCGAGTTCATCTTCCAACTGCTTCAGCTGCTTGGACAGACCGGGCTGGGTGGCATGCACCCGCGCCGCCGCCAGCGTGATGTTGAGGTCGGCGTCGGCGATGGCCACCAGGTAACGAAGTTGGGTCAGCGTCATCGGCGTGGGGGCACGTCGGCCCACCGGGAGGGGGCCTTGGACTGTAGAGGATTTGCCCGGACCGTAGCCGCCATGGCTTATAACCGCAAGCTATATGGTTTTCGTGGGATGTCATTTCCGACCACCCTGACGCGGCAGTACGGTCAGCACCCCAGTCGCCATCTACCCGATGCCCGTGAGCGCTCCGTTGTTTCCCCTGTTCGCCGACCTGAAAGACCGCCGGGTACTGGTCGTGGGCGGCGGGCCGGTGGCGGAGCGGAAGACCGAAGCGCTGCTGCATGCCGGTGCACGTCCCCGTGTCGGCGCGCCGGACCTGACCCCGCGCCTGCGCGCCTGGCACGGGGAAGGCCGGATCGACTGGATTCCCGGCCACTTCGATGCCCATTGGCTCGCCGGTACATGGCTGGTGGTCGCCGCGACCGACGACACGGCGGTCAACCGCGCGGTCGCCACCGCCGCCGAAGCGCGCCACGTGTTCGCCAATGTCGTGGACGACGGTGAACTTTCCAGCTTCCACGTGCCCGCCATCGTCGAACGCGGTCCGCTGCAGGTCGCCATCTCCAGCGGCGGTGGTGCGCCGATGCTGGCGCGCCACCTGCGCCGCCAACTGGAAACGTTGCTGGATGATTCCTGGGCCTCGCTGGCCGACCTGTTCACCCGTCAGCGCTATCGTATCCGCCAGCGTTTCCCGCAACCCGGCGAGCGGCGCCGCTTCTTCGAGACGCTGCTGGCGGGTCCCTTGCCCCGCCTGTTCCGCCAGCAGTTGCATGCGCAGGCGGAACAGCATTTCCAGGCCATGCTGGACCAGCGCGCGGCCACGGCGCACCCCGGCTCCGTGGCGGTGGTCGGCGCCGGCCCCGGCGATGCTGGACTGCTGACACTCAATGCATTGCGGGCGATGAACGAGGCTGACGTGATCCTGCACGACCGTCTGGTCAGCGAGGATGTGCTGCGCCTTGGCCGTCGCGATGCGACGTACATCGAAGTGGGCAAGTCGGCCACGGGACACAGCACCCGCCAGGACGACATCCATGCGCTGATGCTGGAACACGCGCGTGAGGGAAGGCGCGTGGTGCGACTGAAGGGCGGTGATCCGTTCGTGTTCGGCCGCGGTGGCGAGGAACTTGAATTCCTGCGCGGCCACGGCATTCCCTACGAAGTGGTGCCCGGCATCACCGCCGCCGTGGCCTGCGCCGCCTACGCCGGCATTCCACTGACCCATCGCGACCACGCGCAGTCGGTGAAACTGGTGACCGCGCACTGCAAGGACTCGTTCGACACGCTGGACTGGCACGCGCTGGCGCAGGAGCGGCAGACGCTCGCCGTCTACATGGGCGTGGCCGGGCTGGAAGGGCTGCGGGACCGGCTGATAGCCCACGGTCGCGCGGCCTCCACGCCGTTCGCGCTGGTCGAAAACGGCTCCCGGCGCGACCAGCGGGTGGTGAGCGGCACGCTGGCCGATCTGCCGGAGATCGCGCGTTCCCAGCAAGTACGCTCACCTGCGCTGCTGATCCTGGGCGAAGTCGCCGCGCTCGCCGGCACGCTGCACTGGTTCGGCGCGCCGCCCATCGGTGCAGCCGCCTCCATACATTCCCGCAACCTTCCGGCGCCCACACTGCAGGCCGCCTGATCCACCGCTTACCCACGGAGACCCCATGGCCGTTTACGACAGCATCCTGGACACCATCGGCCGCACCCCGGTCGTCAAGCTGCACCGCATCGCGCCCGAGCACGTCACGCTGTACGCCAAGGTCGAATCGTTCAACCCCGGTGGCTCGGTGAAGGACCGCCTGGCCTTGGCGATCATCCTCGACGCCGAAGCCAAGGGCCTGCTGAAACCCGGCGATACCATCGTCGAAGCGACCTCGGGCAACACCGGCGTGGCGCTGGCGATGGTGGCCGCCGCGCGCGGCTACAAGTTCGTCGCCACGATGGTGGAAACCTTCTCCATCGAGCGCCGCAAGCTGATGCGCGCCTACGGCGCCAAGGTCATCCTGACGCCCGCCGCCGAGCGCGGCAGCGGCATGGTCCGCCGCGCAGAGGAACTGGCGAAGCAGCACGGCTGGTTCCTCGCCCGCCAGTTCGCCAATCCCGCCAACCCCGCCTATCACCGGCAAACGACGGCGGCGGAAATCCTGCGCGATTTCGCCGGCCAGCGACTCGATCACTTCGTCACGGGCTGGGGCACGGGCGGCACGCTCACGGGCGTCGGCGAAGTGTTGAAGGTCGCGCGTCCAGAAGTACGCATCACCGCCTCCGAACCGGCCGGCGCCTCGCTGTTGCAGGGCAAGGAATGGCAGCCGCACAAGATCCAGGGCTGGACTCCGGACTTCGTGCCGGACGTGCTAAACCGCGAGGTCGCCGACGAAATCCTGCCGGTGACCGACGTGGAATCCATCGCCACCGCGCGCCGCCTGGCGGCCGAGGAAGGCATCTTCGTGGGCATTTCCGGCGGCGCCACCGTGGCGGCCGCGCTGCAGGTCGCGCAGAAGGCCAAGCCCGGCGACGTGCTGCTGGCGATGCTGCCCGACACCGGCGAGCGCTATTTCTCCACGCCGCTGTTTGAAGGCGTCAACGAAGGCTCGGACGACGACTGGCTGGCCTCGCTGGGCGAAGCCGCGCTGCCGTAAGGTTCAATCGGCCGGCGGTGCGTCGCAGTCGCGCCGCCACGTCCATTCCAGCGCCTTGCCGTCATCGCGGCCATCGTCCACGCGGGCATGCAGCGTGTCGACGTCGGAGCGCGAATAGATCACGCGCTTCGGGAAGTCATGGGCCGGATTGGCGAACACCACCCGATCCTGCGTCACGCTCTGCGCAGGAAACTCGGTCACCGCACCACCGCCGGGCTGCGCGAGCAACACCCAGCGTCTATCCTGCTGCGCGATGCGCATGAACTCGAAGCCGCTCACCCTGCCCTCGCGCGTGTCGCGGTGCATGCCGACGAGCAGTCCGCCCCGCTGCGCCATCCAGGTTTCCTCGCTGAAGGTCTTGCCGCGCTGGCCGCACCAGTGGCCGGCGAGCCAGCCGGGATCGTTGGCCGATGCGGGCATGGGCATCAGCATTGGAGTGAGAGCCAACAAGGGAGCAATCAGCCGTTTCATCGCATGGACCTGCTGCTGTCGGTAGGCCAACTTAGCAGCCCTTGTGCGCAGGAGCGATCCCTGAAGCACTGTAGGAGCGATGTAGGTCGCGACCGCGGATCCAGGCTGCCAGGGAAGCCGCAGAACCCAGCGGACGTGTCGGCTCCTTGGATTAACTGATGCGCGCGCGCAAGCCGACAGCGTGCGGTCGCGACTTACGTCGCTCCTACAGGAAAGGGGGCACCGCTAGTTTTCGTACAGTTCCAACGGCAGATCGTCCGGGTCGGCGAAAAAGGTGAAGCGGCGACCGGTGTACTCGTCCACGCGCACCGGTTCTGTCGTCACGCCGTGCGCCTGCAGGTGCGCGATGGCGGCGTCGATGTCGACCACACGCAAGGCCAGATGGCGCAGACCACACGCTTCCGGCCGTGACACGCGCGGCGGCGGCGAAGGGAACGAGAACAGCTCGACCTGCGCGCCATCAGGCAACGCGAGGTCGAGCTTCCAGGAATCGCGTTCGGCCCGGTAGTGCTCGGCGACGACGCGCAACCCCAGCACCCCGGTGTAGAAGTGCTTCGATCGCGCGTAGTCCGACGCGATGATCGCAACGTGGTGCAGGCCTTCGATGCGCATGTCAGTGTGCCGCGGCCGCATCCGCACCGGTACTGCCGCCCGACGGCGCCTTGCCGCCGCGCATCAGCAGCACCAGCGGCATCGACACCAGCGTCAGTAGCATCATCAGTTTGAAGTCGTTGAGATAGCCGATGGCCGCTGCCTGCCGGTTGACCTCGGCATTGAGCATCGCCAGACCGGTGGCCGTGGACGGATCCATCGCCGCGGGCAGCAGCGTGGTCTCCGCACCGAACGCGGGAATGCGCGCACCGATCTCGGCATGGTTCACCTGCATGGCGCGCGACAGCATCGTCATCACCACCGAGATGCCGACCGATGAGCCGATGTTGCGCACCAGGCTGAAGAGGCCGGCGGCTTCAGTGCGCTGGTGGGGCTCCAGTGTCGCGTAGGCGACAGTGGAGATGGGCACGAACACCAGGCCCAACCCCATGCCCTGCACCACACCCAGCCAGACGATGGACTGCATCGACGCATTCGGCCCGAACTGGGTCATGCCATGCAGCGAGAACACCATCAATCCCATGCCGACCAGGATCGGCCAGCGCGCATCGATGCGACCCAGCAGGCGACCGACGACCATCATGCTGAACATGGTGCCGACGCCACGCGGCGCCAGCACCAGGCCGATGGTCAGCACCGGGTAGTTCATCAGCGTACTGAGGTACGGCGGCAGCAGCGCCAGTGTGGCGAACAGCACGATACCGACGACGAAGATCAGCGCGCAGCCGACCGCGAAGTTCGCGTTCTTCAGCAGGCCCAGGTCGAGCAGTGCGTTGTCGCGCTTGCGCCACCACCACAAGCCGTACATGTACAGCGCGAGGAAGGCGAGCGCGGCTTCGATCTGGATCTCGACGCTGCCGAACCAGTCTTCGCTCTGCCCGCGATCGAGGAACAACTGCAGCGCGCCGATGCCCAGCGCCAGCAGGCCCAGCCCGACACCGTCGAGCTTGCGCTCCTGCACCACGTCCTTCTTCACGCTGGCCATGATGCCGACCAGCGCGAGGATGCCGATCGGCAGGTTGATCAGGAACACCCAGTGCCAGCTGTAGTTCTGGGTCAGGAAACCACCCAGCGGCGGACCGAGGATGGGGCCGACCATGATGCCCATGCCCCACATCGCCATCGCGGCGCCGTGCTTTTCTTTCGGGAAAGCATCCAGCAGCAGCGACTGCGAGATCGGCACCAGCGACGCGCCGAACACGCCCTGCAGGATGCGGAACAGCACCATTTCGCCGATGCCGCTGGCGATGCCGCACAGCAACGAGGCGACGGTGAAGCCGCTGACCGCAATGATCAGCAGGCGGCGGCGCCCCAATCGGCCCGCCAGCCAACCGGTCACCGGGGTCAGGATGGCGGCGGCGACGATGTAGCTGGTCAGTACCCACGACACCTGGTCCTGGGTGGCCGACAGCGAGCCCTGCATGTCGGGCAGCGCGACGTTGGCGATGGTCGTGTCCAGCGCCTGCATCAGCGTGGCCAGCATCACCGAACCGACCAGCAGCGTGCGCTTGCCGGTGTCTTCCTGCGCAGGCGCAGCGGGAACGGCAGTTGTGCTCATGGGGAATTCCGGAAGGGATCGATGCGCACGATGCACGCCGATCCAGAGGTCACCCGGGGCGCGGCGTCAGCGGGGCCGGGCCCCACCACAGTGCCCTCGCCCGCATCCGCGCACGCCCGGGATGACATGGAAAACAAACCTCAGCGCGCGGCGGTCGCGCGACTGGAGGCGATGGCACCCTCGCGCAGCTCGACATGCACGTCGGCGCTCATGCCGGCGCGCAACTGCGGCGCGTCGGCGGCGGCGCTGTCGATCTCGAGGCGCACGGGGATGCGCTGCACGATCTTCACCCAGTTTCCGGTGGCGTTCTGCGGCGGCAGCACGCTGAACTCCGCGCCGGAGGCGGGTGCGATGGAGGCCACGTGCGCCTTCCACTTCACGCCGGGGTAGGAGTCGACTTCGATCGTCGCGGCCTGGCCGACCTGCATCTTCGTCAGCTCGGTTTCCTTGAAGTTGGCTTCCACCCAGATCGGCGAGGTGGCGACCAGCGGCATTGCAGACTGGCCGACGTTGATGTACTCGCCCACCTGCAGGTCGTGCAGGCCGACGATGCCGTCCGCGGGCGCGCGCACTTCCGCATGCGCCAGGTCCAGCCTGGCCTTGGCCAGCATCGCCATCGCGGCGCGATATTCGGGCAGGTCCTGCGTAGGCGTACCCGGGCTGCCGCTCAGCGAAGCGGTGGCCTCGGATTGCGTGGCGATGGCGTCGCCCAGGTCGGTGCGCGCTTCGGCGACCGCGTGGCGCGCGTCGTCCAGCATCTTGCGCGAGACGAGCTGCTGGCCGGCGAGCTGCTGCATGCGCTGGAAATCGCGCTGCGCCCACGCCAGCGTTTCGCGCGCGGCCTGGATCGAGGTGTCGGTACCGACCACCTTTGCGCGGCTGGCGCTGGCGGTATTGGCCATGCGCGCGACCAGCGCTTCGTTCTGCGCCACCGCGATCGTCAGCGGATCGGCGTCGATACGGAACAGCAGGTCGCCCTTCTTCACCGGCTGGTTCTGCTGCACGGCGACTTCGACCACGCGGCCGCCGACCTGCGGCGCGATCAGGATGCGTTCGGCCTTGATGTAGGCGTTGTCGGTGCTGACTTCACGCTGCGAGGCCATGTACTCCCAGCCGAAGAAGCCGGCGACCGTCAGCGGGCCGGCGACCCACAGCCACACCGGCACGCGGCGGCGCTTGGGAGCGGAGGGTTTGGCCGCGCTTTCGCCGGCTTCGTTGATCTTGCTGGTCATGGTGGGGGTCAGCTCTTGCGGAGGGAGGACTCGGCGCGACTGGCGCGGTCGAGCAGGGAGAGGTTTTCGCGAACTTGGCCGAGCACCTTCATCGCCGTCACCAGTTCGTCCGGATCGACGCCGGCCAGGCAGTCCTCGCGGACCGACGTGGCGACGGCTTCGATGTCGTGCATCACCGCGTCGGACTGCGGCAGCAGGTGCAGGCGCCAGACGCGCCGGTCGTCCGGGTCGCTGCGGCGCTCGACGAAGCCGGCCTTCTGCAGGCGATCGATCACGCGGCCGACGGCGATCGGCTCCATGTCGAGCAGGTCCGCCAGCTCGGACTGGGTGATGCCTTCGCTCTGGTGGATGCGCTTCAGCGCGCGCCACTGCACGCGGGTCAGGCCCAAGTGGGCGGCGCGACGGTCGAAGACCCGGCCGAACAGCCGGCTCAGGTCCGCGATCAGGTAACCGATGGTGCTTTTGCCGGCGGGGGTCTTCATGGGTGCCTATGATATAGCTGCTTAGGCAATAATATTCAAGGCAGAGAATTCCGTTCAGCCACGCTTTCGGCACGGGTTGTCGTCTTGAGGGTTGAACAGGCCGATCGTCTGGTTGACGAGGCTGCCCTTGCTCGCCTTGATTCCGGATTCCGACCCCCGGAAACGACGACGCCGGCACGAGGCCGGCGTCGAAATTACTTCGAGGTGGCGCAGGCGATCAGCCTTCCCACTTGCCCTGCGCAGCCAGGCCATTTTCCTTGGCACGCTCGTACACCACGGCCTGCGCCTTGGCGAAGTTGCCCACCAGGTCCTGCGACCACAGCTTCAGCGCGGCCTGCTGCATGGCGCGGCCGTACGAGAAGCTCAGCGGCCACGGCAGGCTGCCCAGCTGGTTCATCGCATTGAGGTGGGCCGTGGACTGCTCGTCGGTCTGGCCACCGGACAGGAACACCACGCCCGGCAGGATCGCCGGCACGGTGCTCTTCAGACACATCACGGTGGACTCGGCCACTTCGTCGACATCGGCCTGCTCTTCGCAATCCTTGCCGGCGATGACCATCGACGCCTTCAGGATGGTGCCTTCCAGCAGCACGTTCTGCTCATACAGCGCGCCGAACAGCGAGCGCAGCACGGCCTCGGTCACTTCGTAGCAGACCTCGATGTTGTGGTCGCCATCCATCAGCACTTCCGGTTCCACCATCGGCACCAGGCCGCATTCCTGGCACAGCGCCGCATAGCGGGCCAGCGCGTGCGCGTTGGCCTCGATGCAGGTGCCCGAGGGGATGTCTTCGCCGATGGTGATGACCGCACGCCACTTCGCAAAGCGGGCGCCCAGCTTGTAGTACTCCTTCAGGCGGTCGCGCAGGCCGTCGAGGCCTTCGGTGACCACTTCGCCCGGGCAGCCGGCCAGGGCATGCGTGCCCTTGTCGACCTTGATGCCGGGGATGATCCCGTTGTCGCTCATGTACTTGGCGAACGGCACGCCGTCCTTGGTCGACTGGCGCAGGGTCTCGTCGAACAGGATGGCGCCGGAGATGTAGTCCGACAGCTTCGGCGTGGTGAGCAGCAGCTCGCGGTAGGCGCGGCGGTTCTCTTCCGTGTTCTCGATGCCCACGCCCTGGAACCGCTTGGCGATGGTGGTGGTGGACTCGTCGATCGCGATGATGCCCTTGCCCGCGGCCACCATGGCCTGGGCGGTTTCGGCAAGCTGTTCGATGCTCATGGGGTTCCTGGGAAAGCGGCGGGAAAGATACCAATTGTAGCCCGCGTCGCCACCCGAGCGGGCGAACGCGGAAAAGAACGCGCTGCGGCGCGCCTGCGGTGAGCAACAGGCCTCAACACATGGAACCGGTTCCAGACGTCACCGGCTCACGCGGCATCCGACGGCTCTGCTTTGAGATCACCATAGCGCCAGCGATGGATCATGTTGGAGATGCCGCGGCCGCGCAGCAGGAACACCATCGCGAGCACGGCTTCGAACACCGTGGCAACGGCATCCGGCAGCAACTGGTCCAGTCCGTTGTCCAACGTCAGGGAGCCTGGCAGCGCGCGCGACAAGATCACCCAGCGCACCAGCAGGTAGGCCGCGTCCTTCAAGGCGACGAACAGGAACCAGGCGCCGATGACGGAAATGGCGAGGCCCAGCCATACGCGCGGCTCCAGGTCGCTCTCGAACACCTGCTCCTTCGGGCTCGACAAGGCAAGTCGCGCCAGTTTGTCGGCGAAGAGCCACGCCAGCGCCAAGAGGCCGAGCACGGTCGCCATGATCGCCAGCGACGTGCCTTCGCTGCCCAGCGGCATCTCGCCGCGCCGGATCGCGAACAGGAGCGAAGGAACGCCGACCAGGGAGTTCGCCGCAACCCACACGATGACAGCGCGGATCGCGATGCACAGCAGCGTATAGGCGTTCGTCCTTGTCACGCGTCAACCTCCCGGTGTTTACAGCTCGCCCAGTCCCTCGGCCTTGCCGCGCTCACCCATCTGCAACAGGCGCAGGGTGTTGGTGGCGCCGTGCTTTTCCATGTGGTCGCCGCTGGTGAAGATCACGCGGTCGCCCTCGGCCAGCAATTCGCGGTCGTGCAGCACGCGCATCGCATCGCGCGCGGCCTCGCGCGGCGCAAGCCCACGACTGTCGAAGGCGATGGGGAACACGTCGCGGATCATCGCCATCTTGCGGCGCGCGCCGTCGTGGCGCGAGAACGCGTAGATCGGTGCATTGGAACGGAAGCGCGACAGGAAGCGCGCCGTGCCACCGGATTCGGTCATCGCCACGATCGCGCGCACGCCGATGTGCTCGGACAGGAACATGGTCGCCATGGCGATCGCCTGGTCGGCGCGCTCCAGGTTGCGCGGCGCCTTCTCGAAATCGGTGTCCATCTCGAACTGCTTCTCGGCACCCAGGCAGATGCGTGCCATCGCCTCGACCGCGCGCACGGGATAGCTACCCGCGGCTGTTTCCGCCGACAGCATCACCGCGTCGGTGCCGTCGATGACGGCGTTCGCCACGTCCAGCACTTCGGCGCGCGTGGGGATCGGGCTGTCCACCATCGACTGCAGCATCTGGGTGGCGGTGATCACCACCTTGTTGCGCGCCAGCGACTCCCGGATGATCTTCTTCTGCAGGCCGGGCAGTTCGGCATCGCCGATCTCAACGCCCAGGTCGCCGCGCGCCACCATCACCACGTCGCTGGCATCGACGATCTCGGCCAGGTTCTCGATGGCCTCGGTGCGTTCGATCTTGGAGACCAGCGCGGCGTCGCAGCCGTGTTCGCGCGCGATGCGGCGCGCCTCGTTCATGTCGTCGGCATTGCGGCAGAACGACACGGCGATGAAGTCCACGCCGATGTTCTCGGCCACGTACGCGATCAGCTCGCGGTCGCGCTCGGTCAACGCACCCAGCGACAGGCCACCGCCCTGCTTGTTCAAGCCCTTGCGGTCGGACAGCACGCCGTCGTTGAGCACGGTGCAGACAATGCGCTCGCCATCGACCTTCACCACCTGCAACTGCATCAGGCCGTCGTCCAGCAGGAGGACATCACCGGCTTCCACGTCGCCCGGCAGACCGAGATAGCTGACGCCCACCTGCGAGGCATCGCCCGGGGGCGCGTCGACACGGGCCACCAGGTCGAAGCGGTCGCCGGTCTTCAGCACCACCTTGCCTTCGGCAAACCGCTCCACGCGGATCTTCGGCCCTGGCAGGTCGGCGAGGATGCCGACCTCCGCGCCCACGCGCTGTGCCGCCAGACGCACCGCCGCGGCACGCTTGGCCTGGCCCGACGGATCACCGTGGGAGAAGTTCAGGCGCACCACGTTGACGCCGGCACGGAACAATTCTTCGAGCACGCCGGGCGGGTCCGTCGCCGGTCCGAGGGTGGCGAGGATCTTGGTGCGGCGCTGGCGTTCGGTCATGGTGCGGATTCCCTGTGATCGCGCAAACGCTACCACAGCGAAACTTCTTCGGAACGACTGACATTCCCCGCGTCATGCCGCTGTCCCGGGACAGCCCTCCGCGCACAGGGCGTGTCGCGGGGAAAGCGCTGTTTCAAAGCACTTTCCTGATGCTCCACGCATTCGTGCGACTGGTATTTTTTTGGTCTCTGCGCACAGGCAGCATGCTGCGCACGCACACCCGAGTGCGCAAAAAAAGGCGATGAAACGGGCGTTTGATCGCGCGCTTGACCTCAGGCGAACAGGGGCCGCAACTGGTCGGGCGTGCCCGCGAGATGGTGCGCGCCTGCATCGCGCAGCTCCTGTTCGTCGCCGAACCCCCACAGTACGCCCACGCTGCGCATGCCATGGTGGCGCGCGCCGTCGATGTCCATGTGCCGGTCGCCGATCATGACGCATGCCTCCGGCGCCAACGACAGGCGCTGGAGCGCTTCGCCAATCAGGTCCTTCTTGTGGCTCAACCGGCCATCCGCAGTGGCGCCGATGATGTCTTCGAATCGATCACCGAACGGCAGGTGGGCGAGGATCTTCCGCGCATGCGGTTCGTTCTTGGCGGTGACGACGGCAAGCCGGTGCCCAGCCGCGTGCAGCACTTCGATGGCTTCGCCGATGCCGGCGTACACCTGGTGCTCCAGCCAGCCGTGCGACTCGAAGCGCTCGAGATAGAGCTCCACCGCCGCTTCGACCCTGACCGGGTCGCCCAGCAGCGGCATGAAGCTGGTCCGCAGCGACGGGCCGATCCAGCCACGCAGTTCGGCGTCGGTCGGTACCGGATGCTCCAGCTGCGTCAGGGCATGCGTGATGCAGCGCGTGATTCCGATGGCCGAATCGATCAGCGTGCCGTCGAGATCGAAGAACAGCGTGGCGCGGCTCACTGGCCGCGCGCTTCCAGCGCGGCAACGGCCGGCAGCGTCTTGCCTTCCAGGAATTCCAGGAACGCCCCGCCGCCTGTGGAGATGTAGCTGACGTCGCCGGCGATGCCGTATTTGTCCACGGCCGCGAGCGTGTCGCCACCACCGGCGATGGAGAACGCCTTCGACTGCGCGATGGCGCGCGCCAGCGTCTCGGTACCCTTGCCGAACGCATCGAACTCGAACACGCCCACCGGCCCGTTCCACACCACCGTGCCGGCGGACTTGATGAGATCGGCATAGCGTTGCGCGGTCTGCGGGCCGATGTCGAGGATCAGTTCGTCTTCCGCGACGGCATCGACGGCCTTCACCGTCGCCGGTGCGTCGGCGGCGAACGCAGTGGCGACCACGACGTCGGTCGGCAGCGGGATCTCGGCGCCGCGCGCTTCCGCATCGGCGTCGATCTTCTTCGCCGTGTCGATCAGGTCCGCTTCGTACAGCGACTTGCCCACGGCATGGCCTTCCGCTGCGATGAACGTGTTGGCGATACCGCCACCGACGATCAGCTGGTCGACCTTGCCGACCAGGCTGGTCAGCAGTTCCAGTTTTGTGGACACCTTGCTGCCGGCGACGATGGCCAGCAGCGGACGCGCCGGGTTGGCCAGCGCCTTGTCGAGCGCATCAAGCTCGGCCATCAGCAGCGGACCGCCTGCGGCGACCGGCGCGAAGCGGATCACACCATGCGTGGACGCCTGCGCGCGGTGCGCGGTGCCGAAGGCGTCCATGACGAACACGTCGCACAGCGACGCGTACTGTTTCGACAGCGCTTCGTCATCCTTGCCCTCGCCCACGTTCATGCGGCAGTTCTCGAGCAGGACGATCTGGCCCGGCGCCACGTCGACACCGTCGACCCAATCCCTCACCAGCGGCACGTCGACGCCGAGCAGTTCCGACAGGCGGGCAGCGACCGGCGCCAGCGAATCGGCCTCGCTCCAGACGCCTTCCTTCGGACGCCCGAGGTGCGAGGTCACCATGACCGCCGCGCCTTTCTGCAGCGCCAGCTTCAGCGTCGGCAGGGACGCGGTGATGCGCTGCTCGGAGGTGATGCGGCCACCGTCGATCGGCACGTTCAGATCCTGGCGGATCAGCACGCGCTTGCCGGCGAGGTCGAGGTCGGTCATGCGGACGATGGGCATGGGAGGTCCTGGGCAGCGGGAAAGACGCCTATTGTCCCGCCTGCCCCCACATGCCGCAAACGACGATGGCCTATGCCGGAGGCCGGCTGCGCAACAGGCTGAAGGCGAAGGCCGCCACCAGCGCGGCGCCGGCGATCAGCAGACCCCACAGCAGCCAGGTCTTCCAATCGCGCGGCGTAGGCGGTGCGACCAGCGCCGCGTCGCCGGTCAGTACCGCGGACGCGGACAGGTAGGCCGGCGCGGGCTGCCAGTCCTCGCCACGGTCGCGGCGCAGCGCATCGACCAGGGCCGGCATCGGTACGGTGGCGCGGCGCGCGCTCGCGCTGCCCGCGACCAGGGCGTACGGCGGCGTGCCCTGCGCCACGAACACCACTACCTCCGGCCGGTAACCGAGTCGCAACGTGGGCGCCTGGTCCGGCAACGTACCGTTGTTGCGCAACCGCCAGTAACGGTCGCGCGCCGGTCCGCTCGACAGCGGCTGCGCTGGCGAGGCGCTGGGTTGTTCGCCGGCCACGCGATACGCCACCCACGGCCCCGCGCGCAGCCGCCACGGCGCGTCCGTGCTGTCGCGACTCTCCAGCGTCCATTCGCCGACGGCGTAGTCGTCCATCGCCAGGTCGGCCAATGCCACGGGATACCGTCCATCGCTTTCATAGGTGTAGCTGTCCACGCCCTGTGCGGAAACGCGACGCCCCTGAAGTTCCGACCACTGCACGTCCTGCCGCTGGTGCACGGCATCCAGGCGCACGCGCACTTCGCGGATCGGCAAAGGAGGCGAGGCATCGAGCGGCACGAAGCGGATGTAGCGAAGGCCGCCGCGGATCGGCGCCTCGTCGCGCAACAGGCGCTGCGACCCGCGCTGCAACTCCACCAGCGTCACGCGCTCCTGCACCACCTCCCACTGCTGCAGATCGGAACTGCCTTCTACCCGATAGCGCGATTCGCGCGGCGTGCCGGTGTCCCAGGTGAATTCCAGCGCTTCGGCGTTGTCGCGGATGCCGCTCAGGTCGACCAGGAAGGCACGCGCAGGGCCCGAGGCGGCCGTGCCTCCATCGGCCTCGATGCGGACGATGCGGCCGTTTTCGCCGAACTGCGCCGACACGCGCGACGGACCCGCGGCATCGGGCTGCTGGGCGGGCAGCGGGAACCACGGCACCACGATGCGCCGCGCCGGCAGGGCCGTCGGCTGCTCCGGGCCGAACAGCGCGGCGGCCACCGGCTTGCCGTGCGCATCCAGCACGTCGATGTCGCGCAGGTCGGGCCACGCCGTGGTGGTGTAGATCTCGCGATCGAGCACCACGCGGTACGCGCCCGCCTGTTCGGCCGACAACACCAGCGGCCAGCGCTTCGCATACGGTGCGGGCGCCTGCGCGCCGGCAAGCACGGGCAGCAGGCACAGGACTATCAGCCACTTCTTCATGCGGGTGCCTCCTCGTTTTCGATGCGACGCGGCGGTGCCGGCGCCAGATAACCCACCACGGTGCACAGCAGGCCGTAGCCGATGAACGAGCCGATGCCGAGCAGGTTGCCCAGGTGCTGGCGATCGACGAACACCAGCTTGGCCAGCACCACGCCCATCAGCACCGCGCCCCCCAGCCACAGCATGCGCTGGCCACGGCGCGACCCGATCACCCAGCCGAGCACGCCCAGTACGCTCCAGGTGATGGTCAGGCTGGTCTGCGCCAGGCTGCCGGACAGCAGGCTTTCGTTCCACGGCACGCCGCCCCAGTGATGGACGGCATGCAGCACCACCGAGGTGATCCACACGAACGCCAGCGACGAAAGCAGCACGATGCGCGCCGGCGGCAGCACGCGCGCGTCCGGCATCCACCAGCGCAGCAGCAGGACCAACACGGCGAGCTGCGCCAGTTCCATCGGATTGACCACGGGAATCCACGGCAGCGGCCGGGTGCCGCCGGACACGAACAGCGAGACCAGCCACCAGAGGCCCAGCGCCACGAACAGCACGCTCAACAACGGGGTGCGCCATGCCGCGAAGCGCTCGCCCAGCGGCGCGGCGAGCCAGTTCCACCGGAACAGCGCGAGCGCCACCACCACCAGCCACGGCAACGCGATGAGGCCGACCTGCCAACCGCTGCCCATGCCCTGCACATGCCCGGGCAGCCAGGCCAGCAGCAGGCTGGCTACCAGCGGCCACACCAGCCACCAGACGAACTGCGCCGCGCCGGCCAGGCGATGGTCGCTGTCGCGCAGGCACATCAGGCTGCGCACGCCCAGTACCGCATAGGCGAGCCATGCCCACACGCCGTTGCCGGCGAACGGCTGCTGGTGCGCCCCGGACTGCCACAGCGCCAGCGGCGCGGCGGATGCCAGCGCGGCCAGCGTCGTCCAAGCCAGGGCCGTAGACGGACGCCGGCGATGCACTTCCGCTGCCAGCCAGCCGGTCAACGCGATGAAGGCCAACATTGCATCGGGTTCGTCGCGATGGCCAAGGTGGGCATTGATCTCCGCGATGCCATTGCCCAGCCACCAAGCAAGCGCCCACAGGTAGTACACCAGCGCCACGCCGGCACTGCGCCCGCGATACGCCCAGGCACTGGCAAAGCCAGCGGCCGCGATCAGCAATGCACTCATGAAGGCCGCGTTGGCGAACATCGGCACGGCCGTCGCCGTGGCCTGCCACGACGCGACATCGCTCGATGCGATGAAGAACGCCACCGCCGCCGCGAGCTGCAGGCCGGCGCCGGTCAGCTGCGGCAACAGGCGCGACTGCCGCAGGCCCAGCCAGGCCAGCGCCGCACCTTCCAGCGCAAACACGCAGGCCGTCGCCTGCGCCGACAGCGCCAGCGGCACCGACAGCGTGGCGAAGCCCACCGCCAGCAACGCGTACGACTGCACCAGCACGTCGTAGCCTTGACGACGACGCAGCCACCACGACAGCGCGGCATAGAGCACGCCGAGTCCCAGCGCGCACAACGCCAGCGGCAGGCGACTGTCTTCGAACGAACCGCCCTGCATCAGCCCCGCCTGCAGCGAGAACGCGACCAGCGGCATGCCGAACACCAGGCAGCCATCGATGAAGTCGCGGCGACCCGCCGGCTGGCGGCGCGCGAACAGCAGCGGGATCAACAGGTAGAAGGCGAAGAACAACGCCAGGAACGGCTGCGTGCTCGCGTACTTCTCCGGCGCGTAGTCGAACAGCCCCCAGGCCGTGCCGATGCCGAAGGTGAAGACGAAGCCGAGCAGGTTCAACACGCGCCACGATCTGTACCAGGCGATGCCGACGATGGCGGCATTGAGCACCGCGTAGTACGAGAACAGCGCGACGTGATTGCCGCTGCCGGTCGACAGCCAGATCGGTGCGAGGAAGCCCGCCAGCAACGCGAACACGGCCAGCGACTTCGCATCCTGCAGCACGGCCAGCATGCCCGCACCGGCAATCAGCACGATGCTCAGCGCGAAGGCCGCGCCGGCCGGCATCACGCCGAAGATCTTGAACGCCGCGAACGCCACCAGCAGCAGCACGCCGATGGCACCGCCCTGCACGCTCAACGCGAAGGTGCGGTTGCTCTCGCGCTTGCGCCACGCGAAGACCAGCGCGCCCAGCGCCGCCGCGGCGATACCGGCCAGCCGCAGTTCCGGCGGCAAGGTGAACCACCCCTGGTCGGCGCCGTACTTCAGCAGCGCCGCGACGCCGGCGAACAGCACCAGCACGCCGATCTTCACCGGCACGTTGCCGACCGTGAACCAGCGTTGCACCGCACGCAGGGCGACGGTGAACACATCGGGCCTGGCGGGACGTGGCGGCGCTTCCGGGCGCGGCGGACGCGGCGGCACGGCCGGCGCGGGTTCCACAGGGGCTGCCTCAGGCATGGGGCGCTGTGGGGGAATCGGTGGCGGCGTCGCCGTCGCTGGAGCGGGAGGCGGTGTCTCCACACGCACCGGCGGCGACCGCACGAGCTCGGCCAACGTCGGCTCAGCATCGGCCGGCGTGGACATCGCGACATCCGCCGCTGTCTGCGGCGTGGCAGGTGCCACGGACGCGCTGCGCAGCTGCACCACCTGCCGCTCCAGCTCGCCCACCCGGCGCTTCAGTCCGCTGATCGCGACCAGCGCCACGATCAGCAACACCGGCACGGCCAGCACCGCCAGGCCGAGCAACACCAACACTCCCGCCAGATCATCCATCGCCCAACCCGCCTTTGCGTATTCGGTACAGGAACGGACTGGCCCGTTCCCCGGCCGTCCATTCAGCCTCGGGGCAGCCTCGGGCAAGGCGGCAGGATTTGCAAGATTCGATGCGCAGGTGGCGCGATCCCGGCCGCCCCGTATCACTTCGCGATACCTGGAAACGACACGGGCGCCCCGTGGGACGCCCGTGCGGTACAGCAGAAGCAGCGCGGCTTACTTGCCCGCGACCACGCGCACCATTTCCAGGCACTTGGTGGAGTAGCCCCACTCGTTGTCGTACCAGCTGACGATCTTGACGAAGGTCGGGTCCAACGCGATGCCGGCCTCGGCGTCGAAGATCGAGGTGCGGGTATCGCCGCGGAAGTCGGTGGCGACCACCTTGTCCTCGGTGTAGCCCAGGATGCCCTTCAGCGCGCCCTGGCTCTGCGCCTTCATCTCGGCCTTGATCTCTTCGTACGTGGCCGGGTTCTCGAGCTCGGCGGTCAGGTCGACCACGGACACATCGCTGGTCGGCACGCGGAACGACATGCCGGTCAGCTTTTTGTTCAACGACGGGATCACCACGCCGACGGCCTTCGCCGCGCCGGTGCTGGACGGGATGATGTTCTCGAGGATGCCGCGGCCGCCGCGCCAGTCCTTGTTGCTCGGGCCATCGACGGTCTTCTGCGTGGCGGTGGCCGCGTGCACGGTGGTCATCAGGCCGCGCTTGATGCCCCACTTGTCGTGCAGCACCTTGGCGATCGGCGCCAGGCAGTTGGTCGTGCACGAGGCGTTGGAGATGATGGCCTCGCCGTTGTAGGTCTTGTCGTTGACGCCGTAGACGAACATCGGCGTGTCGTCCTTCGACGGCGCCGACAGGATGACCTTCTTCGCGCCAGCATCGAGGTGCTTCTGCGCGGTTGCCTTGTCGAGGAAGAGGCCGGTCGATTCGATGACGACCTCGGCACCCACCTCGTCCCACTTCAGGTTGGCCGGGTCGCGTTCCTGGGTCAGGCGGATCTTCTTGCCGTTGACGAACAGCGCGCCGTCCTCGACCTTCACGTCGCCGTCGAAGCGGCCATGCACGGAGTCGTACTGCAGCATGTACGCCAGGTAGTCCGGCTCCAGCAGATCGTTGATGGCGACGATCTCGATGTCGTTGCCGAAGTTCTGCACGGCGGAACGCAGCACGTTGCGCCCGATGCGGCCGAAGCCGTTGATACCCACCTTGATCGACATTGCTCAGGACTCCTGCGGCCACGCACGCGGCGCGGCGGGGTTGACGGGGACCGCCATTCTAACAGGCCGCCCCCGTGACGCCGCCTCATGGGCATTGATCAGGATCAAGGCGGTGCCGGATACGCGGGCGGAGACTGGCGCCACATTCCCACGAGCGTCACCATCATGAAGAAGACCCTGATCCCGATTGCCATCGCCCTCGCACTGGGCGCCGCCGCTCCCGCCTTCGCCCAGTCCAAGGGCGAGTGGACGCTGGGCGTGGGCGCACACCAGGTGAACCCCAAGTCCGACAACGGCTCGCTGGCCGGCGGCACGCTGCCGCTGGACATCGACAGCGACGTCAAGCCGACCATCACCTTCGAATACTTCCTGCGCGACAACCTGGGCCTTGAAGTGCTGGCCGCGCTGCCGTTCAAGCACGACATCGCCGTCGACGGCGTCGGCACGGTGGGCAGCACCAAGCACCTGCCGCCGACCGTTTCGCTGCAGTACCACTTCAACGGCAAGGGAAAGGTCTCGCCGTTCCTCGGCGCCGGCCTGAACTACACCACGTTCTTCAGCGAGGACACGAAGGGTGCGCTCGCAGGCACCAAGCTGGAACTGGACGACTCCTGGGGCTTGGCCGCGCATGCGGGCATCGACATCAAGGTCAGCGAGCGCGGCGCCGTGCGCGTGGATGCGCGCTGGATCGACATCGACTCCGACGTCAAGGTCGATGGCGCCAAGCTCGGCACCGCCAACATCGACCCACTGGTCTACGGCGTGGCGTATGTCGTGAAGTTCTGAGCAGATAGCCGCATCGCCTGACGAGGTCAAATGGGGACGGCCCGTGTCGGTTAAAGTACCGGCATGGTCCGTCCTCTCTTTTTCGCCGCCTCCCTCGCCCTCTCCCTTGCTCTCGCGCTGCTTCCCATGCCTGCGCACGCGTGGGGACCTCTCGGCCACCGCCTGGTGGCGCTGCTGGCGTGGGATGACCTAGCGCCGGATGCGCGACACCAGGTCGAAGCCCTGCTGCAGGGCGAACCGGACCCGACGCTGGCCGGCGTCGCCAGCTGGGCCGACGACCTGCGCGAGAACGATCCTGTCCTCGGCCGCAAGACCGCACGCTGGCACTTCGTCAACCTCGGTGAGCACGACTGCGTCTACGTACAGTCGCGCGACTGCCCGGGCGGCAACTGCGTGGTGGACGCCATCAGGGCGCAGACTGCGATCCTCGCCGACACCCGGCGCACGCGCGCCGAACGCGTGCAGGCGCTGAAGTTCGTCGTGCATTTCGTCGGCGACGTGCACCAGCCGCTGCATGCAGGCTACGCGCACGACAAGGGCGGCAACGATGTGCAGGTGAACTGGAACGGACGCGGCACCAACCTGCATACCCTCTGGGACAGTCGCATGCTGGTGTCCACTGGCCGCAGCGAAGCCGACTACCTGCGCCACCTTCGCGCACTGCCGAAGCCCTCCTTCGGCGCCATCACGCTGCCCCCTCCCTCGTCCGCCTGGGCCGAACAATCGTGTCGCGTGGCCACCCAGCCGGACTTCTATCCACGTCGCGCGAAACTCGAGCAGCGCTACGTCGACAGGCACCTGCCGGTGGCCGAGCGCCAGCTCAGGGCGGGAGGCGCGGCATTGGCGGCCGTGTTGAACGAGGCGCTTGATCGCCACTGACCTGCCGGTACCCGCATTCCCGCTCCGCGCCAAAGATCATCGAATCGCCCGTTCCACCAGGAGTCGTTCGCATGAACCTGCCCACGCCGCTCCGTCGAGTGTTCACTGCGCTGGCCCTGCTCGCGGCCACCTTGGCTTCCAGCGCCTCCCAGGCGCAGGACGAAGCGCCGCTCACTGTCTTCGCCGCCGCCAGCCTGAAGGAATCGCTGGACGAAGCCACAGCGGCTTACCAGAGGCAGACGGGGATATCGGTCCGCGTGTCCTACGCTGCCAGTTCCGCGCTCGCGCGCCAGATCGAACAGGGTGCGCCGGCGGACGTGTTCTTCTCTGCCGATCTGGAATGGATGGAGTACCTGCAGCAGCGCGGCAAGCTGCTGGTCGCGACGCGGCGGGACCTGCTGGGCAACCGGCTGGTGCTGGTCGCACCGAAAGCCCGCCAGGCAAGCGTGGACCTGAAGCGCCCAGCGACACTGCTGGCCGCACTGGGACAGGGCCGCCTCGCCGTGGGGCAGACCGCGACGGTCCCGGCAGGAAAATACGCCCGCGCATCACTGGAGTCGCTGTCGCTGTGGAACGGCGTCAGGGCGCGCCTGGCCGAATCGGAAAGCGTGCGCGCGGCATTGATGCTGGTGGCGCGCGGCGAAACGCCGCTTGGCATCGTCTACGCCTCCGATGCGAAGGCCGAGCCGGCCGTGCGCGTACTGGCGACGTTTCCGGCGGATTCGCATCCCCCCATCGTGTATCCCGTGGCTGCGCTGCGGGGTCCGCGTACGGCACGGGCGACGCCATTCGTGCAATGGCTGGCGTCACCCGCTGCCGACACCATCTTCGCGCGGCATGGCTTCACGGTGAAGGACTGACGCCGACGTGTTCGACGCCTTCAGCCCGGAAGAACTCACGGCGATCCAGCTCAGCCTGAAGGTGGCGCTGGTGGCATCACTCGCGAGCCTGCCCTTCGGCGTGCTCGTCGGCTGGCTGCTGGCGCGCACGCGCTTTCCCGGCAAGGCACTCCTGGACGCTGTCGTGCACCTTCCGCTGGTGCTGCCGCCGGTGGTGATGGGTTACGCGTTGCTGGTGACGCTGGGCACGCAGGGAACTGTCGGCCGCTTCCTGCAGGAACAGCTCGGCATCGTGTTCGCGTTCCGGTGGACCGGCGCGGCACTGGCGTGCGCCGTGATGGGGTTTCCATTGATGGTGCGTTCGATCCGGCTCTCGCTGGAAGCCACCGACCGCCGGCTGGAGCAGGCAGCCTCGACACTCGGCGCCGGCCCGTGGCGCGTGTTCTTCACCATCACCCTCCCGCTGGCCTGGCCCGGGCTGGTCGCCGGCAGCGTGCTCTCATTCGCCAAGGCACTGGGGGAGTTCGGCGCCACCATCACCTTCGTGTCGAACATTCCCGGCGAAACACAGACGCTGTCGTCGGCGATCTACGGCCTGATGCAGGTCCCCGGCGGCGAAGCCGGCATCTGGCGCCTGGCGGCCGTGGCCGTGGTGATATCACTGGCAGCGCTGCTGTTGTCCGAATGGCTGGTACGACGCCACCACACGCGGCAGGGGGAGGACAGCTGATGCTCCGGCTGGACATCGAACTGCGTCGCGGCAGTTTCCACCGTCGCATCCACATCGACGACGATGCACGCGTGATCGCGCTGGTCGGCCCGTCGGGCGCGGGCAAGACCTCGGTACTCAATGCCATCGCCGGACTGCTCACGCCGATGGCCGGCCGTATCGACGTGGATGGCCATTGCCTGTTCGACAGCGCGCGCCACGTCGACGTGCCCGTGCATCGCCGCCGCGTGGGCTACGTTTTCCAGGATGCGCGCCTGTTTCCCCATCTCGATGTGCGCCGGAACCTGCAGTACGGCCGTCACGGCGGACGGGGCGCGCCGCAGTTCGGTTTCGACGCCGTCGTGGACCTGCTCGGCATCGCGCCCCTGCTCGCCCGCCGTACGCGCAACCTGTCGGGCGGCGAAGCACAACGGGTGGCGATCGGCCGCGCCCTGCTGTCGCAACCGTCGCTGCTGTTGTTCGACGAACCGCTGTCCGCGCTGGACCAGGCGCGGCGCGAGGAACTGATCCCCTACCTGCAGCGCGTGCGCGACGAGATCCGCCTGCCCATCATCTACGTCAGCCACCATCCGGACGAAGTGCGGCGCATCGCCGATTCTGTACACGTTCTCGACTGAGCGGCGCGTATCCTGCCGCCACGATATTGGAGCGGCGCCATGACCAGGCAGAAGCGCTGGAAGGAGTTGCCGGTGGACCAGGTACGACGCTACCTGGAACCCGGTCCCGTCGTGCTGCTCAGCACGGCACACAAGAGCGAACGCGCCATCATGACGCTGGGCTGGCACATGATGCTGGGCTACGACCTGGTGGGCACCTACATCTGGGACGCCAACCGCAGCCACGCGCTGGCACGCGCCAGCCGCGAGTGCGTGATCAACCTGCCGACCGAAGACCTGCTGGACACCGTCGTGCGCATAGGCAACTGCAGCAGTGCCGAGCAGGACAAATTCGAGCGCTTCGACCTCACCGCCCTGCCCTCGCGCGATGTGGACGCGCCGGGGATCGCCGAATGCCACGCGCAGTTCGAATGCCGACTGCACGAGACCCGGATCACCAGCGACTATCCGCTGTTCGTGTGGCGCGTGGTGCATGCGCGCGTCGCACTCACCCCGCGCATCCCCCGCACCGTGCACTATCGCGGCGACGGCCGCTTCATGGTGTCGGGCCGCGAAGTGTCGCGGCGGCGCCTGTTCCGTCCGGACATGCTGGAGCAATGAAGCCATGGCCGATCAACGCGGGGCTCGTTACGCTGGCACCATGACACAGCACCTCACTACGCTCGACGAAGCCGTCGACCTGATCCTGTCCCGGACGCCGGGCCCACTGCGCATGGGGGCGCCCTTGGGCATCGGCAAGCCGCACCGTCTGTTGAATGCCCTGTACGCGCGCATCGCACGTGATCCGGCACGTCCGTGGTCGCTGTACACCGCGCTGTCACTGGACCCGCCCGTCGGCGGCAAGGGCCTGGAGGGCCGGTTCGTGGGGCCGTTTGCCGCGCGTCATTTCGGCGGGGACTTCCCGCGCCTGGACTACGTGCAGGCGATGAAGCGCGATGCGCTGCCGCCGAACATCGAGGTGGAAGAGTTCTACATGCAGGGCGGCGCCCTGCTGCGTTCGACCACCGCGCAACGCCATTACGCCAGTCTCAACTACACCCATGTCGCGCGCGCCCTGGCCGACCGCGCGCTCAACGTGATCGTGCAGAAGGTCGCGCGCGAACCCGGCGGCACGCGACTGTCGATGTCGTGCAACAACGATCTGACCCAGGACACCGTGGATGCTGTCATGGCCCGCGGCCTGCCCCGCCCCTTGCTGGTGGCCGAAGTCGATCCGCAGCTGCCCTGGATCGGCGGAACGGCGGCGGTGGACGAAGACTACTTCGACATCGTGGTCACGCCACCGGGGCCCTATCCGATGCTGTTCGGCCTGCCGCGCCAGCCGGTGTCGGAGGTGGATTACGCCATCGGGCTGTATGCCAGCACGCTGGTGCGCGACGGCGGCACGCTGCAGATCGGCATCGGTGCGCTGGCCGACGCACTGAGCCATGCCCTGGTGCTGCGCCACATCGACAACGCCACGTACCGGCGTGTGCTGGCGGCCCTGGATCCGGAACTGGAGCGCCACCCCGCCGTCCTCGCCAGTGGCGGGCTCGACCCGTTCGCCATCGGCCTGTATGGCTGCAGCGAGATGGTCAACGAAGGCTTCAAGCGGCTGGTGGAAACCGGCGTGATCCGGCGCAAGGTGGCGGACGACGAGGCGCTGATGCAGCGCATCGCCGACGGCAGCGCGAACCTGGGCGACCATGCGCGAATGGAGCGCGATGGCGAATACCTGCACGGCGCCTTCTACCTCGGCTCGCCCGCATTCTACGACTGGCTGCGCGAACTGCCGGACGACCAGCGTCGCGCCATCGGCATGCGCCGGATAAGCACGATCAACGAACTGCAGCACGGGCAGGAAACCCTCGCACGCCTGCAGCGCCGTGATGCACGCTTCTTCAACTCCTGCATGATGGCGACGGTACTGGGCGCGGCCGTCTCCGACGGCCTCGACGACGGGCGGGTGGTGTCCGGCGTGGGCGGGCAATACAACTTCGTCGACATGTCGAATGCGCTGGACGGCGCGCGCAGCGTCCTGATGTTCCGCGCGGTACGCGAGGATGCCGGCAGCGCCGGATCGAACGTACGCTGGAACTACGGCCACACGACCATCCCCCGCCACCTGCGCGACCTGTACGTCAACGAGTACGGCATCGCCGACCTGCGCGGCAAGAACGATGAGGACTGCATCATCGCCATGGGCGGCATCACCGAAACGCGTTTCCAGCAGCCACTGATGGAACAGGCGCAGCGTGCCGGCAAACTGCGCGCCGGCTTCCACCCGCCCGGCCACTGGATCGACAACACGCCGGTGCACCTGTCGGCGCGCCTGCGCGCCTTCCGCCACGACGGCACGCTGCCGGACTACCCGCTGGGCAGCGACTTCACCGGGGTCGAACAGCGCATCGTCAAGGCGCTGGGATGGCTGAAGACAAATACCGCCACGCCATGGAAGAAGATCGGCACTGTGCTGCGTGCGCTGGGTGTGCAGCCGGACGATGCCGAGGCGATGGTGCGCATGGATCTCGCGACGCCGGGGACGCCGGGCGAACGCCTGGAAGCGAAGCTGCTGGCGCTGGGATTGCGGGAAACGGGGTAAATCGGTCGGGCTAAAGCCCCTCCTACAAGAAATTCTCTCTGTAGGAGGGGCTTTAGCCCCGACTGCTTTACGATCCGTCATTCAAGCCAGACCGCATCCCAATATGGATAGTCGCGAACTCGAGGGACCAACCCCGCCCGGACGGGGTTGGCGATGATGTAGCGAGCAGCGACCAGTACATCGTGGTCCTGTCGCAGCGCACGATCATGGAATCCGTCCGCCCATATTCGCCGTCCAGCAGCAACATGTCGTATTGCATGCGCGGACCGCCCCTTTACCGCGCCTACAAGATGGGAGAGCGAAACTGTACCGGTGAGTCGCACCAGTCCATGCTAATGGTCCGGCATCAGCACCCAGCAAAGAAGTTCCGCATGGGGTGTCCACAGTCTGCTGTGGGCGAGGACGGCCGACATTCTGCTTGCCACTTCCCATTGGCTGAAATGAGGCTCGCGCCGATAGGTCGCGGTGGTCACCAGATGGATGCGACCGGAGTCTGACCAGCGACCTCGTCGCAATGCTCTGTGGCCAGAGGCAGGATGTGAAAAAGCCATGGCGCACTTTCATGCACCATGGCTTGGATCGCTATCGGTAGATTCCTTGCGACGCGCGAAGGGAAATCCGAAGCGGTCGGGGCTGAAGCCCCTCCTACAACGAGCCGCTCTACCTCAGAGCGACTTCGCCGCCTCGACCACCGCGTCAACGGTAATGCCGAAGTGCTTGTACAGCGCGTCGGCAGGGGCGGACGCGCCAAAGCCCGTCATGCCGATCACCGCACCGTCCAGGCCCACGTACTTGCGCCAAAAATCGCTGATGGCTGCTTCCACCGCCACGCGCTTGCGCACGGCCTTCGGCAGCACGGCCTCGCGGTAAGCCGCATCCTGGCGGTCGAACACATCGGTCGACGGCATCGATACCACGCGCGTCTTGATGCCCTGCGCGTCCAGCGTCGCCTTGGCCTGCGTGGCCAGGCCGACTTCCGAACCGGTGGCGATCAGGATGACGTCCGGCGTGCCGTCGGCATCGGCCAGCACGTAGCCGCCGCGCGCGATGTCGCTCACCTGCGCATCGCTGCGCGGCTGGTGCGGCAGGTTCTGGCGCGAGAACACGAGGCAGCTCGGGCCGTCCTGGCGGACGATGGCCTGCTTCCACGCCACCGCCGATTCCACCGCGTCGCAGGGGCGCCATACATCGTTGTTGGGGATGTAGCGCAGCGAGGCCAGGTGCTCGACCGGCTGGTGCGTGGGACCGTCTTCGCCCAGGCCGATGGAGTCGTGCGTGTACACGTGGATCGCATGCGCCGGGATAAGCGCGCTCATGCGCACGCCGTTGCGCGCGTAGTCGCTGAACACCAGGAAGGTCGCGTCGAACGGCACGAAGCCGCCGTGCAGCGCCAGGCCGTTCGCGATCGCGGTCATGCCGAACTCGCGCACGCCGTAGTACACGTAGTTGGCGTTCGGGTCGGTGGTGGACACCGACTTGCTGGCCTTCCACAGCGTGAGGTTGGAGTGCGCCAGATCGGCCGAGCCGCCGACCAGCTCCGGCAGCAGCGGCGCAAAGGCTTCGATGGCGTTCTGCGAGGCTTTGCGCGAGGCGATGACCGGGCCTTCGGCCTGCACCTTGGCGATGTACGCATCGGCCTGCGCGACGAAGTCGGCGGGCAGTTCACCGGACGCGCGGCGCTTCAGCTCGGCGGCCTGTTCCGGGTACTGCATGGCATAGGCGTCGAACAGCGCATTCCAGTCGGCTTCCAGCGCCTTGCCGGTCTCGACCTTGTTCCAACCGGCGTAGATGTCGGCGGGAATCTCGAACGGACCGTACGGCCATTCCAGCGCAGCGCGCGTGGCCTCCAGCTCGTCCTTGCCCAGCGGCGCGCCGTGGCTGGATTCCTTGCCGGCCTTGTTCGGGGAACCGAAGCCGATCGTGGTGCGGCAGCAGATCAACGTGGGCTTGTCGGCGGCCTTCAACGCGGTGTCGATGGCGGTCTTGATCTCGACCGGGTCATGGCCGTTGACGTTGCGCACCACCTGCCAGCCGTAGGCCTCGAAGCGCGCCGGCGTGTCGTCGGTGAACCAACCATCGGTGTTGCCATCGATGGAAATCTTGTTGTCGTCCCAGAAACACACCAGCTTGCCCAGGCCCCAGGTGCCGGCGAGCGAGGCGGCCTCGTGCGAGACGCCTTCCATCAAGCAGCCGTCGCCCATGAACACGAAGGTGCGGTGGTCGATGAGGTCGTGGCCGTCGCGGTTGAAGCGCTGCGCCAGCAGCTTTTCGGCGAGCGCGAAACCGACCGCGTTGGCGAAGCCCTGGCCCAGCGGGCCGGTGGTGGTCTCCACGCCCGGGGTCTCGTGGCGCTCCGGGTGGCCGGCGGTCTTGCTGTGCAGCTGGCGGAAATTCTTCAGCTCCTGCAGCGGCAGGTCATAGCCGGCCAGGTGCAGCAGCGCGTACTGCAGCATCGAGCCGTGGCCGTTGGAGAGGATGAAGCGGTCGCGGTTGAACCAGTGCGGGTTCGACGGGCTGTGGCGGTAGTAGTCGTTCCACAACACTTCGGCGATGTCGGCCATGCCCATGGGCATGCCGGGATGGCCGGAATTGGCGGCCTGCACCGCGTCGGCGGCGAGGAAACGGATGGCGTTGGCGAGCTGGCGGCGGGTGGGCGTCGTCATGGGAGTCGAAACGTAGGGGGCGGCGCCCGGCGGGCTGCGGGCCGCCCATTGTCCCACCCCCCGCCCGCGCTGTCGCGGTTGCGGGGCGCTTTCCGGGGTGTTAGCCCGGCTGGCCCGGCAGCTTCACGTCGCCCCGTTCGCCCTTGGCCACCAGCGAGGCCAGGGTCAGGTCGCCAGTGACGTTCAGCGTGGTCCGGCACATGTCCAGGAAGTGGTTCACGCCCAGGATCAGGCCGATGCCGATGGGGTTCACGCCGACCATCGCGCAGATCAGCGCCACCACCGGCAGCGAGCCGGACGGTACGCCGGCCGTGCCGATGCCGCCCAGGATGCAGACCAGCATCACCATGAACTGCTGGCCCAGCGACAGGTCCACGCCGAAGAACTGGGCCAGGAAGATCACCGTCACGCCCTCGAACAGCGCCGTGCCGTTCTGGTTGGCGGTCGCGCCCACGGTCAGCACGAAGCGCGACACCGTGCGCGGCAGGCCCAACTTCTCGTCGGCCACGCGCAGGGCGGTGGGCAGGGTCGCGTTGCTCGACGCGGTGGAGAACGCCATCACCATCGCTTCCTGCGCACCGCGGAAGAACGTCAGGGGCGAGTAGCCGGCCAGCTTCAACGCCACCGAGTAGCTGACCAGCAGGTGCAGCGCGAGCGCCAGCACCACCACGCCGACGTAGGCGCCCAGGCGCATGAGCAGGTCGAAACCGAAGATCGCGGCCAGGTTGAACATGAAGCAGGCCACCGCGTACGGCGCCAGGCGGATGACCAGGCCGATCAGCGTCATCGAGATCTCGAACACGCCTTCGATCCCACGCTTGAGGATGCCGGTGTTCTCCGACGGCGTCAGCACCAGGCCGACGCCGAACATCACTGCGAAGAACATCAGCGACAGGATGGCAGCATTGCTCGACGCCGCGCCGATCACGTTGTCCGGCACGATCGACAGCAGCATGTCCATGCCGGTCGGCTGGCTGCCGACACTGGCGACGATTTCCTTCGTGCGCTCGGCATTCTCCGCGATCAGCTGCTGCGCCAGCGCGGGATCCACGCCCACGCCCGGCTTGAACAGGTTGACCAGCACCAGACCCAGCAGCACCGCCACCGCCGACAGCAGCACGGTGTAGGCCAGCGTCTTCCAGCCGATGCGGCCGAGCGCGCGGATGTCACCCATCTCGGCAATGCCGCAGACCAGCGCCGAGAACAGCAGCGGCACGATCAGCATGAAGATGAGGTTGAGGAAGATCTTGCTGAAAGGCGTGGTGACGTACTTGGTTACGTCCTGCACCCAGCCCGCATCGCCCTGGCCGGAGGCATGCACGATGAGCCCGATGACCAGACCGATGCCGAAGCCGATGGCCATCTTCCAGTGCAACGGGAGCTTGGCGCGGGTGGCGGGCGAGGCGTCGGTCATCAGCGGGTCCTGCAGCGACAAAGTCGGGAGCTTAGCAAACCCGGCATGGTGGCCCGTCCAAGCATGGCTGAGCGCGTGGGTGCCGCCTGAAGGGCATCGCTTACGGCAGAGGGATGACGAACATCGGTCTGGTTTCCCCTACCGGGGATACAACGGCGGCAGCGGTTCGTCCACCACGCCGACGTTGCCTGCCTGCCACTGCGGCCCTCCACGGAAGGCTTCGCGCAGCGCAATACGGGCCTGTGCCGGATCGCCGCCTGCCCAGCGGGCACGGCGCAGCAGGTCCACTGCGGCACGCTGCGCCGGCAGGGTGAGGCGACGCTGCAGGTCGTCCAGGTCGATGGCCGCGGGGCGCGCCATGCCGCAGAGCACGGCTTCGATATCGTCGAGATCGCCAGCATCGAGCACGTGTTTCAGGTCGGCCGCCGTGTGAGTGGCGGAGGATGTCGTCGGGCGGACCGGATCCGTCGCATGTCCGCGGCTGTAGACCACGTTCGCGCCACCCGGCCGACGCGACAACCCCCACACCAGCGTGGCCAGCCACAACAACGCAAAACCGGCGGCCAGCCACGGCCACAGGTGGGCTGGCAGGCGTCGGTCGCCGGACAGCGCCATGACGCCGTCGTCCGTTGCGGCCGGCGCCATCGGCGTTGCGGCATCCAGTGCCGGCGGATGCGCCGCCTTTCCGCTCCCCTGCACGACCGGAATGGCGAGGTCCTGCAGCGTCGCGCGCTTCGCCGTGCCGGTACGCACGTCCCACCACGCCATCGCCACGCCGGGCACCGACAGCGAGCCCGGCTGCGAAGGCACGACGGAGTAGCGCCGCGTCAGCTTCACCTGCGGCGTACCGCCATTGAACGTCTCGTCGTATTGCGGTGGTTCCGCGAACACCTGCGCGCCGGGTATCGAGGGCACGGGCAGCTCGGGCAGCTGTGCCTGCGTGGCGCCGATGACGGTGGTCTCGATGGCAAGCGTGGCCGCTTCACCCGTGCGCAGCTGGTCTGGCACTGCGGTGTAGCGCAGGCGCAGGTCGCGCACCGGCAACCAGGGCTGGGGGGCGTTCACCGGCTGCGCGCGCACCTGCAGCGTGCGCGGCGTGCCGGTGATGTTGACCTCGCGACTGTTGCCACCGAGCAGGTCGTCCATCCAGCCACCTGCACCACGGCCGCTGAAACGGGGGCCAGGCAACGTCAATGCGCCGCTGCGCTCCGGCACCAGCAGGAAGCGGCGCTCGGCCGTGCTGTAACGCCGTCCGTCGATCTCGCGGCTGGACTGCACGATGTCGCCGATGCGCTGCAGCAACGCGCCATCCGGCGGATCCAGGTCGAGCTGGCCGGAGACCAGCGGCGTGGCGTAATAGAGTCGAACGGTGACGCCTACCGACTGCTGCACGTAAGGGCTTGGATCGTCGATCTCGGTTTCCACGAATACGAGACCGTTCGATGCCGCGCTGGCGGTCGGGGTCGCGGTCACTTCGAGCATCAGCGGGGCGGTGCGTTCGCCGCCGACCTGCAACGCCGGGATCGCCAACGTGCCAGCGCGTCGCGGACGCAGCGTCAGCGCGAACGTGGTGCTGCTGCGCACGCGCCCGTTCACAAGTCCGACGCTGCGGCTGTCGGACTGCCCTTCCACCTCGAAATCGCGCATCAGCGGGGTCAGGTCGGGCGTGGCGGACACCGCATCGGTTTCCACATTCAGCGTGACCGCCTGTCCGAGCGTGACGGTGGGTTGTTCCAGCCACGCGCGGGTGGCGGCCATCAACGAGAACGGCCATGCCACCAGCAGGCACAACAGGATCAACGCCCGATGTTTCATCGCCCTTCCCTCTGCCGGCGTTCATGTTCAAGCCGGAACTTTGCCTTGAGCAGCGAACCGGGCTCGTCCGGCACGCGTCTGAGCCACGCATCGACGGCCTGCCGGCGTTCGCGCTGCGCCGCCGTTTCGGCCTGTACCGCAGGCTTGTTTTCCGTCGCACCCTTGGTGCCTTCGGATTCGCGCGCCATCGCCGCGCGCATGCGTTCACGCTGTGCCGCATCGGCGGCCGCCTGCGTGGCCGCATCCGGCGGAGACGATGGCGGCGCGCCGGCGCGCGCTGGATCCGCATCGGTCGACGGCTTGCGCGCACCGCGCGATGCCGACGAGGCGGAAGGCTGGTCCGCAGGCGATGGCGACGCATTTTTCTGTGCCCCTGGATCGGGCTTGGACTGGTCCTGCGACGCTCCGGATGCATTGCTGCCGTCGCCCTGCTGTCCTGGCTTGCCTTGCCCCTCTCCCGGCGACGGCGGGCGTTTGCGTGCCGCGTCCACGGCCGCGCGGTTCGCCAGTGCATCGGCCATGCCGGGCTGCGCGCGCAGCGCGCGGTCGTACGCCGCGATGGCATCGTCGTAACGCTGCTGCTTCGCCAGCGCATTGCCGAGGTTGTACCAGCCTTCGGCAGTGTCGATGCCGGTGAACGCCTGCTCGGCGGTGGCAAAGTCGCCCTGCCGATACGCATCGACGCCCTGGGCGATGCGCGCATGTTCGGCCTGGTCCGCACGCTGCCACCACTCGATACCGGCCGCATGCGCGGGCTGCGCGAGCGGGAACCAGAGCGCCCCCGCCAGTACCAGCGCCGCCCCACGGCGGAACCACAGCAATGCCAGCAGCAGAATCGGAATCAGCAACCAGTAGCCTTCGTCGCGCCACGCCTTGCCGCCACCGGGCATCGTCGTGCCCACGGTCTCCAGACCCGGCGATGCCACGCCGAGCGCAGCAAGATCGCCGTTGTCGGTCGTGGTCGACTCGTAACGTCCGCCGCCGGCTGTGGCCAATGCGCGCAGCGATGAAGCGTCCAGCGCCGCATGGCCGATCGTCCCGTCGTTGCCGCGATACGCCGCGCCTGCGGCTGTGCCCAGGCCGAGCACCGAGACCACGTAGCCTTGCGCGCGCGCGTCGGCGGCGGCTTTCGCTGCGCCATCGCCCGCGTGATCCGTGAGCACCAGGATGTCGCCGTTGCGGAAATCCGCCTGGGCCAACAGACGCGCCGCCCAAGCGATGCCGCGATCGGTGCGCTGCCCGTCCACCGGCATGATCTCCGGCGCCAGCTCATCGAGGTACAGCCGGATGTTGGCCGTGTCGTCGGTCATCGGCGAGACCGTGAACGCGTCGTCCGCGAAGGCGACCAACGCAACCGGGCTGCCGGCGCGTGCGTCGAGCAGGCGTGCCAGCTTCGCCCGCGCCTGCAGCAATCGCGAGGGCGGAAGGTCAGTCGTCGTGATGCGGCTGGAAAGATCCAGCACCACCACCAGTGGACGCTGGGCTTGCCACAACGGCTGGTCGCCCTGCCGCCAGCTCGGCCCTGCGAGCGCGAGCACCACGAGCGCGTACGCCAGCGCGGCCACGATCATGCCCGCGCGCGCCGCGCCATCGCCCCGCACCAGCAGATGCTGAAGCAGATGCGCGTCCACATGGCCCTGCCAGGCATTCAGGCGGTGCCGTTGCACGCGCCACCACCACGCCAGCAACGGCAGCGCGAGCAGGGCCCACAACCAGTGCGGGCGCAGGAAATGCAGTGCGCTCCAGAAAGCACTCATGCGCGCCTCCGCGGCCACGCGAACGCCAGCAGCGCGAAGCCCAGCGCCGCCGCCAAGGGCCAGTGATAGCGTTCGATGCGCGGACGCACGGCCTTGCCCGCCTGCTGCACCGGCTCGAGGCGATCCAGCTCGGCGTAGATGCCGGCCAGTTCGTTGGTATCGCGCGCGCGATAGAACCGTCCGCCGGTCTGCGCGGCGACATCGCGCAGGGTCGCCTCGTCGATGTCTTCCGGCGAACTGGCGGGCATCGGCAACGGAATGCCGAACAGGCTCATCGCTCCGTCACTGCCGAACGCGATGGTGTGGATGCGCACGCGCTCCTCCTTCGCCAGTTCCGCTGCCTTCTGCGGGGTCAGGACGCCGGCGGAATTGACGCCATCGGTGAGCAGGATCAGCACCCGCTGGCCCTCCTGCTGCGTGCGCAGACGACGCACGGCCAGGGCGATGGCATCACCGATCGCGGTCTCGCGGCCGGCGAGGCCGGCCATGGCATCGCGCAACTGCTCGCGTACGGTCTGCAGGTCCCGGGTGAGCGGTGTCATCGCATAGGCGCGCTGACCGAATACCAGCAGGCCGACGCGATCGCCGTCGCGGCGGTCGAGGAAGTCGGCGAGCACGGCTTTCGCTGCGGTCAGGCGATCGACGACGGCACCGCCCAGTTCCATATCGGGCTCGGTCATGCTGCCGGACAGGTCGATCGCCAGCATCAGGTCGCGACCACTCACCGGCGGCGTGACGGCATCGCCAAACTGTTGCGGACGCGCGGCGGCGGCGCAGAGCAGGAACCACACGAGCCACGCCAGCGCGGCGCCCCGCCCCGGCATGCCGCGCCCGCCGCGCTGCGCGATGGATTGCACCGAACGGCCGTAGGGCACCCTCAGCGCGTCGGCCTGGGTACGGCGCGCGGGCAGCAGCCAGCGCACCAACCAGGGCAAGGGAAACGCCAGCCAGAACCATGGCCACGCGAAGCCCGCATAGCCATCCTGCAGGACCTGCAGCATGGGCAGTGACCCACTCATCGCGAACCCGCCATCAGTTCGAGGAAGCGCGCGCGCGCGACGACGCGCGCTGCGGCCAACTCGACTGCATCCACCTCGCGACGATATCCGCCATCCAGCAGCAGTCGGCCGGGCCCTTGCGTGAACGCATGGCCTTTCCCACCATCGAGGAATCGCAGCCACGCTTCGCCTTCCAGCCGGTCGGCGGAGGCATCCCGCTGTCGCGCAGCACGGCGCAGCAGTTCCGACATCGCGGCCACCCGCGCGGCCGGTGTGTTTTCTTCGCTCGTCGCATCGAACCAGCGTTGCCATGCCTGGCGGCGCCGATGGCGATGCAGTCGCCATGCGGTCACACCGACAATGACCAGGACGATGGCGGCGATCAACAACCACCAGCCCGGCGCCAGCGGCCACCAGGATGGCGATGGCGGAACATGCACGTCGCGCAGCACCAGCGTCGCCATGGTCATGCTCAGGCCACCTGCGGCTGCGCGCGGCCCAGCGCGACGAGCCACGCATCGCTGTCCGCATCCGTGGACAAGGTGCGGACTTCCACGCCGCGTGCAGGCAGCCGATCGAGCGCGCGATCCAGGGGTTGCTGGAACTCGGCACGCCACGCTTCGCGTTGCGCGGGGCTGGCGAGATCGAGTTCCACGCGCTGGCTCCCAACGGAGAAGGGAAGTCGCTGCGTTGGAGGATCCGTCTCCAGCGGATCCGTCAGCAAGAGCACGACCACGTCATGATGCGCGGCCAGTGCCGGCCACCGCGTCTCCGGAATGGTGGCCAGGCTGTGGGGATCGGCCAGCACCAGCAGGCGCGACCCGGGGCGCAGCAGGCGCGCTGCGTGATCGAGCGCGAACGCCAACCCCAGATCCTCCGGTGGTGGCGCCGTATACCAGCGCACCAGCGCATCGAGAACACGCAGTACCCCGCGGGTACCCGATGCGGGCGGAACAGGCGCTTCCGTCATGCTGCCACGCAGGATCGCCAGGCGATCGCCTTCACGCACGGCCTGCCAAGCCGCCACCGCGCCGGCACGCGCGGCCTGCACCGACTTGAACCTCACGCGCGTACCGAAGTACAGCAATGGCGACGTGTCGGCGACCAGCAACGTCAGCCGTTCACGCTCGGCCTGGAACAGCTTGGTATGCGTGCGCCCGCTGCGCGCCGTCAGTCGCCAGTCGATGTGGCGGACATCGTCGCCCGCCACGTACTCGCGGGATTCCGCATATTCCATGCCGCGCCCTCGCAAGGGCGAGGAGGACGGCCCCGTGACGGAATGCCGGCCGCGTCGCGCGGGTGGGCGCCGCTGGGCGCTCGCCCGCAAGGCGATCAGCTCGGTGAGGGTGGGTAGGATGCCTTCGCTCATGGGCATGCCGTGCGGACGTTCGCGCAGGCGCTCAGGGCAGCGGGACCACGTCGAGCAACGCTTTCACCAGACGATCGCCATCCCAGCCCTCGGCCGTGGCCTCGTAGCTGGGCAGCACGCGGTGGCGCAACACGTCGGGGGCGATGGCGCGGATGTCGTCGGGCGTCACATAGTCGCGACCTGCCAGCCAGGCGCGCGCACGTGCGCAGCGCTCCAGGGCAATGGAACCGCGTGGGCTCGCGCCCCAGGCGATCCGCCGCGCCAGCGTCGCGTCGTAGCGTGCAGCGTCGCGCGAAGCGAGGACCAGCTCGATCAGATAGCGTTCCAGCGCCGGCGCGAGATGCAGGTCCAGCACCTGTGTGCGCGCACTGAAGACATCCTCCAATGGCATACGCTCGACCGCCGCCGGGACGGACTGCATCTGTTCGCGGGCACGATCACGCGCCAGCTGCAGGATGTCGGCTTCCGCGGCTGCCTCGGGGTATCCGATCTTCACGTGCATGAGGAACCGGTCCAACTGCGCCTCCGGCAACGGGAAGGTGCCTTCCTGTTCGATCGGATTCTGCGTGGCCATCACCAGGAACAAGGCCGGCAATGGATACGTATGCCGGCCCACCGTCACCTGGCGTTCGCCCATCGCTTCCAGCAACGCCGATTGCACCTTGGCCGGCGCCCGATTGATTTCATCGGCCAGCAACAACGGATGGAACACCGGCCCGGGCTGAAATTCGAACCGGCCATCCTGTGGCCGCCAGACCTCGGTGCCGGTAAGGTCGGCAGGCAGCAGGTCCGGCGTGAACTGCACGCGTGCGAACTCCGCCTGCAGCCGCGACGCCAGCGCACGGATCGCCGTGGTCTTCGCCAGCCCGGGCGCGCCTTCCACAAGAAGGTGGCCATCGGCCAGCAATGCGATCAGCAGCCGCTCGACCAGCGCGGACTGGCCGACGATGGTCCGGGAAAGGTCGTCGCGCAGCGCACTGAAGCGGTCAAACAGCGTTCGTGTGTTCAGTGGCGTGGGATCCATGGGCGCTCCGGAAGGCGTGGCGTGCCTGTGACCGCAGTTTGCCATGGCGGTTCCCGCAGGGAACGACGAATCGGAGCCGGATTCAGCCCCAGGCGAAAGAAACGAAACGGGCCGCTATCGCGGCCCGTTCGATGATGCGCTGAGCGCTACACCTCAGCGCTTGGAGACCGACAGCACCTTCGGCGTGATGAAGATCAGCAGTTCGGCCTTTTCCTTGCTGCGTCCCTTCTTCTTGAACAGGTTGCCCAGGAAGGGGATGTCGCCGAGGAAAGGCACCTTGGCCACACTGCTGCGATCGGCGAACTCGTACACGCCGCCGATCACGACGGTCTGACCGTCATCGACCAGCACCGCGGTATTGATTTCACGCTTGTCGATGGTCGGCACGCTGCCATAGCCCTCCAGCGTGATGAACTCCGCCACTTCGTCCTTCTTGACATTCAGGTTCAGGAACACCCGGTTGTCATTAGTGATTGTGGGCATCACCTTCAGTTCCAGCAGGGCTTCCTTGAACTGCACGTTGGGCGTCGCAACACCGCCCTGACCTGCGGTAATGGTGACGTAACCGACTTCCTTGCCCTGACGGATGACGCCTTCGCGCTGGTTGGCGGTGACGATGCGCGGATTCGAGATCACTTCGCCACGACCTTCTTCCTGCATGGCGGAAAGTTCGAGGTCGATGGCGAAATTGCGGCCCAGCAGCGTATAGGCAAGAGCGCCCGCCGCTGCGTCAGTGAACCCGTCTGCAGGCAGGTTGACATTCAGGCCACCCGGGGTGATCGGCTGGGTCGGGTTGCTGATGTTGCCGGCGTTGCCGCCCAGCGAACCGCCGATGCCCTGGCTACGGTCCCCGATACGACGCCCCTGGATGCCGAAACGGGCACCGAGGTCGCGCGCGAAGGTGTCGCTGGCGATCACGATGCGGCCTTCGATCAGCACCTGGTCGACGGGCCGGTCGATCATCGAGATCAGTTCGCGCATCTGCGCGACCTTCTTCGGGATGTCGCTGATCATCAGCATGTTGGTGCGCTCGTCCGCAACCAAGCGTCCGCGCGGGGAGAGGAATCCGTTCTCCTGCTCCCTGCCACCGCCACCACCACCACCACCGCCACTGTTCTGGTTGCCGATGCCCTTGGCCTCGGTCAGTGCCTTGAAGATCGCGGCGGCGCTGTGATAGTTGATCTGGACGTAGTCGGTGACCATGTCCTCGCGGTTCTCGATCGCGATGCGCGCGTCTTCCTTGTCCTGCTCGAACTTCGCCAGTTCGGGCTGCGGCGCGACCCAGACCACCGCACCATCGCGGCGCTTGTCCAGGCCCTTGGCGCGCAGGACGATGTCCAGCGCCTGGTCCCACGGCACGTTGACCAGACGCAACGTGACGTTGCCCTGCACCGTATCCGACGCGACGATGTTGAGATTCGACTCTTCCGCGATCAGCTGCAGCACCGTGCGTACCGGCACGTCCTGGAAGTTGAAGGTCACCGGGCGGCCACTGTAGCGGCGGGCCTCGGTGGCCACCTTCTGCGCTGCCGCCACCACGGCAGAGGCACTGGTACCGGAGGTGGCATTTGCTCCGCCCATCGCCTTCTGTCCGGCGCGCGGCACGATCTCCACCACGTATTCGTTGCCCGACTGGTATGCCAGCGATTCGAAATCGCCACGGGTGCTGAGCACCAGTTGCGTTCCACCGCCCTTGCTCTGCGCTTCGACGCGCTGCACGGGCGTGGCGAAATCGACCACATTGAGCGGACGCTGCAGCGAGGCGGGCAACGTCGCATTGCCGACACTCACCACCACACTGTCGCCCTGGTTGCGCAGGTCCGGAGCGGCGCCCTGCCCATCGAACTTGACGATCAGCCGTCCCGAACCATCCTCACCGCGACGGAAGTCGATGTTCGACACCGAGACCGCGGACGCAGGCGTCGCGACGGTGGCGGGGGACGCGGCCGGTGGCGTTGGCGAGGCGGCGCCTGCGGCATTGGCCGCCGCAAGCAGGCCGATGGCCAGCCCAAGAGAGCAGACCCGGAAAGTAGCCAGGCGCCGGGACGGCCGCGGGCGGTGGGCATTCGTAGCGGTCATCGTGTATCCCCCAATCATTGATCTTCAAGCGCAATCGACGCCGGCCGTTCCAGCCATCCGCCTGCGCCATCCGGCACTAGTTCGACAAGTTCCAAGCCATCTTCGCGGACCGAGGTGACCCGGCCATCGCTCTGCCCCAGGTAGTTCCCCGGACGTACCCGGTAGGTGACCTTGTCGGGTCCCATCACCAGTGCCACCAGACCTGCCCCCTTGCCGAGCGTGCCGACCATGTCCAGGCTGTCCAGCGGGTACTGCTCCAGTGTTTCCTTGCGCCGGTCAGGATCCGGCCGCAGCCCGCCCCCGTCGGTATTGCTCCAGGCGTTGCTGAAAGGATCACGCAGCGTCTGTGCCGCGTATTCGAAGGTTTCGAACTGCTGCATCACCGGCAGCGGTTCAAGTGGTGGCGCGGGACGTGCGCGCACGTCCTCCACCCAAGCGCGCAGGTTCGGCGCATCCCCCGGCGTACTGGTGATGCCGCGGGCGCAACCGGACGTCAGCACGACCGCGGCCAGGATCATAAAGTGCCAATTGCTGCGCATCATTGCTTCCCTCCCGACGCGGGCGCCTTGCCCTTGCCGCTCGCCTTGGCAGCTTCTGCCGCCGCGGCCTCCTGCTCAGCAACCTCGGTCTCGTCCAGGTAGCGATACGTCTTGACCGTGCCTGAGAGCTCCAGGGCGCCGCGGTTGATGCCGCCCTTGCCTTCCTTCGGCTGCAGCGAGATGTCGTGCATGGTCAGGATCACCACCCGCGGCAGTGATGCAACGCCACTGACGAAAGCACCGAACTGGTGGTAGTTGCCCACCATGCGCAGCTGGATCGGCTTCTCGGCGTAGAACTCCTTCAGCGTTTCGGGCTCCGGCTGGAACAACTCGTTGGTCAGGCCGCTGGACAACGCGGTCTGCGAGATGTCGATGATCAGGTCGGGCATTTCCGTCTTGCTGGGCAACTGGCGCAGCATCTGCTGGAGCACCTGCTCCATCTGGGCGAGCTGCTGCTTCAGGGGTTCAAGGTTGGCGGCCTTGGCCTGTTCCTTCTCGAAGTCCTGACGCAGGCGGACCTCTTCCTGCTCGAGCGAATCCAGTGTCTCCACCTTCCCCTTGACGAAGAGGAAGTAGGACAGGACCAGGATGAACACGGCGAGCACGGCACAGAATCCGATCTTGGCGTTCTGCGGCCACGCGCCGATGTTGTTGATGTCCAGGTTCTTGAGCGACGTCTTCTGGCTCATGTGTTGCTCCCGGAAGCCTGGGGCGAACTGCCTGCGGGCGCCGCCGGTGTCGGGGTGGTGGGCGCAGGTGTGGCGGGCGCGGGTGCCGAAGGCTGCCCTTCCAGCGGCGCTGCCGGGACAGGCGTGGTGGCCGGGGCGTTCGGATCGGCGGGCGTGGCGCCTGCAGCGGCCGTTTCCGCTTCCTGTTCCGCGGTGGGATTCGCCAGCCGCACCTGGAGCGTGAACACGTAGGGCAGCGCGCTGCCTGCACCGGTGTTGGTCAGCGTTTTGACCTCTTCCGGCTTGGCTTCGATGATCGACAGCTCAGGCTTGGTCATCCAGCCGGACGTTTCCAGATTGCGCATGTAGGTACTGACACGGGCGTTGGATTGCGCGCGCCCCTGCAGCGTCAGCACTTCGCCTTCCTGCTTGATGTTGGCCAGCATCACGCCGTCCGGAATGGTCCGCACCAGCGAGTCGAACAGGTGCACCATCTGCGAACGGTTCGCCTGCAGTTTCTCGATCACGTCCTTGCGGGCCAGCAGGCGGCGCTTCTGCTCGTCAAGGCGCTCGATTTCCTTGTTCTGCGCCTGGACCTTGGCGATTTCATCCTTGAGGAAATCATTGCGCTCGGTCTGGCCGGACACCTGGCCGTCATAGTGGAACCACAGCAGGAAGGACAGCAGCAGGCCCGCGATCGCCGCTGCACCCAGCATCACGTAGAACTCGCGCTGTCGCTGGACGCGGCGCTCGGCACGCCACGGGAGTAGGTTGATTCTTGCCATCAGTCGAAGCTCCTCAAAGCCAGGCCGGTGGCGATCATCAGCGCGGGAGCGTCCTGTGCCAGCGCATGCGCCTGCACGCGCGGGCCGAGGGTCATCTGCGCCAGCGGGTTGGCGACCACGGTGGGCACGCCCAGTTGCTCTTCCACCATTTCCGGCAAGCCGGCCAGCGCGGCGCAGCCGCCCGCCAGGACGATCTGGTCGACGCGGTTGAATTCACTGCCCGCGTAGAAGAACTGCAGCAGGCGGCTGATCTGCTGGACCGTCGCCTCTTTGAAAGGCTCCAGCACTTCGACTTCGTAGCTTTCCGGCAGGCCGCCCTGACGCTTGGCCAGGCCGGCTTCTTCATAAGTCAGTCCGTACCGCCGCATCACTTCGTCGGTCAGCTGCTTGCCGCCGAACACCTGTTCGCGGCTGTAGAGGCTGCGGCCACGGCGCAGGACGTTCAGCGTGGTCATCGTGGCGCCTATATCGACAAGCGCCACCACGCCGTCCTGCGGGACGGGCAGATCGTTGGCCATCAGCGCGAAGGCGTTCTCCACCGCGAAGGCTTCCACGTCCATGACCTTGGCGGTCAGGCCGCCGAGCTCAAGTGCGGACTGCCGCAGCTCCACGTTCTCCGAGCGCGAAGCGGCCAACAGCACCTGCACCATCTCCGGGTTATTGGGCATGGGGCCCAGCACCTCGAAGTCGATGTTCACTTCCTCGATGGGATACGGGATGTAATTGACGGCCTCGAGCTCGACCTGGGCCTCCAGGTCGTTCTCGTCCAGGTCGGCAGGCATCGGGATGATCTTGGTGATCACCGCCGATCCGGCCACCGCGGCGGCGGCATGCTTGGCCTTGCTGCCGGCGCGGTTCACCGCGCGACGGATGGCCTCGCCGACGGCTTCCACCTCGACGATGTTCTTCTCGACCACGGCATTGGGCGGCAGCGGCTCGACGGCGTAGTGCTCAACCCGGTAACGGTTGCCCACACGCGAGAGCTGCAGCAGCTTCACCGCAGTCGAACTGATATCGACGCCGATCAGCGACGACTGGCTTTTTGGGATTAGCCCCACGGTCTTTCCCCTTCCGACGGGCACTGGGCGCACGACACGCGCCGACATTAATAACCAAGTTTTTACTCTTGGCAACCGACGTTGACGTGGCTGTGCGGCTTGTCACGTTTCACGAGGGTTGTTCCCCAAGTCCCTGTTCCCCTTGGGATCACCTGTGGTGATCCCGGCGGTCATCTATACTCTGCCGTTACGAATTCTGCAATCGGAAAGCACTGGATGTCCCGTTTCCGTCGTCTTCTCCGTTGGACCCTCATCACGTTCCTGATACTTGCCCTCGCCGGCCTGGTCGGCTTGGGGGTGCTGTACTACACGGTTTCGTCCAAGGTCCCCGACGTCCAGTCCCTGCGGAGCGTGGAGCTGCAGGAACCCCTCTATATCTACGCCAGCGACGGCCGGCTGATGGGGCTCTACGGCGAGATCCGGCGCTATCCCGTCCAGATCGAGAAGGTCCCGGCCCGGGTCAAGCAGGCCTTCGTCGCGGCCGAGGACAGCAAGTTCTACGAACACAACGGCATCGACCCCACGGGTATCGCCCGCGCGGTCTGGCAGATCGTCAGCCGCAAGGAAGGCCGCGTGGCCGGCGGCAGCACCATCACCCAGCAGGTGGCCCGGCAGTGGTTCCTCAGCTCCGAGTACAGCTACACCCGCAAGCTGGTGGAGATGATGCTGGCCATCCGCATCGAGAAAATGCTGACCAAGGACGAGATCCTGGAGCTGTACCTCAACAAGAGCTTCTTCGGAAACCGCTCCTATGGCGTGGCGGCCGCCGCCGAGTATTACTACGGCAAGACGCTGGACCAGCTGACCCTGGCCGAGACCGCTACCCTGGTCAGTGCGCTGAAGTTTCCCTCCAGCGGCAATCCGATCAGCAATCCCGGCCGCAACCAGCAGCGCAGCGCCTATGTCGTCGAGCGCATGCGCGAGGATGGTTACGTCACCGCTGCCGATGCCGCCCAGGCCAAGGCCGAGCCCATGCACGCCAAACCGCATGAGCGCCCGATCGAGGTGCATGCGCCCTACGTGACCGAGATGGTGCGCCAGGAGATGATTGCGCGCTTCGGGCCCGAGGCGCTGACCAAGGGCTACCACGTGACCACCACGCTGGATGCCGCACTGCAGACCGCCGCCAACGACGCGGTACGGGACGGCCTGGGCCTGTACGACCATCGCCATGGCTGGAACGGGATTGAACAGCATTTCGACGTGGGCGCCGACGCGGATGCGACCGCGCTGGCCGCGCACCTGCGGGGCGTGCCCGCGCAGAACGGCATGATCCCCGTGGTGGTGGCGCGTACCGCCGCTGACGGCAGTGCGACGGTGGTGATGGCGGATGGCAAGGAACTCGTCCTGCCTGCCGCCGCCAGCAAGTGGACCGGCCGCACGCCCGCCAAGCTGTTCAAGCGCGGCGACATGGCCCGCATCAAGGCGGGCAAGGAAGAAGGCACGTATGTGGTCGACCAGATCCCGCGCGCACAGGCCGCGCTGGTATCGCTGGACGCAAACAACGGCGCCCTGCGCGCGCTGGTCGGCGGCTACAGCTTCGCCGGCAACAAATTCAACCGCGCCACCCAGGCGCGGCGCCAGCCTGGCTCCAGCTTCAAGCCGTTCGTGTATGCGGCAGCGTTCGAGAAGGGCTTCAATCCCGCGTCCATCGTGCTGGACGCACCGGTCGTGTTCCGCGACCGCCGCGGCCACATGTGGCGCCCGCAGAACGACGGCGGCGGCTTCCGCGGCCCGATGCGCCTGCGCGAAGCCCTCGTCCAGTCGCGCAACCTGGTGTCGGTACGCCTGCTGGACGGCATGGGAGTGCCGTTCGCGCGCAGCTATATCAGCCAGTTCGGTTTCGAGGAGGCCGAATTGCCACCCAATCTGTCGATGTCGCTGGGTACCGCCTCGCTGACCCCGCTCTCCGTGGCTCGCGGGTACGCCGTGTTCGCCAATGGCGGTTCGCGGGTGACGCCGTGGTTCATCGATGAAGTGAAGGACCGCGAAGGCAACGTGGTGTTCAAGGAGAACCCAGCCGTCGCCTGCCGCAGTTGCGGACAGGGTCAGCACGGCAGCAGTACACCGGCCAACCAGGTGGTGGACGGCTTCAACTTCGGTCCTGCAGATGCCGCCAAGCCCGTCGCCGCCGCCAGCGCACAGAAGCCCAGGGAAGAAGCAAAACCGGCCGACCCGAACGCCCTCACCGCGCCGCGCGCCATCGACGAGCGCACCGCATACCAGTTGGTATCGATGATGCGCGATGTGGTCCAGCGCGGCACCGGCACCGCAGCAAAGGTACTGGGGCGCGAGGACGTGGGCGGCAAGACCGGGTCCACCAATGACCACCGGGACGCATGGTTCGGCGGGTTCGGCGGCACCTATGCCACCGTGGTCTGGGTGGGTCGCGACAACTTCCAGTCGCTGGGCTATCGCGAATACGGCGGAAAGGCCGCCCTGCCGATCTGGATCGACTACATGCGCGCGGCCCTGAAGGACAAGCCGGTCGCGCTCAACGATCCGCCCGACGGCATGGTGCAGGCCACGCTTAACGGCGTGACCGAATGGGTGAAGGTCGAAGACATGGATCGCATCCAGGACTACGACCTGTACGGCCCCGAAGACGCGGTGCCGGACGAGGAAGCGTTCGACATCTTCTGACGGCCCGCCGGGTCGATGAAGACCGCATGACGGCGCATCGGCGCCGTCATGGACACGTCGGGTGCATGGTGTACATTCGCGGTCAGTTTCGACGCGGAGGCACTCCATGCACCACGCTCGTCAGCACGCCGAAACACGCACCCGCGAACGCCGCCAGCGGCTCGCCCACGAGGCCGCCCGGCTGATGGCCGAAGGCGGCATCCGCGACTTCCACCAGGCCAAGCTCAAGGCAGCCAACCGGCTCGGCATCCACGACGATGCGTCGTTGCCCCGCAACCGCGAGATCGAGGACGCGCTGCGCGAGTACCAGCGCCTGTTCGTCGGCGAGGCGCATGCGGTGGGCCTGAGGCAGCGGCGCGAAGCCGCGCTGCGCGCGATGGAGTTCCTGTCGGGATTCTCGCCACGCCTGGTGGGCCCGGTGCTGGAAGGCACCGCCGATGCGAATACGCCCGTCCACCTGCATGTCCACAGCGACGACCCGGATGCAGTCACCCGCTTCCTCGAAGAGCATCGCATTCCGGCGGAACCGCGCGAACGCCGTCTGCGCATCGACCGGGAACGCGTGGCCGACCTGCCCGTGTGGGTGTTCAGCGCCGAGGAACTCAGCTTCGACCTGACCGTGCTGCCGCACGACGCATTGCGTCAGGCCCCGCTTTCCAGCGTGGACGAGAAGCCCATGAGGCGCGCGTCCGCCACGCAATTGCGCCAGCTGCTTGCCGAAGAAGACATCGCCAGCTACGAGCTGGATGCGGTGCGACGCTGAAACGATGCGTCAGGGCTTTACGCGCCGCATCTCGCTGGCGACCTTGTAGCGGCCATAGCGCAGCAGCGCCTGGGTGAAGGCATCCAGGCCTGCATCGCTCTCGCAGGCCAGCGTCACCTGGTAGCGGCCTTCGCCGGCGATCTTGCTGGCGCTCTCCACCTCGGCATGCGCCTGCAGGAATGCTTCGAATGCATCGAACTGCGGCGTGTCCATGAACACCGTGATGAAGTAGCGCCGCAGGTCGCCGCGCAGCACCTTGAACCCCGGATTGCGCCCTCATCCGCCATTTGCTGCACGCGCGTCGCGACCGTCTGTCCGTCAGGTGCCCTTGACGACCCACGACCGCGCCCATCGTGCGCCAGGGCCGTGGGTATGGTCCGATCCATCCATCAAGGTAAATCTCTTTCGATCCTCGAGGAGAGCGACGCGACTTCTTGCGGGTCGCAATTACTGCAGGCGCGGCCCGTCAATTAGCTGGCGCCGACGCTCCCTTCCAAGGAAACGCATGACCACCGACCTGCTCATCACCGACGTCCAGAACAACCACCTTGCCAAGGGCGCATTCCCGCTCTGGAATGCCAAGGCCACCCTCGACGCCATCTACCAAGCCTGCTCACGCCACGAACCCGCCCCACAGACACCCGCCTGTTCAAATGGGGCACGGACAATGCCTGTATCGATGTCCGCATCCTGGCCGCCGCTGCCGGTGCGACCGTCATAGTGAAACAGCAGGCGGACACCTTTCACCAGACCAAACTCTCCCACTTGCTGGCAGGTCTCGATGCCACGCGCTTTCGGATCATCGGGGCGATGACGCAGAACTGCGTGGTCTTTAGCGCCTTGTCAGAAGAGGCCGAATCCTACTGGATGAACGTTTTGCCGGACTACTGCGCCACGACCGATGAGGGCAACGACCGATTCGCCATCCATGCACTGTCCAGTCAAGTATCCGTCGAACCAGACAGGAATTCATGCCCCCTGAGCAAGCGACCGCGCTATTAAGGCAGCCGGTACCCCGATTGCGACTGCCCTTTCATACTTCTGGCGGGCCATGCCTGTCCTTTCTTCCTGGCATTGTGCGTATCGGGATATGGACCCCATCCAAAAGGCCAGTCGTATGTCGACTCATTCCCGCTCACCTCGGTCTCTGCTCTGGCCGCTTGCAGTCGTGACCGGTCTGGCTTTCGGATTGGGGATGGCTACTACCGCACTTGTGATGAAACGTAGAGCGGATTCGACATCGGCGAATGCAGCGGCTGCGACACTTCCAGCACGTGAACGCGCGAGCGCCCCTCCCCCATCCGCCTTCCTCACGCCGCCGAGGACGACGCCGGTGAATGAACCCGTCCCGCGCGCCTCCGCCTCTGAAGCCAACGGCAACGATACACAGGCCAGGGAATTCAGCAACTACGAATCTCTCTTCCGGGCCGAGACACGCGTTGACCTGTCATGGGCGGAACCCGCCGAGCGTTCACTGGTCGAGGCCGCGACGGAGGAGCCGCTGGTGGCCTTTGGAGTTCCCTCGGAGTTCAACGCACGATGCGTACGCCGATTGTGCAAAGTACAGATGGCATTCAACGACGTCGCGCAGGCAAATGACTGGTCGGAAATCTACGTCTTGGGAATGGCGGACGCGGTGACCCTGGTGCGCAGCATAACGTTCACGCGGCATGACGGACAAACGGAATTGATTCTTTACGGGACGCGTAAGGGCTCCGAAAACCTGCTCAGTGAGTCCACCATATCCTCATCTCGTCACTGATGGCGATGTTTTCTGGGCGAGACGTATCTAGGAGCCCAAAAAAAACGGTCGCCTTCGTTTCCCATGCAGAGGATTATCACGAAGACTGTCCGGCCACTTTCAAAATATGCGTAGAAGCGGAATGTGGACGGGATACTCCACGCACATGGACAGCCGGCGGTTCGATTCGGGCCGCTGAAAGCTTGTTGCTTGAGCGCAACTGCACCGACTGTCACTCAACCATCGCAACTCACAGCAACCACAAGGGAAAAATGATCATGAAGATGCGTTTCTTCCTCCGCACAACCATCGCTCTGCCGTTCTGCAGTCCTTTTCTCCTCGCGCTGAACGCAACAGCCGCCACTTCCACTCGGGGCGAAGTACAGATGGCCGCGGGCCTCTGCCAACCGTTCGTTCCAACCAATGAGATACGCTACTCAGCCACAGGCATGCGCAATGCAGGTACCAGCACCGTGTACGCAATCTGCTCGTTGGCCGGCACTTGGTATGCGGACAGTGAAAACGGGGGTGCCAGCTACATCAGCCTGAAGGTTCGCAACACCGCGACGACACCGCAATCCGTGAGCTGCACTGCGCGCCCCGGCTACGCCTACGGCGCAACGAACAACCAGCTTTCCATGCCCCTGACCCTGACCATCCAGCCGGGCGGCTTTCAGTCATTCAGTTGGAACTCGACAACTGCAGGCGGAAGGATGCGCAATCCGAATTTCACCTGTGCATTGAAGCCGGGTATCGAGATTCAGTATGCAGAACGTACCTACTCAGAGGACGTGGGCGCCTGAGCGCCATCGCCCGTATTGAATATGGCGGATAGAAGAATCCCCGCAGTGGCGGGGATTCTTTTTCTTGTCATTCGACTTGCAGGCGCTCAGCGCTTGTCGGGCGACACGTAGTCGCGCGGCGCGTAGCCGGTGTAGATCTGGCGCGGACGGCCGATCTTCGCTTCCGGATCGACCTGCTGTTCCAGCCAGTGCGACACCCAGCCAGCGGTGCGGCCGATGGCGAACATGACGGTGAACATCTCGGTCGGGATCTTCAGCGCCTTGTAGATGATGCCGCTGTAGAAATCGACATTGGGGTACAGCTTGCGCTGGATGAAGTACTCGTCCTTCAGCGCGGCCTCTTCCAGCCTCATCGCCACTTCCAGCAGCGGATCGTCCACGCCCAGTTCGCCCAGCACCTTGTGGGTCATCTCGCGGATGATCTTGGCGCGCGGATCGAAGTTCTTGTAGACGCGGTGGCCGAAGCCCATCAGGCGGAAACCCGATTCCTTGTCCTTGGCCTTGTCGACGGCGGAGGCGACGTTCTTCGCATCGCCGATTTCCTCCAGCATCTTCAGCACGGCCTCGTTGGCGCCGCCATGCGCGGGGCCCCACAGGGCGGTGATGCCCGCGGCGACCGAGGCGTACGGATTCGCACCGGTCGAACCGACCAGGCGCACGGTCGAGGTGGACGCATTCTGCTCGTGGTCCGCGTGCAGGATGAACAACAGGTCCAGCGCCTTGGCGACCACCGGATTGAGTTCCAGCGGCTCGCTCGGCACTTCGAACATCATGTGCAGGAAGCGGTCGACGTACTCGAGGTTGTTGCGCGGATAGCGGATCGGCCAGCCGATCGAATAGCGGTAGGCCGCGGCGGCCAGGGTCGGCATCTTCGCCAGCAGGCGGATGGCGGCCAGGCGGCGCTGCTCGGGATCTTCCAGGTCGAGGGTGTCGTGGTAGAACGCCGACAGCGAGGCGACCGTGCCGGACAGCATGGCCATCGGGTGCGCGTCGTAGTGGAAGCCGTGCAGGAAGTTCTTCAGCGACTCATGCATCATCGTGTGATGCGTGACTTCGTGCTCGAACTTGGCGAATTCCTCCTTGGTCGGCAGCTCGCCGTTCATCAGCAGGTACGAGACCTCCAGGAAGCTGGAATGCTGCGCGAGCTGCTCGATGGGGTAACCGCGGTACAGCAGCACGCCGTTGTCGCCATCGATGTAGGTGATGGCCGACTTGCAGCTGGCGGTGGCAGTGAAACCCGAGTCGTAGGTGAAAAGACCCGTTTCCTTGGTCAGCTTGGAAATGTCGACGCAGTCGTTGCCAAGCGTGGGTTTCAGGACTGGCAGGACGACGGATTTGTCGCCGGCATTCAGCGTGACCTGGTCAAGTTCGGACACAGTGTGCGCTCCTTCGTGGGGTAACGCCGGCCGGTAGCCGGGCGGCGCGGGACGGGAGTCCAGGGAGTGAACCTTGGATGACCCGAATTATCGCACAGCGGGTTTGGAGCCGTCGCTCGATACAGCACCAAAGTCAGACCAAAGAATGAGGCCGCGCGTGCAACCGTGCGTTCCGGTGCGCCGTGGTGATCGGGTGCGCGCAAACGCGAACGGCCGCGCACAAGGCGCGGCCGCAGGCGGATCAGGCGAACGACGGTTCGATCAGCGCGCGTAGCGCTTCTGGAACTTGTCGATACGACCGCTGGTGTCGATGACCTTGTGCTTGCCCGTGTAGAACGGGTGCGAAGCCGAGGAGATTTCGACCTTGATCAGCGGGTAATCGTTGCCGTCTTCCCACTTCGTCGTTTCCTTGCTGCCCAGCGTGGAGCGGGTCAGGAACTTGAAATCGGAGGTCACGTCGTGGAAGACGACTTCGCGGTAATTCGGGTGGATGTCGGCCTTCATGGCGGTAACACCGTGTAGCGGGAATGGAAGAGCGGCATTATAAACCGCCCCACCAAGCCCGTGCAAGCCTGCCCTCAGCCTGCGGCCAGGGCCGCCTCGATCAGTGCCTCGAAGCGCACCTGCTCGTAGCGCAGCAGGATATTGGCCTTGTCCGGCTGCCCCCCCTCCCGTCGCCAGTCCACGATCGAGGCCCCCCTGGCATGGGCACCCTGCAGTTCGATAGCCAGCGGCCGCTCGGCCAGTTCCAGCGCGCCTTCGGGCGCGAGCACGAAGGCCATGGCCAAGGCGTCCGCAGCGAACCAGTGGTCGCCCCGGCGATCGGCGGACCACGAACGCGTCTTTTCGGAGATGCGGTCGTAGAAGCGGGCGCGATCGGCGTCGGCCCGCAGCCAGTCCGCTACCCGCTCATGATGGAGACCGTGGGCGATGGTGGCCTCCCAGTCTGCGAGGTCGTAGCGCTCGAATGCTTCGAGCACAAGATGCGCCGCTTCCGGATCGAAGTAGAAGTTGAACTCCGCAGCCGGCGTGATGTTGCCGTGGCAGGTGACCGCGCCGCCCATCACCACGAACCGCGCGATCCGCTGCGGCAGCGTGGGATCCAGCTTGAGCGCCAGCGCGATGTTGGTCAGCGGCCCCAGTGCAACCAGTACCAACCGACCCGCGTGCTCATGCGACAGACGCAGGATGGCCAGCGCCGCATGTTCGGCTTCCGCCTGGCGCGCGGCCGGCGGGTAGCCGACATCGCCGAAGCCGTCCTGCCCGTGCACATAGCCCGCATCCGGCGACGGATGCAGTAGCGGCGCGGGCGCGCCGGCGAACACGGGAATGTCATCGCGGCCCGCGACTTCGCACAGCTTCAGCGCATTGCGCACGGTGTGCTGCAGGCCCACGTTGCCGGCCGCGATAGTCAGGCCGACGATGTCGTGGCGCGCATCGTTGAACGCCATCAACAATGCCAACGCATCGTCGACGCCGGGATCGGTGTCGATCAACAAGGGAATCCTGTCCGTCATCTTCTTCTCTTCGTCTTCTCGGCCGCCGAGTCTCGCACCGCAGGCGGTGCCATGGAAGCAGGCGTGTCATGTAGGAGGGGCTTCAGCCCCGATGCCTTTCGATCTGGCTTCAGTTGGCTGACCGAAGAGCCTAGGGGCTGAAGCCCCTCCTACAGGAAGCGACCTACGCGGACGCGTACCGCGCCGCACCGCCTACCCAGCGATGGATCACGCGGTCCGCCACCGCCGGCGCATCGACGAGCAACCGCTCCGCCAGTGCGTGCACCTGCGGCAGAAGGCCCGCGTCGCGCGCCAGGTCGGCGACGCGGAAGGCCGCCAGTCCCGTCTGCCGCGTGCCGAGCAGTTCGCCCGGGCCACGCAGTTCCAAATCCTTCTCGGCGATGACGAAGCCATCATTGGTCTCGCGCATCGTCGCCAGGCGATGCTTGGCCATCATCGACAGCGGCGGCTGGTACATCAGCACGCAGGTCGACGCGGTGGCGCCACGGCCGACCCGCCCACGCAGCTGGTGCAACTGGGCCAGGCCCAGCCGCTCCGCATTCTCGATGATCATCAGCGAGGCATTGGGCACGTCCACGCCGACTTCGATCACCGTGGTGGCCACCAGCAGGTCGACCTCACCCTGCTTGAAGCGGCGCATTGTGGCCTGCTTGTCGGCCGCCTTCATGCGCCCGTGCACCAGCGCCACACGGGCTTCCGACAATGATGCGGAGAGGGCTTCGAACGTCGTCTGTGCCGCCTGCGCGACCACCTCGTCGCTGTCGTCGATCAGGGTGCAGACCCAATACGCCTGCCGCCCTTCCGCACAGGCGGTGCGGATGCGTTCGACCAGATCCGGCCGGCGCTCCGCGCTCAGCGCGACCGTCTGCACCGGCGTGCGACCCGGCGGCAACTCGTCGATGGCCGATACATCCAGGTCCGCATAGGCCGCCATCGCCAGCGTGCGCGGAATCGGCGTGGCGGTCATGACCAACTGGTGCGGCACGCGGTCGATCCCTGCCCCCTTGTCGCGCAGCGCCAATCGCTGGTGCACGCCGAAACGGTGCTGCTCGTCGACGATGGCCAGGCCGAGATCATGGAACGTCACCGCCTCCTGCATCAGCGCATGGGTGCCGACCACCACCTGCGCTTCGCCCGACGCCACCTGCGCCAGTACGGTCGCGCGGGCCTTGCCGGTGACCTTGCCGGCCAGCCACGCCACGCGCACGCCCAGGGGTTCGAGCCACGCGCGCAGGTTGGCGAGGTGCTGCTCGGCCAGCAACTCGGTCGGGGCCGCCAGCGCCACCTGCTTGCCGGCTTCGACTGCCAGCATGCCCGCCAGCGCGGCCACCACTGTCTTGCCGCTGCCGACGTCGCCCTGTACCAGCCGCAGCATCGGCGACGGCTTGGCGATGTCCTCTCGGATCTGCGCGAACACGCGTTGCTGCGCACCCGTCAACGTGAACGGCAACGCCTTGACCAGCGCCTTCACCAGCGCGCCCTTTCCCTTCAGCGCGGGCGCTCGGTGCTGCTGCAAGGCCAGTCGTTGCCGACGCAGGCTCAGGTGGTGGGCCAGCAGTTCTTCGATCGCCAGCCGGCGCTGCGCGGGGTGCGTACCCAGTGCGAGTGCAGCGACATCCGCATCGCGCGGCGGGCGATGCATGGTCAGCAGGGCTTGCCGCAGTGAAGGCAGGCCCAACCCGTCAAGCAGGGAGACCGGCAGCAGTTCCAGGCGGTCATCGTCCGGCAGCCGCTCAAGCGCCTGGCCGACCAGCTTGCGGATGCTCGAAGGCCCCAGCCCCTCGATCGCGGGATAGACCGGATCCAGCGCCTCGCCCAGGGCCGCGTCGTCGTCTTCGCCCAACATGCGGTAACTGGGATGGACGATCTCCAGGCCATGCTGCCCCGGCTTCGGCGTGCCGTAGCAGCGGATGCGCGCACCCACGGTGAACTGCGCGACCTGGGCGGCACGGAAATGGAAGAAACGCAACACCAGCGTGCCATGCGATTCGTCGCCCACGGCCACGCGCAGCACGGGCCGGTAGCGGAAACCGCGCTCGACAGCCTCGACCCGCCCTTCGACCTGTGCAGGCACGCCAGGCTGCAGTTGCCTGATCGGCGTGAGCGCGGTGCGGTCTTCGTAGCGCAGCGGCAGGTGCAGCCACAGGTCCTGCATGGTCAGCAGGCCGCGGGCGGCGAGCTTCTCCGCCACGCGCGGACCTACGCCTGGCAGACGACTCAGCGGTTCGGCGGAAAGTTCGATGGGCGGCGTGTCGCGACGTGCGGGCATCGCACAAGGATGCCGGGAACGGCCCGAAACAAAAACCCCGGCACCTCGCGATGCCGGGGCCCACGTCCAGCGCGTCTCCGCGCGGCTCAGAACTTCACGACCACTTCCATGCCGTAGGTGCGCGGCTCGCTGATGGTGGCGCCCACCACGCCCAGCGGTCCGCGCCCGTAGGTGTTCAGGCCTTTCACGTACTGGTTGTCGAACACGTTGTTGCCATAGATCGCCCAGCTCCAATGGCCGTTCGGCGCCGTCCAGCCGATCCGCATGTCGGTGCGGTCGCGCGCCTCGCCGATGTCGAGCAGCGCATTGACGCCGCAGTCGCCCTGCAGGTCCGACCCGGCATTGCAGCGGCTGCGCCCGCGGTAGGCATGGCGTGCGGAGAAGCGCAGATCGCCGTGACCGGCCAGGTCCACGCGGTACGCCGCACCGATCGAGGCAGTGAACCGCGGCTCACCGGTTGGCTCGCCATCCAGATCGATGCCTTCCGGCGTCACGTAGTCCTTGTACTTGGAATCGATCCATTCGGCCTGCGCATCCAGCGAGAATGCATCCGTCACCTTCCAGCGCATGTCGAAGTCGATGCCGGTCGCCTCGAGGTCGCCGGTATCGAACACGAAGCGCGGGATGTCGACCGGGTTGTTCGGGTCGGGATCGATCAACCGGATCGACTGGCGGTTGTCGTAGCGGTAGTGGAACAGCGACGCGTTGTAGGAGAAGCGACCGAAGGACTGCTTGATGCCGGCCTCCAGGTTCCATACGTCCTCGTTCTCGAATGCTGGACCGATCTGCAGCGCATTGAAGCCGCCGGCCTTGTAGCCCTTGGCCAGTGAGCCGAACACCATCGTTCTGTCGTTGAGGTGGTAGTCCACGACGAAGCGCGGACTGACATCGCTCCAGCTGCGCTTGTCGCGCACCAGCACACCCTTGTTCACCATCGCCGGCGGGTCGATGAAGGCCATGTCGAAGGTCAGCAGTTCACGCGTGATCGGGATCCCCATCTGCTCCAGCGCAGCGAAGAACCCGAGCGACTCCAGCAGGTCCAGCTTGCCTTCCAGTTCAGGCGCATTGCGCGGCGTGTTGAGCCAGGTGAAGTCCTTCTCGTCGCGCGTGTAGCGCAGGCCAAAGGTCAGGTTGAGCTTGTCTGACGCGCGCCAGATCACGTCACCGAAGGCCGCATACGCGGTGGTCGACAACGTATTGGTGAAACGCTCGTTCCAGCGGTCGCCGACCAGCGACACCGGGATACCCACGCTCTGCGCCAGGAATGAGGTGAATCCGAACAGGCTGCCGTCCGGCGTCGGCGCGATGCCGAGGTTGCGCACGATGTTGTCCACCGCCTCGGTATTCGTGTTGACCTCGCTGGTCTGGTCGGCATCCTCCTTGAAGAAGCTGGCACCGGCCACCCAGTCCAGGCGCGCGTTGCTGCCGGCGAACTTGAACTCCTGGTAGAACGTCTCGTTGCTTTCGGTATTCACCGAATCGATGTACAGGTCGGCCCGGTTGGTACCGTCCTCCTCGGTCTGGTTCAGCGAATCGTACTGCCGCCACGACGAGGTCGACGACAGGTTGCCCCAGGTGAACGCGTGGTCGACGATCAGGGTGACGCCGTCGAACGTGCGCCACTCGGCGTTCTCCGCATCGCTGTAGGTCGGGACCTCGCGCGGGTCGAAGTAGTCGTCCGGATCCACGGGCACAGGGGGGCGCTGCGGGTAAGCCGGCAACGGCACGATACCGGTGGTCACCCGGCCGTTCTGGTCCAGGCTCTCGTGGTCCCAGCTGACCAGGGCGGTGGTGTTCTCGCCCATGCGGACCTGCCAGGCCGCGCGCGCCGCCCATACGTTCTCTCCGCCCAGGTCCTTGCCGGTGGCACCATCCTGGAACCAGCCATCACTGTGGTTGAACAGCGCGTTGACGCGCAACGCGGACGTCTCGCTGGTGGGAATGTTCCACATCGCATCCGCGTACTGCTTGCCGTAATTCCCCAGCCGCAACCGCAGGCGCGCCTCGGTTTCGTCCTGCGGCCGGCGCGTCACCAGCGAGATCGCACCCGCCGCCGTGTTGCGGCCGAACAACGTGCCTTGCGGCCCCTTCAGCACCTCGATGCGCTCGACGTCGAGAAACGGCAGCAGCACGCCACCGCCTCGGCCGCCGTACACGCCATCCACGAATATCCCGACCGCCGGATCGGTCCCGATACCGAAGTCGCTGGTCTCCACGCCACGCAGCCGGAACGAAGGTTGTGTGGGCTGCACGGCATCCACCACCAGGCCAGGCACGAAGGCATCGATGTCGCCGAGGTTCTCGGCCGCCACGTCGTCGAGCAGTTGCTGATCCACCACCTGCAGCGCGATCGGCACGTCCTGGAGTTCCTGCGAACGGCTCTGCGCGGTCACGGTGATGGTGTCCAGATCGGTCGCCTGCTGCTCACCCTCGGGCGTGGCCTGCGCCCAGGCCGTGCCGCCCGTTCCCAGTACCACGCAACCGCCGAACAACGCGCGACGCAGCCCCACGACCAGATTCCGTTGCATCACTTTCATCACTCCCTCCCGAGAAGCGTTGTGCGGATACCGGCTTCAGACGGCCGGCGGCGGTTGAATGTCTGTTTCATTCCCTGCATCGCAGCTTCCCGGCTGCGCATTGATCCACGCGCGGATCAGTTCGACACCCTCGCGATGGACGACCGACCGGCCCAGCTCGGGCATCATGATCGCGGGATCATCACTGTCCATGCGGAAATCGAAGATGGACGCTTCCGCGCTGCCCGGCACGATGTCGTGCAGCCGGTTGCCCGTGCCCTTGCCCGCGGCGATGGGCTGCTTGCAGAAACCCAGCTTCAAGCGGTCCTGCGTGCCCGCATCCAGCCACAAGCCGGAGGTAAGGGCCGGACCGGTGGCGCTGTGGCAATGCCCACAGTTGATGTCGAGGTAGGCACGCGCGCGCGCATCGAGGGATGCGCGGGGATCGGCCGCATCCGCCAGCCGCGGCGGTTGCGCGGGTACTCCACTCAGATAGCCGACGCGCGCGAGGTGCGCCAACTGGTTGTCGCGACCGGTCGCATACTCGAAGTCGCGATTGAGGTGGCGCGCCTTCAGCCCGATCGGCAGCAGTTTGCGCGACTTGTTGTCGGTGATGTGGCAGCCGCCGCACTGGTTCTGGTCGGGTACCTGGTAGTTCGCGGCTTCACGGGCGCCCTGTGCATCGACCAGGTCTAGCGTGACCAGTTCGCCTGTGCGCTTCAGCGTGGCCTCGGTCTGGGCGTCGTTCCACACGTAGGGGAGCGCGACCCAGCCTTCCGCGCGGTGCACCAGCAGGCGCGTTTCGATCAGACGAACCGTCGCCAGGTCCAGCGCTTCGCCTTCGAGTGAAGACGATGACGGCGGCGTGCGCGCAACCGATGTCCCATCCCATGCCTTGCCTGCGGGCAACGGGTAGTAGAACGTCTTGCTGAGGATCGTGCCCACCGGGAAGTCGAAACTCCGGTCCGGTTGATACGTGGCCGCCATGCCCACCGGCATCCAGACGGTGCGCAGCTTGTGCGCGTAGTCGCTGAACAACGGCGTGTTGAGGTCATAGGGCACCACGCCCTCATTGAGCCGCAACCAGCCGTCTTCCACCCGCAATACGCCCCACTCCGCCAGCGTTGCCGGCTGCCCTTCGGCGATGAAATGCACACGGGATGCAGGTTGGCAGGCCACCAGCACCAGGCTCACTGCCAGCAGCAGGAGGAACGCCGTGCACCGAAGCCGCATGCGTCGTCCTCAACCGCGCTTCAGATCGACCGCCGGCAGGCGCGGCAGTTCGCAATCGTGCGACGTCATGTCCTTGCCGGGGCTCTTGTAGCCACCGGGCCCATCGGCATTGACCACGCCGCTGACATCGCGCAGGCAGATCTGCGGGCCGATCTTCCTGCCGTCCACCAGGCGATCCTTGTTGAAGTAGCCGTCCCAGAGCACGTCGGGAAAGCTGCCGCGCAGGCCGTAGACCGCCACCTTCAGCGCCTTGAGGTCGAAGCCGTCGGGTGAATCCCCGCCGCCGGACAGCGTGTTGCCATGGATGAAGATGCGCTCGGGGTAAGGATCGAAGTTCGGCGAGGCGCTGCTGTCCTTGTACCCGGTGGAATACACGCTGGACACGATGATGTTGGCCGTCGCGTTGTCGCGGATCTCGTTGGCGAAGACTTCGATGTCGTCGTTGGAGTTGATGACGATGCCCGAGCCCGCCGGCACGCTGGCGACCGGCGTGCCCTTGGCGCCGAAGTTCTCGTGATTGTTGGCGATGACCTTGTTGTTGTACACGCGGATGTTGCCGCCCTGCTGGGACAGGCCCGGCATGTTGAACACCAGGATGCCGCCGGTGTTGCCGGTGGCCACGTTCTCGTAGACGTCCGCGTTGATCGTGTTCTCGACCTCGATGCCGGCGACGTTCTGTTCGGCGCGGCTGCGGCGCACGATCACCCCGTCGGACTGGCCCACGTAGATCCCCGCATCGGACGCGCCGATGGACACCGCGTCCTCGATCAGCACGTTCTTCGTCAGCACCGGATAGATGCCGTAGGCACCGTTCTTGGTGCTCGGCCCACCGGTCCACTGCACTTTCACGCCCCGGATGGTGATGTTCGCGGACTCGCTGATCTTCAAGCCATCGCCTTTGGAATCCTCGATGGTGAGGTTCTCGATGGTGAAGTCGTTGCCGTTCACCAGCAGGCCTTCCGCACCCGCCTTCTGCCCCTTGAAGCTCAGCACGCTCTTGTCCATGCCGGCGCCCCGGATCGTCACACCATCGGCACGCAGGCTGAGGCTGCGGTCGAAGCTGTGGCGGCCGGCCGGAATCTCGATGACATCGCCCGGCTTGGCGTCCAGCAGGCGCTCCTGCAGGGTGGCGGCGAAACCTGCATCGGCGGCCGCGACGGTATCGGTCGCGGGTGTCCCGGGCTGGCAGCCCGCCGCCAGCAACGCCAATGCGCCGGCCATCGCCAAGGAAATGTTGCGTTGCATGAGTCTCCCCTCCCATACGCCTGCGTAGTGCAGGCCAGTCTGGTGGGCGGACATGTGTGACACGGAGGGCGGGAGCGGCATACTAAGGGGGGGAAAGCGGACAAGCTGGAGGGGCTTCGATGCGCTGGAAAACCGGACTGGGCAACCCCCTGTCGATCGCCAATCTGCCCACCAACATGCTGTGCGGGCTGGTGCTGCTGGCCGGCGAATTCGGCGTGAATGCCGAGAGCTGGTTCGCCGGCATGCGGTTGAACGTGCAGGAAATCCACGACCCGCAGGCCCGCGTGTCCTACCGCCAGGCCAGCGAGATCATCCGCCGCGCCCTGCCCACCTTGCCCATCGATGGCGTCGGCCTGGCCATGGGCGGAAAGCAGAACGGCGGCAACTTCGGCCTGCTCGGGCTGGCGATGAAGACGGCGCCCACGTTCGGCGATGCGGTGCAGATCGGCCTCGAATACCAGCGCAACCTGGGGCCGCTGATGGACCTGGAACTGGAAGATCGTGATGAAGGCGCATTGGCCGTGATCGCGACGGCGCCGGAGGAGGCCACTGACCTGCTGCCGTTCCTGTGCGAGGAAATGTTCGCCAGCACGCTGATGCTGGCACGCGAGCTGGCGGGCCCGGAATTCCGTCCGCTGCGGTTGGAACTGGGCTATCCGGCACCTCGCTACGCTGCCCGCTACGACGACCTGTTCGGCTGCGAAGTCCGCTTCAACCAGCCGCGGCACGCCATGGTGGTGGACCGTCGCTGGCTGGAACTGCCGTTCGCCAGCTACAACCCGGTGACGTCACGACAGGCGCTCGCGTTGTGCCAGGCACAGCTGACGGCGATGTCGTTGCGTGGCGAGACCACGGCGGCGGTGGAGCGGCAGTTGCGTCCGCGCCTGCGCGAGAACCCGCAGATGACCGACGTGGCCACTGCGCTGCACCTGAGCGAACGCACGCTGCGCCGCCAGCTCGCCGAGGAAGGCACCAGCTTCAGCGCGGTGCACGACCGCGTGCGCACGGAACGCGCGCTGGAGCTGCTGCACGACGAAGAAACGACCATTGCCACCGTCGGCAGCCAGATAGGATTCAACGACGTGCGTGAATTCCGCCGCGCGTTCAAGCGCTGGACCGGGCACACGCCCAGCGACACACGACGACGCCCCACGTAGAGCGGAGCTTGCTCCGCTACCGTCGGCTTCATCCCACTGGGCAAGCGCTGCACAACCAACCCGGTTGTGGTGAGCCTGTCGAACCACGCATTTCACGACGAGCCGGGGCTGTCCTGGCTTGTCCATCCATCGCAAAGAGCGTGGTTCGACAGGCTCACCACGAACGGTAACCGGGGGCCGCGCCTGTTTGACCGCGTCGGCCGGCGTTGGCCCTTGACGCAGAGCGGAGCTTGCTCCGCTGCCTTCCGCTTTCGCGCACCCCTGTCGGATGGCATCCGACACCGGGCAAGCCCGGTGCTACGGGGTCTCCACACTCACTCCAGCACCATCACCGCATCGACCTCGAAGGCCGCGCCCTTGGGCAAGCCGGACACCTCGATCGTCGAGCGCGCGGGATACGGCGCTGCGAAGTAGTCCTGCATCACCGCATTGACTGCCGCGAACTGCGACAGGTCGGTCAGGTACAGGCCCAGTCGCACGATGCGGTCGAGCGAGCCGCCTGCACTCTCCGCCACCGCCTTGAGGTTGTCGAAGGCGCGGCGCGCCTGCGCGGCGATGTCGCCTTCGATCAGGTTGCCGGTCGCCGGATCCAGCGGAATCTGTCCGGAGAAGTACACTGTGTTGCCGGCACGCACGGCCTGCGAATACGGACCGATGGCGGCCGGCGCCTGGTCAGTGTGGATGATCTGCTTGGTCATGGGCGACTCCTGTGTGGAGGCCGCATTGTATGCCGCACCCTCGCAGGATCGTCGCGATGGGGGGCCAGCGCCCGCCCTGCTTCACTGCCGGCGCACGCCGTGCACGACATTGAGGCGCCGCAGCCTTCGCATCACTTCCGCCAGGTGGTTGCGGTCGCGCACCTGGATCGAGAAGCGCAGCACGGCGACGTTGATGTCGCGCTCCAGGTATTCGACCCGCTCGATGTTGGACTGGCTCTTCGCGACCGCCGCGGCGACCTGCGCCAGCACGCCGGGACGATTCTCCACGTCGATCAGCAGGGCGGCGTCGTAGTCGCCGGTGACGCGCGCATCCCAGGCGATCGGCACCCAGCGCTCGGGCGATTTGCGGAACTCGGTGACGTTGGGGCAATCCAGCCGATGCACCACGATGCCCTTGCCGGCCGTGTGGTAACCCATGATCTCGTCGCCCGGGATGGGCTGGCAGCACTGCGCGAAGCTGACCACACCGCGCTCGCCGCCGGTGATCAGGATCTTCTCCTGCGAATGCTTGGAGTGGCCGCCGGCACGCAGCTCGGCGAACGCGGTCAGCGCCTGCGCCGCCTGCGCCGGCATCCAGTTGCCGAGTGCCACGTCCGCCAGGAAGGCTTCCAGGCGCGGATACTTGTGCTCGGTGAGGAAGGCTTCAAGACGCTGCTGCGGCAGCCGCTCGAGCGAACTGTCCAGGTCCTCCAGCGCACGGTCCAGCATGCGGTGGCCCAGTTGCACGGCATCCTCGTGCTCCAGTTGCTTGAGCTGGTGCCGGATCGCGGTACGTGCCTTGCTGGTGACCACGAACTCCAGCCACTGCGGCTTGGGTGCGGCCGACTTGGCGGTGATGATCTCCACGCTCTGCCCGCTGGCAAGCTTGGTGCGCAGCGGCACCAGCTTCTTGTCCACGCGCGACGCCACGGCCTGGTTGCCCACGTCCGTGTGCACGGCATAGGCGAAATCGAGCGCGGTGGAATTGCGCGGCAGCGACAGGATCTTGCCCTTCGGCGTGAACAGATAGACCTCGTCAGGGAACAGGTCGACCTTGACGTTCTCCAGGAACTCCAGCGACGAGCCGGCCGCATGCTGGTTGTCGATCAGCTCGACGATCCACGCATGCGCTCGGTTCTGTGCGCTGTTGGGTGTGTCGGTGCCGAACTTGTAGGTCCAATGCGCCGCGATGCCGCGCTCGGCGATCAGGTCCATCTCGGTGGTGCGGATCTGCACTTCGATCGGCGAGCCGTAGGGTCCGAACAACACCGTGTGCAGCGACTGGTATCCATTGGCCTTGGGAATGGCGATGAAATCGCGGAATCTTCCATCCAATGGCTTGTACTGCGCATGCACCGCGCCAAGCGCGTGGTAGCACGACGGCACCGAATCGACCACCACGCGGAACCCGAACACGTCCATCACCTGGTCGAAGCTTTTTCCTTCCCCTTGCATCTTGTTGTAGATGCTCCAGGGCGTCTTGACGCGGCTGACCAAGCGATGCTCGATGCCTTCCTTCGCCAGCCGCTGCGATAGGTGCGCCTCGATCTGCGCCATCGATTCACGGCGCATCACCGGCTGGCTGCGGATGTGCTTTTCGATCACCGCGTGACGCCACGGGTGCAACGCACGGAAGCCCAGGTCCTGCAGCTCGGATTTGACCAGGTTCATGCCCAGCCGCTGTGCGATGGGCGCGTAGATTTCCAGCGTCTCGCGGGCGATGCGGCCGCGGGCCTCGGCGCTCTGCGCACCGAGCGTGCGCATGTTGTGCAGGCGGTCGGCCAGCTTGATCATGATCACGCGCAGGTCGCGCGACATGGCCAGCAGCATCTTGCGGAAGCTCTCGGCCGCCGCTTCCTGACGGTCGCGGAACTTCAGCTTGTCCAGCTTGGTGACGCCTTCCACCAGCTCGGCGACCGACTCGCCGAACTCGGCCGCGATCTCCGCACCGGTCAGCGGCGTGTCCTCGATGGTGTCGTGCAGGATGGCCGCGATCAGCGTTTCTGCGTCCATGCCCAGTTCGGCCAGCACACCGGCTACCGCCACCGGATGGGTGATGTAGGGCTCGCCCGACTTGCGGGTCTGCCCGACATGCGCGGCGGCGCCGACTTCCCATGCTCGCCGGAGCAACGGCAACTGGTCCTTGGGCAGGTAACGCGCGGTCTTCTCGAACTGCGCGACGTACTCCGGCACCGTTTCGTCGCGCGGCGAAGCGGGGTTACGGACTGCCTTGGCGATGCGACCTGAACTCATGCCGCCAGCCTATGCCAGTCACGTCGCAACGGCAACGCGCGCGCCTGCCCGATGCACGCCTGCCTGGAACGCAGAAAGCCCGCTTGCGCGGGCTTTCTGGTCATCGCCGGTTTCGATGGAAACCCGAGGCGGGGTCGATCAATCGTCGCCCTTGGACAGGTCGTCGTCGGCGACCACTTCGGCGGCGGCCCATTCCAGCGCTTCGCGCTCGGCGCGCTCGCGCTCGGCCTTCTCGACGCGGTCGATCAGGTCGTTGTCGATCCTGCGGGCGGCGATTTCACGCAGCGCCAGCACGGTGGGCTTGTCCTGGTGCTCGCTGTTGTCGATGGTCGGCTCCACGCCGTTCGCCAACTGGCGAGCGCGCTTGGCAGCCATCGTGACCAGGTCGAAACGGTTATCGACGACTTCCAGGCAATCTTCAACGGTGATGCGGGCCATGCGGGCTCCCGGCAGCCTGTTGGCCGCCCAGTGAATGGGGAAAGGGCGGCGATTGTAGGCGGGCGGCCCAGGCAATGCAAGCCTTTCCTTGAAAATCAGCTAGTTAGCGACAAATCCCCTGCAGGAGGGACATCAGCCCCGACCAGCGGCCGACGAACACCATTGCCTTGCGATCGGGGCTGACGCCCCTCCTGCAGCTGGACCGCTTATTCGGCCAGAAGGGTGGCGATCAGGCCGGCGTGCCGGACATCCTGGGCCTCCCGGCGCAGTCGGCTGGCGGTGAAGATGGCGTGCATCTGCTCGACGGCGGTCTCGAACACATCGTTGACGATCACGTAGTCGAATTCCGCGTAGTGCGACATCTCCTCGCGGGCGGCCGCCAGCCGGCGCCGGATGACCTCCTCGCTATCCTGTCCGCGCGCACGCATGCGCTGTTCCAGCGCGTCGCGCGATGGCGGCAGGATGAACACACTGACCGCGTCCGGCACCTTCTCGCGCACCTGGCGGGCGCCCTGCCAGTCGATTTCCAGCAGCACGTCCTTGCCTGCCGCGAGCTGCGGCTCCACCGACTGGCGCGCGGTGCCCTTCCAGTCGCCATGCACCTCGGCGTACTCGAAGAAGTCGCCTGCGCGGATCATCGCCTTGAACTCGTCGGCGCTGATGAAGTGGTAGTGCTGCGCATGCCGTTCACCGGGACGCGCGCCACGCGAAGTGAACGAGATCGACAGCGCGATATCCTCGTCCCGCGCCAGCACGGCGTTGACGATGCTGCTCTTGCCCGCTCCCGAGGGGGCCGCGACGATGTAGAGGGTTCCGCGCTTCATTCGATGTTCTGCGCCTGTTCGCGGATCTGGTCGATCAGCACCTTCAGCTCCACGGCGATGTTGGTGGTGCGGACGTCGACCGACTTGGAGCCGAGGGTGTTCGCTTCACGGTTGAATTCCTGCAACAGGAAGTCCAGCCGCCGACCCTGCGGTTCCTTCTGGGTGAAGACGCGGCGGATCTCCTTGATATGGCTGTCGAGGCGGTCGAGTTCCTCGTCCACGTCGAGCTTCTGCAACCACAGCACGAGTTCCTGCTCCAGCCGGCCCTGCTCCATGTTCTGCGCCACGTCGGCCAGGCGCAGTTCCAGCTTCTGCCGTTGCCCGGCGCGGATCTGCGGGATCAGGGTCCGTACCTCGGCCGCCAGCGCGGCAATGCCATCCACGCGCTCCAGGATCGCTGCCACCAGCTTGCCGCCCTCGCGTTCGCGCGCCGCGACGAACTGGTCAAGCACCGCGTCCAGCAAGGCCAGGGCCTCGGCCTGCAGCACATCCATGTCCACGCCCTTGCTCTGCAGCACGCCGGGGAACTGCAGCAGGTCGGTCAGATCGGTGCGCAGGTTGGGCAGGCGCGAGGACAGTTCCAGCGCGAGCTCAGACAGCTGTGCGATGACGCCGGGATTGATCTGCAGGGCACCCTCGCCTTCCGGCGCCCGCAGGCGCAGCGTCAGGTCCAGCTTGCCGCGCGAGACGCGCGAGGCCACCCGTTCGCGCAGGGCCGGTTCGAGCACGCGCAGTTCGTCCGGCAGGCGGACACCCAGTTCCAGGAAACGGTGGTTGACCGCGCGCAGTTCGGCGGCGAGCGACCCGCCCTCGGTGGCGCGCTCGGCAGTGGCGAACGCCGTCATGCTGCGGATCATGCAGGTGCCCATCGGACCAGTGAGCGGCGCATCTTAGCAGCCCGCGTGGCGCGGACCGGGCACGGCGGGCCCAACCTGCCCGAATGGCACGGACTGCTAGACTTCGCGCCCCTCATCGCGGATGCCCCCATGTCCTTCTCCCGTCCCAGCACCCGCCTCCCCGACCAGATGCGTGACGTCAGCATCCTGCGCAACTACACCCGCCATGCGGAAGGCTCAGTGCTGGTCAGCTTCGGCCACACCCGCGTGCTGTGCACCGCGACAGTGGAAAACAAGGTGCCGGGCTTCCTGCGCGGCAAGGGCGAAGGCTGGGTGACCGCCGAATACGGCATGCTGCCGCGCTCCACCCACACCCGCAGCGACCGTGAGGCATCGCGCGGCAAGCAGGGCGGGCGCACGCTGGAGATCCAGCGCCTGATCGGCCGCACGTTGCGTGCCTGCGTGGACCGTGGCGCCTTGGGCGAACGCACCATCACCCTGGACTGCGATGTGCTGCAGGCCGACGGCGGCACCCGCACCGCCGCCATCACCGGCGCTTACGTGGCCCTGGTGGACGCGGTGAACTGGCTGAAGGCGCGCAATGAGATCAAAGGCGCGCGCGACCCGATCCATGGCGCCGTCGCCGCGGTGTCGGTGGGCATCTACCGCGGCGTGCCGGTGCTGGACCTGGATTATGCCGAGGACAGCGACTGCGACACCGACATGAACCTGGTGATGAACGACGGCGGCGGCTTCATCGAGCTGCAGGGCACCGCCGAAGGCCACGCGTTCCGCCGCGATGAACTGGATGCGCTGCTCGCCCTGGGCGAGAAGGGCATCGGCGAGCTGTTCGCCGCGCAGCGGGCGGCACTGGCGGGCTGACGTCGCTCCCACAACCGCCTCACTCGAATGCCGATATGCCACAGATCCTCAGCCTGATCACCCTGCTGGTCGACGACTACGACCTTGCCATCGCGCACTACTGTGGCGCGCTCGGCTTCGAGCTGCGCGAGGACACAGACCAGGGCCACAAGCGCTGGGTGCATGTCGCCCCGCCGGGCAGCACCGAAACCGGCCTGCTGCTGGCGGTCGCCAGCACCGACGAACAGCGCGCGCGCATCGGCGACCAGACCGGCGGGCGCGTGGGCTTCTTCCTGCAGACCGACGACTTCTGGCGCGACCATGCGCGCATGGTCGCCGCCGGCATCGAGTTCCTCGAAACCCCGCGCGAGGAAAGTTACGCCACCGTCGCGGTGTTCCGCGATGCGTACGGCAACCGCTGGGACTTGCTGCAACCCAAGGACTGATCCGACATGAAGCTCGTTCTCGCCTCCTCCAACCACGGCAAGCTGGAAGAACTGCGCAGCCTGCTGGCCGATACCGGCATCGAACTGATCGCACAGTCCGACCTGGGCGTGGAGGATGCCGACGAAACCGGCGCCACGTTCATCGAGAACGCCCTGATCAAGGCGCGCCATGCCAGCCTGCAGACCGGGCTACCCGCACTGGCCGATGATTCAGGCATCTGCGTGGACACGCTGAACGGTGCGCCCGGCCTGTATTCGGCACGCTACGCCGGCGAACACGGCCATGCCGACCGCAACATCGACAAGTTGCTGGACGCCCTGAAGGACACGCCTGGCGAACAACGGGGCGCGCACTTCTATTGCGTCCTGGTGCTGCTGCGCCATGCACACGATCCGCAACCGCTGATCGTCGAAGGCGAGTGGCAGGGCCGCATCCTGCTTGAGCGTCGCGGCACCGGCGGACATGGCTATGACCCGGTGTTCTTCGACCCGCAGTTCGGCCAGTCGGCGGCGGAAATGCCGCTGGATGCCAAGAACCGCATCAGCCATCGCGGCAAGGCGCTGGCCGGATTGAAGCAGCGGCTGCAGGCGCTCCTGTAGGCGCGCCCTTCATGCCCCGACGGGGTATTCATGCCCCCACGGGATACATCGGGGTGGTGTGCTCCCCTACGGCCACGCAAGAAGGCATCGCGGGCATGTACCCCATGCGGGGCACAAAACCCGCTCCTACAATAGACCCATGCTGATCCCGCCTCCCCTGTCGCTGTACGTCCACATGCCGTGGTGCGTGCGCAAATGCCCGTACTGCGATTTCAACTCGCACCAGGGCAAGGGCGAGCTGCCGTTCGATGCCTATGTCGACGCATTGCTGCGCGACCTGGACCACGACCTGCCGCTGGTCTGGGGGCGCACGGTGCACAGCGTCTTTTTCGGTGGCGGCACGCCCAGCCTGTTCCCGCCGGAGGCCATCGACCGCTTCCTGCAGGCCGCGAGCAGCCGGCTGCGTTTCGCACCGGGGCTGGAAGTGACGCTGGAGACCAATCCCGGCACTGCCGAGCATGGCCGTTTCGAGAGCTACCGCGCGGCCGGCGTGAACCGCATCAGCTTCGGCATCCAGAGCTTCGACGACGGCAGCCTGGAGAAGCTCGGCCGCATCCACGACAGCCGCGAGGCCGAGCAGGCCGTGAAGCTGGCGCAGGATGCCGGCTTCGACAACCTCAACCTCGACCTGATGTACGCCCTGCCCGGCCAGACCCTGACCATGGCCGAACATGACCTGCAGCGCGCCTTCGCGCTGCGACCCGCGCACATCTCCCACTACCAGCTGACGCTGGAGCCGAACACGGTGTTCTTCTCGCGGCCGCCCCAGGGCATACCCGACGACGACCACGCCTGGGACATGCAGGAACACTGCCAGGCGCTGCTTGCCGATGCCGGCTATGGCCACTACGAGGTCAGCGCCTACGCGCAACCGGGCCGTCGCTGCGCGCACAACATGAACTACTGGCGTTACGGCGATTACATAGGCATCGGCGCCGGCGCGCACGGCAAGATCACCGTGGGCGCCACCGCGCAGATCCTGCGTCGCTGGAAGGTCAAGCACCCCACGAGCTACCTGGCGACCGCGGGCACGCCGCAGGCCATCGGCGGTGATGACGACATCACGCCGGAGCGCCGTCCGTTCGAGTTCATGCTCAATGCACTGCGGCTGCAGGAAGGCTTTGCGCTGGCGGATTTCACCGCCACCACCGGACTGCCCGTGGCAACGATCGAGGCGGCGCTGGAACAGGCCCGGCGGCATGGCTGGCTCGACCTGTCCGACACCCACGTTCAGCCCACGGCCCTGGGCCGCCGGTTCACCAACGACGTGATCGAACTGTTCCTCGACACATGAATCCCACGTCCTCTCCGCGTGGCGACGGATGGATGCGCAGGCAACGCCGGGTGTGATAATGATGGGGCTACAGGGGAGTCCACTGCACCGATGACCGCGCCACGATCTCCTTCGCCTGCCGCCGCGCCGACCGCCATCGCATCGGCCGCGCTGCCGCCACGCGTGCGCCGCGTGCTGCAGAACCTGTTCGACCACATCTCGCCGGACTTCATCACCGCGCTGAACGCGATGCTGGTGGAGTTTGAGCAGCAATTGTTCAAACAGGCCGAACAGGCCCGCAGCAACCACCTCCAGACCCAGATCTTCGTCGACCTGCGCGCGCTGCAGAAGCACCGGACCGAACTGGTGCCGCACTACATGTTCGGCCTTGAGGGTGAACTGGCGGGCATCCGCATGCCGCGCACCGTTGCGGACGCTTCGACGGTGACGCGTCTGGACTACCAGACGTTGACACTGGTGGAAGATGCGACGATGGACCAGGAAATCGTGCTGCGCGAAGTCGCGCGCCGGCACGAGCAGCGTGGCAACGCACAGATCCTGATGCTCGGACAGCGCTTCGGCGTGCTCGCGCGTGCCCCGGCCTACGACGCCGACACCCTGCCGCTCGGACCGAACCGCCTCTGCCATGTACTGAAGGAGGCCGCGAACTGCCTGGAATTGTCGCTGGACGCACAACTCGTGCTGTACCGCACGTTCGACCACAAGGTGATGCTTAACTACAGCGAGTGGGCCAGCACCGTGAACCAGTTCCTGTCACGCGAGGGCATCCTGCCCGGACTGGTCTACATGCCGCGCCGGGGCCGCGCGCAGGACGCGATCCGCCGGCATCCGCTCGACGAGGGCAGCACCGCACCGCGCCCGATGACCGCCTGGCAGGGCCAGGCAGGCGCGTCGCACTGGGCCACGTTGACGCCCGACCAGTTGCAGGCCGTCGCTGGCGCCATGACCGACGGCAAGGCCCCCGAACCCGGCCATGGCGCGTCACCGCCATCGGCACCCTCGGGCGCTGCCGCACCCGCGACCGGGGATGCGGCGCCCCCCGCGGAGGGCACCGCGGGTTCGTTTGAAGTGCTGCAGAAGCTGCTCGCCATCCGTCGCGGCGGCCTGCAGGCCGATGCCCATGCCCTCGCTGCCTCGGGCGGGCACGACGGGCATGGCAGCCTTGGCGGCCACGGGGGACAGGAAGGCCAGGGAGGACCGGGGTCCCCGGGTCAAGGCGACCGCCAGGGCGGCGCCCCGACGGGTGATGGTGGCCCGGGCACGGGCACCGACGCACCGGCCGCCCCCACCCACCGGTTGCTGCCTACGCCCGATGTGTTGAACACGTTGCAGGCGCTGCAGGCAGCGCCCCTGCCGCCGCGTACGCCCGACCAGCCGCGCCGCACCGTGGCCGACCTGCAGCAGACCATGCTGGCGGAAGTGCGTGCCAAGCACGGCGCCAATGCCACTCTGGCGAGCGCGGATTCGGACACCTTCGAGCTGCTGGACCTGCTCTACAACGAGATCGAACGCGAAGTGCAGCACGACGCGCCCGCCGCCGACATGCTGGTGCGGCTGCAGGTACCCGTCGTGCAGGCCGCACTGCGCGACCGCAACTTCTTCCTGCGTGCGCAGCATCCGGCGCGCGACCTGCTCAACACGGTGGCCGAATCCGGTGCCACCTGGCTGGGCGACGAGGACGTGGATCCGCAGCTGGTGCAGAAACTGCATCGCGCGGTCGAGGCGGTGGTCGAGACCTACGAAGGCGACGAAGCCGTCTTCGAGGACGCCAACCGCGACGTCCAGCAGCACCTGCAGGCCGCCGCGCGCAAGGCCGAACTGGCCGAGCGCCGGCAGATCGAGGCCGCACGCGGCAAGGACCGGCTGGAAGTCGCCAAGCAGCGCGCTGCGGAAACCATCGAATCCGCGATGGCCGAGGCCAAGCCGCAGAAATTCGTGCAGGCCCTGCTCAGCCAAGCCTGGGCCGATGTGCTAACGCTCACGCAGCTGCGCAACGGCGAATCGTCGAGCGAGTGGACCGACCAGCTGCAGACCACGCTGGAGATCGTCGCCGCCACCACCACCTCGCAGGAACCGAGCCCCGCGCTGGCCGACAAGATCGAGAAATCGCTGGTACAGGTGGGCTACCACGAAGACGAAGCGGCCGCGATCGCGCGTCGCCTGTCGAGTGCCGAGGAAGACGAAACGACCTCGCGCACCGAGTTGACCGCGCGCCTCAAGGCACGTGCACGACTGGGTGGCCAGGGTGAGGTCAAGAAGAAGCCGGCGCAGCCGCGCACGCCGCAGGAACAGGAGTGCTACGACTACCTGCGCACGCTGCCGTTCGGCACGTGGTTCGAATTCACCCGCAACCAGCAGGGCGACCTGCAGCGCCAGCGCCTGTCATGGTTCAGCCCGGTCACCGGCAATGCACTGTTCGTCAACCAGCGCGGCCAGCGCGTGGGCGAGCACTCGCTGGACACGCTCGCGCACCTGATGGCCAAGGGCCAGGCGCAGGTGGTGACCGAAGACCGCGGCCGCCTGATCGACCGCGCATGGAACGCCACCCTCAGTGCGTTGCGCAGCCTCACTGGCCGCCGCGGCGAAACCGAAGCCGCAGGAGACGCCGCATGATGCGCGAGTTCCGCCGTGCACGCCGACGCAGCGTGCCCAAGCCCGTCCCCGTGTTCGACCTGATGACCGAGCAGGTCATCGGCCGCCTGGGCAACCTGTCCGAGTCGGGCATGTTGCTGGTCGCCACCGAACCGGTGGTGGAAGATGCGCTGTACCAGTTGCGCTTCCATCTTCGCGATGAGCGCGGGCAGGACGTGCCGATCGACGTGGGCGCGCACCTGCTGTGGTCCGCGCAGGCCAACACGCCCGGGCAGGCCTTCGCCGGCCTGCGCTTCCTGACCATCGACCGCGAGCCGCTGGAGCGCCTGCGCCAGTGGGTCAACGCCGGGCCGGAAGCCGAGTAGGACCCACGCCACGGCCTGCGCGGGCCGGATGCGGCAAAATGGCGGCTCTTTCGCACGAGCCGCCGCCATGAACGCCCCCGCCTCCTTCGACACCGACCTCGTCCCGCTCTACGCCGACCACCTGGCGACGATGAAGCGGCGCGCGGACGAAGCCCTGGCGCGCGGCGGCTTCGATCACCTGGTCGTGCCCAGTGGTACGCAGCACTGGCAGGTCTTCGACGACCGCGACTATCCGTACGCGGTCAACCCGCAGTTCAAGGCCTGGCTGCCGCTGACGCGCGTGCCGTACAGCTGGCTGGTGTACACGCCGGGCGAACGCCCGAAGGTGATCTTCTACCAGCCGTTCGATTACTGGCACGTGGTGCCGGACGCACCCAGCGGCTGGTGGGTGGACCACTTCGACATCCACATCATCCGCAAGCCCGACGAAGCCCTCGCCCTGCTGCCGCTCGCCGCGCGCAGCGCGATCCTTGGCGAGCCGCAGAGCGCGCTGGGCGCAGCTCCCGGCCAGCATTACGCACCAAACAATCCCGAGCCGGTCATCCAGTACCTGGAGTACCAGCGCTCCTACAAGACGCCGTACGAGATCACCCTGATGCGCCAGGCGCAGCGCCTGGCCGTGCGCGGCCATCGCGCCGCCGAGGCGGCGTTCCGCGCAGGCCAGGGCGAGTTCGGCATCCACATGGCCTACTGCGCCGCGGTGGGGCAGGACGCCAACGAGCTGCCGTACAACAACATCATCGGCTTGAACGAACACGCCGCCGTGCTGCACTACACCGAGCTGCAGCGCGTCGCGCCCGACCCGTTGCGCAGCTTCCTGATCGATGCTGGCGCGAGTTTCCACGGCTATGCCAGCGACATCACCCGCACGCACGCCTACGACACCGGCAGCGAGTTCCAGGCGATGATCGATGCGGTTGACGCCGCGCAGCAGGCGATGTGCGCCGGCGTGCGCAGCGGCGTGGACTACAGGCAGCTGCACGTGGATGCGCACCTCACCCTGATGGGCATCCTGAAGGACTTCGGCGTGATCACCGTGTCACCGGAAGCCGCCGTGGCCACCGGCGTGAGCGCGGCGTTCTTCCCGCACGGCCTGGGCCACCCCATCGGCCTGCAGGTGCACGATGTGGCCGGCTTCGCCGCCAGCGACCGCGGTGGCCGCATCGAACGCCCCGCCGGCCATCCCTACCTGCGCATGACCCGCGTGCTGGAACCCGGCATGGTGGTGACCATCGAACCAGGCCTGTACTTCATCGATCTTCTGCTTGAAGAGGTGAGGGAGAACGGCCACGCCGCCAGCGTGGACTGGTCGCGCGTGGATGCGTTCCGCCCGTACGGCGGCATCCGCATCGAGGACGAGGTGCTATGCACGGAGGGCGACGCGGACAACCTGACGCGGCCGGCGTTTGCGGAGGCGGGCTGAGCCTGCGGATAGGCAGCTGTTTGACGGCGCTACGGCGCGGTCACAGAATCACGCTGTCCATGCGGAGTGGGCATGCCGCAAGGGAACCGAACGCATGATGTTCATGATCGGCCAGGGCGAACGCGTGGTGGTGGTGGGCGGACCGGAACCGCAACACTGCCCCCGCTGCGACGAGATGCGCGATTTCGAGCCGCAGCTCGCCTACAAGTACGGCGACTTCGATCTGCTGTTCGGCTTCGTCTACGGCCGGCGTTACCAACTCGCCTGCCCCGAATGCCGCCATGGCTGGCGACTGGACCGGCGGCAAGCCGAGCAGCTCTACGGCAAGCCAGCGATCCCGTTCCGCCTCCGGTTCGGTTTCATCATCCTGCTGGGGCTCTTCGCCGCGCTCGGTGCGGCCTACCTTGCGACCCCGCCGGTGACCTGACGTGGACACCGCCCTGCTTCTGCCGATGACGGTCCACGTCACGCTCGCGGTATTGCTGTACGTGTTGCTGACGGTCGCGCGTGCGCCGGCAATCTGGGGCATCGGCCGGCGCGCCGACGGCGGCAATCCCTTCGCAACGATGGAACCCCGCATCAGCGCCAACCTCTCCAACCAGTTCGAGTGGCCGCTGTTCTTCCATGTGGCCTGCGTGCTGCTGATGCTGCTCGGCACCAGCCGCACCGCCGTCGCGCTGGCCTGGCTCTTCATCGGCGGCCGTCTGCTGCACAGTGGCGTGCAGATACTGACAGCGAACGTCCGCCTGCGCGGCCTGGTATTCACCGTGAACTTCCTGGCGGTGCTGGGGCTGTGGGGTATGTTGCTGCAGGCCGCACTCGGACGCGCATAATCGTCCTGACAAGGATCGGAGGGTTTCGCGTGCCATTGGGCGATATTGCAGGCGACGCATTGGGTGGGGTATTCCGCTTCATCGCCAGAATCCTGTTCGAAATCGTGGTCGAGTGGCTGCTGCGGGGGACCGGTGCGATGATCCTGCGCCTCGTCCGCCCCAGGCTCGTCCCGGGCGAGACGGTGGCCACCCTGACGGGACTGGGTTTCTGGATCGCGCTGATCGCATTGGGCCTGTGGATCTACCGGCAGACGGCACCATGAACCTCTGCCCCCTGTGCTCGAACCCACTGACCCTCATCGACGTGGCGCCGTGCTTCGATTGTGGGCATTCGCCACGCGAGCTCGACGGATGCAGGCAGGAAGCGCACCGGTACTACGTCTGCCAGCTGTGGGATCGCGAGCTGGTGCTCTGCGACTTCTGTTATGCCGACTTCGGGTCCTATTTCCCCGATTACTGGGGTATGCCCGCAGGGCCGCTTCCTGACTATCCACTCGACGCAATCCGTGAACTGGACCGTCCGGGTGTCGCACAGGACATGTACTGCACGACGTGCCAGCATCGCCTGGCGTTCCTCCTTTTCCGGCATCATGCGCTGGCGAGGAATATCGGCGAATTCTCCCCAAGGGAACATCCATGACCTCCGACTACCTCCTCATCTCCCGTGGCCAGTGGGACGAAACCGCATCGAAAGAAGACGTGCAGGATGCCATCGACCGCTTCTACGCGTGGTATGAGCGTGGCGTGGCGGAGGGCATGCTCAAGCCCGGCAGCCGGCTGGAAAACCGCGGCAAACTGATATCGCGTGACGGGATCACCGACGGGCCGTTCGCTGAGGCGAAAGAACTCGTGGGCGGCTACTGGTTCATCGTCGCCGACTCGCTGGACGCCGCCGCACGGATCGCCGCCGGGAATCCCTGCCTGCCTTACGGTCTGACGCTGGAGATCCGGCCGCTGGAAGCCGCACGTGCCCGCGCGCAGGATGTGACCAACGAGACGCCCCCGGCCTGGCGTCCAGACGAAGGCTGATCCACGCCCATGACCGCGGCACATCCCACGCTTGAAGGCGGCTGCCATTGCGGCGCGATCGCCCTCGTCTTCTCCACCGCCCTGACACCGGAGACGACATCGCCGCGCGCGTGCGATTGCAGCTTCTGCCGGGCGCACGGCGCCGCATGGATATCCGATCCCGCCGGCCAGCTGGTCATCCGCGCACAGGTGGATCGCCTTCGCCGGTACCGACAAGGCTCCTTGGCTGCGCAGTTCCTGCTGTGTGGCGAGTGCGGCGTGCTGGTGGGCGTGCTGCATGAAGACGGTGAACGCGGGTATGCCGCCATCAACGCCGCCTGCCTGGAGGCACGCGACGCGTTCGCCGCATCCGTGCCCGCATCACCGCGGACCTTGTCTGCGGACGAGAAAACGACCCGCTGGCGCCAGCTCTGGGTTGGCGATGTTCGGCTGGTCATCTGAGTCCAGGGAGGCCGTCCGCTCAGCAGCGTCGCGGATTCGGTACGCTTGCGTAGCCGCCGACTAACGCTGGGGCGCTAACGAATACGCGCCGTCATTGAATGTCATCGGAAGGTAGGCATACGCGCGTCGATCGTCCGCAGCCGGGGTGTAAGGCCGTGTCCGCACTCCGCGCGCTTGCGCTTCCAGCCCACGCGCGCCAGCGGGATTCGGCAGCGCCTCGATCATCCACACGCCTTCGGCTCGGCCGCCTGCAGGACTGCCGCGGTAGAGGAAGTAGCCCAGCGACGGGCCGATGGGAATCCGCACGTCCCCGCCCATGATCTTCGTCCGCTGCGCCTCGGTCGCAATCTGCAAGTGCGGACGGCCCTCGCCCTCACTGCCGCCGGGTGACTGTTCGTCCAGCGCGGTGAAGAGCATGCGGTCGAGTTGCGGCCCGTGCGTGCGCGCCAGTTCGTCGAACCAGGTGCGGCCCAGCGATTCGGCATCGCGCGCCGGCGCCATCGCCTTGTAGCAGCGGTCGAGCAGATAGGCGTGGTACGCGGTATGGCGGAACGGAATGTCGATGGTGTTGTCGTGCGGCCGCGGACCGCGCGTGCGCTTTTCCAACTCCCGGTCAAGCACCACCCATGCCTGCCCCCACTGCATGGCGGGCTTGGCATTGCCGGCGGCAAGTTCCAGCTCCGCCAGCGAGGCCAGCGCCACCAGTGGACAGCGGGACGAGGCCACGCACTTTTCCAGCCAGAATCGCGCGGTCTCCACGTCGCGCTCGACGCGCCTCGCCGGGTGGTCCATGCCGTGCCGGTACAGCGCCCCCAGATAGAACGCCGCGTACCCGTCGCCCGCCTGCGCGCTGGCAACGAGTTGCTGCATCGCGCGGTCGCGTGTCGCGGGCGGGGCGTCGCGGTCGAACAGGGCTTCCACGGCTTCTGGCCCGATGCCGGTTGGCGAGGGCGGCAACGGAGCGGCCTGCGCCAAGGCAGCCCACATAGAGGCCGCGAAGACAACGATTCCCTTCCGGATGCGCATGCGAGTCCTCCCTGAGGACGGCAACGCTAGCGTGCAGATGCCTGCCGGGCAAGTCGTCCGCAGAACCGTGGGGTGGGGTATCCCTCACCCCGCCATCGCCGCCTCGATCTCATCGGCACTGCGTGCCAGCGCGTCGGTCAGCACGACGGGCTCGCCATCGGTGACCAGTACGTCGTCCTCGGTGCGGATGCCGATGCCGCGCCACTTCGGGTCGACGGTCTCGTCATCGTGGCCGACGTACAGGCCGGGCTCAATGGTGAACACCATGCCCGGCTCCAGCAGGCGCGATTCGCCATCGATGCGGTAATCGCCCACGTCGTGCACGTCCAGCCCCAGCCAGTGGCCGGTCTTGTGGCGGTAGAAGCGTCGGTAGCTGCCTTCGGCGAGATTCTTTTCCAGCTTGCCTTTCAGCAGGCCCAGCCTGAGCAGGCCTTCGGTGAGGGTTTCCACGGCCGCGACGTGCCCGGCCTCATAGGGCACGCCGACGCGGGCGCACGACAACGCGGCGCGCTGGGCGTCGCCGACCAGGTCGTGCAGCGCGCGTTGCGCGGCGGTGAAGCGGCCGTTGACCGGAAAGGTGCGGGTGATGTCGGCGGCGTAGCCGCGGTATTCGGCGCCGGCATCGATCAGCACCAGTTCGCCATCGCGCGCCTGTGCGGCATTGGCGCGGTAATGCAGCACGCACGCATTGCGGCCGGCGCCCACGATGCTGTTGTAGGCCGGCCACGCGTCGTGGGCGCGGAACACGCGCTCCACGTCGGCCTGCAGTTCGTACTCGCGGATGCCGGGTTTCGCGGCGCGATAGGCAGCCTGGTGCGCCAGCACGCTGATGTCGGCGGCGCGCTGCATCAGCTTGATTTCTTCCTTGGACTTGAACAGCCGCAGGTCGTGCAGCAGATGGCCGAGTTCGAGGAATTCGTGCGGGGGCTGCGCGCCCTGCTTGACGTGCGCGCGCACGTGGCGCACCCAACCGATCAGCTTGAGGTCGAAATCGGCATCGCGGCCGAAGTGGTAGTAGACGCGCGAGCGCCCTTCCAGCAGGCCGGGCAGGATCTCGTCGAGGTCGTCGATGGGATAGGCATCGTCCATGCCGTAGTCGTTGACCGCGCCCTCCTGGCCGGCGCGCGGGCCATCCCAGCCTTCGCGCTCGGGGTCGCGTTCACGGCAGAACAGGATGGCTTCGCCGTGCTTGCGGCCCGGCACCAGCACCAGCACGGCATCCGGCTCGGGAAACCCGCACAGGTACCAGAAGTCCGAATCCTGCCGGTACGGATAGTGCGTGTCGTGGCTGCGGACGCGCTCCGGCGCGGCGGGCAGGACGAGGATGGCGTCGTTGCCGGCCAGCCGCATCAACTGCCTGCGGCGGCGGGCGAACTCGGCCGCGCTGATCCCGGCCAGTGCCTTCATCAGTTCAGGCTCCGGCGATGCCGGGGCCCGAGCACGCAATCGCCATGCAGCAACAGGACGGCGACGCGGACGAACTCTTCCAGTTCGGCCAGGGCGTCTTCATCTTCATCATCGTCACTGCTTTCGGCCGACGCCTGGGCCAGCCGCGCGAGGTCCTGCAGCGCTTCCTGTCCTTCCTCGGACAGGGGCGGCGACGCGCCCGTCGCCAGCCCGAACGCGCCCAGGAAACCCTGGCACCACGAGAACAGCGCTTCGGCACGCTCGTCCAGCGGACGGTCGGCGGCCGGCAACAGCAGGTCGAAGGCGAAGCTGCGGTCTTCGAGCTGCGCCACGGCGGTCTGTCGCAGCTGGTCCAGGGCACTGCCGGCAGCCGGGGCGGGCAGTTGATCGTCGGCCAGCGCACGGGCCAGCCAGGTGCCATCGGCAGCGCCGCCACCGGCCAGCCAGCCGCACAGCGCGCCATGCAGCTCCGACGCGTCCATGGCCAGTCCCAACTGGCGGGAAGCGGCGGTCACGTCGGCGATATCGGGAAGGTCGGGCATAGAAGAACGCAATCCGCCAAGGGTTTCGGACAACCTCGCAAGTGTAGCAACGAAATCCCGCGCGCCGACTTGTTGTGCGTGTGTACGCATGCCTACACTCCAGCATCGCTCAGGCTCTGCACGGTCCGTCCACCCGCATGCACGCCCCCTCTGTCGTCGCACTCCTCGCAACGGCGTCCCCGCTGTCGTCCCGGGTGCCGGTCATGCTGCTTGCCGGCGTGGTGCTGGCGGGCGTGGTGGTGATCGGCACGCGCCGCTGGTGGCAGGCCTGGCTGGCGGCCCGGCAGCTGCCGCAGGAACCCTTGCGCAGCGAATCCCTGCGCAACCGCGACGAACGCCTGAAGCTGGCGCTGTGGGCGTCCGGCGAACAGTTCTGGGACTACGATCTGGTGCAGCGCAGGCTGTACCGGATGCGCGCCGACGAGACCGCCGTGCAGACGGGCGACATCACCGTGCTCACGCGACAGGGTGAAGTACCGACCATCCACGAAGAAGACCTGCCATTGGTGATGGAGCGTCTGCGCCTGCACCTGCAGGGCAAGTCGCCGATCTTCACGTCCGAGCACCGCATGGACATGCATGGCAACGGGACGTGGGTATGGGTGCGCGCCCGCGGCCGGGTGGTCGATCGCGACAACGAGGGCCAGCCGATCCGCATCGCCGGCACCGCGCGCGACATCACCGCCAGCCGGAATGCCGAATACGAGCACCGCATCGCTGGCGAGGTGATGCGCAGCATGAACGAGGCCGTCGCGGTGCTGGACTGGGCGCACCAGTTCATCACCATCAACCCGGCGTTCACCCGCATCACCGGCTACGCCGAGGAAGAAATCATCGGCCAGCCGATGACCATGCTGGACAGCGACCAGCACGAGGACGCGTTCTTCGAACGGATGAACCGCGAGCTGCGGCTCACCGGGCGCTGGTCCGGGGAGATCTGGAAGGTGCGCAAGGACGGCGAGGAGATCCTCTGCCGCATCGAGACCAACGTGGTTCCCGACGCCAGCGGCGAGCGCCCGCTGTACGTGCAGGTGCTGACCGACATCACCGAGCAGAAGCGGGCCGAGCAGGAACTGCGCTACCTGGCCAACTACGACACGCTGACCAGCCTGCCGAACCGGTCGCTGCTGTCCGAGCGCCTGTCGCGCGCCATCGTGCGTGCCCGTCGCGAGCACGGGCACGTGGCGGTGCTGTTCATCGACCTGGACCGGTTCAAGGACATCAACGACTCGCTGGGCCACGCCACCGGCGACCGCATCCTGCGCGCCGCCGCCGCGCGCGTGCAGCAGACGGTGGGCACCCAGCACACGGTGGCGCGCCTGAGCGGCGACGAGTTCACCGTGGTGCTGGAAGACATCAACGGCATGCCCGACGCCGAAGCCGTGGCGCAGCGCATCATCCAGGCCTTCCGTGCCCCGCTGAATTTCGGCGAACGGCTGGAACTGGCGGTCTCGCCTTCGATCGGCATCAGCCTATATCCCGAACATGCGCAGGTGCCGACCGAGCTGCTGAAGCATGCCGATACCGCCATGTACCAGGCCAAGGCGATGGGCCGGCACACGTACGAGATGTACTCCGAGTCGATGGACGAGAAGAACCGGCACCGCGCGATCCTCGCCAGCGCACTGCGCCGCGCGATCGACCGCAACGAGTTGTCGCTGGTGTTCCAACCGCGGCTGTCGATCTCGCGCCAGCGCATCACCGGCGTGGAGGCGCTGCTGCGCTGGGACAGCAAGGAATTCGGCATGGTCTCGCCGGCACAGTTCATTCCCCTGGCCGAAGAATCCGGGATGATCCTGGAGATCGGCGCCTGGGCGTTGCGGGAAGCCTGCCTGACCCTGCGCAACTGGCGCGACGAAGGCATGGAAGAACTTTCGATGGCGGTGAACGTGTCCGCCACCCAGCTCCAGCGCGGCGACCTGCAGACGGTGGTGGCGCGCACCCTGCAGGAGACGGGCGTTCCCGCCGGCAGGCTGGAGCTCGAGCTGACAGAAAGCGTGGTGATGGCCAGCCCCGAACAGAACGCGGACACGCTGCGCGCCTGCCGCCGGCTGGGCATTTCGCTGGCGATCGATGATTTCGGCACCGGCTACTCGTCGCTGGCGTACCTGAAGCGCCTGCCGTTGACGACGCTCAAGATCGACCGCGAGTTCATCAGCGACCTCACCCACGATACCGACGACGAAGCGATCACCAGCACCATCATCACCATGGGACAGTCGCTGGCGCTGAAGGTGGTGGCCGAGGGCGTGGAAACCTGGGACCAGTACGAGTTCCTGCGCAACCATGGCTGCGACGAAGTCCAGGGCCACTGGGTCTCCCAGGCGCTGAGCCCGGACCAGTGCCTGCGCTTCATCCGCGAGTACTACCCCGGCTCGGGCATGCGCGTCGCTTCCTGAATTCCCTTCCGGGAGCGACGTCAGTCGTGACCCGGCGCCCGGTATCGCGACTGGCGTCGCTCCTGCAACCCCGGCCGCCCTTGACCGCTCGCCAAGCGCATGCCTAATGTGCCTGCCATGGACAACGCCGACCTGCTCGACCAGCTTCGCGCGCTCAGCACGCGCATCCAGGACCTGGCGGACCGCTGCCAACGCCTGGCGGACGAGAACCGCAGCCTGCGCCAGCAGCAGGAACAGTTGGTCGGCGAACGCTCGCAGTTGCTGGCCAAGAACGAACAGGCGCGTTCGCGGGTGGAAGCGATGATCAGCCGCCTGAAATCCCTGGAGCAGCACACGTGAGCGCCAACGAACCGGTCAGCGTCCACCTCCTCGACCGCGAGTACACCGTCGGTGTCGCGCCCGATGAACGTTCCAGCCTGATGGCGGCCGCCAAGCTGCTCGACAGCCGCATGCGCGAAGTTCGCGGCAGCAACCGCATGGCCGCGGTCGACCGCATCGCCGTGCTGGCCGCGCTGAACCTGGCACACGAATTGCAGCAGTTGCGCGATGAACAGCACGCACGCAACCGCGATGTCGAACGCACGCTGCAGGACCTGCACCGCAAGCTCGACGGCGTGCTGGGCACGCCGTAACAGCGTGTGCATGTCGCCGACCGCGCACTGAATCGGCCGACGAACGGGCTAGGCAAAAAGTCTTCAATCGCTATACTGGCCCGGCGTCCTCTGCTGTACTCGACAGTGAGCGCAAACATTCGCCTTGTCCCTTAATTACGACCACGGGATGGTGACGGTTACCGGGAGTGCAGGTCTGCCTCGCAGCGGAAAGCCCGATGGTTGCCCAACCTTCCCACTTGAACCCCGGGTTCAAGGTCGTTTCGCGAACATCGTGCATGGCGGAGGACGTATTTTTCCCGCGGCAGCGGCATCAGCCGCGACCCGGCCGGTCCTGTTGCACCCGCCCTTGAGCGGGATGACTTCGAAACGAAGCCGATTGCACTAGGGATCCGACGCCCAGGGCCGTGACTGACGCCGCTCCCGCGGATCCACCGGCAACGCCGGTGCGCATGCCGTAAAATTCGCGCATGCCCGATTCCCCGTCTTTCGCCATGGCCGCCGAGCGCAATGCACTGCGCCGTGAGCTGCGCGTGCGCCGCCGCGCCCTGCCCGCCGCCGCGCGCATTGCCGGCGCCGATGCGCTCGCCACGCGCCTGTTCGCCCTCCCCTTTTTCCCTGCCACCGGTTATGTCGCCGGCTATTGGGCGATGGACGGCGAAATCGGCCTGCACAGCTGGCAGCTGCGCTTGCCGCCCGGCCTGGTCTACTGCCTGCCCGTATTGGCCGATGACGAAACGTTGCGCTTCGCACCCTGGCGACCGGGCGATGAGCTGGTGACCAACCGCTACGGCATTCCCGAACCGGATGTCGATCCACGCACCGGCCTGACCGCCACCGAGATGGCGTTGATCGTCGTGCCGCTGGTGGGCTTCGACGCTGCAGGCCATCGCCTCGGCATGGGGGGCGGCTGGTACGACCGCACGCTGGCACCACGCCTGCAACGCCCCGCGCCGCCGTGGCTGGTGGGGGTAGGTTTCGAAGCGCAGCGCATCGATACGGTCGGCGCACAGGCCTGGGACGTGCCGCTGGATGCCGTCTGCACCGAGCGCGACACGCTGCTTCCCTTTTCCTCTTTGCCGGATGCCCCGCAATGACCGCCCGCAAACGCTACTGGCTGATGAAGTCGGAACCGGATGCATTCTCCATCGATGACCTGAAAAAGGTCGGCACCGAGCCATGGAACGGCGTGCGCAACTACCAGGCGCGCAACTTCATGCGCAGCATGCAGGTAGGCGATGGCGTGCTGTTCTACCACTCCAACTGCAAGGAGCCGGGCATCGTCGGCACGGCCACCGTGTCCAGCACCGCGTATCCGGACGAGACGCAGTTCGATCCGAAGTCCGACTACCACGACCCCAAGAGCACGCGCGAGGACCCGCGCTGGTCGCTGGTGGACGTGACGTTCGAACGCAAGCTCACGCGCACCATCACGCTGGACGAGGTCAAGCAGCATGCCGATGCGCTGGGCGAAGGCTTCGCGCTGACCCAGCGCGGCAGCCGCCTTTCCGTATCGCCGGTGACGGCCGCGCAATGGAAATACCTGCTGGCGCTGGAATAACCGCAGTCCCTGTAGGAGCGACGTCAGTCGCGACCGTGTGCCCTGGAAGACCGGAAAGCCGCAGCACGGTGAACTTCTCTTCCCTGTCGCACCGGGTTTCCCCGATGTTCCACCTTCCCGGTCGCGACTGACGTCGCTCCTACAACGCCCCTCCTCCTTTACATGAGTGTTGAACCCATGAGCGAAGCAAAGCGCCTGGCCGGCGAGAAGGCCATCGAATTCGTCGAGGACGGCATGATCGTCGGCGTGGGCACGGGCTCCACCGTCGCTTTCTTCATCGACGCACTGGGCGGCATCAAGGACCGCATCAAGGGCGCGGTGTCCAGTTCCGACCAGAGCACGGCGCGCCTGAAGCAGCACGGCATCGAGGTGCTCGACCTCAACCATACCGGCACGCTGTCGCTGTACGTGGACGGCGCCGATGAGTGCGACCCGCACAAGCGCCTGATCAAGGGCGGCGGCGCGGCGCTGACGCGCGAGAAGATCATCGCCGAGGCCAGCAAGCAGTTCGTCTGCATCGTCGATCCCAGCAAGCAGGTGCCCGTGCTGGGCAGGTTCCCGCTGCCGGTGGAGGTGATTCCGATGGCGCGCAGCCTGGTGGCGCGCGAGATCCTCGCCCTGACCGGCGGCCAGCCGGTGTGGCGCGACGGCGTGACCACCGACAATGGCAACGTGGTGCTGGACATCCACAACCTGTCGATCACCGACCCGGTGGCGATGGAGCGCGAGATCAACCAGATCCCCGGGGTGGTCAGCGTGGGCCTGTTCGCCCGGCGTCCGGCGGATATCGTCATCGTCGGCGGCGAGCCGCCGGTCGTGCTGCGCTAGGCGACGGACGCGGGCGGCCGAGCGCTTCTACGCCTCGTCCGCCAGCGCCTTCACCAGTTCGCCCACGAGTTCGCGCTTCTTGGGCGGCAACCGCAGGAAGGCATCGATGACCTGGCGTTCGCGGCTGCCGGCACCCACAGGCCACGTGGCCCGCGTTTCGGCCACGCGTGAACGTGGGTTCGTGCCGAAGCGCAGGGTATGCGGATCCGCTCCCAGCAGGTCCGCCAGCACCTGCAGCTTGTCCTGCGCGGGAATCGCGCGGCCACCGAGCCAGCGCGACGTGGTCTGGAAAGTGACAGAGCGGCCGCGATAGCGGGTGTTGAACAGATGGAACAAAACCGTCGGGCGTGGCTCATAGCCGGCTTGCTGCATGGCATGCGCCAGTCGCTGCGAGAATTTTTCACGCTCGTTGCCCATGCCGGGAACGTTAGCGGCGCCGAATCACACTTATTAACCTTCTAAGTTAATTGACGTGAACTTATCGAGTTCATAAAGTCGATCCCGATCGCGCGGTGACGTTCCTGCCCACGGAAAGCCGGACCCTCGCGAGCGTTCCCACAGACACAAGGAGATGTCGATGCAGCTGATGGAAGCCAACGGCCACGAAGCGCCCGCCGCCGATGCATGTGATATGGCGGTGTCCGCACCGCCCCTCATTCCGCTGGATGACGCCTTGCACGTGCTGCAGGCCGATCCCGGCCACAGCCTGGCAGACCCGGGGCTCGCCAGACTGCCGCCGGCCGGGCTCGACAGGCTGTTCCTCGCGGCACGCAGGCAGGCCGAACGCAACCATGACGGCATACTGCTGCTGCTCGACCTGCTGCAGGTCGCGCAGCGCGCGGATAGCGCAAGCCATCGCCAGCTGATGCCCAGCGTCGTCCGCCAGCTGCGCCATCACGTGGAAGACCAGCAGCGCTGGCACGCGCTGGCGGAGAACGCCGCCTACTATCGCGACAACCGGCTCGCGGCGGAGAAGATCGCCGCGAAGCTGCGCACGGACTGAACCCTCTGCGGCGCGCGCGCATCACCGCAGACCGACAGGCTCCGGGCACGGCGCTACACTACAGCCCTCTTCGAACAGCGGACTTCGACATGCGTCTCCCACAGCTGCCCGTGCTCGCTTTCGCCCTGCTCCTCAGCGGCTGCGCCAACGGCGGGCCATGGGTCGAAGTGGGCGGCGAGCGTTTCACGGTGGAGATCGCCGATGACGATGCCGAACGTGCGCGCGGGTTGATGTTCCGTGACGAGCTGGCCACCGGCACCGGCATGCTCTTCATCCACGACGCCGAAGAGCCGCAGGCGTACTGGATGAAGAACACCCGCATCGCACTGGATATCCTCTACTTCGACACCGGCCGCAAGCTGGTGTCGCAGCAGCGCAACGTGCCGCCCTGTTCCGGCGGCAATGCCTGCCCGTCCTACCCCAGCGCCCGGCCGGCCCGTTACGTGCTTGAACTCAATGCAGGCGAAGCGGAGCGGCTGAAGTTGCAGGATGGCGCGGAACTCGGCCTCGGCGATGGCATTCCACCCGTCCGCTGAGGCTTGATTGTCGGCGCGAACGGCCGCACTCTGTGGCCATGGGGGATCGACTGACATTGCCGGAATGGAATGCGTTGGCCAGCCAGGCGGACGAGACCGTCCCGCTGCTGGAAACCGCGCTGCTGATCGCGCGCGACGAGTACCCCGACCTGGACGCCGATCTCTACGACACGCTCGTCCAGAGCCATGCCGAACACCTGCGCCACGAGATCGACACCATCGAGCCGTGGCCGCTGAAGATGGCCGCGATCAACCGGCACCTGTTCGACGAACTGGGCTATACCGGCAACCACGACGAGTACTACGACCCGCGCAACAGCTACCTCAACCAGGTGTTCGAGCGCCGGCTGGGCAACCCGGTGTCGCTGGCGATGGTGCAGATCGAAGTAGCCCACCGGCTGGGCGTGCCGCTGGACGGCGTGTCCTTCCCCGGCCATTTCCTGGTGCGCCTGCCGGTAGACGACGGCCTGCTGGTGATGGACCCCTTCAACGGTGGCCGCCCGCTGGGCGTGGACGAACTGCGCGAACGCGCCAAGCCGCACCTGGGCGGCGATGTCCCCGATGATGCGGCGCTGCTGCACATCCTCAACCCTGCCTCACCACGCGCGATCCTGGTGCGCACGCTGCGCAACCTGCACGGCGTGTACGCCGAGCGCGAGGAGTGGGACCGCGCCGCGCGCAGCGTCGATCGCGTGCTCAAACTGACGCCCGACCAGCCGGATGCCCTGCGCGACCGCGGCCTGGCCTACCTGAAGATGGATCACCGCCATGGCGCCCAGCGCGACCTGACGCGCTATCTGCAACTGGCACCGGAAGCGAACGACGCCTCGGCGATCCGCGAACAGCTGGTGGAGCTCAGCGCAGTGCGTGCCTCGCGGATGCATTGATGCGCGGCATGGTGATCACTTCCGTGATAGGCGTCTGGCTGTCGCCCGTCATCGCGGTTGCCGAAGCCCAGCGCGCTGTCGAGGAACCTGTACTTCTGGAGTTCGTTCGCGACTACGCCGCCACGGCTGGCCTGAGTGAGTTGAAGACCGCCAAGCTCAAGCCGGGTGCCAGCGAGATCAGGATCTGGACCGGTTTCGGGGTGATCTCCCCCGACCACGCCGTAGTCATCTCGGTGGTCCCAGGCCAGCCAGTCAAGGGGCGCGCCCTCAACCGCTTTAGTTACGATCCGGACGATAGCGAAGACATGCGCGAACTATTGAGTGAGTGCGCATCTGCTCCGCAATACCGGGAGGACATGGTGATCTGCGATGCGAAGCTCGCACGGCCGGTTGATTGGGAGGCGCTATACAAACGGATAGATCGCCTGGGCATCACGGTGCTGCCGGACGAGTCTTCACTGCCGCCTACGGAACATCGGGTTCATGACGGCGCCGCCATTTTGGTCGAGATCGCGGCACCTGATGGATATCGCGCCTACTCTTACTCGAACCCCATGTTTCGGAGTGAGCCTGAGGCTCAAGCCGCCCTCGGGATCATGCGTGCCGTGAACAACGTATTCAACTGAATAAGACGAGCTGAGCCTCAGGGCTCCAGCTCCACCATCTCGAAATCGTCCTTGCCCACGCCGCAGTCGGGGCAGGTCCAGTCGTCCGGGATGTCTTCCCAGCGCGTGCCCGGGGCGATGCCTTCTTCCGGCAGGCCGTCGGCCTCGGCGTAGATGAAGCCGCAGACCACGCACATCCAGGTGCGGAAGATGGTGGTGGTGGCGTCGGTCATCGGATAATGCACGCTGGAAGGAGCGGCCATTGTCCCACCGCCGCCCGTGCACCGGAAGTTCACCCATGACAGCCCTGCCGCCGTCCGTCCGCACTGCCCGCGGGCTGTACCTGATCACGCCGGAAGAACCCGACACTGCGCGCCTGCTGGCGCGCGTGACTGCCGTACTCCCTTATGCCACGTGGTTGCAGTACCGGCAGAAGGACGCGGATGCCGGCCTTCGCCACGTGCAGGCGGCGGCCCTGCAAGCACTTTGCGCGCGGGCGAACGTGCCGCTGATCATCAACGACGATGTGGCGCTGGCAGAGGCCGTCGGTGCCTGCGGCGTCCATCTGGGGGAAGACGACGGCGATCTCGCCGCCGCACGCAGCCGCCTGGGCGTGCACGCCATCGTCGGCGCCTCGTGCTACGACGATGCCGCGCTGGCCAAGCGCGCGGTGGCCGCAGGCGCCAGCTACGTCGCGTTCGGGGCCTTCTTTCCCACCACCAGCAAAATCACAACGCGACGCGCCACGCCGGCCTTGCTGGCCGGCGCCGCAGCGCTGGGCGTCCCGCGGGTGGCGATAGGCGGGATTACCCCGGACAATATGGGGCCGCTGGTGGCGGCCGGCGCCGACCTGGCTGCCGTGATCGGCGGCGTGTTCGAGGCGACCGACCCGGTGGCCGCAGCGATCGCCTATCGACGCGGCTTCGGCTTCTGATCCTGCTCTGCAGGAGGGGCTTCAGCCCCGACCACGACACCTGCAAGAGCCGTCGGGGCTGAAGCCCCTCCTACAAAGTTCTCCCCTGGAATCCCATGAACCACGACACCTCCCACGCCCTCTTCACCCGCGCCCAGGAACTTCTTCCTGGTGGCGTCAATTCGCCGGTACGCGCGTTCAAGTCCGTGGGCGGTGAACCGTTCTTCGTGCAGCGTGCGGACGGCGCCTGGTTGCATGACGTGGATGGCAACCGCTACATCGACTACGTCGGCTCCTGGGGCCCGATGATCGTCGGCCACAACCATCCGGCCGTGCGCGAGGCAGTACAGGCGGCGATCCAGAACGGTCTGTCGTTCGGCGCGCCCTGCCCGGCCGAAGTGACGATGGCGGAAACGATCACGCGGCTGGTGCCGTCCTGCGAGATGGTGCGCATGGTCAACTCCGGCACCGAGGCAACGCTGTCGGCGATCCGCCTGGCGCGCGGCGCCACCGGCCGCAACCGCATCGTCAAGTTCGAAGGCTGCTACCACGGCCACGGCGACTCGTTCCTGGTCAAGGCCGGCAGCGGCATGCTGACGCTGGGCGTGCCGACCTCGCCCGGCGTGCCGGCGGGCCTGAGCGAACTGACTTTGACGCTGAGCTACAACGACTTCGAAGGCGCCACCGCGCTGTTCGAGCAGTACGGCCCCGAGATCGCCTGCCTGATCATCGAACCCGTGGTCGGCAACGCCAACTGCCTGCCGCCGCGCGAAGGCTACCTGCAGCATCTGCGCGCCCTGTGCACGCAGCATGGCGCGCTGCTGATCTTCGATGAAGTGATGACCGGCTTCCGCGTGGCGCTGGGCGGCGCGCAGGCGCACTACGGCATCACGCCGGACCTGACCACGTTCGGCAAGATCATCGGCGGCGGCATGCCGGTGGGTGCCTACGGTGGCCGCCGTGACCTGATGCAGCAGATCGCGCCGGCCGGCCCGATCTACCAGGCCGGCACGCTGAGCGGCAATCCGGTGGCGATGGCCGCGGGCCTGGCGATGCTGGAGCTGATCCAGGCCCCGGGTTTCCACGACGGGCTCGCCGCCGCGACGGCAGCGCTGTGCGAAGGGATGGAAGCCGCCGCGCGTGCTGCCGGCGTGCCGCTCACGACGACCCGCGTCGGCGCGATGTTCGGCCTCTTCTTCACCGACCAGCAGGTGGATACCTACGCGCAGGCCGTGGCCTGCGACACCGCGGCGTTCAACCGTTTCTTCCACGCCATGCTGGAACGCGGCGTGTACCTGGCGCCGTCGGCGTTCGAGGCCGGCTTTATGTCCAGCGCGCACACGCCCGAAGTGATCGAGGCGACGCTCGCCGCCGCCCGCGAGGCGTTCAAGGTGGTCGCGACTGGATGAAGCCGCGCATCCACCAGGTGCTGTTCGATTTCGACGGCGTCCTGGCGCACTACCGGCACGAAGTCCGGATCGCTCACCTCGCCGCGCATGCCGGCTGTGAACACGAGCGCGTGCGCGAGGTGCTGTTCGTATCGGGGCTGGAAACCGAATACGACAGCGGCAGTGTCGACACGGACACTTACCTGCAGCGGCTCGGCGAAGGGATCGGCGCTGCCATTGACGAGGACGCATGGATCGCCTCGCGGATGGCCGGCAGCACGGCCATGGACGACGTGCTGACCCGTGTCACTGCACTGCACGCAGACGTGGCGATGGGCGTGCTGACCAACAACGGGGCCATGATGACGCAGGCCATCCCGCGCATCGTCGCGCCGCTGGCGGCGCGGATCGAGGGCCGCGTGCTGACCAGTGGCGGCCTGCAGCGCCGCAAACCCGCACCGGCCACCTTCACGCATGCGCTGGAACTGCTCGGCTGGGATGCTGCCAGCACGCTGTTCGTCGACGACAAGTTCACCAACGTGCAGGGCGCGCGCGAAGCCGGCCTGCACGCGGAGACCGTGACCGACGGACGCACGCTCGGCAAGGCGCTGAAACGCTACGCCTTCGGCCCCCAGACCGGCTGGTGACCGGTCTGGTTTGAACCTTGATTGATCCGGCGACGGGACACTGGTGCCCACCCACCGGAGAACCGTCGTCATGCGCTTCATTCCACGCACATTCCACCTGGCCTGCGCGCTCCTGCTGGCCACCCTCGCCACACCGCTGCACGCGGCGGATACAGGCAGGATCCTGATCGTCGTCAGCGGCGAAGGCCGCGACCAGGGCAAGACGCGCCCGGGCTACGAGTTCGACGAACTGTCGCAGGCGTGGCTGATCTTCAAGGCGAACGGCTTCGCCATTGATGTCGCCAGTCCGCAAGGGGGTGCCGTGGAAGCCGACAAGTACAACCCGCAGGAACCCTTCAATGCCGCCCTGCTCGCCGATGCGGACGCCACACGCGTGCTCGCCGACACACGGAAAACCCGTGACGTGAAGGCGAGTGACTACGCCGCCATCTACGTGGTCGGCGGCAAGGGCGCGATGTTCGACCTGCCGCGCGATGCTGCGCTGGCATCGCTGCTTGCCGATGCGTACGAACACGGCGCGGTGATCGGCGCGGTCTGCCACGGACCGGCCGCGCTCGTCGACGTCCGTCTGCGCAATGGCTCATCGCTCGTGGACGGCAAGACCTTGACCGGCTTCACCAACGAAGAAGAAGCCCTGTTCGGCAAGCGCTGGGCGAAGGAGTTTCCCTGGTTGCTGGAAGACAGGCTGCGCGAGCGCGGTGCGCGCTGGGAGGAAGCAGCGCTGATGATGGTGAAGGTCGTCGTGGATGGTCGCCTCGTCACCGGGCAGAACCCCTACTCCACCGCGGGCGTCGCCGAGGCCATCGTGCGCGCGACGGGGCGCACGCCCGTCGCGCGCACGCCGTGGCGGGACGAACTGACGATGGCGCTCGCGGCACAAGCGCGCGAGGGCGATATCGAGGGCGTCGCGGCCGCCCTGTCGACCGACACCACGCGCTACCACGTCGACCTGCTCGGTCTGCTGGGCTACTACCAGGCGCAAGCCGCCACCCGCGACGATGACGTGCGCCATGCCCTGCAGCTGATGCAACTGGCGATGCCGTACATGGCGCAACCCGAACTGAAACTCGGTGCCGCCGAAGCGCATCTGCGACTGGGTGAGCGTGCGCAGGCCAAGGCACTGGTGCAGCGTCTGCTGGAAGGCAAGCCCGACATGGAAGAAGCTAGGGCCCTCCTGCAACGCATCGACGGTTGAACGATGAAGCCTTCCGCGCTCCGCATCCTGGTGATCGAGGACAACCCGTTGCTGCGCGCGCAGCTCGATGGTCTGCTCACGGCGGAAGGCATCCATGCCGAGTTCGCCGGCGACGGACTGAGTGGACTGCAGATGGCGCTGGCTTCGCCGCCGGACGTGCTGGTGCTGGACCTGGGACTGCCCGGGCTTGACGGCGTCCGTCTCTGCGAGCGCCTGCGGGCGGAGGCCGACCGGCATGTCCCCGTGCTGATGCTGACCGCACGCGATGCGCTGGAGGACAAGCTGCAGGGCTTCCGTGCCGGCGCCGACGACTACCTCGTGAAGCCGTTCGCGGGCGCGGAGCTGCTGGCGCGCTGCATCGCCCTGTCGCAACGCCACCGTGCCGGGAAGACGCACCTGCTGCGGATCGGCACGCTGGAGGTAGATCGCCGCTACGGCCATGCGCGCCGCGAGGGCCGCGACCTGGACCTCCATGCCACCAGCTACCAGATCCTGCTGGCGCTTGCCGAGGCCTGGCCGCGCACGCTGACGCGCAGCGACCTGGTCCAGCGACTGTGGGACGACGCGCCGCCCGAGTCAGATCCCTTGCGGACTCATCTCTATCTGCTGCGGCAGGCGCTGGACAAACCGTTCGCCACGCCGATGCTGAAGACCGTGCATGGGGTCGGTTTCCGGCTGGAGGCCGACGCATGATGCCTTCCAGCCCGCCGCGCCGACGCCTGCGCAACCGCCTGATGCTGGCGTTCGCCGGCTTCACCGTGCTGGTCGCTGCCGTGTTCGCGCTGTACGTCGTGCTGTTCGTGTACGCGGTGGAAGACCAGCTCTTCGAGACGATGCTGGACCGCGAGGTTGCCGCACAGCAGGCATACCAAGAGGAACATGGCGACTGGACTACGCCCCGCGACGGCTTCATGTCCATCGCGACAACGACGTCGGCCCTGCCCGACGGCATCGCCGAGGTACTGCGCGAGGAGCCGCGACGACGCGAATTCGCCGGCAAGGAGGGCCGCCACTACCACCTGCGCTCGCTGCCATCACGCGATGCGGGCGAACCGACCGCATGGCTGGTCGCCGAAGTCAGCTCCCTGCTCGTCGTCCGGCCGATGCGTGCGCAGATCGTGCAGTTGCTGGTGTGGTCCGGGGTCGGCACGGTGGCGCTCGCCCTGCTGCTGGGCGGCTGGCTGGCGCGGCGCACCACCGCGCCGCTGTCGCGGCTGGCGGATGCCGTGGGCGATGCGACACCGGAACGGCTGCCGCCCGGTTTCGCCGCCGGTTTCCCGGACGATGAAGTGGGCGTGGTCGCCCGCCGGCTAGACGACCTGATCGCGCGCGTCCGGGACTTCGTCGAGCGCGAACGGGAGTTCACCCGTGACGCCAGCCACGAACTGCGCACGCCGTTGACGGTGATCCGGACCGCGACGGAACGGTTGGGCATGGAAACCGGTTTGTCCGACGCGGCACGACGCCACCTGGACCACATCGCGCAATCATCGCGCCAGCTCGAACAGACCGTCGCGCTGCTGCTTTCGCTGGCGCGGGAGCAGGCATCGCCCGAATCGGAGATCAGGACGCCGGTGCTGCCGCTGCTGGAACGCGTCATCGTCGAGCAGTCTCCGCTGCTGGAGCACAAGCCGGTCGAGGTGCAGGTCGATGTCGCAACCCACGTCTTCACGACACTGCCGGCGACCGTGCTGAACATCCTGCTGTCGAATCTCGTCGGCAACGCCTTCGCGCACACCCGCGCCGGTCACATCGTCATCAACATGCAAGACAGCGCGTTGCGCATCGCCAATCCCGGTGGCGACGTGCGCGATGTCGACTTCGAACCCTTCGTGAAAGGCCACGACAGCAGCGGCTTCGGCCTTGGACTGTCGATCGTGCAGCGGCTCTGCGAGCGCCACGGCATCGTGCTGCGGATCGATAGCAGAGCGGGCCAGACGATCGCGCGGCTCATACTGCCTGCGGGCTGATCACGCCACCGTTCGGTCCGCGAACGCGCGCAGCGCGGCGTGCAGGCGCTGCAGGCCATCGGCCACTTCCGCATCGGTGATGTTGAGCGAAGGCACGAAACGCAGCACGTCGGGGCCGGCCTGCAGCATCAGCAGGCCCTGCGCGGCGGCCAGGTCGAGCACCTCACCGGCGCGCCCCGCGTACTTCGCATTGAGCACCGCGCCCAGCATCAGGCCACGACCGCGCACCTGCGAGAACAGGCCGAGTTCCGCATTCATCGCGTCCAGTCCCTTGCGCAACGCGGCCGACTGGCGGGCGACATTGTTGGCGATCTGCGGCGAAGCCAGCTTGCGCAGCGCCACGCGCGCCACCGCAGCCGCCAGCGGATTGCCGCCGAAGGTGGTGCCGTGTGCGCCGAACTGCATCACCTCGGCCACCTTCGGTCCGGCCAGCATCGCGCCGATCGGGAAGCCGCCACCCAGCGCCTTGGCCAGCGTCACGATGTCCGGCACCACGCCGTCCTGCCAGTGGGCGAACAGTGTGCCGGTGCGCCCCATGCCCGCCTGGATTTCGTCCAGCAGCAGCAGCGCACCATGGTGATCGCACAGCGCGCGCACGCCCGCCAGGAACCCGGGCGCGGCCGGCATCACGCCGCCCTCGCCCTGCACCGGCTCCAGCATCACGGCAGCCACGTCGCCGCAGGACATGGCGATTTCCAACTGGGTCAGGTCATTGAAATCGACGTAGCGGAAACCAGCGGGCAGGGGCTCGTAGCCTTCCTGGTACTTCGGTTGCGCCGTCGCCGTCACGGCAGCCAGCGTGCGGCCATGGAAGCTGCCACGGAACGTCACGATCACGCGCTGGTCCGGTGCGCGACCTTGTGCAGCGGCCCACTTGCGCACCAGCTTGATCGCCGCTTCATTGGCTTCCGCACCGGAGTTGCACAGGAACACGCGCTCGGCGAAGCGCGACGCGGTGACCAGTTCCTCGGCCAGGCGCAGCGGTGGCTCGCTGTAGAAGACATTGCTGGTATGCCACAGCTTGCCCGCCTGCTCGGTCAGGGCCGCGACCAGGTCGGGATCGTTGTGGCCCAGCCCGCAGACGGCGATGCCCGCCGACAGGTCCAGGTATTCGCGGCCCTCGCTGTCCCACACCCGTGCGCCCTGGCCGCGCTCCAGGATCACCTCGCGCGGACGGTAGACCGGCAGGTAGTAACGCTGTCCGTTCGACAGCAGGTCGGGAGTCGTGGTGCTCATGGTCTGGCAGGCAGCAGGCGGGGGCCATATTGTGACGCAAGCGGGCAGGCACCGCAGGCAGGGGCCGAGGCAGGCAGCCACGTGTTGGTGCATCATGGCGACCCATGAAGTTCCAGCCGCGCCTGTTCTCGGACCCCCAGCTCAACCCCGCCACCGAGGACGGCTGGAGAAGGCGCTGGTTCGACATCATCTACCGGCACGACACGCCGCCGTCGCGCAATTTCGATCTCGTGCTGGTGCTGGCCATCCTCGCCAGCGTCATCGTCATCATGCTGGACAGCGTGCAGTCCTTCCACGCGCGTCATGCCGACGTGCTCTACGCGGCGGAATGGGCGTTCACGCTGCTGTTCACGGCCGAATACGCACTGCGGCTGGCGACCGTGCGGCGGCCGCTGCGCTACGCAATCAGCATCTGGGGGATCATCGACCTACTGTCCATCCTGCCCACCTACCTGTCGGTGCTGGTACCGGGCGCGCAGAGCCTGCTGGTAGTGCGCATCCTGCGCATCCTGCGGCTGTTCCGCATCCTGAAACTGACCCAGTACGTCGAGGAGAGTGGACAACTGGTGGGCGCGCTGTGGCGCAGCCGGCGCAAGATCTTCGTCTTCGTCTGCGCGGTGCTGACGCTGGTCGTCATCTTCGGTGCACTGATGTACGTGGTCGAAGGCCCGGAACACGGCTTCACCAGCATTCCCACCAGCATGTACTGGGCTATCGTGACGATGGCGACCGTCGGCTTCGGCGACATCGCGCCACAGACCACCGCCGGCCGTGCGATCACCTCGGTGCTGATCCTGATCGGTTACAGCATCATCGCCGTGCCCACCGGCATCTACACAGCGGAACTGGCCAGCAGCCTGCGCGAGGCCTCCCACGAGCGGGGCCACCTGGACCGCCGCGGCTGTCCGGAGTGCGGGCTGGAAGGCCACGATCCCGACGCCCTGCACTGCCGCCACTGCGGCTCGCGGCTCCACGCGCCGATGGGCTGAAGCGGCTCAGCCCGCGAACGCGATCTCCGCGGCAGGCAATGCACGGATGCTCACACCGAAGCTGCGGATCGCCGGCAGCGTGGCGTTGTGGTGCGTGCGGATCTGGTCGGCCGTCGCGTGCGCCTTGTCGTGGGTGGTGTGCGCGTCGGCGGCCAGCACCACGTGGTACCCATGCGCCGCCGCGCTGCGCGTGGTGGTATCCACGCAGAATTCCGTCGCGTAGCCGCACAGCACCACGCCCTCCACCCCGCAGAACGACAGCACCTCGTCCAGCCCGGTGCGCAGGAACGCGTCCGGCGTGCTCTTGCGGATACGGTGGTCGCCCTCGGCCACCGACAACGCGGGATGCAGCGCCCAGCCCGTGGATTGCGGCTCCAGGTCGCCCGCGCGTTCATGTTGCACGAAGATCACGGGCATGCCGGCATCGCGGGCCTTCGCCGACAGCGCGTTGATGCGCTCGATCACGCCATCGGCATCGGCCGGCGACGGTTGCGGCTCGAACAGGCCACGCTGCACATCGATCACGACCAAGGCAAGGTTCATCTGTCGGGCTCCTTCTTGCGGATGCGTCACCAGCTTCCCGTATTCGGCATCGAAAGCCAAGGCTCCTGCGGCGACAGCGCGGCACCCTTCTGCAACAACTCGATCGAGATCAGGTCCGGCGTGCGGACGAAGGCCATGCGGCCATCGCGCGGCGGGCGGTTGATGGTGATGCCCAATGCCTGCAGGTGCATGCAGGTCGCATGGATGTCATCGACCTCGAACGCGAGATGGCCGAAGTTGCGTGCGCTGCCATAGTCCTCGGCGGGCGATCCGTCTTCCGGCGGCCAGTTGTAGGTCAGTTCGATCTCCGCCTCCGGATTGGCCGGCGCGCCGAAATAGACCAGGGTGAAACGCCCCTGCGGGCTCTCCATGCGGCGGGTTTCCACCAGGCCCAGACCTTCGGTGAGGAAGCGGCCGGTGGCCTCGAGATCGTGGACGCGGATCATCGCGTGCAGGTATTTCATGACAGCCTCATGTCGGAACGGAAGAACGGGTGCGGTGCGCCCACGCATTGGCCAGCAGGCAGGCGATGATCAGCACGCTGTACTCGGCGCCATTGCGGCCAAGGCCCACCACGAACCAGCCCGCCAGCGCGTGCACCAGCCAGATGCCGCAGGCGTAGATCGCGCTGAACACCAGCGCGATCGGCGTGATCCATCGGCCCGCCGCGAACACCGGTGCCGCGACCAGTTCGAACACCGTCACGAACCATGCGATCCCCAGTCCGAACGGAAATCCGCGCGACTCCAGGAAAACGCCGAAGGGTGCCACGCCATCGGCCAGCACGCGCGCGACGCCATGGACGAAAAGCAGCGTGGCCAGGGCCATGCGGATGAACGCCAGCGCCTGGCGTCCTGCGGTTTCAGATGGCGACATCGTCGTGGCTCCTCTTCATGACCGGCATCGAAGGCAGGTTGCGCGGCACGCGGGGCCGCACCTGCTTGCTACTACAGGAACAGATCCGGCAACAGCGATTGCGACGGATCAACGGCATACGGCGTGAAATCCGTGACACCCGCTTCGCGCAGCACATCCTCATCGATCAGGAAGTGACCGTGGAAACCGCGCGCATCACGGGCGAGCACGGCATGCGCGGCGTCGGCGACGATCTGCGGCGTGCGGCAGCGCGGGATCTCCACGCCGGGAATCATGTTCAACGCATCGGTGGCGATGATGGTGCGCGGCCACAGGGCATTCACTGCGATGCCCTGCGGACCGAACTCGCCGGCCAACCCCAGGGTCACGAAGCTCATGCCCATCTTCGCCAACGTGTAACCGGTGTGCGGCGCCCACCATTTCGGGTCCAGCGTGGGCGGCGGCGCGAGCGTCAGGATGTGCGGATTGGCGGCCTGCTTCAGGTAGGGAAGCGCGGCCTGCGCGCACAGGAAACTGCCGCGCGCGTTGACCTGCTGCATCAGGTCGAAGCGCTTCATCGGCGTGTCCAGCGCACCGGCCAGCCAGATGGCGCTGGCGTTATTGACCAGGATGTCGATGCCGCCAAAGGTATCGGCGGTGGCGGCCATCGCGGCCTTCACGTCGTCCTCTTCGCGGATGTCGCACTTCAGCGCCAGTCCGCGCCCCCCGGCGTCGTTGACCGCCTGCGCGGCGGTGTGGATGGTGCCGGGCAGTTTCGGATTGGGCACCGACGATTTGGCGGCAATGGCCACGTTGGCGCCATCGCGCGCCGCGCGCAGGGCGATGGCCAGGCCGATGCCGCGCGAGGCGCCGGTGATGAACAGGGTTTTGCCTGCAAGGTTCATGTCGTTTCCTGGTCTCTACAAACCGTCATTGCAGGAACGCCCGTGGGACGCTCCTGCAGGTCCGGAAGCTGCAACGCCGGGCATCACGGCTTCGGCCCCTGCCCTTCATTGTCTTCCCACTTCAACAGCCGGCGCGTGATGAAACGATAGACCGGCTTTCCGGTGCGGAACCACAGATCGCGCAGCCACGATGTGCGCTTGAGCACACGCTTCTCGACCGGCGTCAGCGAGGCGCCGCAGTACATGCGCTTGTGCTTGAGCAGATGGCGCAGGTCCTGCCGCGCGAGCAGGCGCATCCAGCGCGAGCGCGGGTCGCCGCGGGTGGCGAGCTGGAAATCGATGATCGCCGGGCGGCCGTCTTCCAGCACCAGCCAGTTCGCCTCCTTGGCGAGATCGTTGTGGGCGATGCCCCGGCGGTGAAGTTGCTGGAGCAACCGGCGCGCGGCACGGAAGTAGGCCAGGTCGCCACGCGGCGGCCGCTGGTACATGGCCGCCCCTTCCATGAAGCTGCGGTCCAGCCGGCGGCCGGTCCAGTCGAGCAGTTGGGGGACATCGGCCATGCCGGCGACCTTGCGCAATGCAAGCGCCTCGCGCCGCGCCAGCCACCAGGCCGGCAACCGCAGCCACAGCGGGACATGTGCAAGGTCACGGCGCACGAATGGCCCCCCGCTCCCCTGCATCAACGAGATGCGGCCGAAGCTGTCGGCCTTGAGTGCAGCGATTTCGGAGGGCGAGCGCAAGTCCACGACGTCATTCTATCGTCCCTAGGTCGCAGACGCCGGTCATGTGCCGCCGCCTATAATCCGGCGATGGAGTCCTCCTGGTTCGACAACCTGCTGGCCTGGATCAGCGCGCATCCCGTGGCCGCGGGGCTGGTGATCTTCGCCATCGCCTTCTGCGATGCGGTGATCATCATGGGCGCCATCGTGCCGGCCCTGCCGTTGCTGTTCGCGGTCGGCGTGCTGATCGGCCTGGGCGAAATCTCGGGTCCGTACGCCATCCTCTGCGCGACGCTGGGCGCGCTTCTGGGCGATGCGACGAGTTACTGGGTCGGTCATCGCTGGGGCCAGCAGCTGCGCACGGTGTGGCCGTTCCGCAAGTATCCGCAGCTGCTCGACCGCGGCGAACTGCTGTTCCGCCGCAATGCATGGAAGAGCCTCTTCATCGCGCGCTTCGTTGGTCCCATCCGGCCGTTCGTGCCGGCGGTCGCCGGCATCTCGCGCATGCCGCTGCGGCGCTACGCCGTGGCCAGCGGGGCGGCGTGCATCGCATGGGCGGCCGCATTCCTGCTGCCCGGCTGGGTGCTGGGCCACGCGTACGATGCCGTGGCCGCCGTGGCCGGCCGACTGGCGCTGGTCCTGGGGCTGCTGGTGCTGGTGATCGCGCTGGCATGGGCCATGGTGCTGTACACCTATCGCTGGTTTGCCGCCCACGCCGATGCCCTGCTGGCGCGTGCACTGGCGTGGTCGCATGCGCATCCGGTTCTGGGGCGCTACACCGCGGCGGTCTTCGAGCCCGCGCGGCGCGAATCCGTGCCGCTGGCCCTGCTGGCCATCCTGTTGCTGGCGATCGTGTGGGTGTGGTTCGCCTTCCTCATCATCGTGATCGGCCACGGCGAACCGCTGGCGGCGGACCTGTGGGTGTACGAACTGATGCGTGCGCTGCGCAACCCGCTGGCGGACCATCCCCTCGCCGCGATCGCCTCGCTCGGCGACGAGCAGGTGCTGGCCCCGGCATCGTTGCTGGTCCTCGGCTACCTGTGCTGGCGCAAGCGCTGGATGGCGGCCGCACACTGGCTGGCCGCCATCGCCTTCGGCCTGGCCCTGACGGCGTGGCTGGGCGCGTCAGTGGATATTCCGAAGCCCCCCAGTGTCAGCAGCGGGTTCGGCTTCCCGTCCATCGCGGTGACGATGTCGACGATCACCTTCGGCTTCTTCGCCGTGCTGATCGCGCGCGAACTGCCGGGTCGCACGCGCGTCTGGCCGTACCTGGTCTCGGGCATCGTGGTGGCGCTGATCGGCTTTGCGCGCATTTACCTGGGTGCGCACTGGCTCAGCGACATCATCGGCGGCATGTTGTTCGGCTTGGTCTGGCTGCTGGTGCTGGGCATCGCCTACCGGCGCCGCATGGTGCGCTCGTTCTGGATCAAGCCGATCGCGTGGTTGTTCTATGGCAGCTTCGTGCTGGCAGGACTGTGGCATGCGCCGCGCAACGTGGAGCACATGCTGGCGCAGTTCCAGACACCGGTGATCGAACGGACGGTCGCGCTGCAGGACTGGTGGCAGCGCGACTGGCAGGCATTGCCGGCGCGCCGCAACGAGTTCGACGACGAACAGCGCTGGCCGCTGGACGTGCAGGTCGCCGGGCCGCTGGCGCCGCTGAAGGCCAGCCTGACAGCCGCCGGTTGGCGCGAACAACCGCAGGCCGGATGGGAGGAAGCGCTGAACCTGCTGGACAGCGACCTGCCCGACGATGAGCAGCCCGTGCTCCCCGCCACGCTCGACACGCGCGCTGAAAGCCTGCTGATGGTGCGCAAGGGCGACCAGCCGGGCGAAGTGTTCGTGCTGCGCCTGTGGCCGGCCGACACGCGCCTGCTGCCCGGCGATGTGCCGCTTTGGATCGGCAGTGCCCAGGTGCTGCAGCAGCAGCGTGCATTCAATCTGGTGCGCCTGTGGCGGCCGTTGCGCGAGGCGCGCACGGCGCTGGATGCGGTCACGCAGGCCACGCCGGATCTCGTCCACGTGATCGCACCGCATCCGGACTCGGGGCTGCCGGTGCTGCGGTTGCGTACCGACGACGAGGCGGTCTCGCCCTGACTCACCGGGAAGGTTCCTGCAGGAGCTGACCAGCCGTGCGGCTGTTGAAAGCCAGCTCCGATGCCATCCCGTCAAACATCCCGGAATTCAGAACGTGCGGTCGGGGCTGAAGCCCCTCCTACCGGGCCGGTGTCAGTCGATCCACTCCAGCAGGCGCTGCAGGCGTGCGTGCACGTCGTCTTCCTGCAGGATCGACACGCGCTGCTCCGGCGTGATCGGCAGTACCTGCGCCAATCGCCATCCCACCCAGGCGGCGTGCTCGAAGATGCGCGGCGGCAAGCCGTTCAGATCGCTGCCCACCTTTTCCATCATGGTCTGCAGCAAGGTGCCCAGCAGTGCGTGCTCGGGACGGATCTCCCAGTCCTCGTCTGCGCACAGCCATTCCACATCCGCCATCACCAGCCCGTTGTCGCGAACGCGCGTGCGGACCACGTGGAAACGCCGGTGCCCGCGCACGTGCAGCGACAGCAGCCCGTCCTCGCCCATGTCGAAGTTTTCGATCCGCGCTTCGACGCCGTAGGCCGCCGGCGTCGCGGGCGCCCCCGCTTCGCTGCCCTCAAGGATCAGGCAAACCCCGAATCCGCCACCGGAACGCCCGCAGTCACGGACCAGATCCAGGTAGCGCCGCTCGAAGATGCGCAGATCCATCGCTGCACCGGGCAGCAGCACCTTGTGCAGCGGAAACAGCGGCAGGGACTCGTGCGCCATGCCGGCAACCTCAGCCTTGCAGTGCCGCCAGGAAGCGCCGCGGCGCGCCGTCGAAGCCACCGTTGGACATGAACACCACGTGGTCGCCAGGCCGAACCTGTGCCTTCAACGCCGCGATCAGCGTATCGGCGTCAGGCACGGTGCGCGCGTCGCCGCGGATGGCGGCCACGATCTTGCCGGCGTCCCATGCGAGTTCCGGCCGATGCAGGAAGACGACCGCATCGGCGATGTCGAGGGACGGTGCCAGCGCGCCGGCATGCGCGCCGGAGCGCATCGAGTTGCTGCGCGGCTCCATCGCCACCAGGATGCGCGCCTGCCCGACGCGTGCACGCAGACCTTCCAGGGTGGTGTGGATGGCGGTGGGATGGTGCGCGAAATCGTCGTAGACGGTGATGCCGTCGTGCTGGCCGATCACTTCCATTCGCCGCTTCACGCTGCGGAACGCTGCCAGCGCCGGCAGCACGGTGGCCACCTCCACGCCGACCGCGTGGCACGCTGCGAGCGCGGCCAGGCCGTTGAGCACGTTGTGGCGGCCGAGCATGGGCCAGTGCACCTCGCCGATCTCGATGCCGTGGTGGCGGACGGCGAACGCGCTGCCGTCGTCGCGGATCAGGCGCGCACTCCACTCCAGCGCGGCATCGAAGCCGAAGCGCTCCACCGGCGTCCAGCACCCCATGGCCAGCACTTCGGCCAGCCTCTGGTCCTCGCCATTGACGATCAGGCGACCGCGGCGCGGCACGGTACGCACCAGGTGGTGGAACTGGCGCTGGATCGCGGCCACGTCCGGGAAGATGTCTGCGTGGTCGTATTCCAGGTTGTTGAGGATGGCGACCAGCGGGCGGTAGTGGACGAACTTGCTGCGCTTGTCGAAGAAGGCCGTGTCGTACTCGTCGGCCTCGACCACGAACTCGCGGCCGCCACCAATGCGCGCCGATACGCCGAAGTCCTCGGCCACGCCGCCGATCAGGAAGCCCGGCGAACGCCCGGCCGCTTCCAGCAGGTAGGTCAGGATGGTCGTCGTCGTCGTCTTGCCGTGCGTGCCCGCCACGGCCAGCGTGTCGCGGCCCGGCAGCACGCGTTCGGACAGCCATTGCGCGCCGGAGATGTAGCGCCGGCCCTGGTCCAGCACCGCCTCGACCGCGGGGTTGCCGCGCGACAAGGCATTGCCGATGACGATCTCGTCGCAATCCGGCGCGATGTTCTGCGGCTGGTAGCCCTGCGCCAGCGCGATGCCGAGCTGCTCGAGCTGGGTCGACATGGGCGGGTAGATGGCCTGGTCGCTGCCTTCGACGGTGTGGCCGAGTTCGCGTGCCAGGGCGGCCACGCCGCCCATGAAGGTGCCGGCGATGCCGAGGATGTGGATCTTCAAGACTGCGGTTCCCGAATGAGTCCGCGAACTTTAGCCGAGCGCGCCGGGTTCGGCACGTCCTGCAAGGCGTGGGCGTGACGCGGGTTCAGCGGGAAAAAAGCAGGGCCTGCAGATCCATTCCGTCGCTCTCGGCCTTCACCACCAGCGTGTTGCGCCCCGGCGCGAGCGGCAGCGCGCGGAATCCGCGGGCGCGTTCGGCGGCCTTCACCGGTACCCCGTTGAGCACCAGCGAGACACGCCCCGTGCCGCGCCCGTCCAGCGCCAGCCGATAACGGCCGCCGGCACCGGCATCGAAGGTGTACTTGAGCCACTCGCCGCGTCGCATGCCCGCCACATGGAGTGCACCGTGGTCGCCCTTGCCCAGGTCGACACCGTCGTTGCGGTAGGTCATGGCCGGGTTCCACACCACGCGCTCACCACCGTCGGAGATGTGGTGGTTGGCCGGAGTCAGGTCATGGTAGGCCACGCCGTTGCGGCCCATGTCGAAATCGACCGCCGCGATGGTGCCACCCTGCGCGCCAATCGCGTGCGCCTTGAACGGCACCGACTGGTCCGAATGCGGCGCGCGGAACAACGCATCGATCACGTCCGGATGCTGCACGTTGTTTTCGTAGCGCACGTCCTCGCGGGCGAGGTGCATGAGCGCCGCTTCTGCCTCCTCCGAGGACGGACGCGGACCCTCGCCCTTCCAGTACGCCAGCACCTGCCGGTAACCCGCGTTCGGCACCACCTGCAGCGGGTTGTTGTAGCGGATCTTCTTCAGCGGCCACCACGCCCAGCCGATGCCCTCGCCTTCGACCAGGGCGACGGTGCGGGCGAACCAGTCGTTGGAGTTCTCGCCGGTCTCGCCCAGCCACAGCGGCATGCGGTGCCTGTCGCGCAGCGCCAGCAGGTCGGCGATGCTGTCGCGCGTGGTGACGTTCCAGTACTTGTGGAAGCTGATCACCAGGTTGTCGTCCCACGGGCCGTCGTCGAGCACGCCGCGGTAGTTGTTGCCCCAGCAGTTGCCCTCGATGACGATGATGTGCCGTGTGTCCACTTCGCGGATCGCGCGCGTCGTACGCACCAGCAGGTCCTTCAACGGCGCGTTGCCGTTCTCCTTGCAGCCGTTGCTGTCGGCCTTGTCGGCGAAGCCCCAGTTGGGCTCGTTGATGATGTCGTACGCGGCGATGTACGGCTCGTCCCTGTAGCGCTGCGCCAGCTTCTTCCACAGCGCCACCATCTTGTCCTGGTGGCGCGGGTCGTCCCACAGCGAGGGCTGCGCGGGATCGCGGTCGGCGATGTTGTTGTCGTTGCCCTGCCCGCCGGGCGCGGCGTGCAGGTCGAAGATCAGGTACAGGTCGTTGGCCTTGGCCCAGGCCAGCAGTTCGTCGGTACGGCGGAAGCCTTCTTCCACCCAGGTCTGCCGGCCGGCGACCGGCTCCTGCTCCACCGGCAGCGTGTACAGGGCGTAGTGCATCGGCAGGCGCACGGAGTTGAAACCCCAGCGCGCCATCGCGTCGATGTCGGCCTTGGTGGTGTGGTTGTCGCGCCAGGCCTGATAGAAGGCATCCGCCTTCTCCGGCCCGATCAGCTCGGCGATGCGCGCGTGGATGCTGCGTTGGGTGCCTACGCCGTCGATGTCGAGCATGTAGCCTTCCTGCAGCATCCAGCCGCCCAGGCCCATGCCGCGCAGGATCACCGGCTTGCCCGCTTCGTCGACGATCTGCGTGCCCTGCGTGCGCAGGAAGTCCTTGGCTTCGGCGGCGGATACGGCGAGCAGGCTGGCAAGCAGCAGGCTGGCGATGCGCTTCATCGACGACTCCGGGCGACCCCTCGGGACCCGGACCATAACAGCCGGCCCCCACAGCCCGCGATGCCCGCCATCACGGCCCTCAACGAAGAAGCCCCGCACTGGGCGGGGCTTCGCGGCGTCATGCGCTGAGGCGCAGGGACGTCAGCCCACTTCCTTGGCCGGCGCCAGCGCCTCGGTGATGCGGGTGAACACCTCGTCCAGCGAACCCACGCCGTCCACCACGGTCAGCTGGCCGTGCTGGCGGTAGTAATCGATCACCGGAGCGGTCTGGGTGGTGTACTTGTCCAGGCGGTTGCGCACCACCTCGGGCGTGTCATCGTCGCGGCCTTCCGCGGCGGCACGGCCGGCGATGCGCTCGACCAGCAGGTCGGCCGGCACTTCCAGTTGCACCGCATAGTCCATGGGCTGGCCAAGCCGGGCCAGCAACGTGCCCAGTGCATCGGCCTGGGCCTGGTTGCGCGGATAGCCGTCCAGGATGAAACCGTTGGCGGTGTCGGGGCGGGCGAAGCGGTCTTCCAGCATGCCCAGCAGGATGTCGTCGCTGACGAAGTCGCCGCGCGCCATGATTTCCTTGGCCTGCAGGCCCAGCGGGCTGCCGGCGGCCACTTCGGCGCGCAGAAGGTCGCCGGTGGAGATGTGTGGTACCTGCAGGTAGTCCTTCAGGCGCGCCGCCTGAGTGCCCTTGCCCGACCCGGGTGGGCCCAGTAGAACCAATCGCATGCTGTAACTCCCAAACTGGAATCCTGCGGGCGGTGGATCGCGCCGGGCGCCGGGCGCCGCGCTGCACCGCGTCATCTGTGTGAAGCTTACCGCATCCCGGCAACCCGGAACGAACCCCACATGGCATCTGGCACCCTACTTTATGCGCAGTCCGGCGGTGTCACCGCCGTCATCAACGCCTCCGCATCGGCGGTCATCACCGAAGCGCGGGCCCGGAAAATCAAGGTCTTGGCGGCACGCAACGGCATCCTCGGCGCCCTGCGCGAGGAGTTGATCGACACCAGCAAGGAGTCGGCAGCCGCCATCCGCGCCCTGGCCCACACCCCGGGCGGCGCCTTCGGCAGCTGCCGCGTGAAACTGAAATCGCTGGAGGCCGACCGCGCGAAGTACGAGCGCCTGCTGGCAGTACTGAAGGCGCACGACGTGCGTTACTTCCTCTACAACGGCGGCAACGATTCGGCCGACACCGCGTGGAAGGTCTCGCAGCTGGCGCAGGCCTTCGACTACCCGCTGACCTGCATCGGCGTGCCGAAGACGGTCGACAACGACCTGGCCGTCACCGATACCTGCCCCGGCTTCGGCTCGGCGGCGAAGTACACGGCGGTCTCCGTGCGCGAAGCCGCGCTGGACGTGGCGGCCATGGCGGAAACCTCCACCAAGGTGTTCGTCTACGAGGCCATGGGCCGACATGCCGGCTGGCTGGCCGCCGCGGCCGGCCTGGCCGGGCAGTCGCCGGACGAGGCGCCGCACATCATCCTGTTCCCGGAGCGCGCCTACGACGAAACGCAGTTCCTCGCGCAGGTGAAGAAGGTCGTCGACCGCGTGGGCTGGTGCGTGGTGGTGGCCAGCGAAGGCATCCAGCATGCCGATGGCCGCTTCGTCGCCGATGCCGGCGGCGGCAAGGATTCATTCGGCCATACGCAGCTCGGTGGCGTGGCGTCCTACCTGGCGGGCCGGGTGAAGGACCATTTGGGCCTGAAGGTGCACTGGACGCTGCCCGACTACCTGCAGCGATCGGCGCGCCACATCGCCTCGAAGACCGATTGGGAGCAGGCGCAGGCCGTCGGCAAGGCGGCCGTGCAGTTCGCGCTGAAGGGACAGAATGCGGTGATGCCGGTGATCGTGCGCACATCCGATGCGCCATTCCGCTGGAAGATCGAGGCCGCACCGCTGTCGAAAGTGGCCAACCACGAGAAGAAATTTCCGCCCGGTTTCATCCGCAAGGATGGCTACGGCATTACCCCGGCCGCGCGGAAGTACCTGCAGCCACTGATCCGCGGCGAAGCCTATCCGCCGTATGGCACGGACGGCCTGCCGAAGTACGTGGCACTGAAGAATGTGGCGGTGAAGAAGAAGCTGCCTGCCTGGGAGGGCTGATCGCCTGATGGGCATCCGCATCGTCCGCCTCGGCAGTCCGCGCGCGAAGGACGAAGGCCTGCGCATCGGCACGGTGCGCAGGCCGCCGCGCGGTGTGCCGAAGGCGGAGTTCGCGGCGCAGGACTGGTATGACGTGTGGTATCCCAATCTCGCGCCCAGTGCCGACCTCGTGAAGGAAGCCCAGGACGCCGCCACGCCCAAGGCATGGACCGCGTTCGCGAAGAAGTACCGTGCCGAGATGGCCACGCCGGACAATACCCGTACACTGGACCTGCTCGCAGCGCTTTCGCATGGCAGCGATTTCTCGGTGGGCTGCTATTGCGAAGACGAGGCACACTGCCACCGATCGATACTGCGCGAGCTGCTCGCCGAACGCGGGGCGTCCATCAAGGCAGGATGACTTCAGGCACCGGTCCGTCGAAAGGGGCGGTGCTAGCGTGAGCTCCTCGCCCTCCCTTAAGGATCCCGCCATGTTCCGCAAAGTGCTCATCGGATTGCTTGCCGTCGCCATCGGTCTGGCCATCGCGGGCGCCGGCTACCGTTTCGGCCAATACCTCGCGCAGAAGGACAATGCGGCTTCGCCCCTCGATGCGACATCCTGATCGATGACGTCCATCGCGCCAGGATGATGCAATGGACGACCTGCTCGCCGAACTGACGGCTCTCGAAACCGAACTCCACCACCCCGGCGTGACGTGCTCTCGTGAGCGGCTGGAGCGCTTGCTGCACCCTGACTTCCACGAGGTCGGCCGTTCCGGTACACGCTATACCCGGCAAGTGGTCATCGATTTCCTCGCCGACCGCTCTTCACCACCATCCGTCATCGCCTACGACCATCGCCTCGAACGGCTCGCGGACGATATAGTGCTGCTGCACTTCGCTTCGCATGAAATCGCGGTCCATGGACCACACCGGCACGCGGCGCTGCGCATGTCGGTATGGCGGCGCACCAAGCTGGGGTGGCAGCTCCGTTACCACCAAGGCACGCCGGCGACTGCCTAGCGGCAGCCCTCGCCTTCGATCTCCAGCTTCGCCGCAAACAACGTCAGCGACGGCGCCTGTGCGGCGGTGCCCGCCTGCTGCTTCGCGTCCTGCAGGTAGATGCGCGACTGGCCCTGGCCGTCCAGCGGTGGCGGCGCGGCACTGCCGGGCTTGCGCCACACGCGCACGACCGCCTGTTGCGACGGACATGCGGCATTCGGCACGCGGATCAGGTCATTGAGCTTCCAGCCAGTCGCGACCGATGGCTTCGCTTTGTCGAAATCGATGAAGCGTGCGCGCGGCTGGCACTGCGGACTTGTTCGCACCGGGGCATAGCGATAAGGCTGCGTCGCGTCTCCGGTGAAGGCGCCTTCCAACCGCACGCAGGCCTCGGGGATCTGCCGGAGGCTGTGCACCGCACCGACCGCCTGCGGCGCACCTGCGGGTCGCTGGATCTCGGGCACCGGATCGGCCGCCCACGCGGGCAACGCCATCACCAGGCACGCGGCAAACAGCGGAAGTGCGACGGTCTGACGCATGGCAACTCCTTGAAACGGATACGGAAACAGGATCAGGGTCGCAAGGCTGGCATGGAATGCCTGAACCAGTCCGTCACCGCTGGCGGCATGGGTCGCATCCGGTCATACTCGGGCCAGCTCCAGGGATGTCTGAACAAGGGTTTCGTGCTGCAGTCCATCGCAGCGGTCGAGTGCGCTCAATCGTTCAACAGGCTCCATCAGGATTGGGTTGCGTGTTCATGCGTTTCGCTGGACGACATCCATCAACCTTGGGAGGGGTCATGCTGGAACAATACGGTTTGACGCTGGCGCTGATCTGCGCCGGCGTGGCGATCATCTACGGCGTGGTGGCTGCGCGCTGGATCATGAAACAGCCCGCGGGCAATGCCCGCATGCAGGAAATCGCGGCGGCCGTGCAGGAAGGCGCCAGCGCCTACCTCAACCGCCAGTACACCACCATCGGCATCGCCGGCCTCGTGCTGCTCGTGCTGATCGGCTTCTTCGTGTCGTGGGCCAGCGCCATCGGTTTCCTGATCGGCGCGGTGCTGTCCGGTGCCGCCGGCTACATCGGCATGAACGTCTCGGTACGCGCCAACGTGCGTACCGCGGAAGCCGCCAGCAAGGGGATGAGCGCGGCGATGGACGTGGCCTTCAAGGGCGGCGCCATCACCGGCATGTTGGTCGTCGGCCTGGGTTTGCTGGGCGTGGCCGGCTACTTCGCCGTGCTCCATCTGCATATGGGCTATACCGAAGCCGACGCGCTGCACGCGCTGGTCGGCCTGGCGTTCGGCTCCTCGCTGATCTCGATCTTCGCGCGCCTGGGCGGCGGCATCTTCACCAAGGGCGCCGACGTCGGCGCGGACCTGGTGGGCAAGGTGGAAGCCGGCATCCCGGAGGATGATCCGCGCAACCCCGCCGTGATCGCCGACAACGTGGGCGACAACGTCGGCGACTGCGCCGGCATGGCGGCGGACCTGTTCGAAACCTATGCGGTCACCATCATCGCGACCATGCTGCTGGGCAGCCTGATGGTCGCGCAGGCGGGCGAACATGCGGTGCTCTATCCGCTGGTGCTGGGCGGCGTGTCGATCATCGCCTCGATCATCGGCGCCATGTTCGTCAAGGTGAAGGCGGGCGGCTCCATCATGGGCGCGCTGTACAAGGGCGTGATCGTGTCGGCGGTGCTGGCGGCGATCGCGTTCTACCCGATCACCACGCAACTGATGGCCGATTCGTCGTATGGCGCGCTGAACCTGTACTTCTGCGCGCTGGTCGGCTTGGTGCTGACCGGCGTGATCGTGTGGATCACCGAGTACTACACCGGCACGCAGTACGCACCCGTCAAGCACGTTGCCGCCGCATCCACGACCGGACATGGCACCAACATCATCGCCGGCCTGGGCGTCTCGATGCGTTCGACGGCGTGGCCGGTGGTGGCGGTGTGCGCGGCCATCCTGGGCGCGTATGCGCTGGGCGGCCTGTACGGCATCGCCATTGCCGCGACGGCGATGCTGTCGATGGCCGGCATGATCGTGGCGCTGGATGCCTACGGCCCGATCACCGACAACGCCGGCGGTATCGCGGAAATGGCGGAACTGCCGCCCGAGATCCGCAACATCACCGACCCGCTGGATGCGGTGGGCAACACCACCAAGGCGGTGACCAAGGGGTACGCCATCGGTTCGGCCGCGCTGGCCGCGCTGGTGCTGTTCGCCGACTACACCCACAACCTGCAGACCGCACATCCGGACACGGTGTTCACCTTCGACCTGTCCAACCACCTGGTGATCGTCGGCCTGTTGATCGGCGGCCTGATTCCCTACCTGTTCGGCGCGATGGCGATGGAAGCCGTCGGCCGCGCCGCGGGAAGCGTGGTGGAGGAAGTACGCCGCCAGTTCCGCGAGATCCCCGGGATCATGGCGGGCACCGCCAAGCCGGATTACAGCCGGGCGGTGGACATGCTGACCAAGTCCGCGATCAAGGAAATGATCGTGCCCTCGCTGCTGCCGGTGGTCGTGCCGATCATCGTCGGGCTGCTGCTGGGCCCGCAGGCGCTGGGTGGCCTGCTGATCGGCACCATCGTCACCGGCCTGTTCGTGGCCATCTCGATGACCACCGGCGGCGGCGCGTGGGACAACGCCAAGAAATACATCGAGGACGGCCACCACGGCGGCAAGGGCAGTGAGGCGCACAAGGCCGCGGTGACCGGCGATACCGTCGGCGATCCCTACAAGGACACCGCCGGCCCGGCGATCAATCCGTTGATCAAGATCATCAACATCGTCGCGCTGCTGTTGGTACCGGTGCTGCCGGTGAATGGCTGGCTGGGCAGTACGACGTCGGTCGAGGCCGCTGCGCATGTCGCCCCGATGACGGCCAGCGACGTAGTGGACGGACGCCATGCGCGCATCCTGTTCGACAGCGGCTCGGCCGTGGTACCGGCCGACACCAGCGCGCGCCTGTCCGGCGTGCTGGGCACGCTGGGCGCCGATCCGGGCAAGCGCGTCCGCGTGTCCGGCTTCCACGATGCCAGTGGCGATGCCGCCGCCAACGAAGCGCTGGCGAAGCAGCGTGCTGAAGTCATCCAGCAGTGGCTGGTGGTCAACGGCGTGGCGATGGAGCGGATCACGCTGGACAAACCGGCGCAGACCACCGGCGGCGGCGATGCCGATGAGGCGCGGCGCGTGGACGTGCTGGTGGAATAAGCGAAGCACGATGCGTCAAGAAGAAGGGCGGCCAATGGCCGCCCTTTCTTAATCCCTTGTAGGAGCGACGTGAGTCGCGACCGCACGCTATCGGCGCACGTAAGCCGAACCCACTAAGACAAACAAAGGAACATCATCATTTGATCTGTTCCTGCCGATTGGGCGCTTCCCGGCGCTTACACGGTGCGGTCGCGACTCACGTCGCTCCTACAGGGACCTTAATTCGCAAGGGCGATGATCGGATCAGGACGTCGGCTGCAGTGCCACCACGCGCACGTCGACATCCTTGCACGCGTCGTCCTTGCAGATGCCGTTCACCCAGGCTTCGCCGTTGCCGAACATCACGCCCTTGTAGTTGACCATCAACTGCGAGTACTTCTGCCGCGTGATGGCCTCGGCGATGGCCGGCAGCATGATCCGGTCGTAGTCGCGCACGAACGCGTCGGCATCGGCCACTTCCAGCGGCTGCCCTTCCCGCACGGTGGAGAACGGATAGTCCACCAGCGCGGCAACGGCGACCGCATCGTTCGCTGCGACCGCCCGCTGCAATTGGCGGATCACGGCTTCATAGCGCGTGTGGTCGCCCAGCACTTCGTCGATCACCTGGTTGACTGCTGCGGGATCGTCCGCAACCTCAGGGGGAGGTGTCGCCGCCTTGACCACCGCCGCCTGCGCGGGCGCTGCTGGAGTGGCCCTGGTATCCACCTCGGGCGCGGACGGCGCGCAGGCCGCAAGCCACAGCACCATCGATGCTGTCATCAGCTTCTTCATCGTTCGGATTCCTGGTCAGGTAGCAGGCGCGGTGCAGTGGCCCATCCATGGCGCGACAACCCAGCTCCGGCGATGCGCCTCCATCCTAGCCAGCCTTGCGCGCGCTTGCGTTCGGGAATCGTTAGCCGGCGCCCGGCCGCATCCGTCGTCAACTCAGCACGTCGGCCAGCACCTTGCGTCCCACCGCAGCCGCGGCTTCGGCGCCGGGTGCCGTTCCAGCGGCTGCGCGCGCCTCGGCCTGCTGCTTCAGGTACACCGGGCAGTGCTCCATCATGTAGTCCACGTCGAACTTCATGCGCTCGACGAGGAAGTCGACGAACGCGCGCACCTTCGGCGACTGCACATGGCCGCGCGGGAACACCGCATTGAACTCGTACTCGGGTCCCGTCCAGCCGGCGAGGACGCGCAACAGGTGCCCTTGTTCCAGGTACGGCTTCACCATCACGTCGGCGCCGACCATGATGCCCTCGCCACACAACAGCGCGCCTTTCAACGCGGCGGGATCGTTGGCCACCAGGATCGGGTTGATCGGGTAATCCTGCTCGCCATCGGCATCGCGCAGGGTCAGTGCGAAGCCGTTGCCGCGCCGGTTCTTCTGCATGGCCAGCACGCGATGGTGCTGCAGGTCATCGGGATGCAGGGGCTCGCCATACCGCGCCAGGTACTTCGGACTGGCATACACCTGCGTGCGCAGGGTGCTGAGCCGGCGCGCCACGAGGTTGGAATCCGGCAGGCTGCCGATGCGCAGCGCCACGTCGATCTCGCCGGAAATCAGATCGAGCGTGTCGTTGGCCAGCAGCATCTCCACCCGGATCTCGGGGTACTGCGCATGGAACTCGCCTAGCAGCGGCGAGATCTTGTCGATGCCGATCGAGTACGGCGCGGTGAAACGCAGCCAGCCGCGCGGACCGGCATGCAACTGGCTGACCGCGCTCGCCGCTTCGTTCAACTCGCGCGCGATGCGCTGGCAATGTTCGTAGTAGACGTTGCCCGCTTCGGTGAGGCCCAGCTTGCGCGTGGTCCGGTGCAGCAACTGCGCGCCAAGGCGTGTCTCCAGTTCCTGCACCTTGCGGCTGACCGTGGTCTTGGGCAGGCGCAGCAGGTTGGCGGCGGCGATGAAGCTGCCCTGCTCCACCACTTTCACGAAGATCAGGGTGTCGTTGAGATCGTGGCTCATCGTATGACTCCAGGGGAACGAAGGGCGCATTGGCCCGCTGACGGGATGATTATTCCCCTAAATCAGGACTAATCAAGTCCTCATTGGGGGCGTAACGTGGCGCCCATCGTCCTCCACCGGGTACCGCCCCCATGCTGTTCGCCCGTCTTTTCCAATCGCTGGAACACCCCGAAGACCCGCAGGAAGCCGCGGCGCCACGTGCTTTCCGTCGTGGCAAAAGCCTGTTGTTACAGGACATCTCCGGTCACGTCGCCGCACCACGTTCGCAGCGCGGCGGCGTCCTGGGCGGTGGTCGGCGCATGGGTGGGCTTGGCATGCTGAGTGGGATTATCCCGGTCGCGGGAGGATTCATCCCATGAGCGGGACACTTGCCCGGTGCCTTCCGACAAACGGCATCGCCGCCGATGCCGATGACCACAGCGCCCCCGCCCTGCGCCTTGGCACCTGCAAGGTCTTCGTGGCCAGCGCCATCGAGGGCGTGCAGGATCAGGCAATCGCGCAACAGGATCCGGATATCGCGATCACCGCACCGGTCGCCAGACTGTCGCCCATGCCCTTTTCCCTACCGAGTGCCGCCGCGCGCTGGCTCCGTGCCGTTGCGCGCGCGCTGGCCGAACGCTTCCGCAGGCTGACCGGCCCGTCGTCATCCTCTCCCGCGACGGGTCGGTCCGCCGTGCGCCTGCCGTTCGCAAGCAAGGCCACCGGCTTCCGCGAGTTCACGCTGCCCCGCCACCTGGCGGATGGCGGTCGTCTGCGCCTGCGGGTGAAAGCGGCCGGTACCAGCGCGCGCATCGCGCCGCTTCCGATGCGGGGCAATCGGTGAACGCGATGAAGGACACCCTCACTCCGGGCGCGCTGGTGCTGGGCGCAGGCGGCAACGTCGGGTTCGGCGTGGTCGGCGCACTGCTGGAAGCCGGCAGCCCGGTGCTGGCGGTCGGTCGCGACGGCCCGCGCATGAGTGCGCTGGCGGAGCACTTCGAGGACGAACCCGGACTGGAACTGATCCATTCCCCCTGCATCCACGACGACCGCGACGCCGCGCGCCTAGCCGAGCAGGTGCGTGAACGTGGTCGCCCGCTGCGAGCGGTGTTCGCCAGCATGGGCACGCCGCTGCAGAGCGGACGCCTGCTGGATCGCCCGGCATCGTTCCTGCTGGAAAAGCTCGAAGCCGACCTGATCCCGCATCTTGCCGCCGCCCGCCACCTGCTGCCGGTGCTGGCCGAAAGCCAGACCGCTGCCAACTACGTGCTTATCGGCGGGCCGTATGCGGAGCGCGGCTGGTCGGGTTATGGCCATGCCTCGGTCACCGGCGCGGCGATACGCATGCTGGCGCAAGTGCTGCACGAAGAAGCACATGCACTCGGCGTGCGCGTGCAACTGCTTTCCGTGGACAAGCCGGTATGTACGCCGGAGAACGCGATCAACGCCTGCGCGGAATGGCCCGATGCGCTGGCCGTGGGACGCAGCGCAGTGTCGCTGCTGACGCGCACTGGCCGCTCTTCGCAGTCCATCGTCACCTGGTCCGCACGCGACGCGAAACCGCCGGAGCAGACCGTGGCGTGCGACTTCGAAGATGCGTTGTGGGCGGTCGCCGGCGCCCGACGCAATGGCCGCGCTTCCGCCTGACTGTCACGCCACATCGCATCGCCCCGTCTCCACCTGCATCGACCCGATCCGCCGCTTGACCTCAACCTGACTTCAGGTAGCAGTCTTGGCCCCCGTTTCCTCCTCTCCCCCAAGAAACCACCACCCATGAACACGAATCTCTCCACTTCCCCACGCGCCCGCCGCCTGTTGGCGCTGGGTGCGTTCAGTGTGCTCGCCCTTGCCGTGCTGGCCGGTTGCAGCGGACAGGCCGCCGAGCACGGTGCGCCGCCCCCGCCGGAGGTCAGCGTCGCGGCCGTGCCCGTGAAGTCGGTCAGCCAGTGGGACGAATTCAGTGGCCGCGTCGAGGCCATCGAGCACGTCGACCTGCGTCCGCGCGTATCCGGCTACATCGACCGCGTCAACTACACCGAAGGCCAGGAAGTGAAGAAGGGCGACGTCCTCTTCACCATCGACGCGCGCAGCTACCGCGCCGAACTGGCACGCGCGCAGGCTGAGCTCGCACGAGCACGCACGCTGGCCGAACTGGGCCGCAGCGAGGCCTCGCGCGCCAAGCGCCTGTCCGACCTGCAGGCCCTGTCCACCGAGGAGTACGAGCAGCGCCGCGCCAACGCCGACCAGGCACAGGCGAATGTCGCCGCCGCGCAGGCCGCGCTGGAAAGCGCGCGCCTGAATATGGAATGGACCCAGGTGCGCGCACCGATCAATGGCCGCGCCGGTCGTGCGCTGGTCACCGCGGGCAACCTGGTCAGCGCCGGCGATGCTGCCAGCGTGCTGACGACCGTCGTCTCGCTGGACAAGGTGCACGTGCATTTCGATGCCGACGAACGCGCGTTCCTGCGCTACGCCGAGATGGCACGCAACGGCGAACGCCCGAGCGAACGCGACGGCAAGGTGCCGGTGCAGGTGGCGCTGGCTGACGAAACCGACTTCCCGCATGCCGGCGTGGTCGACTTCCTCGACAACCAGGTCGACCGCAGCACCGGCACCATCCGCGCCCGCGCGCTGCTGGACAACGCCGACCGCGTCTTCACCCCCGGCCTGTATGCCCGCGTACGCCTGCTCGGCAGCGGTGAATTCAAGGCCGCGCTGGTGGACGACAAGGCCGTGCTGACCGACCAGGACCGCAAGTACGTCTACGTGGTCGACAAGGAAGGCAAGGCCCAACGCCGCGATGTGCAGGTGGGCCGCATGGCCGATGGTCTGCGCATCGTCGAGAAGGGCCTGTCGGCCGGCGACCGGGTGATCGTCAGCGGCGTGCAGAAGGTGTTCTTCCCCGGCATGCCGGTGCAGGCCAAGGCCGTGGTGATGGGCGCGGCCGAAGCGCCGCCGACCCAGGCCGTCGCCAAGAACTGACGTTCCGCGCACCGCCCTGATTGACCCCACGCCTGCCACTTCCCTGACAGGCGACGGGGACGCTCTTTCTTCTTTCCAGGAAATCCACCCATGGACTTCTCAAGATTCTTCATCGACCGGCCGATCTTCGCCGCGGTGCTGTCGATCGTGATCTTCGCCGCCGGCCTGATCTCGATCCCGTTGCTGCCGATCGGCGAATACCCCGAAGTGGTACCGCCGTCGGTCGTCGTCCGTACCGTCTATCCCGGCGCCAACCCCAAGGTGATCGCCGAAACCGTCGCCACGCCGCTGGAGGAAGCCATCAACGGCGTCGAGGACATGATGTACGTCAAGTCCGTCGCCGGCTCCGATGGCGTGCTGTCGCTGACGGTGACCTTCAAGCCGGGCACCGATCCCGACGAGGCCGCCGTGCGCGTGCAGAACCGCGTGGCGCAGGCGCAGGCGCGCCTGCCCGAGGACGTGCGCCGGCAGGGCGTCACCACCCAGAAGCAGTCGCCCGTGTTCCTGATGGTCGTGCACCTGACCTCGAAGGACGGCAAGTACGATTCGCTGTACCTGCGCAACTACATGCGCCTGCACGTCAAGGATGAGCTGGCTCGCATCCAGGGCGTCGGCGATGCGCAGCAGTTCGGCGGCGGCGACTACGCGATGCGCTTGTGGCTGGACCCCGACAAGGTGGCCGCCCGCGGCATGACCGCCGGCGACGTGCTGCGCGCCGTGCGCGAACAGAACGTGCAGGTCTCGGCCGGCCAGCTCGGTGCCGAGCCGATGCCGAACGGCAGCGACTTCCTGCTGCCGATCAACGCCAAGGGCCGCCTGGAAACCGTCGAGGAATTCGGCAACATCGTGCTGAAGAGCGGCACCGACGGCGAGATCGTGCGCCTGGCCGACGTTGCCCGCATCGAACTGGCCGCCGGCGACTACACGCTGCGCGCCCGCCTGGACGGCAAGAACGCCTCGGCCATCGGCATCTTCCAGGCCCCCGGCGCCAACGCGCTGGAGATCCGCGACGCCGTGGTCGCCAAGATGGACGAGATCCGCCCCACGCTGCCGCCGGGCGTGGAGATCCAATCGATCTACGACACCACCATCTTCGTCCGCGACTCCATCAAGTCCGTCGTCATGACCCTGCTGGAAGCCACCCTGCTGGTGGTGCTGGTGGTGATCCTGTTCCTGCAGACCTGGCGCGCCTCCATCATCCCGTTGCTGGCGGTGCCGGTCTCGGTGGTCGGTACGTTCGCCGTGCTGTACCTGCTGGGCTACTCGATCAACACCTTGACCCTGTTCGGCCTGGTGCTGGCGATCGGCATCGTGGTCGACGACGCCATCGTGGTGGTGGAGAACGTCGAGCGCCACATCGAGCTTGGCGCGACACCGCTGGAAGCGGCCCACCTGGCCATGAAGGAAGTCTCCGGCCCGATCATCGCCATCGCGCTGGTGCTCTGTGCGGTGTTCGTGCCGATGGCCTTCCTGACCGGCGTGACCGGCCAGTTCTACAAGCAGTTCGCCGTCACCATCGCCATCTCCACGGTCATCTCGGCGATCAACTCGCTGACCCTGTCGCCGGCGCTGGCGGCCAAGCTGCTGAAGTCGCACCATGCGCCGAAGGACGGCCCGTCGCGGCTGATCGACCGCCTGTTCGGCTGGCTGTTCCGTCCCTTCAACCGCTTCTTCAACCGCAGTTCGCAGGGCTATGAAGGCGCGGTGTCGCGCGCGCTCGGCAAGCGCGGTGCGGTGTTCGCGGTCTACATGGTGCTGCTGGTCGGCGCGGGCCTCATGTTCAAGGCGGTGCCGGCGGGCTTCATTCCCGTGCAGGACAAGCTGTACGTGATCGCCGGCGTGAAGATGCCGGAAGGCGCCTCGATCGAACGTACCGACACCGTGCTCAAGAAGATGGCGGCCCTCGCCAACGAAGTCGACGGCGTCGCCAGCGAGATCGCGTTCCCGGGCCTCAACCCGCTGCAGTTCACCAACACACCCAACAACGGTGTGATCTTCTTCACCCTCGATCCCTTCGGTGAGCGCTCGCGCTCGGCCGAGGAGATCACCGCCGAACTCAACCAGAAGTTCTCCACCATCCAGGAAGGCTTCACCTTCGCCTTCATGCCGCCGCCGATCCAGGGCCTGGGCAACGGCTCCGGCTGGTCGCTCTTCATCGAAGACCGTACGCGGCTGGGCTATGGCGAACTGCAGAACGCGGTGCAGGCCTTCCAGGGCGCGGCATCGCAGACGCCGGGGCTGGGCTTCCCGATCAGCAGCTACCAGGCCAACGTGCCGCAGCTGGATGCCGAGGTCGACCGGGTGAAGGCGAAAGCGCAGGGCGTGCCGCTGACCGAGCTGTTCGACACGTTGCAGACCTATCTGGGCTCGGCCTATGTCAACGACTTCAACATGTTCGGCCGTACCTGGCAGGTGATCGCCCAGGCCGACGGTCCGTTCCGCGACAACGTCGAGGACATCGCCAACCTGCGCACCCGCAACGGCAATGGCGAGATGGTGCCGATCGGCAGCATGGTCAGCGTCAAGCAGACCTACGGCCCGGACCCGGTGATCCGCTTCAACGGGTATCCCGCCGCGGACCTGCTGGGCGACGCCGATCCGCGCGTGCTGTCCTCCGGCGAAGCCATGGCCAAGGTCACCGAGCTGGCGCAGCAGGTGCTGCCGACCGGCATGGGCATCGGCTGGAGCGATCTCAGCTACCAGCAGATGACGCAGGGCGGCGCGGCGCTGGTGGTGTTCCCGCTGGCCGTGCTGCTGGCGTTCCTGGTGCTGGCCGCGCTGTACGAAAGCTGGACGCTGCCGCTGGCGGTGATCCTGATCGTGCCCATGACATTGCTGTCCGCCCTCTTCGGCGTGTGGCTGGCCGGTGGCGACAACAACGTGTTCGTGCAGGTGGGCCTGGTGGTGCTGATGGGCCTGGCGTGCAAGAACGCCATCCTGATCGTCGAGTTCGCCCGCGAGCTGGAACTGCAGGGCAAGGGCATCGTGGAATCAGCACTGGAATCCTGTCGCCTGCGCCTGCGTCCGATCATCATGACATCGGTGGCCTTCATCGCCGGCACCGTGCCGCTGGTGCTGTCCAGCGGTGCCGGCGCCGAAGTCCGCTCGATCACCGGCATCACGGTGTTCGCCGGCATGCTGGGCGTCACCCTGTTCGGCCTGTTCCTGACGCCGGTGTTCTACGTGGCCCTGCGCAAGCTGGCCAACCGTCCGCTGGTGTCCCATGCCCCCGCCACCGACGCGGCGACGACACATCCCTGATTGAACTCCCCTTCCCAACGAGATCAAGCCATGAACACTTCTTCCAAGATCGCACTGGTCACCGGCGCCACCCGCGGCATCGGCCGTGAAACCGTCCGCCAGCTGGCCGAAGCCGGCGTGCATACCATCCTCGCCGGCCGCAACCGCGACAAGGCTGTCGAAGCCACGCTCGACCTGCAGGCCCAGGGTCTGCCGGTGGAAGCCATCGCGCTGGACGTCACCGACGCGGCCAGCATCGCCGCGGCCGTGAAGGAGATCGAACAGCGCCACGGCAAGCTCGACATCCTGGTCAACAACGCCGGCATCATGGTCGACGACATGGCCAAGGGCGTGTCCGGCCAGTCGCTGGAGACCTGGCGCACCACGTTCGACACCAACGTGTTCGGTCTGATCGAAACCACCCAGGCCTTCCTGCCGCTGCTGCGCAAGTCCGACGCCGGCCGCATCGTCAATGTGTCCAGCCTGCTGGGCTCGCTGTCGGAACACCAGAACCCGGAGTCCTTCATCTACGGGTTCAAGGGCATCCCGGCGTACAACGTGTCCAAGAGCGCGGTCAACGCGTGGACCATCCACCTGGCGCACGAACTGAAGGACACCGGCATCAAGGTCAACACCATCCACCCGGGCTACGTGCAGACCGACATGAACAAGTCGGGCGACCAGCAGAACGGCGAGCTCTCCGTGCCGGAGGGCGCGCGCACCAGCGTGCAGCTGGCCCTGATCGGCAACGACGGCCCGACCGGTGGCTATTACTACTTCGATCAGGTGCTGCCATGGTGATCCGCACACTCGCGCTCGGCGTGGCAGCCGCGCTGCTCGCCGGCTGCGTCACCGTGGGACCCGACTACGTGGCGCCACAGACCGCACCGGCCACGCTGCAGCATGCGGCGTCGACCGGCTACGTGGCCGACCATCCGGTCGCCACGTGGTGGGGCCAGTTCGACGACCCGGTGCTCGACCAGCTCGTGCGCGAATCGCTGCTGGCCAATCCCGACGTACGCATCGCGATAGCGCGCGTCAACGAAGCGCGCGCGGTGTTCTCCGAACGCCGCCTGGACCTGGCCCCGCACGTCACCGCCGGTGTGGAAGGCTCGCGCACCAAGCAGCCCGTGGAAGGACAGGGCCGCGTGGAGACCGACAGCTACTCCGCCGGCTTCGATGCCGCGTGGGAGCTGGACCTGTTCGGTCGCGTGCGCCGCAATACGGAAGCCGCGCACGCGGACCTGCAGGCGCAGCGCAATGACCTGCAGGCCGCGCAGGTGACCGTGGCCGCGGAGGTGGCACGCAACTACTTCGAGCTGCGTGGCACGCAGAAGCGGCTGGAGGTGGCGCGCCGCATCCTGCAGACACTGGGCGACACCCAGCGCCTCACGGAATCGCGCTTCGACCTGGGCGCCGGCAGCCAGCTGGAAGTACAGAGCAGCCTGGCGCGCGTGCGTGCGGTGGAAGCCGACGTGCCCGCACTGGAAGCGAGCGAAGGCCAATCGCGGCATCGGCTCGCCGTGCTGGTGGGCAAGCGCCCCGGTGAACTGGACGCCGTGCTCGCCCCGCGCGAAGCCCCGGCGTTCGCCAAGGCCCTGCCGATCGGCGACACCACCGACCTGCTGCGCCAGCGGCCCGACGTGCGCGCGGCCGAGCGCCGCCTGGCCGCGGCCACGGCACGCGTCGGCGTGGCAACGGCCGACCTGTTCCCGCGGGTCAGCCTGCGCGGCTTCATCGGTTTCCTGTCCGGTGGCTGGGGCAACCTGGTGAACGGCGACAACCGCGCCTGGCAGGTGACCCCGTCGATCAGCTGGGCCGCGTTCGACATGGGCAGCGTGCGCGCTCGCCTGCGTGCCAGCGAAGCCCAGGCCGATGGCGTGGCGGCGCACTACGAAAAGACCGTGCTCGGTGCCCTGGAGGAAACGGAAAACGCACTGCTGTCCTATGCCAAGCAGCAGACGCAGCTGAAATTCCGGCTGGAACAATCCGTTGCCGCGCGCCGAGCAGCAGAACTGGCCGAAGTCCGGTATCGTGCCGGCTCGTCCGACTTCCTCACCCTGCTTGACGCGCAGCGTACCCAGCTGGCCGCCGATGACGCGCTGGCACAGGCAGAGGCAGGCGTGAATGTCGGGGTGGTGGCGATCTACAAATCGCTGGGCGGCTGGGGCGAACAGGACGTGGCCCCCGCGTTGGCGGCGCAGCCCTGAGACTGCCGCGTCGCCCTCACTCGCCCTGACCCAACCTGGAAAATGTACCGCCGCACCCACGGGCGCGGCTTGTTCCCCTTGATCGAGTGTGTCCGTGTCCAACCAGAACCTTGCCGTCACCCCCCCACGCGCCCGTCGCCCTTTCCCCCTTCCCCTGCTGAGCCGCTGGTCCCTGACCGGCCTGCTGGCGCTTGCCGCCGGCACCGCCACCGCCGCCGAGCCGCGCACGGCCTGGTTCGTGCAGGGTGGCGTCGCCGAAGACGCGCACGCGCTGACCGTCGGCGCTAGCCGCGACTGGCGTTGGGAAAAGCAGTACCGCTACGGCCATGTCAGCGGCCAGTGGCAGGGCGAGGTCGGCCGCTGGCACAGCGACAGCGACAACAGCACGCAGGTCGGCTTCACGCCCGCCCTGCGCTGGCGCCCGAATGGCTGGAGCGAAGGCTGGTTCGTCGAAGGCGGCATCGGCGTGAACGTGATCTTCCCCAAGTACAACACGCGGAAGAAAGAGTTCGGCACCACCTTCAACTTCGGCGACCACATCGCCGTGGGCAAGGCCTTCGGCGCGGATCGCCAGCACGAATGGTCGCTGCGCTTCCAGCATTTCTCCAACGCACGCATCGAGAAGCCGAACCCGGGCGAGAACTTCCTGCAGTTCCGCTATACGCACCGGCTTTGACGTTTCGGCTTTTGTAGGAGCGACGTGAGTCGCGACCGCGAGAACTGAGTCCGGGGAGCCCGCCGCAAGCGCGGCGGATACTGGCGCTGCAAGGACCATCACACCGTGCGGTCGCGACTCACGTCGCTCCTACAACGGCAACATGCATCCTCTATTTCAGCGGCGCCGCCATGATCAACGGCGCCAGGTCGTAACCCATCGCCTCGGCCTTCGCCTTCAGCGCCTCGAATTGGGTACGGTCCATCGAGGGTTCGCGCGACAGGATCCACAAGTAGTCGCGGCCGGGTTCGCCCACCATCGCCCACTGGTAATCCGGATCCAGCGCGATCACCCAATAGTCTGCCCATGCCCAGGGCAGCCATGACAGCCACTCGGGGGCGAAGCGGACCTCCAGCCGACCCGGGTGTCCTTCCACCGGGCGTGCCACGCCCTGGGCCTGGTCGATGCTGCCGTCCTTGGTCCTGCACGCATTGAGCACACCGATCTTTCCGGGCGCATCCAGCGAATAGCGCGCGGTGATGTCGCCCACGCACTGCTTCTGGAATGTCATCGGCAGGTGCGCGATCTCATGCCACTGGCCGGCATAGCGCGAGATGTCCAGCTGCGGCACCGAGGTGACGGGCGCGGCGGCCTGCACGGAGAACATGCTGCACGCCAACAGCACGGCAACGGCGATCGGGGTCAGGTACCTGCGGTTCATCGGTCGCTCCCGGATGGATGAGAAAGGTTGAACGCATACGCCAGAGACAGAGAAGCGGATGCACCCTACGCTGGAGTGCATCCGCTCCGTGCCACACCTCGGAACCGCGGCTTACTTCGCGGCGAGTGTCAGGCCGCTGGCGTCAACCTTGGAAACGCCCTTGATCTGCTTGGCCACCGCGATGGCCTTGTCCTTCTGCGCCTGGTTGGAAACGGCGCCGGTGAGCGTCACCACGCCATTCACGGTCTCGACCTTGATGTCGAGGCCGGACACGTTTTCCGTGGCCAGCAGGTCGGCTTTCACCTTGGTGGTGATCCAGGTGTCGTTGACGGGCTGCGAGGAGTCGTTCTGCGTGTTCTCCTCGGGCTCGTTGGGCGGATTGTCGGCCAGCACATGGGCGCTGGAGAACAACAGGGCCGTCGACAGAGCGGCGGTCAACATCGAACGTGTGCGTACATTGTTCATGGTTCTTTCTCCTTTCGTGGTGCGTTCGGAGTGTCGGGGCGCGGGGGTACAGCGCACGTGAAGAGGATCCGTACCGTTCAGTTAAGCGTTGCGTGACGTTCATGCAGGTGGACGCGTGATCAACGCGCGCGTTGCACCTACCATGTCCACTGGCTCCCGGAATTGCCCGCATGACTGACCCACTCAACGTCGCACTGGTCGGCTATGGCTTCGTGGGCAAGGTGTTCCACGCGCCCCTGATCCAAGCCACGCCCGGCCTGGCACTGCATACGGTGGTCTCGCGCGACGCCGGCAAGGTGCACGCCGACTGGCCCCGCACGCATGTCACTCCCGATGCACACGCTGCGTTCGCGGATCCCGCCGTGGACCTGGTGGTCATCGCCTCGCCGAACGACTCGCACGCGCCGCTGGCCATCATGGCGCTGGGCCTGGGCAAGCACGTGGTGGTGGACAAACCGTTCACCCTCACGCTGCGGGAGGCGCGGGAGGTCGTGGCGGCCTCGGCGTACGCAGGGCGCGTGGTCAGCGTGTTCCAGAACCGTCGCTGGGATGCGGATTTCCTGACCGTGCAGCGTTTGATCGAAGAGGGTGCGATCGGGCGCGTGGCCGAATTCCACTCGCACTTCGACCGCTTCCGTCCCGCCGTGCAGGACCGCTGGCGCGAGCGCGACGAACCCGGTGGCGGGCTGTGGTACGACCTGGGCCCGCACCTGCTGGACCAGGCATTGCAACTGTTCGGTGTTCCCGAGGCGATCACCGCCGACATCGCCCGCCTGCGCGACGGCGCGCGCGCACCGGACTACTTCGACGTCACGCTCCGCTACCCGCACCATCGCGTCATCCTGCATGCGTCCACGCTCGTGGCCGGCAACGGTCTGCGCTTCGCGGTGCATGGCACACGCGGCAGCTACCTCAAGCACGGACTGGACGTGCAGGAAGACCAGCTGCGCGCGGGCGTGGTGCCGGGCGCGCCGGGCTGGGGGGTGGACACACGTGCGGGCGAGATAGTGGCCGAACGCGACGGCCGCCTGGTCACCGAAGTCGCGCAGGCCGAGGCTGGCGACTATCGCCGCTACTACGCCGGCATCCGTGACGCGATCCTGCATGGCACCGTGCCGCCGGTGACGACACAGGAAGCGCTGGACGTGATGCGCCTGATCGAGTCGGGCGTGCAGAGCAGCGAGGAGCAGCGCGCGATCCCGCTGGGCTGACTGCTTCCCTGTAGGAGCGACGTGAGTCCCGACCGCAAGGCCGGAACAACCGAGGCACGAGACATCAAGTGTATTGCGCCCATCCAGACGACATGTCGGGACCGGGCCCGTGATCCTGTGTCGCGGATGGTGTGCGGTCGCGACTTGCGTCGCTCCTGCAGGAACAGGAAGGCGGATTCAGTCCACCGCCTTGCCGCGATACGTCCGATGGTGCGCCATCGCCAGCATTGCCTGGTCTTCGTGGGTATCGCCGTAGGCATGGATGGCGGCATACGCCCGTGGATCGCACAGCGTGTGCACACGGCGTACCTTTTCTTCGCCGACGCATTGCGGCCCCGCATAGCCGGTAATGCGTCCATTCCGTTCGGCCAGCACCGAGCACAGCAGTTCGACACCCTGCGCCGCGCACCACGGCACGAGGTAGACATCCAGTCCGCCCGACACCACGACGATGCGGTCGCCACGCTCGCGGTGCCACGCCAGTCGCGCCATCGCCTCGGGCCGCAGCACACCGGGTAGCACGTCATGTGCGAAGGCTGCGCCTTGCGCCCGCAGGGGTTCCGCATCCACGCCGCGCAGGCCCACCTGCACGATGCTGGCCCGGGTGGGATTGCCCGCCACCCAGCCACGCCGGTAGCCGAACACCACCGGCGCAAGCAGCACGCTGCCGACCAGCAGCCGCGAACGCGCGACGGCATGGCGCATGAAATCCGGAAACGTCTCGCGCGTGGTCAGCGTGCCGTCGAAGTCGAAGAGCGCAAGGTCCATCCCGTCAGGCCTCGGTTTCCAACAGTCGCGCGCCGGGCCCTTCCTCGCCCAGTTCGTCCCACGGATTGCGCAACGGGCACGCCTTCAACGACAGGCAGCCACAGCCGATGCAGCCGTCGAGCTGGTCGCGCAAGCGGGTGAGGCTGGCAATGCGAGCCTCGAGTGCAGCCTGCCAGCGCGCAGACAGCTTCTTCCAGTCGGCGGCGGTGGGCGTGCGGTTGTCAGGCAATGAGGACAACGCGGACTGGATCTCCGCCAGCGGAATGCCGGTGCGCTGCGCGACCTTGATGACCGCCACGCGGCGCAACACCTCGCGTGGATAGCGGCGCTGGTTGCCCGCATTGCGCCAGCTGTGGATCAGCCCCTTCGCTTCGTAGAAGTGCAGGGTGGAGACGGCGACGCCGGAACGTGCGGCCACCTGGCCGACGGTGAGTTCCGTTTCGATGGGCGGATGCTGTTTTCCAGGCATGGCGGGTTGACCTCAAGATTGCTTGAGGTTCTACCCTGCCCACCTCTCCCCTGGCAATACGTGGACCAGCATGACGCCTCCCATCAACCTCGCCCTGCTGTACGGCAGCACGCGTGAAGGCCGCTTCTGCGACACCGTGGCCGACTGGCTGCGCGGCCTGCTGGCGCAGCGCCGCGACTACGCCGTCGACGCGATCGATCCGGCCATGCTCGACCTGCCGCATCGGCACGGGAGCGCGCCGAGCGTGGACCTGGTGAATCTGCAACAACGCATCTGGCGCGCCGACGCCTTCGTCGTGGTCACGCCGGAGTACAATCACGGCTACCCCGCCGCGCTCAAGCACATGATCGACCTGGTGGCCTCGCACTGGCATGCGAAGCCGGTCGGCTTCGTCGCGTATGGCGGGCTCAGCGGCGGCTCGCGTGCGGTGGAGCAGTTGCGACAGGTCTTCAGCGGGCTGCACGCTGCACCGGTCCGCGACGGCGTGTATTTCAACCAGGCCTGGAACCGCTTCGACTCCGGTGGCCGACCGCACGATGCCGACGCCAGCGAACGTGCTGCGCGGCGCATGCTGGACCAACTGGCGTGGTACGGGCATGCGCTGCGGCAGGCACGCGCGGCCTGGCCGTATCCCGCGGGCTGAGCACGCAAACTCAATCACCGGTGCGCCGTGACGGCGGCACCTGCCATGGACCGACCGATGTTCCGATTCTTCGAAACCCGCATCAATCCGTATCCCAAGGGCGAACCCGCCACCCCGCCCCGCAAGCTGCTGCCGTTCCTGCTGCACTATTCGCGGCCGCTGCTGCCGTGGCTGATCGCGATGTCGGTGCTGACCGGCGTGATCTCCGCGCTGGAGATCACCTTCTTCGACTACATGGGCCAGCTGGTCGACTGGATGGGCAATACGGGCCGCGACAGCTTCCTGCAGGTGCACGGGGAGAAGCTGCTGTGGATGGGCCTGCTGGTGGTGGTGGCCTACCCGCTGCTGGTGCTGGTGCAGTCGCTGATCATCCACCAGACCATCTTCGGCAACTACCCGATGATCGCGCGCTGGCTGTCGCACCGCTACCTGCTGCGGCAGAGCGTGGGCTTCTTCCAGGACGAGTTCGCCGGCCGCATCTCGCAGAAGGTCATGCAGACCGCGCTATCGATCCGCGAGACGGTGATGAAGCTGATGGACGTGTTCGTCTACGTCCTCGTCTACTTCGTCGGTACCGTGGTGCTGGTGGCGCAGGCCGACGTGTGGCTGGTGCTGCCGCTGGTGGTGTGGCTGGCCAGCTACCTGGTGCTGGTGTTCCATTTCGTGCCGCGCCTGCAGAAGGTATCGATGGCGCAATCGGATGCGCGTGCGCAGATGACCGGCCGCATCGTCGACAGCTACACCAACATCCAGACCATCAAGCTGTTCGCCCACACCATGCGCGAGCAGGACTACGCCCGCGGCGCCATGGACGAGTTCATGGTCACCGTGCACGCGCAGATGCGGCTGGTCACCCAGCTGACCGTCGCCCTGCACACGCTCAACGCTTTCCTGCTGGCCAGCATTGCCGGCGTGGCGATCTGGGCGTGGCTGCAGGCGTCGATCTCGATGGGCGCAATTGCGGTGGCCATCGCGCTGGTGATGCGCATCCGCTCGATGTCGGACTGGATCCTGTGGGAAGTGGCCGGCCTGTTCGAGAACATCGGCACCGTCGAGGACGGCATGGGCACGCTGGCGCAGCCGCTGGCCATCGCCGATGCGAAAGAGGCGAAGGACCTGGACGTCGCACACGGCGAGATCCGCTTCGACCACGTGAAGTTCCACTACGGCCGCGAGGCCAAGGTGATCGACGACCTGTCGCTGGTCATCAAGCCGGGCGAGAAGGTCGGCATCGTCGGCCGCTCCGGCGCCGGCAAGTCCACCCTGGTCAACCTGCTGCTGCGCTTCTACGACGTGGAAGGCGGACGGATCCTCATCGATGGCCAGGACGTAGCGCACGTCACCCAGGAATCGCTGCGCCGGAACATCGGCATGGTCACCCAGGACACCTCGCTGCTGCACCGTTCGATCCGCGACAACATCCGCTACGGCCGCCCGGACGCGACCGAGGAGGAACTGCTGCAGGCCTCGGAGCGCGCGCATGCGGACGAGTTCATCCGCGGGCTCACCGATGCCAAAGGCCGCAGCGGCTACGACACCCAGGTGGGCGAGCGCGGCGTGAAGCTGTCCGGCGGCCAGCGCCAGCGTGTGGCGATCGCGCGCGTGCTGCTGAAGGATGCACCGATCCTGGTACTGGACGAAGCGACGTCCGCGCTGGATTCGGAAGTCGAAGCCGCCATCCAGGAACAGTTGTACGCACTGATGGAAGGCAAGACCGTCATCGCCATCGCGCACCGCCTGTCCACCATCGCCGTCCTCGATCGCTTGATCGTGATGGATGGTGGCCGCGTCATTGAAAGCGGCAGCCACGAGGAACTGCTGCTGCAGGACGGCCTGTATGCCGCTCTGTGGCGCCGACAGTCGGGTGGTTTCATCGGCGTGGATCTGGAAGAGACCGAAGCCTAACGGACCGACACGTAGGGTGGGCCTTGGCCCACCATCGCGGCGACGCCATCTGCCGCGAGCGAGCCGGCATGGTAACGGTGGGCCAAGGCCCACCCTACGGGGTTCCTCCCAATAATGAAAAAGCCGCCGGTTTCCCGGCGGCTTTTCTCTTTACGCTGCGGTACTGCTCAGGACAGCCAGCCGCGCGCCTGCACCCGGTTGGCATACCACAACAGGAACAGCGCGATCACCAGCAGCACCGCGGGCATCACCAGTCCCACCGGTCCATAGGCCGCCCAGGCCGGCGTCACCACGTAGGCGCCGATCATCTGCACCAGCAGGGCGATCAGCGACAGCAGGAACATCGTCCCTGCCCAGCGCTTCTTCAGCAGCAGTCCCAGCGCGCCCAGCACGCCGGCGAACACCGCCACGGCGAAGGCGATGTTGAGCCAGCCGGGTGTCGCTTCGTAGACCTGGCGTTGCGGCTCGGTCATCGCCGCCAGTTGCTCGGCGGACATGTTCACCTGCATGTACCACATGGCTGCGCCGATCAGGTTCCACACCAGCGCGAACGCGCCGGTGATCCAGAAGCCGAGCGGACGCTTGGGTGCAACGGTGGTGGTCGTGTTCATCTCCCCTCCCCAGGGTTGGTTGTCGGACCGAGGCGGAGCATACGCCCGCCCGCCACGATACGCGCGTTACGGTCGCGCGGCCGGGGCCACGCGCCAGACCACGTTGCCCACGTCGTCGGCAAGCAGCACACCGCCGCGCGCATCCACGGCGACGCCCACGGGCCGGCCACGCGCATTGCCGTTGGCGTCGAGGAAGCCGGTCAGCACATCGACCGGTGCGCCCTGCGGGCGTCCGTTGGCGAAACGCACGAACACCAGCCGGTAACCGGCCGGCTCGCGCCGGTTCCAGGACCCGTGCTCGCCGATGAAGGCACCGCGCCGCAGCGCCGCCGGCCAGCCCGCCCCATCGTGGAAGGCCAGTCCCAGCGCGGCGACATGCGCGCCCAGCGCGTAGTCCGGCGCAATCGCCCGTCCCACAACGTCCGGGCGCGGCGGCTGCACGCGCGCGTCGACATGATCGCCGTAGTAGCTGTAAGGCCAACCGTAGAACGCGCCCTCGCGCACCGAAGTCAGGTAGTCCGGTACCAGCGCGTCGCCGAGTTCGTCGCGCTCGTTGACGACGGTCCACAGCGCGCCGCCTTGCGGTTCCCACGCCAGGCCCACCGGATTGCGCAGGCCCGAGGCGAACACGCGGCGCGCGCCGGTCGCCACGTCCACCTGCAGGATCGCGGCACGGTCGGTTTCCATCGTCATGCCGTTCTCGCCGACATTGCTATTGGAGCCCACGCCGACATACAGGTGGCGCCCGTCCACGCTGGCCAGCAGGCTCTTGGTCCAGTGATGGTTGAGCGGGCCGCCGGGCAGGTCGACGAGTTTCACCGGCGTCGCGTCGCTGGCCGTCTGTCCCTCGCGGTACGGCACGCTGACGATGGCATCGGCGTTGGCGATGTAGAGCCGTCCATCGACGAGCGCCATGCCGAACGGCGAGAACAGGCCGGTGAGAAAGGCCGTGCGCAGCTCCGCCACGCCATCGCCGTCGGCATCGCGCAGCAGGGTGATGCGGTTGGCGCTGGGCGCGGCCGCACCTGCCTTCTTCATGGCGCGTTGCATGAACCAGTTGCGCAGGCTCTTCTTCTGCGCCGGCTTCGGGGGCGCATTGGTCTCGGCAACCAGCACGTCGCCGTTCGGCAGCACGTAAAGCCAGCGCGGATGGTCCAGCCCACGCGCGAAGGCGGTGACGTCCAGGTCGGGCGCGGCCCTCGGCGCAGTACCCTCCGGCCAGCCCACGGCCGGGGCCACGTTCACCGTGGGAATCCAGCGCTCCTGCGGTGCCGGCAGCGTGGGCTGCGGCCCGGTTTCGATCAACGATTGCGCACGCCCGGTGCAGCAGAGGCAGCCCAGCAGCAGCACCGGCAACAGGCAGCGGATCGGCACCATGGCACGCACTCCCGACGGCATGCTGCGAGCCTAGGCGCGACGGTGCGAACATCGCGTCAACGGCTCAGGCCTCGTCCTGCCCCCATGCGTCGATCTCGACCACGCCATCGTCGTCGACGCTCACCCGCACTTCGATGGGCTTGCAGCAGACGTGGCAGTCCTCGATGTAGCGCTGGTCGCCGGCCGAATCATCCACGACCAGCGTGATGACTTCCCCGCAGTACGGGCAGGCGATGTCGACGGACGGCAGCTGCGGCATCACGCCGAGCCCAGCGCCGTCACCGACGCGATACGGTCCAGCCACAGGTAATGCGCCACCTCCGGGCGCTTGCCGTCATCGATTCGCACCACGGCATTGAAGCCTTCATGGCCTTCGCCGTCGCGGAACACCTGCACACTGGGGCGCACCGGCACGATGCCGGTGATCGAGCCGCCATCGGTGAGCTTCAATTCCACCTTCGCCTCGTCCGGCAGTTGCAGGATCATTGCCTCCATGCGGGCGATGTCGTCCTGCCGGGTGTAGAGATGCTGCGGCGCCTGCGTCATGGTCCAACTCCGTGCGAATGCGGCCCCACCCTAGTCCCGGCGCGGTAAGCGGCCGTGAACACGTCAGCGCAGCAGGCGCAGCACGTCCTCGGCCGCCGCTTCGGACGAGGCGGGATTCTGCCCCGTCACCAGCCTGCCATCGGTCACCACGTACGACTGCCACACGGCGCCGCGCTCGTAGCGCCCACCGTTCTTCTTCAGCACGTCTTCCAGCGAGAACGGCACCACATCGGTCAGCCCGACCGCCGCTTCTTCCTCGTTGGAGAAGCCGGTCACGCGCTTGTCCTTCACCAGCGGTTCGCCCAGCGCGCCGCGCGTGTGCCGGAACACCGCCGGCCCATGGCACACCGCCGCCACCGGCCTGCCGGCGGAGAACGCCTGCTCGATGAGCCGTATGGAATCGGCATCCTCGGCCAGGTCCCACAGCGGACCGTGCCCGCCCGGATAGAACACGGCATCGAACTCGCCATCCACCACGTCCTTCAGGCGCAGCGTGCCGGCCAGCGCGGACAGTGCGTCCGCATCCTCGTTGAAGCGCACGGTGGCGGCGGTCTGCGCATCGGGCGCATCGCTCTTCGGGTCCAGCGGAGGCTGCCCGCCCTTCGGCGACGCCAGCACGACCTCCGCGCCCGTATCCTTGAACACGTAGTAGGGCGCGGCGAATTCCTCCAGCCAGAAGCCGGTCTTGTGCCCGGTATCGCCCAAGCGATCGTGGGACGTCAGCACCATCAGGATCTTCATCGGCGTTTCCCTCGTGTCGAGGCCGCCAGACTAGCGCTGCCTGCGATAAGGCCAGGTGAGCCTAGCCCTGCTTCACCGCATGCCCGCCGAACTCGTTGCGCATCGCCGCCAGCAGCTTGTCGGCGTAGGAATCGTCGTCGCGCGAGCGCAGGCGTTCCAGCAGCGACAGCGTGATCACCGGCGCGGAGACATTGAGGTCGATGGCCTCGGCCACGGTCCAGCGGCCTTCGCCCGAATCGGCCACGTAAGGCGCGATGCCCTGCATCTCCGGATTCTTCTTCAGCGCATCGGCGGTCAGGTCCAGCAGCCACGAGCGCACCACGCTGCCATCGCGCCATATGTCGGCCAGCGCCCCCAGGTCGAACGCCATCTCCTGCTTTTTCTTCAGGATGGCGAAGCCCTCGGCGTACGCCTGCATCATTCCGTATTCGATGCCGTTGTGGACCATCTTGGCGAAGTGGCCCGCACCGCTCGGACCCACCCGGCCCCAGCCGCTGTCCGGCGCGGGCGCCAGCGTGGCGAACACGGCGCGCAACTGCTCCACCGCGCCGGCGTCGCCGCCGATCATCAGGCTGTAGCCTTCCGCCAGACCCCACACGCCACCGCTCGTGCCGCAGTCGAGATAGTGGATGCCGGCATCGCCCAGTTGTGCGGCACGGCGCTGGGTGTCCTTGTAGTTGGAATTGCCGCCATCGATCACCGTG